>JAXMNQ010000020.1:0-100732 GCA_034670345.1 Paracoccaceae bacterium | reverse complement strand
AATTTCGAGAACGTTACGGGCGGTGGCGGTGGGGACAATATCACTGGCAACCATCTGGACAATGTCCTGATTGGCAACAATGGCGATGATACGCTGAATGGGTCCAGTGGTCATGATACGCTGATCGCCGGTGACGGCGCCGACAGCCTGACCGGTGGCTTTGGCGATGACCTGCTGGTGGCCGGGATCGGCGCCGAATATCTGGACGGCTCGCCGGGCGACAGGGACACACTGGATTATTCCGGGGCGGCGGGGGCCGTGACGGTGCGGTTGTGGAACAACACGGTCTCTGGTGATCCCGTCGCCGCTGGCGACATGATCGTCAATTTCGAGAACATCACGGGCGGGTCCGGAAACGATTTTCTGGTTGGCACCCCTCTGGACAACGCGCTGACCGGCAATGGCGGCGACGACAGGATGATCGGCGCTGCGGGCGATGATACGCTGACCGGCGGCGCGGACAACGACAACCTGCAGGGCGGTGCGGGCCTGGACCTGTTGATCGGAGGCACCGGGCGGGATTATCTGACCGGCGGGGACGATGCGGATGTCTTTGTCTTCGCCTCCACGGAAGAGGCCGGGATCGGCGCGGACCGCGACCAGATCATGGATTTCCAGATAGGTCTGGACCTGATCAATGTCTCGGACATGGTGCCGGGTCTGTTCACGTTTCGGGGGACGGCGGGCTTTTCGCCTTCGTTCGACGCCGAACTGCGCCTGTTCGAGACGCCCAGCGGCTCGACCATCGTGCAGTTTGATGTGTCGGGAAATGGCGGCATTGATGCCGAGATCAGGGTGGCCAATGTGACCGGACTGACGGCGGCTGACTTCCTGCTCTGAGACCACCGGCAAGCCCTGCGCCCCAGGACATTGGTCTGCTTCGCGCAGGGGGGGCGGGCAAAGGTTCCCCTGACCATACCTGGTATGGAAAGAGTGCCTGATTGATACGGCGCGGAGCTTTGATACCTGTAGGGGGGACCGCTCTGCCGTTGTTGACAAGGAACCCGCAATGCCCACGACACCCGCCCGGAACAAGGCCAACGCCATGGCCTTTTACGACATGATGTTCAACAAATGTCAGCCTCGCGCCGCGATCGAACGGTTCGCCGGTGAGGTCTACATTCAGCACAACCCGCATGTCGCTGACGGCAAGGAGGCCTTTATCGACTATTTCGAGCGTATGGCCTCCGAATATCCGGGCAAATCGGTGACCTTCAAACGCGCCATAGCCGAGGATGATCTGGTGGTCCTGCATTGCCATCAGCTCTGGCCGGGCAGCGACGACTACGCCGGAATCGATATCTTCCGGTTTGATGACAATGGTAAGGTCGTCGAACATTGGGACGTGTTGCAGGTCATCTCGGGGACCTCGGCAAACGACAACGGGCTGTTCTGAAAGACTTTCGACCCGGTCCGGTCATCGCCATGACATTTTGCCGGAGCGTTCAACCACAGAACCTGGAAGGACGACCGGCAGGTTTCTGATGAACGCGGTCGCCCCAAGGCCCGGATCAGTGCCCTTGCAGCACGTCCTGCCATTCCGGGTGGCGCTGGATCTGCGCCTTGGCAAAGGGGCAGAGCGGCACGACCTTGCGCCCTTCGGCGCGTGCATCCGTGATTGCGCGTTCGACCAGCTCCTGACCGGCCCCACGCCCGCGCAGGGCGTCGGGAACAGAGGTGTGGTCGATGATGATCGCGGTCGCGCCCAGCCGCGAGTAGGTCAGTTCTGCCGCATGCCCGTCGAGCGTCAGGACATAGCGGCCCTTGCTGTCGGTTTCCTCGCGTTGGATGTCCGGGGCGCTCATGCGACCTGTTCCCTGTCCAGCTGTTCCAGGATGCCTGCATAGGTCTCTTCGCCCTGCGCGCCGACCACCAGATGCTGCCTGCCAAAGATCATTGCCGGAACGCCGGTGATCCCGCGAGAGGTCCAGAACTGTTCTTTCCGACGGAGGCTGTCCGTGCGGTCTCCGCTGTCCAGCATCGCCAGCGCCGCGGCGCGGTCCAGTCCGATTTCGGCCGCCACATCGGCCAGAACCGCAAGGTCAGAGATGTTTTCGCGCCGGGTAAAGAAGGCGGCGAAGAGGGCCATCTTGGCCATGTGTCCCTTGCCCTGTTCGGCTGCCCAGTCGATCAGCTGATGCGCGCCAAAGGTGTTCCACATCCGCATGTCCCCGGAATAATCGAACTCGAACCCAAGCGCCGCGCCCATGGCGGTCAAACGTTCCCGCGCCTTGCGCGAATCCTCTGCCGTGGTGCCGTATTTGGCGGTCAGATGTTCGCGCAGATCCTCACCTTCGGCGGCCATCCCTGGGTTCAGCTCGAACGGGTGCCAGTGGACCTCGATTTCGATCCCCGTGTCCTCGGCAGCCTTTTTCAGCTGGTGATAGCCGATTGCGCACCAGGGGCAGACCACGTCCGAAACGATGTCCACGCGCAGGGGGGAGGCGTTGCTCATGATCTCTGTCCTTGTCCTGTTCGCCGCCCGACAGAGATAGGGCGTGTGGGTCTTTGGCGAAAGGTGGTGGCGGTCCAAAGGTTGGGGCCTGTGACCGCGACAGGGTTATTTCGCCCGCACTTCGCGGACCCAGGCCACGATCTGGCGGCGCGCCTCGTCGTTCATGTCGATGGCGTTGGGCGGCGGCATGGCATGGGTGCGGCCCGCCTGCAGATAGATCTGATCCGCGTGGCGGGCGACATCGGCCTGTGTTTCCAGCACCACGCCCTTGGGGGCCCACATCAGCCCCTCCCATGACGGTTCGCGTGCATGGCACATCGAGCAATTGCCGACGACGGCGTAATAGGCGTCCTCGAACCCCTCGGCAGAGGCGAACTTTTGTTCATAGGGCGTCAGGGCGCGCGCCTCGCTTTCCTCGTAGCTGTCCATGCCGGATGCCGTCGACAGCCACGCGATGACGATCATGATGCACACGGTCACGGGCCAGGTCCAGATTGGGCCCTTGCCGGTCTTATGCATGGTGTTGAAGTAATGGCGGATGGTGACGCCGGTCAGAAAGATCAGGCTGGCGATGATCCACGCGTGCTGCGTGCCAAAGGCCAGCGGGTAGTGGTTCGACAGCATCAGGAAGACCACTGGCAGGGTCAGGTAATTGTTATGGGTCGAGCGCAGCTTGGCGATCTTGCCGTATTTTGCATCCGGCGAGCGCCCGGCCATGAGATCGGCCACCACGATCCGCTGGTTCGGCATGATCTGGAAGAAAACATTCGCCGTCATGATCGTGGCGGTAAAAGCCCCCAGATGCAGCATCGCCGCGCGCCCGGTGAAGATCTGGTGATAGCCCCAGCTCATCGCCACGAGGATCGCGAACAGCAGCAGCATCAACAGGGTCGGTGCCTCGCCCAGCTTGGATTTGCACATGAAATCATAGGCCAGCCAGCCGATGGTCAGCGATCCGCCGGAGATCAGGATTCCCTGCCACAGGCTGAGGTCCGCCTTGGTCGGGTCCAGCAGGTATAGTTCGCCGCCGAGCCAGTAGATGATCATCATCAATGCGGCGCCGGACAGCCATGTCGAATAGCTTTGCCATTTGTGCCATGTCAGGTGCTCGGGCATCCGGGCAGGGGCGACCATGTATTTCACGGTGTGATAGAAGCCGCCGCCGTGCACCTCCCATTCCTCGCCAAAGGCGCCCTCGGGCAGGTCGGGGTTCGGTTTCAGCATCAGGTCCAGTGCGATGAAGTAAAATGATGCACCGATCCACGCCATCGCGGTGATGACGTGCAGCCAGCGGACAGAAAAAGCGATCCAGTCCCAGATTATTGCCAGATCAAACATGGCGTGCCTCCAAAGAATCGTGGTTTCAGGCAGACTAGGCGCGGACCATTTGTTCTGGTATCGCTGCCAAAAGCCAAGCTGCATCAAAAAAAACAGAAGAATGTCATACCTCGACAACATCCGTACATTCGTTCGTGTCTACGAATTGGGCAGCATGTCTGCCGCAGGTCGCGATTTGCGAATTTCGCCGGCGGTGACCTCGGCGCGGATTTCGCAGTTGGAAGAGCATCTTGGTGTGCGGCTGTTTCAGCGCACCACGCGCAGTCTGACGCCGACAGAGCAGGGGCAATCGTTCTATCGTGGGGCGACGGATATTCTGGACGCGGTCGAAAGCGCCGAGGCGCAGATCGTCAACATCACTGAAAATCTCAAAGGCTCGCTCTACGTGGCCGCGCCATTGGGCGTCGGGCGGCGGCTGATCGCGCCGCAGGTGCCCGATTTCCTGAAGGAATATCCAGAAGTCAGCGTGCGCCTGCGGCTGACGGACCGGCGGGTGGACCTGACGACCGAAGGGCTGGACCTGTCGTTTTTCCTTGGCCAGCCCGAGGACAGCAACCTGCGCATCCGCAAGATCGCCGATGTTGAGCGGGTGCTTTGTGCCGCACCGGCCTATATCGCCACGCGCGGGATGCCCGCCAACGGCGACGAGTTGATCGCGAAGCGACACGAATGTCTTAGCCTGCGCTTTCCCGGCGCGACCGAGTTTCAGTGGCTGTTGACGACGCAAGAGGGCCCGAAACGCTTTCGCGTCTCGGGCCGCTACGAATCCGACGATGGGGACGTGTTGACCGATTGGGCGCTGGCGGGCCACGGCATCGCGATGAAACCGGTGTTTGAGATCGCCGAGCATCTGCGCAACGGTGCGCTGGTTCCGGTGGCGGTCGCGACGCCACCGGAACCGATCCAGATGGCCTGCCTGTTCACCCATCGGCGCAGGCAGGACCCCAAGACGCGGCTGTTCATGGAATTCATGATCGAGCGCATCGCCGCGATGATCCGCGCGACGGACACGCCGCGGTCAGCGGTCTAGCTGCCGCGATAGGTCGAATAGCCGAAGGGCGACAGCAGCAGCGGCACATGATAGTGCGACTGTTCCGACATGCCGAAACGCAGTGGGATCACGTCTAGGAACCGGGGCTCTTCGGGCGGCGTGCCACAGGTGTCCAGATAGGCACCTGCGTAAAAAATCAGCTCATACTCACCGGTCCGGAACTGTTCCGCCGGCAGGATCTGTTCATCCGTGCGGCCGTCGTCATTGGTGGTCAGGGTCTTGAGCAGGCTGCGGTTGTCGCCCTCGATCCGGTAAAGCTCGATCTTCAGCCCCTCGGCAGGGCAGCCGCGCGCCGTGTCGAGGACATGGGTGGTCAGGTAACCGGTCATCATGAATGTCTCCGCTTGGGTCCGGGTGCTTTCTAGACCTGCAACAGGGCACAGGGCAAAGCTCGACTCACAAGATAGTCCTTTCTTGTTTTTTTGAAAAACAGTTTGGATTTTCTGGATTATGCATGGCGCAACCGAGAAGGAACCAGATTTGACACGCTATCCACGCGACATGACCGGCTACGGCGCAAAGGTCCCGGCGGCCAACTGGCCCAACGGGGCCAGAATCGCCGTGCAGATCGTCCTGAATTACGAAGAGGGCGGAGAGAACAACATCCTGCACGGGGACGCGGCCTCTGAGGCGTTCCTGTCCGAGATCACTGGCGCCGCGCCCTGGGTCGGGCAGCGGCACTGGAACATGGAAACGATCTATGAATACGGCAGCCGCGCCGGGTTCTGGCGGGTGCACCGTCTGCTGAAGGATCTGCCGATCACCGTCTACGGTGTCGCCACCGCTCTGGCGCGCGCGCCGGAACAGCTTCGGGCCATGCAGGCGGCGGGCTGGGAGATTGCCAGCCACGGATTGAAATGGGTCGAGCACAAGGACATGGACCCGGAGGAGGAGCGCGCGCAGATCCGCGAGGCGATCCGCCTGCACACCGAGGTAACCGGCAGCGCGCCGCGCGGCTGGTACACCGGGCGCTGTTCCATGAACACAGTGGAGCTTGCCGCTGACGAAGGCGATTTCGCATACATCGCAGACAGTTACGCCGATGATCTGCCCTATTGGGTGAAGACGTGCGGCAAGGATCAGCTGATCGTGCCCTATACCATGGACTGCAACGACATGCGGTTCGCGATTCAGGCGGGCTATACCACCGGCGACCAGTTCGAAAGCTACCTGCGCGACAGCTTTGACATGCTCTATGCCGAGGGACAGGAAGGCGCGCCCAAGATGCTGTCGATCGGGCTGCATTGCCGCCTGATCGGTCGTCCCGGTCGGGCGATGGCGCTGAAGCGCGCGCTGGAACACTTCATGAAACATGATGGCGTCTGGTTCGCGACCCGCGAACAGATCGCCGATCACTGGGCGCAGCAGCATCCGCCTGCGCCGCGCAGCCGCCCGTCCGAGATGGACCGCGAGACCTTCGTTTCCGAGTTCGGCGGTGTGTTCGAACATAGCCCGTGGATCGCCGAAGGGGCGCATGACCTGGAGCTTGGCCCGATGCATGACACGGCGACGGGGGTGCATCACGCTTTGGCCCGCGTGTTCCGTTCGGCCAGCGCGGACCAGCGTCTGGGCGTCTTGACGGCACACCCGGATCTGGCAGGTAAACTGGCCTCCGCCGGGCGTCTGACCGCCGAAAGCACCGCCGAGCAGGCAGGGGCAGGGCTGGACATGCTGACCGATGAGGAACGTGAGACCTTTACCCGTCTGAACGATACCTACACTGAAAAGTTTGGCTTTCCCTTCATCATCGCGGTCAAGGACAACACCAAACCAAGCATTCTGGACGCCTTTCAACGCCGCATCGACAATGATCGTGCGACCGAATTCGCCGAAGCTTGCCGACAGGTAGAGCGTATCGCCGAACTGCGCCTGATCGAAAAGCTGGGCGCATGAGCGGTACAATCACGCTGCGCCCGCTGACGGCAGAGGCCTTTGCGCCCTTCGGGGACGTGCTGGACACCGATGGCGCGCCGGACAAGCTGATCAATCAGGGGCTGTGCGGTCGCTATCATGACCGCGCCACACTGGACTTTGCCGATGGCCGCGCGGGCATCAGCCTGTTCAAGGCCGAGCTGCGCAAGCTGCCTCTGAAGCTGGACATGATGGAGCGGCATCCGCAAGGATCACAGGCCTTCATTTCGCTGTCGATGGAGGCATTTGTGGTCATCGTTGCGGAAGATGCAGGCAACCGTCCCGGCCAGCCGCAGGCCTTCCTCACGGAACCCGGGCAGGCCATCAATTTCCACCGCAACACTTGGCATGGCGTCCTGACCCCGATCCGCGGGTCCGGTCTGTTTGCCGTGGTGGACCGTATCGGCGCTGGAGACAATCTCCAGGAACACTGGTTCGAAACCGCTTACGACGTGGTGGAGGGCTGACGACCCGGGCCACCGGGAGGAGCGGTGGCCCAAAGGAACAGCTATGAGGGGAGATACTATGGCTGACGCATCCATCGGAACGCCAGCGCAACTGCGCGATCCGAATTTCACACCACCCATCGCCCAGGCGGTGCCGCTGGGAATCCAGCACGTGCTGGCGATGTTCGTCTCGAACGTCACTCCGGCCATCATCGTCTGCGGCGCGGCGGGTTTCGGCTTCGGCTCGAACAGTCCCGACTTTCCGCAGATGATCTACATGATCCAGATGTCGATGTTCTTTGCCGGCATCGCCACACTGTTCCAGACCATCGGAGTGGGCCCGGTGGGCGCGCGCCTTCCCATCGTTCAGGGCACGTCGTTCGCCTTTATCCCGATCATGATCCCGCTGGTGGCGGGCAAGGGCGTTGATGCCATTGCCATCCTGATGGGCGGAATCGTGGCGGGGGGTATCTTCCACGCGATCCTTGGCCTGTTCATTGGCAAGATCCGCTTTGCCCTGCCGCCTCTGGTCACGGGTCTTGTGGTGACGATGATCGGCCTCGCGCTGGTCAAGGTCGGCGTCCAGTACGCCGCGGGTGGCGTTCCGGCCATCGGCACGCCGGAATACGGCTCGGCCATCAACTGGTTCATGGCCGGAACGGTGATCGTGGTCACGCTGGGGCTGAAGTTCTTT
The DNA here is from genome assembly GCA_034670345.1 of Paracoccaceae bacterium. Classification (GTDB taxonomy): domain Bacteria; phylum Pseudomonadota; class Alphaproteobacteria; order Rhodobacterales; family Rhodobacteraceae; genus Antarctobacter. The sequence continues at coordinate 92,837 of JAXMNQ010000020.1, read as the reverse complement.
GCCCGCGGGATGTTGTCGGTTTCAGCCGTACTGGTCGGCCTGCTGGTGGGCTATGCGCTGGCCTTTGCGCTGGGCCAGGTGAACCTTGGCAACGTCGGCCGGGCGGCCTCTTTTGCGCTGCCGAACCCGTTGCATTTCGGGCTGGAATTCTCGGTCGCGGCGGTCATCGGCTTCTGCCTGATGTCCTTCGTCTCGGCGGTGGAAACCGTGGGGGACGTCTCGGGCATCACCAAGGGCGGGGCGGGCCGCGAAGCGACTGACAAGGAAATCCAGGGGGCGACCTATGCCGACGGGATCGGCACGGCCATCTCGGGCCTCTTCGGGGCGCTGCCGAATACCTCGTTCAGCCAGAACGTCGGCCTGATCGCCATGACCGGTGTCATGAGCCGCCACGTCGTCACCATCGGCGCGATCTTCCTGATCGTCTGCGGCCTGATCCCCAAGATCGGCGCGGTGATTTCGTCGATCCCGATCGAGGTGCTGGGCGGCGGTGTGATCGTCATGTTCGGCATGGTCGTGGCTGCCGGTATCTCGATGCTGTCGGACGTGACCTGGAACCGGCGCAACATGGTGATCTTTGCCATCGCCCTGTCGCTGGGCCTGGGCCTGCAACTGGAGCCGGACGCCCTGCAGTACCTGCCCGGAACGCTGAAGGTGCTGGCCACCTCGGGGATCCTGCCGGCGGCGCTGATCGCCATCGTGCTGAACCTTGTCCTGCCCGAGGAACTGTCGGGCGAGGCGACCGAGGAAGTCTCTGGCGGCATGGCCGGTCACGGTCACGGGTCGCTGGTGAAGGACGATCACGTCTGAGCCACTTGCCCCGGGCGCTTGTCGCCTCGGGTCCACATGTCGAAGGGCGGCGCGCTTTTGGCGCGCCGCCTTTTTTCATGCCGGAACCGGCTCGGCAGGACCAGCAGCAGGTTGCTGCAACATGTTGCCTGTCTTGCGGGCCTGTCCCGCCACATAGACCTCGGCAATCGCCCGGTCGTCGCCCAGCATCTGCAACACGAACAACTCTTCGGACAGGCTCTGCGCCCGGTCCATCCGCAGCGCCATGGCCGGGGTTGCACGGGCGTCCAGCACCACCACATCCGCGTCTGTCCCGGCCTCCAGCGTGCCGATCCGGTCCGTCATCCCCAGCGCCAGCGCGTTGCCGCGTGTGATCCAGTGGAAGGCGCGCAGCGGGTGCAGCTTCTGGTTCTGCAATTGCAGGATCTTGTAGCCCTCGTTCAGCGTCTGCAGCATCGAATAGCTGGTGCCCGCGCCCACATCGGTGGCGATGGCGTTGATGGTGCCTTTCCCGCGCAGCCCGGCATCGTCGAACAACCCGCTGCCCAGAAACAGGTTCGAAGTCGCGCAGAACACGGGGCGCGAAGCGGTTGCCTGCAAGAGGTCGATCTCACGCGGTTCAAGGTGGATCGCATGTCCCAACAGCGTCTTCGGCCCCAGCAGGCCGAACCGTTCATAGACCCCCAGGTAATCCGGCGCATCGGGGTAGAGCGCGGCGGTATAGGCGATTTCGTCGTGATTCTCGCTCAGGTGGGTCTGGATGAAGCAGTCCGGATGCCGGGCGGCCAGCGCGCCCGCCGCCTCCAGCTGTTCGGGCGTCGAGGTGATGGCGAAACGCGGCGTGATGGCGTACTGCGCGCGGCCGTTGCGATGCCAGCGGTCGATCAGCGCCTTGCTGTCGTCATAGCCGGATTGCGCCGTGTCACACAGCGCCGCCGGTGCGTTGCGGTCCATCATCACCTTGCCCGCGATCATCGCCATGTCACGCCGCGCGGCCTCGGCAAACAGCGCATCGACAGAGGCCCGGTGCGACGAGCCAAAGGCCACGGCGGTTGTCGTGCCATGTCCGATCAGCAGGTCCAGAAAATGGCCCGCCATGGTCTCGGCGTGGTCGGGATCGGCAAAGCGGGTCTCTTCGGGAAAGGTGTAGGTGTTGAGCCAGTCCAGCAGTTGCGCGCCCCATGACGCGATCACCTGGACCTGCGGGAAATGCACATGGGTGTCGATGAAACCGGGCATCAGCAGATGCGGGCGGTGGTCCGTCACCGGGACCTCGGGCGCTTGTTCCAAGATCTGTGCGAAATCGCCCATCGCGGTGATCCGGCCATCGGCGATCAGCAGCGCGCCGTCGGTGAGGTAGGAATAGGCATCCGTGTCACTGTCATCCAGCGGTTCGGCGTTGAAGGTCAGTAGGCGGCCACGCAGGATCCGCCGGTTGGGGTCTTGGGTCATCGGGTTGTTCCCAGGCAAAAGAAAGCGGGCCATGAGAGGGGTCATGGCCCGCGAGGATCTGTCCGCGCGGGTGGCGCGGGCAGGGGTTATTCGGCAGGTGAGACCGGGGCCTCTTCCACCACGGCGTTGCGGTTCTCCATCTCGCCGGCCTTGTGAAACAGCGGATAGATGAACAGGAAGGCCGCCGAGATCAGGTAACCGGAGGACACGCCGCTCAATTCCGGCCAGTGCAGGCTGGCGCCGTGGATGATGCCGAAGGCCGACATCACGGCGGCGGCAAGGGCAAAGCCGCCCGCGTTGCGGAACCGACCGTCAATCACCGAGGCCACGATGGCACCCCAGATCAGACCGGTCAGGATTGCCCCCTGGCTGAGCGCAAGGTGGCCCTGGAAATGCGCGCCCTGTTGCAACAGCGCGGCGGTCAGCGCCGGGTCACCCAGTTGTGGCAGGCCTTCGACTCCGGTGGCCCCCAGTGCCCCCATCAGCGAACCCCATTTGACCATCAGAAAGGCCGAGACATGCGGCATCATCGCGATGGTCACGGCGGCCATATGCTCGGTCTTGACCGAATGCGCGGTGTTGGTGATCAGGCTGAGCGCCACAAAGACCAGAACCGGCGCGGCGGCGGCCACGGGCACGAGGTTGTTGAGGAACGCCAGCAGGCCAAAGATGGCGGCGACCGGGATCACCACGCCCACGCCGATGATATAGCCCGCGTGTGCGCCCATCCGCTTGTAGGCCGGGTGGCCGATATAGGCGGTGGTCGGGAAGGGCGAGCCAAAGACCGCGCCGATCATGGTGCCGACGCCATCCGTCACCTGGCAGGTGCCGACCGGGTAATGGTCGCCCGCCGCCTCGGCGCTTTCGACGTTGTTCATGGTCTCGATGAAGTTGTAGATCTGCACCGGCACCAGCACGAGGAACAACTCGGGGTTGGCAAAGAGGTACTGAATGCCCGCGATCAGGTCGCCGACATAGGGCAGCGGCGGGTAGAAACCGACACCCTCAAAGCTGATCCGCGCCTCGCCGATGGCAAAGGCCACCACGGTGCCCACAACCAGCGCCAAGAGGCCCGCCGGGATGTTGAACGGCAGGCGGAACCGGCCCACAAGCCCCCAGAGGATGATGATCATCGAGGCAAAGCCGACGAATGGGTTTTCGAACACCGTGGCCAGCGGCACGGTCCCGATGAACACCAGCGCGATACCGCAGAGCGTGCCCAGCATCCCGGCGCGCGGCGTCACCCGCTTCAGCCAGGGTCCGACGATAGCGCCCATGCCGGCGACGATGCCGCCCATGAAGCCCGCTCCGATGCCAACCTGCCAGGCCAGAATCGGGTCATTGGTCGACCAGTAGATCGGGCCGATCACGCCGAACAGGTAGACGAACATCACCGGAGTCGAGATGCCGTAGGGCATGGCGGTCACGTCGCGGCCATGCTTTTCCGCGGCGCGTTTCGCCAGCCAGGTATAGACCGCGATCCCGGCCACGATGGCCACCGCCGCGCCCGGAACGATGCGGCCGAAGACGATCTCGGCCGGCATCTGAAAGACGAACTGGCAGATGCCCGCCAGAACCATCAGGTTGATGAGGTTGTCTGTGAATAGCGCCCAGAAAGCGCTGAAATCGCTGCGATCAAACAGACGATATGTGTAACTCCCATCCCGCATGGGGACCTCCTTCATGAAACCCGCCAGCGCCTGTCCTCTCCCCGTGGACAGGTCGCGGTGGGATGCTGTTCACTCCGCCGCGATATGCGGCAGAGCGCCCCTTGCGGGGTGGGTTGCGGCAGTTTCAGAGGTCAGCGCCGCGATCACTTCGGCCACCACGAAGGTGGCGATCACGGCGGGCCGCTTGTCGCGGCTGCCGCCTGCCCCGATGGGGCAGATCAGGTCTGCGGTGGACAGGCCATCGCAGTGAGTCTTGCACCAGTTGCGGAACTTCACCCGCTTGGTGCCCGAGCCGATAAGGCCGACATAGGCCGCATCGCCCCGTTCCAGCGCCGCCGAGGCGAGCAGGAAATCGAGCCCGTGGTCATGGGTCAGAACGATGAACACGCTGCCGGGGGCGGCGCGGGCGATCTCGACCTCGGGGATCGCGCTGCGCCGGGTTTCCACGGTGGCGCGGTTTTGCGCCAGTTCCTCGGCGCGTTGATCGACAAGGACGGTGCGCACCGGCAGGTGCTGAAACTGATCCGCAAGCGCGCGGCCGACGTGACCGGCACCGAGGATATAGACCTCGGGCAATTGTTCATGCTCGGCCTCGGCCTCGGTCAATGCGGCGCGCGTGTCCGCGACACTCATCCGCTTGATGGCGATCTCGACCCGCCCGCCGCAGCATTGCCCGATCTCGGGGCCAAGCGGCAGGTCCAGATGGGTCGCGATGTCGCTGGACGCCAGCAGGGCGCGGGCCGCGTCGATGGCGCGGTGTTCCAGCTGACCGCCGCCGATGGTGCCGTGCAGCGCCTCGGCGCGGACATACATCTCTGTTCCCGCCTCGCGCGGGGAAGAGCCGCGCACGCGGGTCAGACGCAGCCGCGCGACCGGGCCGGGACCAAAAAGGAAGCTGTCGAGAGAGCTCAGGGCGTCCATCGGTTCACCCCTGCGCTTTCAGCCGTTCGACCGCCATCAGCACACATTCCGGCGTGGCGGGGGCATCAAGGCGCGGGCAGATCCGATAGTCCGCGACGCTGGCCACGGCCATCGACAGGGCCTCGAAGACCGAGATGCCCAGCATGAAGGGCGGCTCGCCCACGGCCTTGGACCGCTTGATTGTGCGCTCGGCGTTCTGCGACCAGTCGGCCAGATCGACGTTGAAGATGCGCGGGCGGTCGCTGGCCAGCGGGATTTTGTAGGTCGAAGGCGCGTGCGTGCGCAAACGTCCCGCGTCGTCCCACCAAAGCTCTTCGGTGGTCAGCCAGCCCATGCCCTGAATGAACGCGCCTTCGACCTGGCCCTTGTCGAGCACCGGGTTCAGCGAACGGCCCACATCGTGCAAGATGTCGGTGCGCTCGACCCGGTATTCGCCGGTCAGCGTGTCGATGTTGACCTCGGAACAGGAGGCGCCATAGGCGTAGTAGTAGAACGGACGACCCTTGCCTGCGGCGCGGTCCCAGTGAATGTCCGGCGTCTTGTAAAAGCCCGCCGCCGACAGTTGCACCCGCGCCATATAGGCCTCGCGGATAAAGCTGTCGAAGGACACGACCTCGGTCCCGATCTGCACCGCGTTGGGCAGGAAGGTGACGGCGTCCGGCGCGACGCCCCGGCTTTCGGCAGCAAAGTCCACCAGCCGGGCCTTGATCTGCTCCACCGCGTTCAGTGCCGCCATGCCATTCAGGTCAGACCCGGAGGAGGCCGCCGTGGCCGAAGTGTTCGGCACCTTCTCGGTCGTCGTCTTGGTGATCTTGATCCGGTCGAAATCGACCTGAAAGGCATCGGCCACCACCTGGGCGACCTTGGTGTTCAGCCCCTGACCCATTTCGCAGCCGCCGTGGTTCAGATGGATGGACCCGTCATTGTAGACATGGATCAGCGCGCCCGCCTGATTGTAATGCGTGGCAGTAAACGAGATGCCGAACTTGACCGGGGTCAGCGCAATCCCGCGCCGGATGATCCCACCCTTGGCGTTTTCTGCGATGATCGCGGCGCGGCGGGCGCGGTAGTCGGCGCTGGTTTCCAGCTCGTCCACGACACGCCCGATCACGTTGTCGGTGACCTGCTGGTGATAGGGCGTCAGATCCCGGCCCTCGGTGCCATAGAAATTCGCCTTGCGCACATCCAGCGGGTCCTTGCCAAGGGCATAGGCCACTTCCTCGATCATGCGTTCGGCGGCGATGACGCCCTGCGGACCGCCAAAGCCGCGAAAGGCGGTGTTCGACACGGTGTTGGTCTTTTGCGGGCAGGAGGTCAGCCGCACATGCGGGTAGAAATAGGCGTTGTCGGCGTGGAACAGCGCGCGGTCCGTCACCGGGCCCGAAAGGTCCGAGGAATAGCCGCAGCGCGCCGCGAAATGCCCCTCGACCGCCTGAATGAGGCCGGCGTCGTCAAAGGCCACGTCATAGTCGATCACGAAATCATGCCGCTTGCCCGTCGCCGTCATGTCCTGATCGCGGTCGGGCCGGATCTTGACCGGGCGGTTCAGCTTCTTTGCCCCCATTGCTGCGACGGCGCAGAAGATGTTCATCTGGCTTTCCTTGCCGCCAAAGCCGCCGCCCATGCGCCGCGTGTTCACGGTGACCGCGTTCGACGGCACGCCCAGGACATGCGCCACCATGTGCTGTGCCTCGCTGGGGTGCTGGGTCGAGCAATGCACGATCACATCGTCATCCTCGCCTGGCAGGGCAAAGGCGATATGACCTTCGAGATACATGTGGTCCTGCCCGCCGACGGTCATGCGCGCCTTGATGCGATGCGGGGCGCTGCCCTGGCCGGTGGCGACGTCGCCGCGCTCCAGCTTCAGCGGATCGGTGACCATCGGCAAACCCGCCTCCAGCGCGGACAGCGGGTCCAGCGCGTGGGGCAGCACGTCATAGTCGATTTGCGCCAGTTCCGCCGCGCGCCGGGCCGCATCGCGGGTCTCGGCGATCACGGCAAACAGCGGCTGGCCGTGGAATTCGACCATTTCGGTGGGAAAGACCGGTTCATCGTGGCGGCCCGTGGGGCTGATGTCGTTGACGCCGGGCACGTCCTTGGCGGTCAGAACTGTCACCACGCCGGGGGCTGCAAGAACCGCGCTCAGGTCCATCGACAGGATGCGCCCATGCGCCACCGTGGACGTGCCAAAGTAGGCGTGCAGGGTGCCGCGTGGCTCGGGGATGTCATCGCAGTATTCGGCGCGTCCAGTGACGTGCTTGATGGCGCTGTCATGTTTCAGGTCGTGGTTAACGGCGCCTTGAATGGTGTTCAGATCTTTCATCGAAACGGCTCCTTATGCCACGGCCAGGCGGACGGGCTGGCCATCCGCGGCTGTCTGTTCAAGGTGAAAGCGGCGCAGCAGGTTCTGCGCGACTAAGAGGCGGTAACCGGCTGAGGCGCGCCAGTCTGTGAGGGGCGAAAAGTCCTGCGTCAGTGCTTGCGCGGCGGCCTCGAAAGCCTCTGCGCCAAAGGGCTGGCCGATCAGCGCGGCCTCGGCGGCGGCAGCGCGTTTCGGCGTGGCGGCCATACCGCCAAAGGCCAGCCGCGCCTCGGTGATCCGGCCCTCTGTCACGACCACGCTGAACCCGGCCGCGACCGAAGAGATATCCTCATCCCGGCGTTTCGAGATTTTGTAGGCGGCGTCGATCTGGCCCGTTTTCGGGCGCGGAATGCGCAGCGAGGCGACAAAATCGCCGGGCTCCCGGTCTTGCTTGCCATAGTCGATAAAGAAGTCTTGCAGCGGCAGGTGGCGCGTGCCCCCGGCCTTTTGCAGCGTCACTTCGGCCGCCAAAGAGATCAGCACCGGCGGCAGGTCCCCGATGGGCGAGCCATTGGCGATATTGCCGCCGATCGTGCCCATGTTGCGCACCTGCCAGCCCGCGATCCGGTCCCAGTAGTCGCCCAGATGGGCAAAGGCCTGCCGGATGCTGTCCTCGGCCTCGGAATAGGTCACGCCAGCGCCAAGGGTCAGGGCATCGTCGCCCAGGTCGATGGTCTTCAGCTCCTCCAGATGGGTGATGAAGACCACCGGTGAAATCGGGCGCATGAACTTGGTCACCCACAGGCCGACATCCGTGCAGCCCGCCACGATGGTGGCCTGAGGCTCCTCTGCCAGCACCTGCGCCAGGTCGTCCAGATCGGCAGGCAGGATCGCGCGATCCTCGGCGGGGCCGGTGACAACGCGGCCCTTGGGCTGCAGCGCCTGCAGGCGGGCGGTGACGGCATCGCGTTCGGCCACAAGATGATCGTTGACCGGGCTGCCGTAGGTATTGACCGCCAGCGCCGCCTTGACGATGGGCGCGTACCCAGTGCAGCGGCAGAGGTTGCCTTGAATGGCGGTTTCCACCTGCGCCTCCGTTGGCAAGGGCGTCTGCATCCAGAGCGCATAGAGAGACATGACAAAGCCCGGCGTACAAAAGCCGCACTGGCTGCCGTGGTAATCCACCATCGCCTGCTGCACGGGATGCAGAGGGCCCTTGGGGCCGGACAGATGTTCCACCGTCACCACGTGACAGCCGTTCAGCGAGGCGAGAAAGCGGATGCAGGCATTGACCGCCTCATAGCGCAGCGCGCCATCCTGCAACCGGCCCACCAGCACCGTGCAGGCGCCGCAATCGCCCTCGGCGCAGCCCTCCTTGGTGCCGGTCAGCTGGCGCTCGAGGCGCAGGTAATCCAGCAGGGTCTGCGTGGCGGGCACGCCTCGGGCGCAGATCTCGGCGCCGTTCAGAAGAAAGCGGATGTCGGTCTGATGGGTCATCGGATGTCCTGCCTTGGCCGGGAAAAGGTCGATTGAGTCCATCCTACGCCTGTCGACTGCATCGAAAAACGGTGACATTCGCGAAATTCTTTATACGATACGTTGAAAATAAAACCCTTGTGATGGCGCGCGCGCCCATGGCGATTGCCGGTCTGAAACGCGAAAAACGGCGGAAACCCAATGTCCTATCTCGACAGTCTCAAGGTCTTTGTCCGCACCGTCGAATTGGGCAGCATCACCTCTGGCGGCCGGGACCTGCGCCTGACACCGGCCGTCGCCAGCAAGCGGATCAAGGAATTGGAGCAGCATCTGGGCGTCAGGCTGTTCAACCGGACAACCAGATCCCTGACGCCGACAGAGGCTGGCCACAGGTTTTATGAAGAGGCGCGACGTGTGCTGGAGACGCTGGACCATGCCGAGGCCGTCGCCGCGCAATTCTCTGGCGCGCCGCGCGGCGTGATCCGCGTCACCGCACCCTTCGGGGCCGGTCGCCGCATCATCGCGCCGCTGGTCCCTGAATTCGTCGACCGCCACCCGGAAACCGAAATCCGGATGCGCATGTCGGACCGCAAGGTCGATATTCTGGCCGATGGCATCGACCTCGCCTTTTTCGTCGGCACGCCGCATGATTCCAGTCTCAAGCTACGCAAGATCGCCAATTGCCCGCGCGTCCTTGTGGCGGCGCCGGAGTATCTGGCACGGCGCGGTACGCCTCAAACCCCTGAGGATCTGATGCAGGGACACAATTGCCTGCTGCTGCGCTATCCACGCTCGCCCGAGTATTTCTGGACTCTCGACACCGCCGAAGGCCCGCGCAAGTTCGAGGTGGCGGGCAGCTTTGACGCCGATGACAGCGATGTCCTGACGGATTGGGCCTTGATGGGGGCGGGGATCGCCAACAAGCCGGTTTTCGACGTGGCATCGCATATCGCGGCGGGGCGGCTGATCGAGGTCTTGCCGGAGGCGCGCCCGGTGCCGTCAATCTTTGGCTGTCTGTACCCGCACAAGAAATTGCAGGACCCAAAGATCCGGCTGCTTGTCGATTTCGTCTCCAAACGCGCACTGGTGGCGATGCGCGGGTTGGAGGGGGCGCCCGCCAAGCCCGCAAACTGAAAACGCCTCCGCAGGAGGGCGGAGGCGTCTTTTGTGTCGTCAGGCTATTCGGCCGCCTTGAGGTGTCTTTGCGGGCGGTGCGCGGCGATGCCGGGCCGCAGCGCCATCTGGCGGTTCACGTCCTTGTACAGAAGATAGCGGAAGCGGCCCGGACCGCCGGCGTAACAGGCCTGCGGGCAGAAGGCGCGCAGCCACATGTAATCACCGGCCTCTACCTCGACCCAGTCGGTGTTCAGCCGGTAGACCGCCTTGCCTTCGAGCACATACAGCCCGTGTTCCATCACATGGGTTTCAAGGAAGGGGATCACGGCGCCCGGTTCCAGCGTGACAATGGTGACATGCATGTCGTGTCGCATGTCGGTCGGATCGACAAACCGGGTTGTCGCCCATTTTCCGTCGGTGCCGGGCATCGGTGTCGGGGCGATGTCCTGTTCGTTCAGGATCAGCACCTCGGGCATGTCCAGCCCTTCTACCGGCTCATAGGCCTTGCGGACCCAGTGAAAGCGCAGGGTCTCCGCACCGCGATTGTGCAGGGTCCAGCCGCTTGACGGCGGCAAGTAGGCATAGCCGCCAGGGGTCAGCACATGGGTGTCGCCATTGACGCTGAGTGTCGCCTCACCTTCGACCACGAACAATACGCCTTCGGCCTCGGGGTCTGTTTCGGCCCGGTCAGAGCCGCCTCCCGGCTGCACTTCCATGATGTATTGCGAAAATGTCTCGGCGAACCCGCTGAGAGGACGCGAAATGACCCAAAGGCGCGTTTCGGTCCAGAAAGGCAGGAAGCTGGTGACGATGTCCCGCATCGTGCCTTTGGGGATCACGGCGTAGGCCTCGGTAAAGACGGCCCGATCGGTCAGCAATTGGTCCTGTCCGGGGTGCCCCCCGTGCGGCGCGAAATACTTGGTGCTCATGCAGGCTCCTGAAAGGCAAAGGCTGGGTTCGTCCGAATATGCGTTGCGCGGGGGCATCGGACCACCTTAATTCCGGCGACAACTCTTTTCCGGACTTTTTGATAATCGGGCATGATCTTTTTCCGAGGCAAGCAAACCCGGTGGCGCCAGGCGGGGGCAAAGTTCGGCATGGTTCAACGGCCGCTGTCAGGCCATCTCGTTTTCCAGCAGGCAGGCGACGTGCCGCCCGTCGCGATGTACGAGGTCGGGGCGCTGTTCGGCACAGGCCGCCACGCGGCGCGGGCAGCGCGACTGGAACAGGCAACCCCGGGGCAAGTCCATCGGACTGGGCAGGTCCCCGGTCAGGATCTGTGGGGCCACCTTGACCCGCGGATCCGGCACCGGCACCGCCGACAACAGGGCCTGCGTGTAGGGGTGGCGCGGCGCGCCTACCAGCTCCGCTGCCGGGGCCATTTCCATCATGCCGCCCATGTACATTACAAGGATGTCGTCCGAGATATGCCGCACCACACCCAGATCATGCGCGACAAAGACCAGCGTCAGCCCCATCTCCGCCCGCAGTTCCTTGAGCAAATTGATCACCTGCGCCTGAATCGACACATCCAGAGCCGAGACGGGCTCATCACAGAGCAGGATTTTCGGACGCGCGACCAAGGCGCGTGCGATGCCGATCCGCTGGCACTGACCGCCGGAGAACTCATGCGGGAATCGATTGATGTTGGCCTGCGCGATGCCAACCCGGTCCATCATGTCCAACACCGCGCGCCGCCGCGCCTTGGCGTCGATCTCGGGTCGGAAATAGCGCAGCGGTTCGGCCACGATCTCGCGCACGGTCATACGCGGGTTGAGCGAAGCCATCGGATCCTGAAAGATCATCTGCATCCGTCGCCGCAGCTGTTGCAGATCGCCACGCCTTGAGTAATCCACCCTCTCGCCGTCCAGCGTGACCGTGCCGGAGGCGCGCGGCCCCAACCCGGCAATGGCGCGGACGAGCGAGGACTTGCCGCAGCCGGATTCGCCCACGATGCCCAGCACCCGGCCCGGCATGAGGTCGAAACTGACGCCATTGACCGCGTGCAACTGTCGCGGCGGGGACCACGGGAACCGCTGGCCGCGCCGGATCGGAAAGGTCACATGCAGGTCGCGCACAGAGAGGATCGGTGCGGTCATGTCAGGTCCTCCACCGGACGCAGACAGGCGCGGCCGTTTTCCAGTTGGGGCAGGGTGTGACGACAGACCTCCACCGCATCGGGGCAACGCGGCGCAAAGGGGCAGGCGCGGGGCGGCGCGGTCTGGCTGGGCGGGCTTCCGGGGATGGCGGTGAGCTCGGTGCCGTCTTCGGTGATCCGTGGCACCGCCCGCAGCAGCCCGCGCGTGTAGGGATGTCCCGGCGCATCGAAGATCCGCAGAGTCGGCGCGGCCTCCATCACGCGGCCGCCATACAGGACCATCGTATCCTCGCAGAACCCGGCCACCACACCCAGATCATGGGTAATGAGCAGAACGGCAGTGCCCATGTCGCGCTGGATGTCATTCAGCAGCGCCATGATCTGCGCCTGTACGGTCACGTCCAGCGCCGTCGTCGGCTCATCGGCGAGGATCAGGCGCGGTTTGCAGATCAGCGCCATGGCAATCACGATCCGCTGCCGCATCCCGCCGGAAAACTCGTGCGGATAGGCCTTGAGCCGGTTCTTGGCATCGGGAATGCCGACCGCATCCATCACCTCCAGCGTCCGCCGCCGCGCCTCTGCCCGGCTGACACCCTCATGCAGTTCGACCACCTCGCCCAACTGCCGTTCGACAGTCATGTAAGGATTGAGCGAACTCATCGGGTCCTGAAAGATCAGCGCGATTTCCCGGGCCCGCAGCCGGTTCAACTGCGCCTGGGGCAGGCCGATCAGGTTCCTGCCCTCGTAGAGAACCTCGCCCTCCACCTCGGCATTGCGCGCCAGCAGCCCCATGATCGCCAGCGCGATCTGGCTCTTGCCGGACCCGCTTTCGCCCACAAGCGCCAGTTTCTGCCCTTCGGCCACGTCAAAGCTGACATCATTGACCGCATGCACCATGCCGTCGCCGGTGCGAAAGCGGATCTTCAGATCTCGGACGGTGAGCAGGCTCATCGGCGGTCCTTTGGGTCCAGCGCGTCGCGCAACCCGTCGCCGATGTAATAGAGCGAGACCTGCGCGATCACGAAAAACGCCGCCGGATAGGCCAGCTGCCAGAGCGTGCCGAAGGTCATGGTGCCGGCCCCTTCAGAGATCAGCGCGCCCCAGCTTGTGTTCGGTTCCTGAATGCCGACGCCCAGGAAGGAGACGAGGCTTTCGGCCATGATGATTTCCGGGATCACGATGGAGGTGTAGATCACGATCACCCACAGGATATTAGGCGCGAGGTGTTTGAATATGATGGCAAGGTCGGACATGCCCAGCATCCGCGCGGCATCCACAAACTCCCGGTTCTTCAGCATCATCACCTGACCGCGCACGATCAACAGTCCGGCGGTCCAGTTCACGATGATGATGACAAGGATCATCTGCGTCAGCGACCGGCCAAAGAAGGCCTGCCAGACGACAAAGAAGATGATGTAGGGGATCGAGATCCAGATCGTATACAGGCCCACAACCATCTGGTCGAACCGTCCGCCGAAATAGCCCGCCAGCGCGCCGATGGTTGCCCCCAGCAGGACCGCGATCGGCCCCGCCACGAATCCCACCATCAGCGAGGTGCGTGTTCCCTGCACGACCCGGGCATAGAGGTCTCGCCCCAATTCGTCGACGCCGAACCAGTGCCCGTTTTGCAGGCTTGGTCCGCCATCGGTCTTGACCCGGCCCAGAACGTTCCAGTCGATCTCTTCATAGCTCCATCGGGAAAAGGCGTGGCCGAAGATGGCAAACAGGACCAGCGCCACCAACATGAAAACCGAAAACACCGCCAGTCGGTGACCAAGGAAACGCCGCCCCGCGTCGGCCCAGAAACTGCGCGAAGTGACCATCTGCTCTGCCGCGCCTTCGGCGAAACCGGGCGAATTCAGATGTTTGCGGGCATCTGTCACAGGCTGCTCCGGACCTTGGGGTCGATCCAGGCGTACATCAGGTCCAGTATCAGGTTCAGGGAAAAGGTCAGCAGGCTGTAAAGGATCGCCAGCCCCAGCAGAATGGAATAATCGCGGCTATAAGCCCCGTCGATGAAATCCTGACCGATGCCGCCGGTGGAAAAGAACACGTCGATGAACACCGATCCGGTGATCATGTAGACAAAGACCGGACCCATGTAGGTCAGCGTCGGCAAGAGCGCGGGTTTCAGCGCGTGCCGCCAGATGATCGTGCGCTGCGGCAGGCCCTTGGCGCGCGCGGTCAGGATATAGGGCGCGTTCAGCACCTCCAGCATGGAGCCGCGCGTCAACCTTGCCACGGCCGCCATGTAGGACGTCCCCAGCGCAATCGCCGGCATCACGATGTATTCCCATTGCCCGCCGTTCCAGCCCCCGCCCGGCAACAGCCCCCAGGACAGCGTGAACAGCAGCACGAGGATCGGCGCCAGCACGAAATTCGGGAAGATCTGCGAAAAGATCGCCAGCCCGGTCATGGTGTAGTCCCAGATGGAATTCTGCTTCAGCGCGGCGATGATGCCCAGCGGAATGCCCAGCACCAGAACAAAGACCGCCGACCAGAAGCCATAGGTCAGGGTCACCGGAAAGCCCTGCACGATGACATCGTTCACCGTCCGGTCCTTCTGGCTGAAACTCGGCCCGAAGTCGAAGTAGAGGACGATGTTCTTGATATAGGTCCAGAGCTGCACATAGAGCGGTTCATCCATGCCGTAGCGTTCCAGCACGTTCTTCATGACCGCCGGTGGCAGCGGTCTTTCCGATGTGAACGGCCCGCCGGGGGCTAACCTCATCAGGTAAAAGGAAAAGATGATCAGCACCAGCAGCGTCGGAATGATCATCAGCAGACGGCGCAGGCTATAGTTGAGCATGAAGTATCCAGATTACAGGGCACCGTTTGTGACCCCGTCCCGGGCTTGACCCGGGACCTCTCGCCGCGCCCGGAAAGGCCCCGGAGCGCGGTGCGGGCAGAGGCCCCGGTTCAGGTCCGGGGCAGGGTCTCGCAGGACGGAAAGGGCCCGATTACTCGGCCACCTTGTAGAGGTCCTTGGAATACCAGGTCTGCTCGACGTTGTTCACCGGCCAGCCCTTGAGGCTGGCATTCAGCATCATGTTGGTCGAGGCATGGAAGACCGGGATCACGGCCATTTCCTCGGCCAGGATCTGTTCCACCTCGGCATATAGCGGAGTGGCGTCTTGCGAGGTCTTGGCCTCGGCCATCAATTCATCGACCCGCGCGTTCGAGTATTTGCCGTCATTGTACCCAGATTGCGTGGTCAGCAGATCAAGGAAGGTCGAGGCCTCGTTGTAATCCCCGCACCATGCGCCGCGCGCCAGTTCGAAATTCTGGTTGCCGCGGGTTTCCAGAAACACTTTCCATTCCTGGTTTGCCAATGTCACCTCGATGCCCAGTTTCTGCTTCCACATCTGGCTGGCGACGATGGCAATCTGTTGGTGGCTTTCCGAGGTGTTGTAGAGATAGGTGAACGACAGGGCGTCGCCATCCGGGCCAAATCCTGCCTCCGCCAGCAATTCCTTGGCCTTCGTGTCGCGCTCGGACTGGGACATCATGGCAAACTCCACTTCGGGAATTTCAAAGCCGTCCGTGGCGCCGGGGGTGAAGGTATAGGCCGGGAACTGGCCGCCCTGCAGGACACGGTCCACGATCACCTCGCGGTCCAGCGCGTAGGACAGCGCCTGCCGCACCCGGACGTCCTGAAACGCCTCCGGCCCGTTCTTGAGGTTGAAGGTCATGTAGTAATTGCACAGACGCGGCAGTGCATAGGCCTCTGACGGAAACTCCTCTTGCAGCGCGGGATACTGGCCCGAGGGGATTTCGGTCTTGTCGACCTCACCGGCGCGCCAGCGGGTCAGCCCCTGCGCCTCGTCGCCGATCACCAGCGTCACCACCTTGTCCAGCACCGTCTTGTCGTTGTCCCAGTACATCGGGTTGCGTTCGCGTTCCGAGCGTTCCTTGGGAACGTGCTGAGTCAGGGTATAGGCGCCGTTGGTGACGATGTTGCCGGGACGGGTCCATTCGCCGCCATGCGCCTCGATCGCCCATTTCGGCGCGGGAAAGGTGGTGGCATGGCTGACCATTTTGGCGAAATAGGGCAGCGGTTTCGCCAGTTGCACCACCAGCGTGTGGTCGTCCGGGGCCGAGACGCCCAGATCGGTGATCGGCTTTTCGCCCGCGATGATGGCCGCGCCGTTCTGGATCGACATCAACTCCATGTACCACGCGTAGGGAGAGGCCAGTTCCGGATCGACGGCGCGCTGCCATGCATAGACAAAATCACCCGCCGTGACGGGCGTGCCGTCCGACCATTTGGCATTGTCGCGCAGGGTGAAGGTGTAAGTCATGTTGTCGTCGCTGACCGTGTGGCTCAGCGCGACACCCGGCACGGTCTCGCCCGCCGCGTTTTGGTTGTAGAGCCCTTCGAAGAGGTCGCGCACCACCTCGGAGCCGTTCACATCCTCGACAACCTGCGGGTCGAAAGAGGAAAATTCATCGAGCACGCGGTAGGTGAACACCTGTTCGTCGGCAAGATTGGTGCCCTCCGGGACGTCGGCGGCAAAGGCGGAGGTGCTCAATGCGGTCGACACCAGCAGCGCAGTGAATGTCCGGCAATGTTTCATGGTTCTCCCCAATATTTTGATGGCTTTGGCCGCAGCGTGCCGGAACTGGGGCGCCTTGCAAAGGCTTTTCTATCGGGGGAAGAGCCGGCCGTCGCGGCAACCGGCGCGTGTGTGCCGACATCTCCTGCACAGGCGCTGTTTTCCGCCGCGTGCGGGCGTCAGGGATCCAGTCGCACAATCCCGTGAACCATGCCTGACCAATAGGCGGCAAGGTCGGTTAGACCGTCGGCGTCAAGGACCAGCGCCAGCGGCGCGTCCCCGTCCCGGGTCAGCGCGATGGACACTTGGGTTTCGGCGCAGGGGGCCAGGAACAGGATCTCATCCTGTCCGATTTCCCCAAACACGCCGTCGCCGTCAGAGAGCAATTGGGCGATCGCACCGGCCACGGCGGGCGGTGTTGTGAACCCGTCCTGCAAAGATTTGCCGGGTTGATCCGGTGCATGCAGGGCGAGCAGGACTTCTGACGCTGCCTCTTGAAAATAGGCCAGCGCATCGGGCACCGCAGTGGCGAAGGGGGCGAGGTTCAACTCGGTCAGCAACTGGGCTGCGGAAATACCCGTCTGCACAGGGTCGGGTGGGGCCGACAGCAGCCCTGTGACGATTGAAATCTGACCCTCTGCGGCAAGGATTTTTTCCAGTAATTCAGCGACTTCGGACACGTCATTGATGTCTGTGCCGCGCAGTGGACGGCCGATCAGATCCTTTGGTGCAGACCCCTGTACCTCAAGCAGCGTCAGCAGATGGCCGCCAGAAACCTCCGCCCTGAGACCTGCACCGAAATCGGTTTGGATGGACAGGGTGCGCGGCAGGATCGTGTCCCGGATCGCCGTGACGACAAGGCCCAGAGCCTCATCCGCGGTCCCTGCCTTTTTCCTGGACGCGCCGACACCCGATGCGGCAGCGCGCGCCAGCAGAGCGGCAAGTTCGTTGGCCGAGGGCATGTCAGGCGCCCCCCTGACGGAACAGGTGTTGCCCGGCCGCGTCCAGATCCGTCAGGTCGGCCCCGGGGGCGAAGAGGCAACACAGGGCCTCTGCGCTGTCGTCTGAGGCGCGCAGAAAGACGCGGCAGCCAGTGGGGCCGGAAATGACGGCAAGGCGCGCGGCAAGCTCTGCCGCAGGGTCGAACAATCTGACTGCCGTGCTGCAGAGCGCGTCCAGATGTTCCTGCCCGACCCGGATGGCGCTGTCGCACATTAAAACCGTGCCCGCCGAAATATCGGCGAGCAGAACCAGTTCGCAGGATGCGAGTCCGGATCGAAACCTGGCAAGATCGTCACGGGTCATGAAGTCAGCCTTCCTGGCTCCTTCATGACCTCTGGATGGTTAACGTCGGATTGATGTCAGGCGGATCGCGCCTCGGGGCGGGGTGAGCGCGATTTTGCCCGCGCGATGCGGCGCGGCACGATCTTGCCGGGTTGCGGCGTTGCGGGCCTTGCGGCCAGAGGCGCGGATGCGGTGACCGCCTCTTTCGGGGCTGCTGTAACTGGCAAGGCGTCCGCAGGGTAGGCAGGCGCATCCCCTGCCGCCACCAAACCTTCCAGCGCATCGCAAAGGAACCGCACCAGTGCCGCGGCGCCAGTTGCCTCCAGGATCGCGTCATCCTCACGCCCGGCAAGGGCCGCGGGCAGGGCGATGGGCAGCACGTCACGGAACAGCGCACCCGCCTCGTGGCGCGCGCGCGCCAGCACGCGCGCGCGGTCCCGCTCGGTCTGCATCTTGTCCATGCGGGTCACCAGCAGCAGGCTCTTGGTCCAGAGTTGCGGCGGCACCTGTTCCCACAGCGCCGCCTCTGACTGACGCCACGCCTGATTGGCCGGAGTGCACCAGATCACCAGATCGACCTCTGGCAGAAAAGCGTCCCAGAAATCCGGCACCATGTTCGGATCCGAGGTGCCGGGCATGTCGATCAGGTCGCAGGCGTGCAGGAAATCTGCATCCAGTGACACCGAAATCATCTGGGTGTCGTCAGGATGGCAGGCGGACCAGTCGTCCATCGGCAGCGGCTCGGCGGTCCCTTCCTTGGGTTGGCGCTGCGCGGATGGCGGACCCAGCCGATACCAGACCGGTGGCAGTTGCGTAGCGGTGACCTGCACGGGTGAACTTTCCTGCCCGAGCAGAAGGTTGGCCAGGGTGCTTTTGCCGGCGCTGAATTCACCCATCAGGGCAAGGCGCGGTTTGCGGGACGCGGGGGCGGGGGGGACATCGCGGGTCATAGGGCGTGCCTCAGGTTGTTCCGGGATCGGGAGGGTTGAGCGGGGGGTGGCGTTGCGGCCTGATCGACAAGGCCGAGAATGATGTCGCGCTGGCCCTGGATGAACTCACTCAGGGCGGTGCGCACTGTCCGCGAGAAGGGGGCGGCACTTTGATGATGCAGGATATCGACAACCGGCTTGGTCTCTTCGTGGATCAACCGGGCGAATTCCTCGGAAAATGCCTCGTACCCGCGCTGCCGCCGCCAGAACCGCGTCCACCAGCCGCCGCGCAGGTCCAGCGCGATGGTCTGGCCAAGATTGACCGGGGCGGGGGCCGTCGGCAAAGGCGGCGGTGCGATGCTGCGCACCTCTGGCGACAGGCCGAAGGCATGGCGATAGAGGGCGTCGATATCCGAGGCGGTGGTCTGAAACACATCTGTCCCGGCCTTGCCCACGCCCTGAACAAACACCTTGTAAGCACTTCGCAGCAGCATCCGCAGGCCAGAGGGATCATAGGTCCAGACCTCGCCCTCGCCGAACTGTTCAAGATGCCTGACCAGCGACCCGGTGGCGCGGCCCAGAAAGGCGCGCTGCGCGTTGTCGGTGCGTCCGGCAAAGACCTCATGCGCCTTGGCCAGCCGGGATTCGAGCGCCGCACTGGCGCGATCCTCGATCTGCTCGAACCGCTGGACGATCTCCTGCGGCGACATTCGCGTCTGCTGCAGGTCGCTGGCGGTCGGGGCGCGCAGGGCATCATGCGCCTTGGCCCCGGTCTGCAGGTTGCTCAGGGCGACCTGCAGGCTTTCCTCCAGCCGCGCGCCGGTGCTTTCCTCGACCCGCGCGGCAATCGCCTGTCCCAGCGCGGGCACGCCGGACAGGTGCCAGATGATTTCCTGCGGCGACAGTTGCGCAAGGTCGCCATCGACCTGCGCCTCGGCCCAGCCGATCAGCGCCTGTGCGCTGTCCTCTCCAAGCGCGTCAAAACTGCCCGAGGCGGCATGGCTGGCCCAGTACCCGCTGCCAAAGAGGATTTCCGCCTCCTTGGGGCCGTCGAAGCGCGCAAGTGTGGCAAGGATGCTCTTTCGGATTTCAGGTACTGCGCTTGCCGGGTCGGGCAATTCGTCGATGCGGTTGACGAAGATGATGACCTCGCGTGCGCGCACGTTCGAGATCAGACGGATCAGCCCCAGATCGACCGAGGACAGCGCCTGTGCCGCGGACAGGACCACGACGCACAAACGGCTGCCGCGCAGCGCGTTGATGGTGATCTGCTCGCGGATCATGAAGGTGTCGTTGACCCCCGGCGTGTCGCGGATGCACAGACCCAGCGGCAGATCGGGCGCGGGCAGCCAGAGGTCGGCGGCGCGCGTGATATCGGCGAAGCGACCCTGATCGCGTGTGCCGCCCGCCTCTTCCCAGAAATCATCCCCCAGACAGACGTAGCGTTTGATCAGTTCCTCGTCGAACCGCTCGTACTCGTGGGTCTGGCCCAGCAGCATCTGGAATTTCCGCCCAAGGCGGGCGCGGGATTTCTCGCGCATCTCGTCCAGCTGGGCGCGGACTTTTTCCATCTCATCCGCGGCCCCGGCGCGCGCGGCCATCTCACCCACGCGACCGCCTTGACGGATCAGGTGGTCCCATTCCTCGTCGGTGAAAAACCGGAAGGCGGCCCGCCTGTCGTGGGCCTGCAAATGTGGTGACAGATGCAGCGAGGTGACCACCGAGGTCCATGGGTTGACGTCTGCGGGCAGCAGGTCAGGCCAGCCCGCCATGGCGTTGACCAGCGTCGTCTTGCCCGCCTTGACCTGTCCGATCATGGTCACGCTGGCTTCGAACGCGCGGATGCGGGCGCGCTGATCGCGGGCCTGCTGGGTCAGCGTGGCCTCGGATGATTGGCCGATCTCTGCAAAGGAACGGTCAAGTTTGGTCAGCCGCGCGGCCAGCCCTTCCAGCCCGCCAAAGGCGGTCAGGTCGGCATGTCGGCTCTGCTCTGGTTGGCTCATTGTCCTGCCTCTGGAATTCTCTGCCTGTGCCGCGTCACGCGGCCAGGCGTGTTTCTATGGTCTGGCGCACCTGCAACAGCAGTCGCGCCGCGTCACCGACCTGTTCGGCCCCGCCTTCGATCCGCAACAGCAGCGCAAGGTCGCGCGCTTCTGACAGGGTTGCGCAAATCTCCGGACAGGTGTCTTCGAGGTCGGGCAGGCTTTCCGCCTGATCGCCCAGCCTGTCGAACAGGGCCTCGAACCCGATCAGACCGGCCTCCGGGTCGTTGGCATCAAGCGTGCCGGTGATCACATCCTGCCGCATCTGTTCGGCTTCGCGGCGCAGCGACTGGAAAAGGCGGGCAAGATCCGCGCGGGTTGTCTCGTTCAGGGCATCCGGCACGGGGACCGGTGCCTGTTCCTGTTCGACGGATGCCGGGGCCGGAAGTGTTTCCGCCAGACCGTGACGTTGCAGAAACAGGTGGGCCGCGTGAATGTCCTGCGTTGTCGCCTCTTCGATCACCGAGGCCAGATGCGCGGCCAGCCGTTCTGCCGCAAAGTCGGTTTCGGCCCGGCTGCGAAAGGCGATGTTGAAGGCGCTGTCGAAATCCCAGTCCTGCGCGTTGAAGCCATCGGCGGCGGGGGCCTTGGTAAAGATCAGCAAGGCGTGGTTGCGCAGACTGTCAGGTGCGGCGTTCCAGGCCGCCTGCTCGATCCCGGTCCATGCGCGGGTACACCAAAGTGTCAGATCGGTCCGCGTTGCCGCCCAGCCAAGGCCCGCCTGCAGGTCTTCGGCGGTCTCCTCGGAGACGATCAGCAGGTAGCGCCGCCCGATCAGACGGGGTGCAGGTGCAGTGATGCGCAGAAAGACCGGGTCCTGGCGCATGATATCTGCGCTGGGCAGGCCGGTGAACGCAAGGTAAGAGCCATCGGTCAGCATCGCCTCGGTCGAGGCGCCGCGGCCAAAGGTCAGATCCAGCGTCGGCAAGTCCAGCCCGGGATTGATGATCTCCGCACCGCAGAGCGCATTCAACAATGGACGCTTGCCGGTTCCGGGCAGGCCAAAAATCCCGATCCGCACCGGTGCGTTCAACTTGTCGATCAGCCTGTCGCAGGTGGCGCGCGCCTTGGCCGACAGGCCGGCGCGCTCTTTCAGGGCGTCGAGCCGGGCCAGAGTGGTGGTTTTGAGGTCCTCGATCGCCATTACAGTCGCAGCCCCCCAAGAGCGGCCCGCACGGCGCGCCGCCCCTCTGTCAGCGGGCTGGCGCGCCGCAGGAGACGGGCCAGCGGCTGTCGCATGCGCGCAGGCAGCCCGACACGCTGGGGCGCCGGTTCCGCAAAACGCATCACCACAAGCGAGACATTGTCCTGTTCGGGCTGTTGCTTGTTCGTGACCGCCGCGATCAGCGCCCGGGCCACGGCAGCACTGCCTTCCGGGCCGTTGCGCGAGACAAGGGACAGGATTTCCGCATCCGGCAGGACATCCAGCCCGTCGCTTGCAAGCAGGATGACATCGCCGGGTTGCAGGTGCAGCGGATCTGTCGGACAGTCCACATGCGGGATCTTGCGCCCGGTGACCGCGGAGGTCAGGCAATGCCTGTGTGGATGGTTCCGCGCCATGTCCGCTTCCATCGCGCCGTTCCGCACCATCAGGTCAAGTTGCGCTGCCATCGAGTGGTTTTCGTTCAGCCGCGTCAGCCTGCCGTCCCGGCAGAGGTAGAGCGGGCTGTCTCCGACCGAAAGCCAGGACAGCCGGTCCTTGTCCACTGCGACCGAGACAAGCGTGCCACCGGTATCGGCCGAAATGCACCCCGCGCCGATATGCTGGCGCAGCCGGGCGTTGGCACTGTCGAGGGCGGCGCGGAACGGGGATTTTCCGGGCTTGCGGCGCGCGGTCGCCATGAACAGTTCGCCGAACATTTCCGAGACCAGTATGCGGCTGGCCAGATCGCCGTCGTCATGCCCGCCCATTCCGTCCGACAGGACCGCCAGACCCGGACCATCCTGCGGCACATGCGCGATGACAGCGTCTTCCTGCCGGGCGCGGCAGCCGATGTTCTGGGCCGTGGCGGCATCGGCAGCAAGATCAGCCATCGGACCTATCGCTCCCGTCGGTCCAGGAGAAGCTTTCGGTGCAGAAGGCCACAAAGCGCAGTTGGGTCTTGCCGATCCGGATGGTGTCCTGATCCGTCAGTCCCTCGGTGGTCAGCAGGGGCTTGTCGTTGAGCTTGACGATGTTGGCCTTGCCGCCGTGGCCGACATAGGTGCGGTTTTCATCCTCGTCATAGGCGATGGCCAGATGCCGTTCGCGCGAAATGGCGCTGTCGCCAAAGTCCAGCGTGACGGTCTGGCCCGGGTCGCGCCCGACGGTGGACAGGCCCGCCGTCAGCGTGAAAGAGGCCCCGCGACCAGGTCCGTCAACGACCACCAGCCAGCCGATCGGAAAGCGCGGCGCCTCTGTCGCGGCCGCAGCGGGGGCGGTGTCCAGCACATCCGGTGCAGGGTCCGAATGAAACCCGAGCAGGCGCGTCTTTGTCCGAGTCGCGGTCTGTCGCGGCGCGGAGGCCTGTTCCGCTCCATAGGCCGAGACCGCACTTTGCGCGAGGGCCGATCCCGGTGAGCGGCTCGACGGCCTGCGCGACGTGGTGCGGGTGGGCGCGGGGCCATCGGGGGCAAGGTCCCAGACTTTTGCCCGGCTGGTGGCGGGGCTGGGAACGGGGGCGGGGACGTCAGGAACCGGCTCTGGCCCGGTGTCGATCTCCGGGTCCGGCGAAACCTCCTCGGTCTCGTCGGGCAAGTCGTCCCGGATCGCTTCCAGATCGGCAAGGATCATGCGTGTCTGCGGCGGTCGCCGCGCGATGCCGGGATCGCGCAGGGCCTGGGCGGCGGCCAGTTCCTCGGAGGGCTTTTCCGCTTGCGTCCGGCCCGGCGCGTTTGCCAGATGCGCGTCCTGCGGTGTCCACTTCCGGCTCATCAGCGGCTTGGGCCGGGGCGGGCGCGGGACATGATCGCGGGCGGCGCGGGCCTGTGTGGCCTCGTCGAACAGGGGCCCGCCTTCCGGCTGGCTGGCGTTGCGCTGCAATTCTTCCCAGGGGTCCGGCAAGGGAGTGCCCCCCGGGTCCCCTTCGGTCCCGCCTTCGGTTGTTGGCCGTCTGCGCGCGATCAGGTCCTTGAAGCCCCGCATGATGCTCTGCCCTTTGTTATATGTTCGATTGGAAGGATTGGCGTGTGC
The DNA here is from genome assembly GCA_034670345.1 of Paracoccaceae bacterium. GTDB lineage: Bacteria > Pseudomonadota > Alphaproteobacteria > Rhodobacterales > Rhodobacteraceae > Antarctobacter. Next base: position 69,030 of record JAXMNQ010000020.1, on the reverse strand, counting down.
CGCGCCCGGACCAGGGCAGCAGCGCCGACAGTGAGAACCGCCGCCGGGGAAGTGGTTCGGAGACCGGATCCGCTGGTTCAGCCTCTGCCGGTTCCTCGGGCGGTTGTGCCCAGTCCGCCGGATCCTCGTTCAGGATGGCCCAGTATTCGCGCTCGGCGGCGCGTTTGGCGGCATCGCGGTCTTCCTGCGGTGTCGGCGGTGCGGCCCGGGGCGCGGTTTCCAGGTCTTCGGCAATGGCGCGGTTGTTCACTTGCACCATCTCTGCAATCTCTTGTTCGATGACCGGATCGGGCGCGGTGGCGGCCATGGCTGGCGGAGTTGCCATGCCCGGCGCAGGCGTCGCGCCGCTGAGCGCCGCCAGCCAAGCCTCTGCGGTGGGCAGGCGGTCCTTGGCAAAGAGGCTCAGGCATTGGTCGATGGCCGCCAGAAACCTTGGTTCAAAGACAGAAGAACGCGCCGCAAGCGGCTGATAAGGATCGGGTTTCTGCTCGGCCACGGCGGCCAGCCGCATACTGCTGTTGGGCGGAGGGCTGCCGGTGATCAGGTGAACAAATGTGGCCGCCAGCGCATAAAGATCGCTGGAAGGCGACTGTTCGCTGCCCGCGATATAGAACTCTTGGGGGGAATAGCCGTCCTTGACCGTGTGCACACGGGACAGGATACGGCTGGCCTGCGTGGCGCTTTGCCGGGCGGCGCCGAAATCAATCAGGACCGGCGTGCCCGAGGTGTCCAGCAGGATGTTGTCCGGGGATATGTCGCGATGCAGGATGCCGTTCTCATGCACGTAGCTCAGGGCGTCCAGCAGGACAAAGGCCAGTTCCTCGATCGCGGCAGGGGTCAGGGCGTCGGGGTTCTGATCCAGCAGGTCAAACAGATCGCGCCCTTCGACGAAATCCAGCGCCATGTAGGCGGTGCCATTGGCCTCGAATATCTGGTGAACGCCGACGATATTGGGATGCTGCAGTTGCGCAAGCGCGCGCGCCTCTTTCTGGAACAGTTTCACCGCCTGATCGAAATCGACGTGAAACGAGTCCGAGCGCAGGCGCACCGCCTCTCCGGCGCGGCAACAGATCGCGTTCGGAAAGCATTCCTTGATCACGACCTTGCGGCCAAGGCTGTCGCGGGCAAGGTAGGTGATGCCAAATCCGCCGGAATTGATATATCTGTCAATGAGATACTGGCCGTTGCACAGCTCTGTCCCCGGCCGCAGCGCGTCGCCGAAATGCTGCGGATGATCCGCGATTGGGGCTCTGGACTGATAGGTCATACCGATGACTCCGGTCTCCGGTGGAGCGTATTGCATTGGGACAGGCCGAAAAGGGGGCAAGCCGACGGGCGGGCCGCTTCGGACCCGAGGTCAAACCTGTTGGGGGATTGCGACCTTGCCGGTGGTGCAATCCCGGCAAAATTGCGGCGCTTCAGAAGACTGAAAATCAATCTTTAGAGGTATTTGCCCGAAAACGTTGATGGGGCGGCTTAATTGTGGAAGTTCGCCCCGGGCCGCCGGTGCCGTGTCCGCAACCGTACATACAGCGCAAGGCCAAGCGCGACCGCTGCCGCGACAGAGGCCAACAGGCCCGACCAGTCGGAGACGATCTGCGTCAGGTCGTCCAGCCTTGTGCCAAAGCTGTAGCCCAAAAGGACGTATGTGCTGACCCAGATTGTTTCACCGGCAACATCCGCAACCGTGAAACGCCCGCGGTGCAGCCGCGCTGCTCCGGCGATCAGGTTGACCCATGGGCCCAAAGGCGCCACCAGCCAGGTTGAAAAGAAAACACCGATACCGCCCCATTCCTGCACGGTGTCACGGGCTTGCCCGATCAATCTGTGTCGGCCCGTGCGGCGGGCGATCACGTCGATCAGCGGCGGTCCACCGAAACGTCCGATGTGATAACCGGTCTGGTCTCCGGCCACGGCCGCAAGCCATGCGGTCCCAAGGACCTGCCAGAGGTCGAGATCCCCCGAGGCAGAAAACGCCCCGGCAGACAGCATGACCACCGCCGTCGGGATCGGGATGGCCAGACAGGACAGAAAGGCCGATGCCGCCACCACGATCAGCCCATAGGTCGAGACCAGCGTGATCAGCGTCTCGGTCACGGGTGCGCCTTGCGGTGTTCAGAAATCGCCGCCTCCAGATCCCCGATCAATGCGCTGACCGGAACGCCGCGTTCCGCCGCCAACTGGCCCAGCGTCACACGACGCCCCCCGGTCTCGCGGTCCAGGTGCAGCGTCTCGACCACAACTTCGGGCGGGACACGCCACGACATCGCGACAAAACGCGGCGTCATCCAAGGCCCCAGAGGGACATCCTGATGCGCCGGGTCCGCCCAATAGATCGCCCCCATGACCAGCCGTCCGCCAAAGAAGACGATCAAGGCCAGCGCTGCGACAAAGCCCAGTGTCAGGAAGGGGGCCTCTTGCCAAAGCCGCCGGGGGAGGCCGGGTTTCCTGCTGGTCACTGTTTTGTCCTGATCCAGGGCTGTTCCTCCATGCGTGAGTAATTCGTCGCCGTTTGGCAAGACCCTCGGACGCCGAAATCGTGTGCCTCGCAGTCCTGGACGCATGTCGCGGGCAATGCGGCCTTGCGGCTTTGGCACAGGCCAGCAATGAATGGGACAGACTGGACCAGCGCGCCTCCGTTCCCAGCCCGGTCAGAAGCGGGATCTGGCGGGAGAGGGGCGCAAGCAGGGGGCGAAGATGGCGAAACTCTTGGTTTACTATGCCCATCCCGGGCAGCGATTTTCCCATGCCAACGCCGCCATGGCCAAGGCCGCGCGTGCGCTTGACGGGTTCACCTTTGTCGATCTTTACGCGGAATACCCGCGCCATAACATTGATGTGGACCGGGAACAGGGACGTCTGCTGGACCATGACGTGATCCTGTTCCAGTTTCCGATGTTCTGGTACGCGACCCCTTCGCTGGTCAAGGAATGGCTGGACCTCGTTCTGGAGCATGGGTTTGCATACGGGCATCACGGCACCCGGCTTGCGGGCAAGACCATGATGCTGGCGCTGACGGCGGCGGGACCGCAAGAGGCCTATTCGCCGGAAGGGTATCAGCATTTCCCGCTGCGCACTTTCCTGTCACCGCTGGAACAGACGGCCCGCCTGTGCCGGATGTCGTTTCCCGCGCCCTATGTCCTGCACGGATCTTTGGCTGCACAGACCACGGGCCGGATCGCGCCTCATGCTGAAGGCTATGCGCGACTTCTGAGCGCCATTCGCGATGATCGCTACGATTTCGAGACGGCAATGACCCGCGAGATCGTCACCGCGGACGATCTGCCCATCCTGCAAGGGACCTGAGACATGACCGATTTCCTGTTGCTCGCCTTCATTTTTCTGGTGGCCGGGGTCTTTGCCGTGCCGATTGCCTCGCGGCTGGGACTTGGCTCTGTCCTTGGCTACCTGATCGCGGGCATTGCCATCAGCCCGCTGCTGGCCTTCCTGCATGTGGACGTGATCTCGATCCAGCATTTCGCCGAGTTCGGCGTGGTCATGATGCTGTTTCTCGTCGGTCTGGAACTGGAGCCGCGCCTGCTGTGGGAGATGCGGGCCCGCCTGCTGGGGCTGGGCGGGTTGCAGGTGGGGGGCACCACGCTTGCCGTCATGGGCGTGGCGATGCTGTTCGGCCAGTATTGGACCATCGCGCTGGCCATCGGGCTGGTGCTGGCGCTGTCCTCGACCGCCATCGTCCTGCAGACGCTGAACGAAAAGGGGCTGATGCGCAGCGATGGCGGGCAGGCGAGTTTCTCGGTCCTGCTGTTTCAGGACATCGCCGTGATCCCCATGCTGGCGCTGATCCCCTTGCTGGCGATGCCGGAACTGATGGACACGGTTGCGGGCGCATCGCATGGGGCGGAGGCCGCACATGGGGCGGATGCCGCGCAGGGCGGCGCGGATCACGGCAGCGCGCTCAGCCTTGTCGACGGGCTTGCAGGCTGGCAGGTGGCGCTGGTCACGGTCGGCGCCATCGCGACGGTCATCCTGCTGGGCATCTACCTGACCCGGCCGGTGTTCCGGTTCATCGCCATGGCGGGCCTGCGCGAGTTGTTCGTCGCCACGGCGCTGATGATGGTGGTCGGGATCGCCCTGTTGATGAGCCTTGTGGGCCTGTCCCCGGCGCTGGGCACCTTCCTTGCGGGCGTCGTGCTGGCCAACAGCGAATACCGACATGAGCTGGAGTCGGACATTGATCCGTTCCGGGGCCTGCTGCTGGGCCTGTTTTTCATGACCGTCGGCGCCGGGATCAATTTCGCGCTGCTGTTTGACAACATCCTGACCGTGGTTGGCCTTACGCTGGGTCTGATCGCCCTGAAGGCGGGGGTCTTGCTAGTGCTGGCGCGGATCTTCAAGGTCGGCGGATCGGACAAGTTCCTGTTTGGTCTGGGTCTCGCGCAGGCCGGGGAATTCGGGTTTGTCCTGCTGTCCTTCACCGTCACCAGCAAGGTGATCCCGCAGTCGGTTGCCGATCAATTGCTGTTGATCGTGGCGCTGTCGATGCTGCTGACGCCTGCGCTGTTCATCCTTTATGAACGGGTGATCGTGCCAAAATTCACCGACGATCAGGAGCGCGACGCCGATACCATCGACGAACCGGGCGAGATCATCATTGCCGGGCATGGCCGTGTCGGCGGAGTGGTGCACCGGATGCTGCGCGCCGCCGGGTACAAACCCACCGTGCTGGACTACAGTGCCGCGCAACTGGAAGCGATGCGCACCTTCGGGATCAAGGCGTTCTTTGGCGATGCGACCCGGCCGGACCTGCTGCACGCGGCGGGAATCGACAAAGCAAAGCTGGTGATCGTCGCCATCGACGGGCGCGAGCAGATCACCGAAATGGTGCGCTACATCGTGCAAAATCACCCGCATGTGCATGTCATCGCCCGCGCGGTCACCCGGCATCACGTCTACGACCTCTACGCCGCGGGCTGTCGCGACATCATCCGCGAGACCTTTGACAGTTCGCTGCGGATCGGGCGCTCTGCCTATGAGGCGCTGGGCATGCATCCCTTCGACGCGGAACAGAACGTCCGCAACTTTGCAAATGAAGACCGCAAGATCATCGCCGAACTGGCCGAGGTCTATGATCCCGACATCCCGCCGCATGAGAATACGGCTTATGTGGAACGCACCCGCGCCCTGATGGAGGCGCGCGAGGCGGCGTTGTTCGGCAAGCAATCGGCCTTTACCACGCGGACGGACCGGGGCTGGACTCCGCCTACGGCGGCGGACGTCGAGGCGGAAAAGGCGCTCGGTAACGAGGGTGACTGACGCCCGGAAGCCCGTGCATTTCGACCCCCGTTGCCGGGTCAGGGGCCGCTTGCCAAACGGGCGGGAACGGGCCAAGAGTGACGACCATGACCAAGCCATCTGACAGTGAGAACAGCCCGCCTTTCGATCCTGCGGGCGACGGGGCCAGGATGGGCTTTGCCGACGCCATGTCCTATGGCGACTACCTGCACATCGACACGATCCTTGCGCAGCAGCATTGCCTGTCGGACGCCCATGACGAATTGCTGTTCATCATCCAGCACCAGACCTCGGAACTGTGGATGAAGCTGGCGATTCACGAATTGGGGGCGGCGCGCGATGCCTTGCTGGCCGGGGACACGCCCAAAATGTTCAAGATGCTGGCCCGCGTCAGCCGGATTTTCGAACAGCTGAACAATCAATGGGATGTGCTGCGCACCATGACGCCCGCCGATTACACGCGTTTTCGTGAGGCGCTTGGCCCGTCGTCGGGATTTCAGTCGTATCAATACCGGATGATCGAGTACATTCTGGGCAACCGCAACACCCACATGCTGAAACCGCACGACCACCTGCCCGAGATTGACGCCGCGCTGCGCGCCGAACTGGCAAGGCCCAGTTTCTACGATGAGGTTGTGACGCTGCTGTTCCGCACTCTGGACGGCGACACGGCGCAAATGCCCGCGCCGCAACTGGACAGTCCGCACGCCGCACTGCCCGAGATCCAGGCGCGCTGGAAACGGGTTTACGAGGATATCGACCGACATTGGACGCTGTATGAACTGGCGGAAAAGCTGGTCGATCTGGAGGACTACTTCCGCCGCTGGCGATTCAACCATGTCACCACGGTCGAACGCGTCATCGGCTTCAAGCGCGGCACCGGCGGGACGTCGGGCGTGGCCTACCTGCGCCGCATGCTGGGTGTCGAATTGTTCCCGGAACTCTGGCATCTGAGAGGTGACCTATGACCACATTGCCGCGCAAGGACCTGTTCGACTTGCCCGAGGGGGTGATCTATCTGGACGGCAACTCGCTGGGCCCGCTGCCCAGGGGCGCGGTGGAGCGTGCCGCCGCAGTGATGCGCGACGAATGGGGGCAAGAGCTGATCCGGGCGTGGAACACCGCCGGCTGGATGGCGCTGCCGCAAAAGGTGGGGGACCGGATCGCCGGGCTGATCGGCGCGCCCGACGGGTCCGTGGCCACCGGCGATACCCTGTCGATCAAGGTCTATCAGGCGCTGGCGGCAGCGCTGAAGATGCGGCCGGACCGGCGGGTGATCCTGTCGGACAGCGGCAATTTCCCGTCGGACCTTTACATGGCGCAGGGGCTGATCGGCACCATCGACAAAGGGTACGAACTGCGCACGCCCGCGCCCGAAGACGTGGCTGGGGCAATCACCGATGAGGTCGCCGTGGTCATGCTGACGCAGGTCGATTACCGCTCTGGCCGGATGCACGACATGAAGGCGCTGACGGAAAAGGCCCATGCGGCCGGGGCGGTCATGATCTGGGACCTCGCCCACAGCGCAGGGGCGGTGCCGGTCGGACTGACAGCCTGCAACACCGAATTCGCGGTGGGATGCAGCTACAAGTATCTCAACGGCGGGCCGGGCGCCCCGGCCTTCATCTATGTGCGGCCCGACCTTGTGGAAGGGGTGGAGCCCGCGCTGTCGGGGTGGCTGGGCCATGCCGCGCCCTTTGCGATGGAGCCGGGCTATCGCCCTGCCATGTCGACCGAGCGGATGCGCGTCGGCACGCCGCCAATCCTGCAACTGGCGGTGCTGGATTCGGCGCTGGACGCCTGGGATGGCGTCGAGATGGACGACCTGCGCACGGCCTCTGTTGCGCTGTGCGAGACATTCATCCGCGAGGTCGAGGCGCGGTGCCCGACCCTACGATTGGCCTCGCCACGCGATGCGCAGGTGCGCGGCTCTCAGGTGTCCTTCGCCTTCGAGGACAGCTATGCGGCGATGCAGGCACTGATTGATCGCGGCGTAATCGGAGATTTTCGCGCACCCGACATCATGCGGTTCGGGTTCACGCCGCTGTATATCGATCAGGAAGATGTGGTCGCTGCCGCCGAAATCATCGAAGAGGTGATCGGGCAGGGGCTGTGGCGCGATCCGAAATATCAGGTCCGCTCACGCGTGACCTGAGCGGCCGCTGCGGTGCCGCCCTTGCGGCATCAGGACCCGGCGCGCCTCTGACCTGTTCAGCAGCGGCCGCGCTGCAGGGCAATCGCATCGTTCCCTGTCCAGTTCCGGGCACCGGATCATCAGGTCCCGCCGCGCCGAAGGTGACAGCGCGGAAATGGCGGGGCCGGTTGGCCAAAAACTTGCGCACCATGCCCCGTTGGCATGGATCAACTCGTGACGGTCAAACAGCAGTTGCACCAGCGGGTCGTCCGGGCGGCCCTGCCGCGAGATCCCGGGCAGGCAGGTCAAGTCGGTTGCGTTGACCAGTGCCTCCGACAGGCCAAGCCTGTCGCGCAACCGGTCCCCCCCGATCAAGAGCAACTGTTCCCCGCTGACCCGCAATCCGCGGTCGGGCACCCCGCGCCCCATCACACCCTTGCGCAACCGGACAGAGGCACCGGCTCCGGTCAAGGGCCGGAACAGCCCGATCCAGCACAGGACCTGATATCCGTTGTCGCGCGTCAGCACCCGGTCGCCCGGGCGCAGCGCCTCTGCCGGAACCTCGCCCTGCAGGGTCTTGATCCGGGTGCCGCATGTAAACCCGGGGACATGCGCGGCCTTCGCAGCCGGTTGGACCGGCGCGGCAAAACGGGAGGTCTCGCACCCGTCCGGCACGGCTTCATGAGGCAGGTGATCACCCCGAAGAAAAGCGCTTCGATCCATTGTGCAGGCAGCCCCCAGACAGCTTGACCGGGTCAGTGTCACCGCAATTGGTGGAGGAAAGGCCTAATGTTTCGCCAAAAGCGCATCGCATTTTAACCGGGTTGTAACAGTTGCAGCGTTTCAAGCTGTTCCCGAAACGCTTTACAACCCCCGCACCGCGCCACCGGACAGATCCGCGATCTCGGCGGCCGCTTCCGTGACGCGGCGGCCCAGATCCGCGATCCGCTCTCCGTTGAAACGCGCCGTTGGGCCGGAGACCGAGATCCCCGCACAGGGTTCGCCCCTGTCATTCAGGATCGCGGACCCGATGCAGGACATGCCGGCGTGACGTTCCTCGCGGTCATGCGACCAGCCGCGCGCGGATATGGTGTGCAGGTCGCTTGTCAGGCCCGAAACCGTCACATGGGTGCTGGCGGTAAAGGATGTCAGCGGCATCTCCTCCAACAGGCGCTGCAGGTGCGAATGGGGCAGCGCGGCAAGGATCGCCTTGCCTGTGCCGCTGGCGTGCATCGAGGTCCGGGTGCCGGGCGGAAAGAAGGCGCGGATCGGGTTCGGTGTCTCGACCTGTCCGACAAAGACCACCTCTGTCCCGTCGGGCACGGCGAGGTTGGCGGTCTCGCCGGTTTCCTGCATCAGGCGGCGCATCACAGGGCGGCCAACCTCCAGCACCGAGTTGCGTTTCAGGAACGCCGCCCCGGTGCGGTAGGCCTCGATCCCGATGGTCCATTCCTGACGTTCATCGTCGAAAGAGACAAAACGGTGGTTCTGCAGCGTGGTCAGGATGCGGTGTGTCGTGGCCGTGGGCACATCAATCTCACGCGACAGGTCTGACAGCGTGCTGCCCGCGTCGCGGGCAAGGGCGGTCAGAACACCAAGCGCGCGGTCCAGCGCCTGAAGCGTCCCGGCAGAGCTTTCCTTGAACTGCGACTTGGGCCGGCCGCGCGGGCGTTTTTCGGGGGGCATCGGTGGTCCTCCTTTTGAAAAAGTTTTTCGCTGCAAGTGCGAAGGTCGGAAATGAGAAACTGAAACATGATCTGTTTCAGTGGTTTGTGGAGATAATCATGGAAATGAAAAATGTTTTCAAGAAAATTGCGTCATGGGGGTGATTCCAGCGATATTGGGTGCAACAAGGAGAACCCAACCATGACCGATCAGAACCCGGTTTTCATTCCCGGCCCGACCAACATGCCCGACCGCCTGCGCCGGGCCATCCAGATCCAGACCCGCGACCACCGCGCGCCCGACTTCGTCGAGACCTTTGCGCCGGTGCTGGAAGGCACCAAGAAGGTCTTCGGTTCGACCGAAGGCCGCATCATCACCTTCCCGGCCAGCGGCACAGGCGGCTGGGAGGCGTCGGTCTGCAACACGCTCAGCCCCGGTGACAAGGTTCTTGTCGGGCGCTACGGCGTTTTCTCGAACAAGTGGATCGACCTGTGCCTGCGTCATGGCCTCGACGTCCAGATCGTCGATGTCCCTTGGGGCGAAGGCGTTCCCGCCGACCGCTTTGCCGAGATCCTCGACGCCGACAAGGGCCACAAGATCCGCGCCGTCCTGACCACGCACAACGAGACCGCCACCGGCGTCCTGTCGGATATCGCATCCGTCCGCCGTGCGCTGGACGGCGCATCGCACCCGGCGATGCTGTTTGTCGACTGTGTCAGTTCGCTGGCTTCGGTTCCGTTCGAGTTCGACGCCTGGGGTGTCGACATCGCGGTGTCCGGCTCGCAGAAGGGTTTCATGTTGCCCACCGGCATGGCGATCCTCTGTGTCTCGCCGAAGGCGCTGGACGCGATGGAGACAGCGAAACTGTCGCGCACCTTCTTCGACTTCCGGGACATGATGAAAGCCAACGCATCAGGCGGCTTTCCCTACACCCCGCCGCTGCAGCTGATCTACGGGTTGCGTGAAAGCCTGAACATGCTGTTCGAAGAGGGGCTGGAGAATGTCTATGCCCGCCACTTCCGCCTTGCCGAAGGTGTGCGCCGCGCTGTTGATGCCTGGGGCCTCAGCCTCGTTGCGCGCAGGCCGGATCTCTATTCGCAGACGGTCAGCGCGGTCTATGTCCCCGAGGGCTTTGACTCGAACGCGCTGACGGACCATGCCTACAACGCCTACAAGGTCTCTTTCGGGGTCGGGCTGGGGCAGCTGGATGGCCGCGCCTTCCGCATCGGGCACCTTGGATCGCTGACGGATGTGATGGTCCTGTCCGGCCTCGCCACGATCGAGATGGCGATGGCGGATCTGGACTACCCGATCACCCTGGGCAGCGGTGTCTCCGCCGCGCAGGAGTATTTTCGCCACAGCAACGCGACCGCGTTGCGCAATGCCGCCTGAGGGAGGGACCGATGCTTGACGCCATGACCCTGGCCGAGGCGCTGACAATCGAGGATATGCGGGCGGCCCACGCCCGCATCAAACCCTACATCCGGCGCACGCCCGTTATGCAGTCGGATTACCTCAACGAGTTGACCGGCGCGCAGCTGTTCTTCAAGTGCGAGAACTTTCAGGAAGCCGGCGCCTTCAAGGTGCGCGGCGCGTCCAACGCCGTCTTCGGCCTGACCGACGAAGCGGCGGAGCGCGGCGTCTGCACGCACAGTTCCGGCAACCACGCGCTGTCGCTGTCCTATGCGGCGGGCCGCAGGGGCATCCCCTGCAATGTGGTCATGCCGCGCACCGCGCCGCAGGCCAAGAAGGACGCCGTGCGCCGCTACGGTGGCACGATCACCGAATGCGAGCCCTCGACCTCCTCGCGCGAGGCGGTCTTTGCAGAGGTGCAGGCCGCAACGGGGGGCGAATTTGTCCACCCCTACAACGATCCGCGCGTGATCTGCGGGCAGGCGACCTGCTCGGCCGAGGCGCTGGAACAGACCGACGGGGTCGATTTCATGGTCGCCCCAATCGGCGGCGGCGGCATGATCTCGGGCACTTGCCTGACCCTGTCGAACCTCGCCCCCGGGACGAAGATCATCGCCGCCGAGCCCGAGCAGGCGGACGACGCCTATCGCAGCTTCAAGGCCGGTCACATCATCGCCGACGACGCGCCCGAGACGGTGGCCGACGGGCTGAAGGTGCCGTTGAAGGAGAACACCTGGCATTTCGTGTCCAACTACGTGTCCGACATCCAGACTGCGAGCGAGCAGGAAATCGTCGACGCGATGAAGCTGACATGGAAGTACCTGCGCGTGGTCATGGAGCCGTCGAGCGCCGTGCCGCTGGCGGTCATCCTCAAGAACCCGGAGCTGTATCGCGGCAAGCGGGTGGGCATCATCGTGACCGGCGGCAACGTCGATCTTGACCGGCTGCCGTGGATGGCGGGGTAAACCCCGTCCCACCGCCGATCCAATCTAGGGCGGGGTTCACCCCGCCGCACCCAGACAAGGGAGTTTTCCAATGAAAGACCTGATCAACCTCGACGACTACGAAGTCGGCTTTGACATTCCCGCCGCCATCGGCATGGACGAGGTGGACATCCAGACACCCTGCCTGGTGCTCGACCTCGACGCGCTGGAGCGCAATATCAAGAAAATGGGCGATTACGCCCGCGCGCACGGGATGCGCCACCGCGTGCACGGCAAGATGCACAAGTCGGTGGACGTGGCCAAGCTGCAGGAAGAGCTGGGCGGGTCCTGCGGCGTCTGCTGCCAGAAGGTCTCCGAAGCCGAGGTCTTTGCCCGTGGCGGTATCAAGGATGTTCTGGTGTCGAACCAGGTCCGCGACCCGGCCAAGATCGACCGGCTTGCGCGGATGCCCAAGCTGGGCGCGCGCACCATCTGCTGCGTCGACGATGTGGCCAACGTGGCGGATCTGTCGGCGGCGGCGGTCAAGCATGGCACGCAGATCGAATGTCTTGTCGAAATCGACTGTGGGGCAGGGCGCTGCGGCGTGACCACGACTCCGCAGGTGATCGAGATCGCCAAGGCCGTGGACGCCGCCCCGGGCCTGAAGTTCACCGGCATCCAGGCCTATCAGGGCGCCATGCAGCACCTCGACAGCTTCGAGGACCGCAAGGCCAAGATCGACATCGCCGTGGCGCAGGTCCGTGACGCGGTGGAGGGGCTGAAGGCTGAGGGGCTGGAGTGTGACATCGTCGGCGGCGGCGGCACGGGCTCTTACTACTTCGAGTCGACCTCGGGCGTTTACAACGAGTTGCAGTGCGGCTCTTACGCTTTCATGGACGCGGATTATGGCCGCATTCTGGACAAGGACGGCAACCGCATCGACCGGGGCGAATGGGAGAACGCGCTGTTCATCCTGACCTCTGTCATGAGCCACGCCAAGGCGGACAAGGCCATCGTCGATGCCGGGCTGAAGGCGCAATCGGTGGACAGCGGCTTGCCGGTGATCTTTGGGCGCACGGATGTGGAATACGTCAAGTGTTCGGACGAACATGGCGTCGTCGCGGACCCCGAGGGCGCGCTCAGGGTCAACGAAAAGCTCAAGCTGGTGCCGGGCCACTGCGATCCCACCTGCAACGTGCATGACTGGTACGTCGGCGTGCGCGGCGGCAAGGTCGAAACGCTCTGGCCGGTGTCGGCGCGCGGCAAGGCCTATTGAGACTGTATCGGGGGTGCCGGGCGGAAGCCCGGCCCACACCTCCGCTTGACTGACAGGGCAGGCCGGGCTTCAGCCCGGTTTGCCGACGCACGGCGCCCTGCGCCGTCTCACCGGAAGAAGGACAAGGAAAGATGAAGGACATGCCCCAATCCAAGGGTCTCGTCATCGTGGGCGAGGCGGAATGCGAACGGCTGGTGGGCCGCAAGGAGGCCTTTGACGCGGTTCAGGCGGTGTTCGGCGCGATGGCGCGGGGCGATGCTTATAATTTCCCCGTTGTGCGGGAGGCAATCGGCTATGCCGACGCGCTTTATGGCTTCAAATCCGGTTTCGACAAGGCGGGGCAGGTGCTGGGCGTCAAGTCCGGCGGCTATTGGCCCGGCAACATGGCCAAGGGGCTGACCAACCACCAGTCGACGGTGTTCCTGTTCGACCCGGACACCGGGCAACTGGCGGCGCTGGTGGGCGGCAACTACCTGACCGCAGTGCGCACGGCGGCCTCTTCGGCGGTCTCCATCGCGCATCTGGCGCGCAGGGACGCGCGCGTGCTGGGCATGGTCGGGGCGGGGCACCAATCCACATTCCAGCTGCGCGCGGCGGTGGAGCAGCGCGACTTCGACAAGGTGGTCGCCTGGAACCCGCACCCGGAGATGCTGCCGAAACTGGGGGCGGTGGCCGAGGAACTGGGCCTGCCGTTCGAGGCGGTCAGCCGCGAGGAACTGGGCGCGCAGGCGGATGTGATCATCACCATCACCTCGGCCTTTGAACCATTGCTGAAACGCGAATGGATCAAACCCGGCACGCATATTGCCTGCATGGGCACCGATACCAAGGGCAAGCAGGAGGTCGACTCTGCCCTGGTGGCCGGGTCGACGGTCTTCACCGATGAGGTGGCGCAGTCCATCAGCATCGGCGAGGCGCAACATGCAGTTGCCGAGGGCGCGCTGGCTGAGGCCGCGATCACCCCCATCGGCGCGGTCATCAACGGCGATCACCCGGGCCGGGCCTCGGATGAGGAAATCACCCTGTTCGACGGCACCGGTGTCGGGTTGCAGGATCTTGCCGTGGCCTCTGTCGCGGCGCGGCTTGCCAGCGAACAGGGGACGGCGCAGCGCGTCGCATTGTAAAACGACAACGGGACCGGCCCCGGGTGGAGCCGGTCCCCTGCGCCCACGCCGGGCGTCAGGTGAATTTCCGGAACAGCCGCGTCCGGTCAAACGCCTCTTCCAGGGCGTCGGTCCTGTCCTTGACCGTCTCCCACAGCGATTCCTGCACCGAGGCGATCACACATTCCACCAGCAACATCAGCGCCGCATTCGAATCCCAGGCCGAGGGCACCGCGATCCGGCCCGACAGGGTATGCCTGGCCAGTCGGTGGATCGGAGAGCGCCAGGGATCGGTGAACAGCACGATTTCCGCGCCGCGCTCAAAGCACATCTGCCCCATCAGCAGCGTCGCGTTCTCATAGCGACGCACGTCGAAGGCCACCAGAACATCGCCTTTGCGCATGTCCAGCAGGTCATGCGGCCATGAGGCCGCAAAGGGCATCAGGCGCACGCCGGGCCGGATCATCTGAAGGTGCAGGTAAAGGTACTGCGCCAGCGTTCCCGTGATCCGCCCGCCTGCGATGAAGATGCGTCGGTCCTGATCCGCCAGCAAATGGCACAGCCCGTCGAATTCCGCCGGGTCCACGTCCTCGATCGTCTTGTGCAGGTTCTCGATGGCGCGCCGGGCGTAGCGGTTGAGGATATGTTCCTCGGGCAGGTCGCTTTTCCAGTGGTCGTGCTTGGCGATGGGATTCGAGATCATCTCGCCCAGTTCGCTGCGCAACTCGGACTGGAACTGCCCGTAGCCGGAAAACCCCAGCTTCTGCACCAGCCGCGCGACCGTGGGTGTCGAAACCCCGGCTTTTTCGGCCAGCTCGGTGATGCTGCACAGGCCGGAAATCGGGTATTCATCCAGCAGCACATTGACCAACTGCCGCTCAGAGCGGGTCATCTCGTCCCGCCGGGACTGGATGGCTTCGGCAATGGACATCGGTCGCGGGGGCCTTTGAATCTGGTGCCTCGGTGAACAGAATTTTACAGTTCTGCCCCGTCTGTTCAATCTTTTTCACGATCATCGTTGACAAGGTGTTTCGCCATGCAACAGGCTGGCCGCATGCAAGACTCGTTTGCCACTCTCAACTTTGGACCTGCGGTGCACCTGTTGCCCGGCGCGCCCGGTGGCACCGGGGCAGAGGTGCTGGTCGTCTGTGAACACGCCTCCAACCGGATCCCGGACGACCTTTGGGGCTTGGGCCTGTCGGAGGAGCTGAAACGCAGCCATATCGCATGGGACCCCGGCGCGCTGGAACTGGCACGGAAGATGTCGGCGCAGACCGGGGCGACGCTCGTCTATGGCGGCCTCTCGCGCCTGGTCTACGACTGCAACCGGCCGCCAGATTCGCCGGGTG
This sequence comes from Paracoccaceae bacterium, assembly GCA_034670345.1. Classification (GTDB taxonomy): domain Bacteria; phylum Pseudomonadota; class Alphaproteobacteria; order Rhodobacterales; family Rhodobacteraceae; genus Antarctobacter. The sequence continues at coordinate 53,914 of JAXMNQ010000020.1, read as the reverse complement.
CGATGCCCGAGCGCAGCGAGACACACGATATTCCGGGCAATCGCGACCTGACCGCAGACGCGCGTTCGGCGCGCGTCGCCGCGGTGTATCGTCCGTTTCACGACAAGGTCGCGGATCGTATCCGCGCGCTGCGCCCGGTGCTGACCCTGTTGGTGACGGTCCACAGCTTTACCCCGGTGTTCAAGGGCCAGCGCCGCACGGTCGAAATCGGTATCCTGCACGGCCGCGACCCAGGTTTTGCCCGCGCCATGATGGAGACCGCGCCCGAAGGTCATGACGTTCGCCTGAACGAACCCTACAGCGCAGCGGACGGCGTGGCGCATACCCTCGACATGCATGGCGCGGTCAACGGCCTGCAGAACGTCATGCTGGAAGTGCGCAGTGACCTTCTGGAAACAGAGGAACAGCAGACAAAAATGGCGCAGATGTTTGTCCAGTGGATCTGCCGCACCCGCGCCATCACCGAAGGCGGAGAGCGGGCATGATCGCGGCGATGCGTGTCTATGTCCGCGCGGTGGATGCGGTGAATTACCGGATCGGCCGTCTCATGATGTGGGGGCTTTTCGTGATGATGGGGATCCTGCTGTGGTCCTCGATCTCGAAAACCTTTTTTCTGCCCTCGCTTTGGACGCTGGAAATGGCGCAGTTCGCCATGGTGATCTATTACATCATGGGCGGGCCGTATTCGATCCAGATGGGGTCGAACGTGCGGATGGACCTGTTTTATCACCGCTGGACCAACCGGCAAAAGGCCTGGGTCGATGCTTTTACCGTCTTCTTCCTGATCTTCTACCTCGGCGTGCTGCTGTATGGCGGGCTTGGCTCGACGGCCTATTCGCTGGGCTACTGGGGGATGGAGCCTGTCGCCTATTTCACCGGCCTGCTGACGGGCGAGGAACAGATCGGGCGGCTGGAACGCTCGTCGACCGCGTGGCGGCCGTTCATCTGGCCGGTCAAGGCGCTTATGACCTTTGGCATCTTCCTGATGCTGCTGCAGGCGGTGTCGGAGTTCTTCAAGGACATCGCCCGCATTCGGGGTCATGAAATCGGCATCGACCGGACCGAGGAGGCAACCGTATGAGCACGGCTTCGGAGGCGGCGCGGTGAGCCAGGACTATATCGCGATTTTCATGTTCGCCTCGATGATGCTGATGCTGTTCACCGGTCAGCGCGTCTTTGGCGCCATCGGTGCGGTGGCCAGCGTGGCGGTTCTGGCGCTGTATGGCACGGGCGGCGTCGACATCCCGTTCACGGCGGCGATGAAGCTGATGAAGTGGTATCCGCTGCTGACGCTGCCGATGTTCATCTTCATGGGCTACGTCCTGTCGGAAAGTCGGCTGGCGGATGACCTCTACCGGATGTTCCATGTCTGGATGGGCGGCGTGAACGGCGGGCTGGCGATCGGGACAATCGGGTTGATGGTGCTGGTTTCGGCGATGAACGGCCTTTCGGTGGCGGGCATGGCCATCGGTGCGACCATCGCGCTGCCGGAACTGCTGCGCCGGGGCTATGACAAGATCATGGTGACCGGCGTCATTCAGGCGGGATCGTCGCTCGGCATCCTTGTGCCGCCCTCCGTCGTGCTGGTGCTCTATGCCATGATCGCGCGGCAGCCTGTGGGCCAGTTGTGGCTGGCGGGGGTACTGCCGGGGCTGATGATGGCGGGGCTGTTCATCCTCTACATCTGGGCGCGCTGCAAACTGCAACCGGAACTTGGCCCGGCGATGGAAGACGCAGACCAGGTGCCACGGGGCGAAAAGATCCGCCTGCTGGGCGCGGGCCTTTTGCCGCTGGCGATCTTTGCGACGATGATGGTGCCATTTGTGAACGGCTGGACCTCGCTTGTGGAAAGCTCGGCCATCGGGGCGCTGACGGCGCTGATCGCCTCGCTGCTCAAACGGCGCATGACCTGGAAGATCTTTGAAACCTGCACCCGGCGCACACTGGGCATTTCCTGCATGTTCATGTGGATCATCCTTGCTGCGCTGGGCTTTGGCGCGATTTTCGACGGGCTGGGCGCGGTCAACGCCATCGAGAACCTGTTTACCGAAAAGATGGGACTCAGCCCCTGGATGATCCTGATCCTGATGCAGCTCAGCTTTATCATCATGGGGACGTTTCTGGACGATACCGCGATGCTGGTGATTGTCGCGCCACTGTATGTGCCGCTGGTCGGGGCACTTGGTTTCGACCTGATCTGGTATGGTGTGCTATACACGATCACGACGCAGATTGCCTATATGACCCCGCCATTCGGCTACAACCTCTTTCTGATGCGCGCCATGGCCCCGCCCGAAATCGGGCTGGGTGACATCTATCGCTCGATCATCCCGTTTGTCGGCGTGATGCTCGTGGCGCTGGCCCTGATCATGACCTTCCCGCAGATCGCCCTGTGGCTGCCGGAGACCGTCTACGGAAATTAACCAGAACGCCCCGCAAAAGGGGCGCACATTCAACCCTGACAGAGAGGATATTGGTATGACGACCAGACGTAAGTTCCTGACAACGGCGGCCATCGGCAGCGTTGCCGCTCCGCTGGCCACACCGGCCCTTGCACAATCCACCATCACCTGGCGGATGCAGACCTATGCCGGCCCGGCGCTGGCCGAGCATGTCATCGACCCGGCCATCGAGATGTTCAACAAGATCGCCGGCGACCGGATGCAGATCGAGCTGTTCTACGCCGATCAGCTGGTGCCCACCGGCGAACTGTTCCGCGCCATGCAGCGCGGCACCCTCGACGCGGTGCAGTCGGATGACGACTCCATGGCCTCGCCCACCGATGTCACGGTCTTTGGCGGCTATTTCCCCTTTGCCTCGCGCTACAGCCTCGACGTGCCGGTGTTGTTCAACCAGTACGGGTTGAACGAGATCTGGGATGAGGAATACTCCAAGGTCGGGGTCAAGCACATCAGCGCGGGCGCATGGGATCCGTGCCATTTCGCGACCAAGGATCCGATCAACAGCCTTGCCGATCTGCAGGGCAAGCGGGTCTTCACCTTCCCGACGGCGGGCCGTTTCCTGGCCCAGTTCGGCGTGGTGCCGGTGACTCTGCCCTGGGAAGACATCGAGGTCGCGGTGCAGACCGGAGAACTCGACGGGATCGCATGGTCCGGCATCACCGAAGATTACACCGTCGGCTGGGCGGATGTGACCAACTACTTCCTCACCAACAACATTTCCGGCGCATGGGCAGGCAGCTTCTTTGCCAATATGGACCGCTGGAACGAACTGCCCGAGGATCTGCAGACCCTGTTCCGCGTCTGCTGCGACCAGTCGCATTATTACCGCCAGTGGTGGTACTGGGGTGGTGAGGCCAGCCTGCGGGTCAATGGCAGCAAGATGCAGCTGACCACGATCCCGGACGCCGAATGGGCCCAGGTCGAGGCCGCCGCGCGCGTCTTCTGGGATGAGATCGCCGCCGAGTCCGAGGTCAAGGCCAAGGTCGTCGCAATCATCAAGCAGTACAACGCCGACATGGAAAAGGCCGGACGTCCGTACCGCTATACCTGATCCTGAACGGGGCCGGCTGTGTGTCGGCCCCGCACAGCGCCCCGGCGCGGAATGCGCCCGGGAAACTGCGGAGTGAAACATGGCCACCGAAAAGACACCCGGCGTCTATATCGTCGAAGAGAACGCCTTTCCCAATTCGGTGGTTGAGGTGCCGACAGGTGTGCCTGCCTTCATCGGGTACACCGAAACGGCACTGCACGGCAGCACGCCGATTGCAGGTGTGCCGGCCCGGATCACCTCGCTGAGTGAATATCATCAACTGTTCGGCGGTGCGCCGGTCGAGCAGTTTCGCCGGGGCAAGAGCGCCGCCGGAGATCCACACTTTGTATCGGCTAAGCCGCGTTTCTACCTGTACCACGCGATGCGCCTGTTCTTTGACAACGGCGGGGGGCCGTGCTGGATCACCTCCATCGGCGGTTACGGTTCCGGGCCGCCCGCGGCCGCGAATTACCTGAATGCATTTTGGGAAAACCTCGCCAAGGAGCAGGAGCCGACGATCTATGTCGCGCCCGATGCGGTTTCGCTGGACTGGGCAGGGTACAAGACCGTGACCGAGCGCATGATGCAGGAGTGTCAAACCCTGCAAAGCCGGGTCGCGCTTCTTGACCTGCACGGCGGCGACGGCCCCGATCTGTTTGACGCGATACAGCGGTTTCGCGAGGGCGTCGATCTGGGGGAAAACCCCAGCTACGGCGCGATCTATGCACCCTGGCTGAACACCACCATCCTGTCCGCGTCGGACGTGAGTTTTCTGCAGTTGGATGATGCAACGCGCGCGGCACTTGCCCAGGCGATCAAGGATGAGCTTTCGGCATCCGGTGATGCGGCGGCGAATGCCGCCATCTCGGAGCTGGCGGACAAGCTGACGCAGGCGCCCGCCAGCGCGGAGGAGGCGCAGAGAACCCACCAGTCCCTGCAGACGGTCAGTGCGGTCTATCGCGCCTGGATGCAGGACCTGTTGACTGCCGCCAATGTCCTGCCGCCAGCGGGGGCCATGGCCGGTGTCTGGACGCTCACGGATAACAATGTGGGCGTTTTCAAGGCCCCGGCGAATACCGGAATCGTATCGGTGCTGTCTCCGACGCATACCATCTCGGACGAACAACAGCAGGACATGAACGTCCCGCTGTACGGCAAGGCGGTCAACGCGATCCGCACGTTCATGGGGCGGGGTGTTCTGGTCTGGGGCGCGCGCACACTGGACGGCAATTCGCAGGATTTTCGCTACATCAACGTCCGCCGCACCCTGATCATGCTGGAACAATCCATCAAACTTGCGGCGCAGGCTTATGTTTTTGCGCCCAATGACTCTACTACCTGGACCTCCGTCAGGAGCATGCTCTCCAACTTCCTGAACAACCAGTGGAAGGCGGGCGCATTGGCCGGGGCGACACCGGAACAGGCGTATTCCGTCGACGTGGGTCTTGGCACCACGATGACCGGCAACGACATTCTGGACGGTTACATGCGTGTGGTCGTCAAAGTGGCGATCGTGCACCCGGCTGAATTCATCGTCATCACGGTCCAGCAAAAGATGCAGTCGTCATGACAGGCGAAGAACAGACAGGCCTCTGGCCCTTGCCGAAATTCCATTTCGAGGTCGAGATTGGCGACCTTGGCAAAATGGTCTTTCAGGAGGTCAGCGGGCTGGACGTTGAAAGCCAGCCCATCGAATACCGCGCCGGGGACAGCAAGGATTTTTCGACCGTCAAGATGCCGGGCCTTCGCAATACAGGCAACGTCACCCTCAAGAAGGGTGTCTTTGCCAAGGATGACCGCTTTTGGGACTGGTACAGCCAGATCAAATTGAACACGATCAAGCGCCAGAGCGTCCAGATTTCGCTTCTGGACGAGACCGGCAGCTCCACCATGATCTGGCAACTGCGGAACGCATGGCCGGTCAAGATCACCGGAACCGACCTGAAATCCGACTTCGACGAGGTCGCGGTCGAAACCATTGAAATCGCCCATGAGGGCATCACGATCAGCAACGGCTGAAGAGGGCAGACATGACATTGAGCTTTGAGGCGCTGAAATCCGCCATCGCCGGGGGGACCATCGACACGGTGCTGACCTGCATGATCGACATGCAGGGGCGACTGATGGGCAAACGCTTTCACGCCGAGGCGTTTCTGGACATCGCCGAGGGCGAGACCCATTGCTGCAACTACCTGCTGGCCACGGACATCGACATGGCCACGCCGGACGGCTACGCCTCGGCCTCCTGGTCGAAGGGCTACGGTGATTACATCCTGCGCCCCGATCTCACCACCCTGCGCCCGGTGCCCTGGCTGGAGGGCACGGCCATGGTGCTCTGCGATGTGATCGACCATCACACCCACGCGCCGGTGCCCATCGCCCCGCGGGAGATCCTGAAACGCCAGATCGCCCGGGCCGGGGCCATGGGCCTGACGCCGGTCATGGCGACGGAACTGGAATTCTTCCTGTTTCAGGGCACGGCGGATGAAATCACGCGCGGGGGTTTCGACCTGAAACCGGTGTCCAACTACAACCTCGATTACCACATCTTCCAGACCTCCAAGGAAGAGCCGGTGATGCGCCCGATCCGCAACCACCTGCGCGCCATGGGCGTGCCGGTCGAAGGCTCCAAGGGGGAGGCGGAAATCGGTCAGGAAGAGCTGAACATCCGCTATGCCGAGGCGCTGGCCACCGCCGATCACCACACGCTGGCCAAACACGCGGTCAAGGAAATCGCATGGCAGAACGGCTGCGCCGCGAGCTTTCTTGCCAAGTGGCACCACGACAAGGTCGGCAGCGCCGCCCATGTCCACCAGTCGCTGTGGAAAGACGGGCAGAACGCCTTTCACGATCCCGATCGCCCGCTGGGCAAGTCGCACCTGATGGATCACTACATGGCGGGACTTCTGAAATATGCCGCCGAAAGCACCTATTTCGTGGCGCCCTACGTCAACAGCTACAAACGTTTCACCAAGGGCACCTTCGCGCCGACCCAGGTGGTCTGGTCCGTCGACAATCGCACCGCGGCCTTCCGCCTCTGCGGCGAGGGCACCAAGGCGGTGCGCGTCGAATGCCGCACGCCTGGCGCGGACATGAACCCTTATCTGGCGCAGGCCGCGATGCTGGCCGCCGGGCTGAAGGGGATCGAGGAAAAGCTGGAGCTGCCCGACGCCTTTACCGGGGATGCCTACGAAAACGATCAGGCCTGGCACATCCCCCACACCCTGCGTGAGGCGCGCTCGGCCCTTCTTGGTTCCGACATGCTGCGCGAGGCTTTTGGGGATGACGTTGTCACCCATTACGCCCGCGCCGCCGACTGGGAACTTGAAGACTTCGACCGGGTGGTGACGGACTACGAAATCGCCCGCGGATTCGAAAAGGCCTGACCGGATGCCTGACGGTATGACTGACCTGGACGCGATCCCCGCGCTTTTCGCGCGTTACCTGACGGCCTATGCCGCAGGCGATGCCGATGGCGTTGCTGCGACATTCGCAGCGGACGGAAAGCTTTTCACCCCCTTCGGCCCGCCCGCCTTTGGCAGAGCCGCGATTGCAGCAACCCATGCCGAATGGTTCCTCGACGGCGAGCGTGACAAGATCCTGCGTGTTATCGAGTGCGATGCCGAGGGTGCGATGGGGCATGCACTGGTCGGTTTCGCCGCCACCGTGGATGCAGAGGACGACCGGTCAGGCAGAATTTTCGGCATGAGCCTGAACACCCTGCGCCGCAACGATGCCGGAGACTGGTTGATCCGACAGTGTTGCCTCAATATGCTCGACACCCCACCAAAGGGCTTCCCCGAATGACCACGCTGACCTGCATATCACCCATCGACGGATCGGTCTTTGCTACGCGCGACACGCTCCCGCTCGATGTTGCCCGACAGGCCGTCGCGCGCGCCCGCGTCGCCCAGAAGGACTGGGCCGCGCGCCCGCTCGCAGAACGCATCGAACTGGTGCGCGCCGGCGTCACGGCGGTGGGGGCGATGAACGACGAGATCGTGCCGGAACTGGCCCATATGATGGGCCGTCCGGTGCGCTACGGCGGTGAATTCGGCGGCTTCAACGAACGCGCGTCTTACATGGCTGACATCGCGCCCGGGGCGTTGGCCGACATTCCGGTCGGAGAGGACGAGGTTTTCAGCCGCTACATCAAGCGCGTGCCGCATGGCGTCGTCTTTGTCGTGGCGCCTTGGAACTACCCCTACATGACGGCGATCAACACCGTCGCACCCGCGCTGATCGCGGGCAACGCGGTGGTCCTGAAACACGCCACCCAGACTCTGCTGGTGGGCGAACGCATGGCGCGCGCCTTTCACGCGGCGGGCATTCCCGAAGAGGTCTTTCAGAACCTCTTCCTCGACCACGACACCACCTCCGGTCTGATCGCCGGGCGCGGGTTTGATTTCATCAACTTCACCGGGTCGGTCGGCGGCGGGCAGGCGATGGAACGCGCGGCGGCGGGCACCTTCACCGGTCTGGGGCTGGAACTCGGCGGCAAGGACCCGGGCTATGTCATGCAGGATGCCGACCTTGACGCCGCTGTCGACACGCTGATCGACGGGGCGATGTTCAACTCCGGCCAATGTTGCTGCGGGATCGAACGGATCTACGTCCACGACAGCCTCTTTGACAGCTTCGTCGAAAAGGCCGTGGAGATTTTCCAGGGCTACCGCCTCGGCAACCCGCTGGACCCGGAGACCACGCTGGGTCCGATGGCGCACAAGCGCTTTGCCGATGAGGTCCGCGCCCAGACCGCAGAGGCGGTGGCGCAGGGCGCAACCCCGCTGATCGCCCCCTCCGCCGAAGACGACGGCGGCGCCTACCTCAGCCCGCAGATCCTGACCAATGTCACACATGACATGCGCGTCATGCGCGACGAAAGCTTTGGCCCCGTGGTGGGCATCATGCCGGTGCGCAATGACGATGAGGCTGTCGCCCTGATCAACGACAGCCAATTTGGCCTGACCGCCAGCCTCTGGACCGCCGACCCCGACCGCGCTACCGCCCTCGGCGACCGCATCGAAACCGGCACCGTCTTCATGAACCGCGCCGATTACCTTGACCCGGGCCTGTGCTGGACCGGCTGCAAGCAGACAGGGCGGGGTGGCGGCCTCTCTGTCATCGGTTACCACAACCTGACCCGCCCGAAATCCTACCACCTCAAGAAGGTCACGCGCTGACCTGCGTTTCTTCTCTCTTCAAATGCTCCGGGGGTGAATGGACCGCAGGTCCAGAGGGGGCAGCGCCCCCATCCCCGCCCAACACCACCAAAAGGGTCCCGACATGAGTCCAACCGCCAATTGGTCCTACCCCACCGCCATCCGCTTCGGCGCCGGGCGTATCAGGGAAATCGCCGAGGCCTGTGCCGCCGCCGGCATCGCCAAACCCCTGCTGGTCACGGACCGTGGCCTCGCCGCCCTGCCGATCACCGCGGCTACACTCGACCTGACGGCGGCTGCGGGCCTTGGCCGCGCGCTATTTGCCGAGGTCGATCCAAACCCGAACGAGGACAATCTTGCCGCCGGGGTCGAGGCGTTCCGCAAGGGCGGCCATGACGGCGTCATTGCCTTCGGCGGAGGGTCCGGGCTGGATCTGGGCAAGATGGTCGCCTTCATGGCCGGTCAGACCCGCCCGGTCTGGGAGTTCGAGGACATCGGCGACTGGTGGACCCGCGCCGATGCCGAGGCGATCTTTCCCAACGTGGCGGTGCCGACGACCGCAGGCACCGGGTCAGAAGTCGGGCGGGCCTCGGTCCTGACCAATTCAGAAACCCATGAGAAGAAGATCATCTTTCACCCCAAGGTGCTGCCATCGGTGGTCATCGCCGACCCGGAACTGACCGTGGGCATGCCCAGACCGATCACCGCCGGGACGGGGATGGATGCCTTTGCCCATTGCCTCGAGGCCTATTGCTCGCCGCATTACCACCCGATGAGCCAGGGCATCGCGCTGGAAGGCATGCGCCTGGTGAAAGAGGCGCTGCCGCGCGCCTATGCCAGCCCCGAGGATCTGGACGCCCGGGCCGACATGATGTCGGCGGCGATGATGGGGGCGACGGCCTTTCAAAAGGGGCTGGGCGCGATCCATGCCCTCAGCCATCCCATCGGTGCGCTCTACAACACGCACCACGGCACGACCAACGCGGTGGTCATGCAGGCGGTGCTTCGGTTCAACCAACCCGCCATCGAAGCTCGTCTGGCGCAGGCGGCAGCCTATCTGGGGATCGACGGCGGCTTTGACGGTTTCTACGAATTCGTCGGTACGATGAACGCAACTCTGGGCATCCCGGCCAGCCTGTCCGATATGGGCGTTACCGACCCGGATAGAAATGCACTGCTCGACGGGGCGCTGAAGGACCCCAGCTGCGGCGGCAACCCGATCACGCTGACCCGCGACAACACGGCGGCGCTGATCGAAAGCCTGTTCTGACGGAGCGCGTGTAATTCACAAATCCACAAATCCGGCGTTTGTGAATTACACAGTTTACATATCGACCCATGTCTTGCTGCATGTCCCGGCGAACAGGAGTAGTGTGATCCTGTCGAGCGGGCGCAGGCCAGTGTTCCGGACCCGGGGTCCGGCCACTAATTGGTCCCGCCCCCTCGGCACGACTTTCCGGATCACCGTTGCGCAAGGTAGGCTGACATGACGACTCACAAGAAGGACCGATTTCATGGGGGGAACCTTGAGGCAGCTTCTGGCCGCGCATCCGGAGGCGGCGCCGGCGATCGGCGCGCCCTCGCGCGCGTGGCTGAGCTATGGCGCGCTGCGAGCGCAGTCGGACGCGATCCGGCGACAATTGCGGGCAGCGGGCGTGGGGCCGCGGGACCGGGTGGCCATCGTGCTGCCCAATGGCGCGAACATGGCGACGGCCTTTGTGACGGTGGCCTTGTCGGCCACGACAGCCCCCCTCAATCCTTCGTACCGCGAGGATGAATACGCCTTCTACCTCGAGGATCTGAAGGCGAAGGCCATCATCCTCGAGGACGGCTATGACGGCCCGGCGCTGGCGGCGGCCCGGCGCTTTGGCCTGACGGTGCTGCGCCTGCACGAGGATGCCGAAGTTGCCGGCCTCTTCGCGCTGACCGCCGAGGCAGAGACCGCGGCGGCAGAGGATGGCACGCCGCGACCCGAGGACGTGGCGCTGATCCTGCATACTTCCGGCACCACCTCGCGGCCCAAGATCGTGCCCCTGTTGCAGTCGAACCTTGCCGCCTCGGCGGGGCACATTGCGGAGTCGCTGGCACTGACGCCGCAGGACCGCTGCCTGAACGTCATGCCCCTGTTTCACATCCACGGGCTGCTGGCGGCTGTTTCGGCCTCATTGGCGTCGGGCGGCTCTATCTTCTGCGCGCCGGGGTTCAATGCGCTCGGCTTCTTTGCTCAGATGAAGGAGGCGCGCCCGACGTGGTACACGGCGGTGCCGACCATGCATCAGGCGATCCTCTCCCGCGCGCCGCGCAATGCCGAAGTGATCGCCGAGGTGCCGTTGCGGTTCCTGCGCTCTTCCTCGGCCTCGCTGCCGGCGCAGGTCATGGCGCAACTGGGCGAGACTTTTGGCGCGCCTGTGGTCGAAGCCTACGGCATGACCGAAGCCGCGCACCAGATGTGCTGCAACCCGCTGGACCTGCAAAAGCCGGGCTCGGTCGGCCGCGCGGCCGGGCCGGAAGTGGCGATTGCCCATGAAGCGGAGAACCACCTGATCGAAGGTATCGGCGAGGTGGTGATTTCCGGCCCCAATGTGACCCCGGGCTACGAGGCCAACCCCGAGGCCAATGCCAAGAATTTCTTCGAGACGGCGGGCAAGAGGTGGTTCCGCACCGGCGATCAGGGGGCCATCGACGCGGACGGGTTCCTGAGCCTGACCGGACGGCTCAAGGAGATCATCAACCGGGGCGGCGAAAAGGTATCGCCGCTGGAGGTGGATGGCGTGCTGATGGATCACCCGGCGGTGGCGCAATGCGTGGCCTTTGCCCTGCCGCATCCCAAGCTGGGAGAGGAGGTCGCCGCGGCGGTGGTGCTGTGCGAGGGGGTGCAGGCGGACGAGGCCGCGATCCGCGCCTTTGCCGCCGAGCGCATGGCCGATTTCAAGGTGCCGCGCCGTGTGGTGATCCTTGACGAGATCCCCAAGGGGGCCACGGGCAAGATGCAGCGCATCGGCATGGCGGAAAAGCTGGGGCTGGTGACCTCGGCCTGAACGCCCGTTCCGGCGGAGGCGTCTGGGGCGCGGTCAGATGCCTCCGGCGGGAGATATTTTCAGAGAGAAGAAGCCAAGGGCGCGTGCCTGCCCGGCGCGGGAGGGGACATGAAGATCTGTATTTTCGGCGCCGGGGCGATTGGCGGCTACATGGGGGTAAAGCTGGCGCAGGCGGGGGCGGATGTGAGCCTCGTGGCGCGAGGGCCGCATCTGAAGGCGATGCAGGCGGATGGGCTGCGGCTGATCGAAGAGGCGGGCGAGACCTCTGTCGCGGTGCGCGCCGCCGAGGACCCGGCAGAGCTCGGTGTGCAGGATTATGTGATCGTCACGCTGAAGGCGCATTCGGTGCCGGGCGTGGTGGGGCGGATGGCGCCGCTGATCGGCGAGGCGACGACCGTGGTCAGCGGGGTCAATGGCGTGCCGTGGTGGTATTTCCATCGCATCGGCGGCGAGCTTGAGGGGACACGGCTGGAGACGGTCGATCCGGGCAACGCGCAGTGGGACGGGTTCGGGCCGGACCGGGTGTTGGGTTGCGTGGTCTATCCGGCGGCAGAGGTGATCCGCCCGGGGGTGATCCGGCACGTCGAGGGCAACCGGTTTTCGCTGGGCGAGCCCTCGGGTGAGAAGTCGGAGCGGGCGCTGGCGCTGTCGAAGGCTCTGGGCGCGGCAGGGTTGAAGGCCCCGGTCAGGCCGCGTTTGCGTGATGAGATCTGGGTCAAGCTGTGGGGCAACCTGTCGTTCAACCCGATCTCGGCGCTGACTCATGCCACGCTGGATGTGCTGTGCACCGATACCGGCGTGCGCGGTGTGGCGCGGGGGATGATGGTCGAGGCACAGGAGGTTGCCGAAAAGCTGGGGGTGAAGTTTCCCATCGATGTGGAGCGGCGGATTGATGGCGGCGCGGCGGTGGGGGCGCATCGGACCTCGATGTTGCAGGATCTGGATGCGCGCCGTCCGATGGAAATCGATGCGCTGGTGGCTTCGGTTCAGGAGCTGGGACGGATCACCTCGACGCCGACGCCGACCATCGACACGGTGCTGGCGCTGGTGCAGTTGAGAGGGCGTATGGCGGGCCTTTATGGGTGAGCACACCCCGTGCGTGAAGCGAATTGTACAACGGGTTGCGCAGACGGATTTGCCTTGCAGTCGGAATGCGACCTCTGAGCCGGGCGCAGGCAAGGGCTTTGGAAAGCCCTTGGCAACGCGCTTCGAAGCGCGTTTTCACCGCAGGCCGGAGCGGAGCGCGTGGTGGCCTTGGCCCGCTACATGTCCACGTCCATTGCAATGCCGATCTTTCGGCCCTCGGCGGCGGAGGCGTAAACGGCGCCTTCGGTGGCGATCACCGGCAGGTAGGCGCGTGCGGTGTTTTCCGGCGTCTCACCAGTCCGCAGGCAGGTCACTACGTGGCCTTGCAGGGTAAATACGCAGTCGCCGCCAAAGGTGCCTGAGGTGTCGGGCGGCAGGATCCTCTCACCCTCCAATGCGCCGAAGCGGCGCAGGTGCAGGGCGCCGTCGCCGGTCAGGGTGATCGTCCCGGCGGTGCCTTCGGCCAAGGCCTCACCCATGGTGCAGCGGGTGTTGGTGGCGGGGTGATCGAGCAGACGGTTACCGTCAAACAGGGCGCGCGCGCGACAGGGGTGATCGAAGAGGATATGGCCCGAGTCCTCACCCGCGATCACCGGATTCACCCGTCGCAGATCGGCATAGACCGCAGAGGGCGGACCCAGCAGGAAGCGGAAGGTGTCAATCCAGTGCACCGCCGTTTCGTGCACCAGAAAGCGCGGCATCTGCTGAAAATAGGGCTGCCGGTCCAGATAGGCGCTTGGGCCTTGTCCGTCGCCGGGGCGCAGACGAAAGGTGACTTGCAGGACCTCGCCGATCTCTCCCGCATCCAGGCGGGTTTTCAAGGCGCGATACCAGGGCTGAAAGCGAAAGTTTTCGTGGATGACCAGCAGCGCGCCCGCGTCTTCGGCCTCCTGCGTGATGGCGCGGGCCTCTTGCATCGAGGTGCAGAAGGGTTTCTGACAGATGATTGCCCGAACCCCGGCGGAGAGCGCCGTGCGGATCGCCTGTGCCTGTGCCGGGGGCGGCACGATCACGTCCAGCAGGTCCGGCGACTCGCGGTCCAGCATCTCATCCAGATCGGTATAGGCGGCGGTGCCGATGGCCTGTGCCTTGACCGCGTCATGGTCACAGGCGGCGATCAGCCGGGCTCCGGGAATGCGGCGCCAGGCGGCATAGTGAAACTGGCTGAAGTAGCCCGCGCCCAGCCCCGCCACGGTGATCGTTCGCTCGGGCATGCCTCTCCTCCGCCGCTGTTGCAGGCGACCATAGACCGGGGCGCGCGGCCTGCCTACAGTAAGGGTGGCCCGGAGGGGCCGGCGCAGGGAGAGTTGTCATGTTTGCGGTCATCGTCACGTTCGAACTCAGACCGGAGGGGGCCGATGCCTTTCTCGACCTCGTCACGCAGAACGCGCGGGCCTCGGTTCGGGATGAGCCGGGCTGTCATCAGTTCGACGTCTGCGCCGACGCCGCGCGGCCCGGTGAGGTGTTCCTCTATGAACTCTATGACGATGCCGCCGCCTTCGAGGCGCATATGACGACGACTCATTTCATCAGCTTCGACGCCGACAGCGCGGCGTTTGTGCTGTCGAAATCGGTCAGGACCTATGCCCAGGTGCGTCAATGACCGCTTGGGAGGTGCACGCGGTCAAATACGCCGACCGGGCAGAGCGCGTGCGGGCGGACAGTTTCATCTTTGATGACAACCACGACGCGCCGCACGCGATGGATTATTTCATCTGGGTGCTGCGACGGGGGGACGATGTGATCCTTGTCGACACCGGCTATGATGAGGCCGAGGCGCAGGCGCGCGGGCGGCCGATCCGGCTGGACCCGGTGGCGGCGCTGAAGCCGCTTGGCATTGCGCCCGAGGCTGTGACGCAACTGATCGTCACCCATCTGCACTATGACCACGCGGGCGGATTGCACCTGTTTCCCAACGCCACGCTGCACATGCAGGCCGCCGAGATGGCCTATGCCACCGGGCCGTGCATGTGCCATGACGTGCTGCGGATGCCCTTTTCCGCCGGACATGTCTGTGAGGCGGTGCGCAGGCTCTATGCCGGGAAGGTGATGTTCCACGACGGGGATGCGCAGATTGCCGAGGATGTGACGGTGCACAGGATCGGTGGGCATTCGCGGGGGTTGCAGGCAGTGCGCGTGCTGACGCAGACCGGATGGATGGTGCTGGCCTCTGATGCGACGCATTTCTACGAGAACTTCTGGCTGCGCAAACCCTTTCCCATCGTCGTCGATCTGCAGGACATGCTGGACGGTTTCGGGCGGCTGGAACAACTTGCCTCACGCCGGGAACTGGTGGTTCCGGGGCATGATCCCCTGGTGCGGCGGCTGTTCCCGGAAGGCGCGGCGGAACATATCACGCGGCTGGATCCCGGCCCACAAGAGGTGATTTCGCCCGCCCTGTTCCGTTCTGACACTTCGTGAGAGAGTCCGGCCCCGCGTCTTGCAGGGATGATAGATAATCACTCATCTCCCGGCGGGGCGACTTGCCCGGATGGTGCGACACACGGCATATCCCAAGGGGACCGCGCGGCGCGAAAAGGGACCGTGACGGCCTTTCCTGGGAGAGAGACATGACACTTGGATTTGCCATTCTGGGCGCGGGCCGCATCGGTCAGGCCCACGCCCGCGCCATTTCGGCGACGCCGGGTGCTGCATTTGTGGCGCTGGCCGAACCCTATCAGGTGGCGGCAGAGGATATGGCGGCGCGCTATGGTTGTGACCTGCGCTCGATCGACGAGATCGCCGAGAGCGCGGATATTCAGGCGGTGGCGATCTGTACACCGACCGATACCCACGCGGACCTGATCGAGAAATTCGCAAAGGCTGGCAAGGCGATCTTTTGCGAAAAGCCGGTGGATCTGTCGGCGGCGCGGGTCAGGCAGGCGCTGGCCATTGTCGAGAAAACCGGCGCCAAGCTGATGGTCGGTTTCAACCGCCGCTTTGATCCGGACTTTACCGCCGTCAAGGCGGCGATCGAGGCGGGCGACATCGGCGAGGTGGAGATGGTGGTCATCACCTCACGCGACCCCGGCCCGCCGCCGATTTCCTATATCAAGGTGTCGGGGGGGATTTTCCGTGACATGACCATCCATGATTTCGACATGGCACGCTGGCTGCTGGGCGAAGAGCCGGTGACCGTCATGGCGCAGGGCTCGGTCCTGGTCGATTCCGCCATCGGCGATGCGGGCGATTTCGACAGCGTCAACGTGATCCTGAAAACCGCTACCGGCAAGCAGGCCGTCATCACAAACTCGCGCCGGGCCACCTATGGCTATGACCAGCGGATCGAGGTGCACGGGTCAGAGGGCTTGGCTTCGGCGGCGAACCGGCATGAAAGCACGGTCGAGGTGGCCGGGGCCAAGGGCTATGGACGCCCGCCGCTGCTGAATTTCTTCATGGACCGTTACGCGGCGGCCTATGCCAATGAGATCGCGGCTTTTGTTAAGGCGGTGAGTGAGGGGGGCGCGCTGCCAACCACCGGGATGGACGGGCTGAAGGCGCTGGAACTGGCCGATGCGGCACTGGAATCGGCGCGGACCGGACAGGCCGTGACGCTGACCTGACAACCTCGGCGTGTCCGGCGACAGCCGGGCGCGCGCGTTGGCGGTTGTCTTCTCTCTCTCGACCACTGCAAGAGCCGCGCTTTCTACTGACTTCCGAAGGTTTAGCGCTCTCATTTTGTTTCCTAGTAAACAAACTCTGGACAAACCCCTCCGGATTTGTTCCCATGCGCGACAGGCAGGCGGTGCATGGGCATGCGCGGTGCAGCGTATTAACTCGACCGCGCGGTTGGGATATGCGTTGCAGTACCGTGCAGTTCGTGCATTGAATTGCGCCTGTGTCCGGGATCGAACCGGCCACGTTCTGAAGGGGAGGTCAGGATGATTGCAAGACGAGGGGCTCTTGGGGCCGTATTCGGGGCCATTGCCGCGGCGATGACCGCCATGCCGCTGGCGGCGGCGGACGTGAATCTGGTGTTGCACCAGTTCCTGCCTGCGCAGGCCAATGTGCCGAAACTGATATTGGATGTCTGGGCCGACAAGGTCGAGGCGGATTCGAACGGACGGATCGAGATCGAGCGCTTTCCGGCGATGCAGCTGGGCGGCACGCCGCCCGAGCTGATCGACCAGGCCATAGACGGGGTGGCCGATATCGTCTGGGCGGTGAACGGGTTCACGCCGGGGCGCTTTCCGCACACCGAGGTCTTTGAACTGCCTTTCATGACCTATGACGCCGAAGCCGCGTCTTCGGCCTATTGGCAGTTGTTCGAGAAATACATGGCGGACAGTGATTTCGCCGAGGTCAAGATCCTGGGCACCTGGGTGCACGGGCCGGGGATGCTGCATACCTCTGATCCGGTGGCAAAGCCGGGCGACCTGCAGGGGATGAAGATCCGCGGCGGCTCGCGCATGGTGAACCAGCTGTTGGAAATCCTCGGCGCGGAACCCATCGGCCTGCCGGTCACTGCAATCCCCGAGGCGCTGTCCAAGGGTGTCATCAACGGCACCACGATCCCGTGGGAGGTCACGGCCTCGCTCAAGGTGCCGGAGCTGGTCTCCAACCACACCGAATTCGACGGCCCGGCGATCTACAACCTCACCTTTGTGCTCGCCATGAACAAGGACCGCTACGAAAGCCTGCCCGAAGATCTGCAAAAGGTCATCGACGACAACTCGGGGCTGGAGTTCTCGATCTTTGCGGGTCGAACGATGGCCGAGGCCGACGGTCCCGCGCGTCAGATCGCCGTCGACATGGGCAACAACATCGTTACCATCAGCGCCGAAGACGCCGCCAAGTGGGAAGAGCTTGCCCGGCCGGTCTATGACGCCTGGATCGCGGATGTCGCCGACAAGGGTATCGACGGCCAGGCGCTGATCGACGAGGCCAAGGCGCTGATGGCGGACTACGAAAAATAACCGTCCCGGCAAGGGGCGGTAAAATAAGGTCATTCAGGGAGGACAACATGACCACACGCAGAACAGTTCTGGGCATTGCCGGTGCGGCGATGGCCACATTCATGACCACCACCAGCGCCATGGCGCAGGAGGTGACGCTGACGCTGGAGCATTTCCTGCCACCGCAGGCGAATGTGCCGGTCCAGGTGCTGGACGTCTGGGCCGACAAGGTCGAGGCTGACAGCAACGGCCGGATCAAGATCGAACGCTATCCCGCCATGCAATTGGGTGGCACGCCGCCGGAACTGGCGGACCACATTCAGGATGGCATCGTTGATATCGGCTGGACCGTGGTCGGCTACACGCCGGGCCGCTACCCGCGCACCGAGGTCTTTGAGCTGCCTTTCATGGTCGATGATGCCCGCGCGGCGTCCTATGCCTATTGGACGCTCTACGACAAGTACATGCGCGACGATGATTTCAAGGACCTGCACATGATCGGCACATGGGTGCACGGCCCTGGCCTGTTCCACACCAAGGACCCGGTCGTGGTGCCGTCGGACCTTGAGGGCATGAAGATCCGCGGCGGCTCGCGTCTGGTGAACGACCTGTTGACCCGCGTCGGCGCAGAGCCCATTGGCATGCCGGTTCCGGCTGTGTCCGAGGCGCTGTCCAAAGGCGTCATCGACGGCACAACGATCCCGTGGGAAGTGACGCCGGCGCTGAAGGTTCCCGAACTTGTGCGCAACCACACCGAGTTCACCGGCACCGCGCTGTATAACCTGACCTTCATCCTTGCGATGAACAAGGACCGTTACGAAAGCCTGCCCGACGATCTGAAGGCGGTGATCGACGCGAATTCCGGTCAGGCCTTCTCGATCTTTGCGGGCGGAACGCAGGCGGATGCCGACATTCCGGCGCGCCAGACGGCGGTCGACATGGGCAACAACATCATCACCGTGTCCGAGGAAGATGCCGCCGCGTGGCAGGAAATCGTCGAACCGATCTATGCAGACTGGATCGCCGACATGAACGACAAGGGCATCGACGGTCAGGCCCTGATCGACGAAGCAAGGGCCCTGATGGCCGAATACTCGTCCGATCTGGACACCTGGGGCAAGTAACCCCCAAAGCCGGACGGAGCCGCGGTCTGCGCTGCGGCTCCGCCTTTGCAAGGAGACCTCATGCTGGGCCTGCATCGAATAGTCCTCGGAGTTGCCAGGGGAATGGCAATTCTGGGCGGGGTCGTTCTGACCCTGTTGATCCTCATCACCTGCATTTCCATCGTCGGTCGGGCGCTGAACACGGCGCTGCATTCCGACCTTGCGATGTCCGCCATGCCCGGTCTGGCGCAATGGCTGATCGACGCCGGTGTGGGGGCGATCCGCGGCAGTTTCGAACTGGTCGAAGCTGGCATGGCGTTCTGCATTTTCGCCTTTTTGCCCTTCTGTTCGATCACAGGGGGCCATGCATCCGTCGATGTCTTTACCAACAACCTGCCGAGGGGCGTCAACCGGTTGCTCGAGTTTCTGATCACTGTCCTTTTCGCGGTGGTCCTTGTGACAATCGCGGTGCAGCTGGCCGCGGGGATGGAACGCAAGATCAGCTCCGGGCAGACCTCGCTCTTGCTGGAATTCCCGATCTGGTGGTCCTACGCGGTCAGCCTGATCGGCGCTGCGACGGCCGCCGTGGTCGGGGTCTACATGGTGTTGGTACGCTTTTTTGAATTGTTGACGGGGCGGGCTGTGATGCCCAAGGCGGTTGGGGCGGACCATTGAGCAATCTTGAAATCGGAATCTACTCCTTCCCGGCGCTGCTGCTGCTGATCTTCCTGCGGGTGCCGATTGGTCTTGCGATGTTCACGGCCGGGTTTGCAGGGTTCTACTTTGTGATGGGCAGCGCGCGCCTGCCGTTGGCGCAGCTCAAGGACCTCGCCTATTCGACCTTTTCCAACTATTCGCTGTCCATCGTGCCGATGTTCCTGCTGATGGGGTATTTCGCGACGCTGGGCGGCATGAGCCAGTCGCTGTTCAAGGCCGCCGAGGGCTGGTTGGGGCACCGCAAGGGCGGTGTGGCCATGGCGGCGATTGGCGCCTGCGCCGGGTTCGGCGCGATCTGCGGTTCTTCCTTGGCCACTGCGGCCACCATGAGCCGCGTCGCCCTGCCGGAACTGAAGCGCTATGGCTACGAAGGCGGCTTTTCCACCGCGACACTGGCGGCGGGCGGCACGCTTGGCATCCTGATCCCGCCCTCCGTGGTGCTGGTGATCTACGCGATCCTGACCGAGCAGAACATCGCCAAACTGTTCCTCGCGGCCTTTGTGCCCGGGGTGATTGCCGCCATCGGGTACATGATCGCGGTGTCGATCTATGTCCGCGTGAACCCCAAGGCGGCGGGTGTGCGGCCGCCGGTGCCGATGCGCGAACGGTTCGTTGCGCTGTTTGACGTCTGGCCGGTGCTGATGGTCTTTATCGCCGTGGTTGGCGGCATTTACGGCGGCATCTTCACCCCGACCGAAGGCGCGGCGGTGGGCGCGCTGGGCACGGGCATCATCGCGCTGGTCAATGGCGGGCTGAACTGGCGGACCCTGCTGGACAGTTTCACCGATACGGCGCGGTCCTCGGCGATGATCTTCTTCATCGTTCTTGGTGCGGCCTTCTACAACCTGTTCCTGGCGCGGACGCGGGTGCCGCAAGAACTGTCCGGCTGGGTGGTCGACCAGGGCCTCGCGCCGATCTCTGTGCTGGCCGTGATCCTGATTGTCTACCTGCTGCTGGGCTGCTTCATGGATTCGCTGTCGATGATCCTGCTGACGATCCCGATCTTCTATCCGGTGGTTTCGGTGCTGGACTTCGGCCTGTCGCCGGAACACACGGCGATCTGGTTCGGCATCCTTGTGCTGATCGTGGTCGAGGTCGGGCTGATCACGCCACCTGTGGGAATGAACCTGTTCGTGATCAATGCGATGGACCCGGAAACGCCGATGGTCCAGACCTACCGGGCGGTGCTCTACTACGTGGCCTCTGATCTGGTGCGCGTGGTTATCCTGGTCGCCTTCCCGTCGATCACGTTGTTCCTGTTGCCAGGGTAGGGGCGTCGCCTGCTGCGACAATCCCCGAGGTATTTTGAGAGAGAAGAAGCCCGTGAGCGGGAGGAGAAAGCTATGAACATCAACGGACAAGTCGCCATCGTGACGGGCGGGGCCAGCGGTCTGGGCGCGGCGACGGCGCGGCGGCTGGCCTCTGACGGCGCGAAGGTCGGCATTCTTGATTTCGACGCCGAGCGCGGCGCGGCGATGGCCGCCGAGATCGACGGGCACGCGGTCAAGACCGATGTGAGCGACGAGTCCTCGGTCGAGGCGGCGGTGGCTGAGATCGTGGACAAGCTGGGCGCGCCACGGGTGGCGGTCAGCTGTGCGGGCATCGGCCTTGCGGCGCGGATCGTCGGGCGCGAGGGCAAGCTGTCGACCGATCTGTTCGAAAAGACCATCCGGGTGAACCTGATGGGCACCTATTTTGTCATGTCACATGCGGCGCGGGCGATGATGGATCTTGATCCGTTGGAAACCGGAGAGCGCGGCGTGATCGTGAACACGGCCAGCGTTGCCTTTCAGGACGGGCAGATCGGGCAATCGGCCTATTCCGCCTCGAAGGGGGCGATTGCCGCCATGTGCCTGCCCGCCGCGCGCGAGATGGCCAAACAGGGGGTGCGGGTGATGGCGATCGCGCCGGGGCTGTTCAGCACGCCGATGATGGAGGGGCTGCCCGCCGAGACGGTGGACGGCATCGTGGCAAACATCCCCTTCCCGCACCGGCTGGGCGATCCGGCGGAATATGCCCAGATGGTCAGCCAGATCGTCGCCAACCCCTATCTCAACGGCACCACCATCCGCCTTGATGCGGCGGTGCGTTTGCCGCAACGCTGAGAGGCCCCGCCATGTCCCAGTACCGCCCGCATTCCGTCACGCGCGAGGACCGGCCCGACGGGTCGATGATCCTTCGTTCGGGTCACGAGATGACGCCCCCGGCGCAAAAAACCGGGGACTGGCTGGACCACTGGGCCGAGGTTGTGCCCGACCGGGTGTTCCTTGCCGAACGCTCTGGCCCGGGGTGGCGCGAGGTGACCTACAAGGAGGCCCGCGATGCGGTGCGCTTGATCGCGGCGAACCTGCTGGGGCGTGGAATGGGGGCGGAAACGCCGATCCTGATCATTTCCGGCAACGGGGTGGATCACGGCTTGCTGACGCTGGCGGCGCAGTATGTCGGCGTGCCCACCGTCCCGCTGGCCGAGCAATATGCGTTGATCCCCGGGGCCTGGCCTCAGCTGGAACATTGCGCGCAACTGGTGAAGCCCGCGATGGTCTTTGCAGATGACGGCGAACGCTTTGCGACCGCTTTGGGGCATGACCTGTTCGACGGGATGGAGCGGGTCGTCGCGCGCAATCCGCAGGCCGGTCAGACCGAATTGACCGCCATGTTGCATGGCGGCGACGGGCTGGCCGTGGCGGCGGCGGCGCTGGAGGTGGGGCCGGACACGGTGGCGAAATACCTGATGACCTCGGGCTCTACCTCGCATCCCAAGGGGGTGATCACGACGCAGCGGATGATGTGCGCCAACCAGGCGCAGATCGCCGATGCACTGCCCTTTCTGCGCGACCGCCCGCCGCGCATCGTCGACTGGTTGCCGTGGAACCATGTCTTTGGCGGGTCGCATAACTTCAACATGATGCTGGCCAATGGCGGGTCCCTCTACATCGATGGCGGCAAGCCGATCCCGGCGAAGATTGCCGAGACCATCGAGAACAACCGGCTGGTCAGCGGCACGCTGGCCTTCAACGTGCCGGTGGGATTTGCCATGCTGCGCGACGCGCTGAAGGCGGATGCGGCGCTGCGACAGAGCTATTTCGGTGAGATGGAGATGCTGTTCTACGCGGGCGCCTCGCTGCCGCAGGACGTCTGGACCGATCTGGAGCAGATGGCGCGCGAGGTGCGGGGGGACTTGCCGCTGTTCACCACCTCATGGGGGCTGACCGAGACCGCACCCGCCTGCCTGATCCAGCATGAGCCCGGTGGGCGCTCCGGCAATATCGGGGTGCCGATGACCGGGGTCGAGGTCAAGCTGATCCCGGATGCGGAGATGCGCTGCGAGATCCGCGTGCGCGGGCCAAACATCATGCCGGGCTATCTGGCTGACCGCGAAAAGACCGCAGAAGCCTTTGACGACGAGGGTTTCTTTGTCACCGGGGATGCGGTGAAGTTCGTCGATCCAAAAGACCCGAACAAGGGGATGCGCTTTGACGGACGGATTTCCGAGGATTTCAAGCTGATGACCGGCACATGGGTGCGGGCGGCGACGCTGCGGCTGGAGCTGTTGCAGGAATACGCGCCACTGGCGCAGGACATCGTGCTCTGCGGGGCGGACCGGTCCGAAGTGGGGGTGATGATCTTCCCCTCGGCGGCAGCCATGGCGATCGGCGAAGAGGCGGACGGCGTGCTGACTGGTGCGGCATTGCGCGACGCGCTGGTCGAAAAGCTGCGGATGCGATCCGGGCATGGGTCCGCTGCACGGGTCACGCGGGCGCTGGTCCTGGCCGAGCCGCCCTCGCTTGGGGATGGTGAGATCACGGCCAAGGGCAACCTGAACTATCGCAAGATCCTGACCCGGCGGGCTGATCTGTTGACCCGTCTGTACAGCAACGATCCCGGCGTCATTCGGATTTAGGCATTATAATGCTTATTTTTCTCTGACTTTTCGTTGACCACGAAGAAAACTTGCATTGATGCGGGTATTTTGCATCATAGTGCACGTTCGAGTCACCCGTGGGGAGAGGAGCCCCGCGCGACAGGCCGGCCAACGGCCGCCGGGTGAGGCAAGTCCCGGGGCCTCCTCGGGCAAGGGAGGATCCATGACGGACAATCAGAACGCGGCGCTGTTTTTTGTCGACCGCCACCTGCGCGAAGGTCGGGCCGACAAGCCGGCTTTTCGCGAGGCGGCCGGACTTAAACGCACACTCAGCTACGGTGATCTTGCGGCGGGCAGCGACCGGGTGGCCGGGGCATTGGTCCGGGCTGATGTGCGGCCCGAAGAGCGCGTGGCCTGCATCGTACTGGACCAGATCGAATATCCGCAGCTGTTCTGGGGCGCGATGAAGGCGCATGTGGTGCCGATTGCGCTGAATACCCTGCTGACCGGTGAGGCCTATGAGTTCATCCTGAACGACAGCCGCGCCACCTGCCTGTTCGTTTCAGTGGAATTGCTTGAGGTTGTCCTGCCCGCCGCCCGCAAGAGCCGCTATCTGCGCCGGATCGTGGTGATCGGCGGTGAAGCACCGGAAGGGACGGAAAGCTGGGACAGCTTCATGGAGGGCGCGGCTCCGGTGGCGGCCGCGCAGGTCAGCGAGGATGACTGCGCCTTCTGGCTCTATTCCTCCGGCTCGACCGGTTTGCCCAAGGGGGTGCGCCATGTGCACGGGGCGCTGCGGGCGACCTCGGACACCTATGGCGCGCAGGTTCTGGGCATCCGCGAAGAGGATACGGTCTTTTCCGTGGCCAAGATCTTTTTCGCCTACGGGCTGGGCAACGCGATGACCTTTCCCCTCTCCGTAGGGGCGACGACGGTGCTGTTCAACGGACGTCCGACGCCGGACGTGGCGGTCCGGATCGTGGCAGAGGAAAAGCCGACGATCTTTTGCGGGGTGCCGACGCTCTATGCCGCGACAGTGCATTGGCTGGAGCAAAACGGCGTGCCGGATCACAACCTGCGCTGCTGCATTTCCGCCGGAGAGGCGCTGCCCGAAGAGGTCGGCAACGCCTGGCGGCGACTTTGGGGCGTGGATATTCTCGACGGAGTCGGCTCGACCGAGATGCTGCATATCTTCCTGTCGAACCGGCCCGGAGATGTGGTTTACGGCACCTCCGGTCTGCCTGTGCCGGGCTATGAATTGCGCTGCGTCGATGAGGACGGGCAGGAGATCACCCCGGGCGGTGTGGGTGAACTGCTGGTGCGCGGGGCCTCTGCCGCAGATGGCTATTGGAACAAGCGCAACAAGAGCCGCGCGACCTTCGAGGGCGAATGGACCCGGACGGGCGACAAGTATGAGATCACCGAAGAGGGGCGGTTTGTCTACTGCGGGCGGACCGACGACATGTTCAAGGTCTCCGGCATCTGGGTGTCTCCGTTTGAAGTGGAACAGGCGCTGATCGCCCATCCCGGCGTGCTGGAGGCGGCGGTGGTGCCGCGCAGGGATGCCGAAGGGCTGGAAAAACCTCAGGCGTTCGTTGTTCTCAAGGACAGCACGCAGGCCGCGGCTGTGACCGGCGAGCTCAAGGATTTCGTCAAGGCCAAGGTTGGCGCATGGAAATATCCGCGCTGGATCGAGGTGGTCGAGGATTTGCCCAAGACGGCAACCGGCAAGATTCAGCGGTTCAAACTGCGGGAGGAGGCGTGATGGAGTGGTCTGACGGGGCAAAGGGGTTTGTGACGGCGGGCGGCAAACGGCTGGAGGCGCAGTGTTTCGGGCCTTCGCCGGAGGCGGCGCCGACCATCGTGCTGCTGCATGAGGGGCTGGGGTGTCTGGCGCTTTGGCGAGATTTCCCGCGACGCCTGGCCGAGGCGACGGGCTGGGGCGTGTTTGTCTGGTCGCGGGCGGGCTATGGTTTGTCCGATCCGGACGACCTTCCGCGCCCCTTGGACTACATGACACGTGAGGCGGTGGATGTGTTGCCGGAGGTGCTGGATGCCTTTGGGTTCCGGCGCGGTGTGCTGACGGGGCATTCGGACGGGGCGACGATCTCTGCCATTTATGCCGGGTCGGTGTCCGATCACCGGGTGCGCGGGCTGGTGCTGATGGCGCCGCATTTCTTTACCGAAGAGATGGGCCTGAAACAGATCGCGGCGGCGAAAGAGGTGTTTGCGCAAGGGGATATGCGCGAAAAGATGGCCAAGTATCACCGCGATCCCGAGCACACCTTTCGCGGCTGGAACGACGCCTGGCTGGATCCGGAGTTCAAGGCAGGGAACGTTGGCGACGTGATCGATTATCTGCGCATCCCGACGCTGGCCATTCAGGGGCGCGCGGATGAATACGGCACGCTGGCCCAGATCGAAGAGGTCGAGACGCGGTCTTATGCGCCGGTCGAGACGCTGATCCTTGAGGACTGCCGCCACGCGCCGCACCTGGATCAGCCCGAGGCGGTTCTGGCGGGAGTGGCCGAGTTCGTGACCCGGCTGGACCGGATCGAACGGGCCGGACCCGAGGCCGCCTGAGCCATGGACCTGCCGGACCAGCCCTATCTGCCCGGACTGACGGCGCGGCCCGACGAGGCGGCCTTTGACGGGCTGAAGGGAGTCTCGGAACCCTTGCACAGCTGCGTCGCCTGGAGGGCGGGGCGGCGCTTTTTCGAGGCGGGGTATTTCTGGGAGGCGCATGAGGTCTGGGAGGCAGTCTGGATGGCCGCACCTGCCAACTCGGCCGAGCGGTGCCTTGTGCAGGGAATGATCCAACTGGCCAATGCCGGGTTGAAGCGGCGGATGGGGCGGGTCCGCGCGGCAGAGCGGCTGGACGAAATGGCCGGGGTGATTCTGGCAGAGGCCGTGGCGCGGGGCGGGGCGGCGGCGATGGGCCTGTCCGACCGGGACCTGGCCAAGGCACGCCGCGCGGTTTCCAACGCGGCCGTAGCGATTTTGGTATTATAGTGCACATATTGCCTGCGAACCTTGGCCGTTTCGGCCCGAATAGGTGCGGTTTTGGTGTACTTTTTGGAAAAAGACCTGTAGACCCAACCAGTCTGAGCACTATAATGCATGCATCGGGAGGAGACAGAAGCCTATGACCAAGCGCATCGATTTTCAGGTGGACCCTTCCAGTTATCATCACTGGCGAGTGGCCTATGACGGGCCTGTCGCCAACCTCTACATGGACGTTGACGAAAACGCAGGGCTGTTCGATGGCTACCTGCTGAAGATGAACTCTTACGATCTGGGCGTCGACATCGAACTCGCCGATGTGGTGCAGCGGATGCGGTTCGAACACCCCGAGGTGAAGGTCGTGGTCCTGCAATCCGGCAAGGACCGCATTTTCTGTGCCGGAGCGAATATCCGGATGCTGGGCGGCGCTGCGCACAGCCACAAGGTCAATTTCTGCAAGTTCACCAACGAGACGCGCAATACCTTCGAGGCTGCCGAGGAGGACTCGGGCCAGAAATACATCGCTGCGGTGCGCGGGTCCTGCGCCGGGGGCGGATACGAACTGGCGCTGGCCTGCAATCACATCATGCTGACCGATGACAGCACCTCGAACGTGGCGCTGCCCGAAGTGCCGCTGCTGGCGGTCCTGCCGGGGACGGGCGGCCTGACCCGTGTCACCGACAAGCGCAAGGTGCGCCGCGATCTGGCGGATGTCTTCTGCTCGACCGAGGAAGGGGTGCGCGGCAAGCGGGCCAAGGACTGGCGGCTGGTGGATGAGGTGATCCCGAATTCGAAATTCGATGCCGTCGTGCAAGAGCGGGCGCAGGAATTCGCTGCCGCCTCCTCCAAGTCGGACGTGGCGCAGGGGATTGCCCTGACGCCCTTGGACCGGACTTTTCATGACGACGGGTCCGTGACCTATTCGACGGTTGAGGTGGTCGCAGACCGTGCCGCCCGCACCGTGACGATCACCCTGAAAGGCCCGGACGCCGAAGCTCCCGCCGATATGGAGGCCTTCACCGCCGAAGGCGCGCAGGCCTACATGCTGCGTCTCGCGCGGGAGCTGGACGACGCGATCCTGCACCTGCGCCTGAACGAGCCGGAACTGGGCCTGATGATCTTCCGCGCGCAGGGCGACCCGGATCTGCTGGCCGGGCACGAAAAGCTGTTGCTGGACAATGGCGATCACTGGCTGGCGCGCGAAACCATCCAATACTGGAAACGGCTGCTGAAGCGTATCGACGTGACTTCACGCTCGATGGTGGCGCTGATTGAGCATGGGTCGTGTTTTGCCGGGATTTTGGCCGAGATCCTCTTTGCCGTGGACCGCAGCTACATGATGGAAGATGAGTTCGAGGGCGACAACCGCCCGATGGCAACAGTGACCCTGAGCGATGCCAATTTCGGACCCATGACGATGGCCAACGGTCTGACCCGGCTGGCAACGCGGTTCCTGGGGGATGCCCTGGCGCTGGAGGCGGCGCGCGAGACCATCGGTACCGCGCTGGAGGCCGAGGAAGCCGAGGAGGCGGGTCTGGTGACCATGATCCTCGACGATATCGACTGGGAGGACGAGATCCGCATCTTCCTTGAAGAACGGGCCAGCTTCAGCCCCGATGCGATGACGGGGATGGAGGCGAACCTGCGCTTTGCCGGGCCGGAGACGATGGAAACCCGGATCTTCGGCCGCCTGACCGCTTGGCAGAACTGGATCTTCATCCGGCCAAATGCCGTGGGCGCAGAGGGCGCGCTGCAACGCTATGGCACCGGCCAGCGCGGCGAATACAACATGGAGCGCGTGTAAGGCGCGCGGAATGGCGGGGTAAACCCCGCCCTACGGGTCCCGGCGCCGTCGGTCCCGATCAGAGATGTAGGGCGGGGTTTACCCCGCCGACCAAGGAGGAACACCAATGCTCGACCTGATCAACGTGAGCTACGACACCCAGATCCCGAACAACGTCGGGCTGTCGTCGGACAAGAAGGTGCTGAAGGCGCTGGAAAAATGGCACCCCGGTTACATCAACTGGTGGAACGACCTGATCCCGCAGAATTTCCAGGAGTCGATGGTCTACCTGCGCACCGCCGTTTCGGTGGACCCGAAGGGCTGGGCCAAGTTCGACTACGTCAAGATGCCGGAATACCGCTGGGGCGTGCTTCTGGCGCCGCAGGTCGAGGACCGGCGCATTCCCTGCGGTGAGCACGCGGGCGAAGTGGCCTGGCAAGAGGTGCCGGGCGAATACCGCAACCTGATGAAGCGCCTGATCGTGATCCAGGGCGATACAGAGCCGGGGTCGGTCGAGCAGCAGCGCTTTCTGGGGCTGACCGCGCCTTCGCTTTATGACATGCGCAACCTGTTTCAGGTCAACGTCGAAGAGGGCCGCCACCTCTGGGCGATGGTCTACCTGCTGTTCAAGTATTTCGGCAAGGACGGGCGCGAAGAGGCGGATGACCTGCTGCGCCGGTCGTCGGGATCGGAGGAAGCGCCGCGCATGCTGGGCGCGTTCAACGAGGAAACGCCGGACTGGCTATCTTTCTTCATGTTCACTTATTTCACCGACCGCGACGGCAAGATGCAGCTGGAGAGCCTGGCCCAGTCGGGTTTTGACCCGCTGTCACGCACCTGCCGGTTCATGCTGACCGAGGAAGCGCACCACATGTTCGTGGGCGAAACCGGGGTCGGCCGCACCATTCAGGCGACCTGCGAGGCGATGAAGGCGGCGGGCATCAGCGACCCCTACGAGGTCAACAAGATCCGCGAACTGGGCGTGATCGACCTGCCGACGATCCAGAAAAAGCTGAACCTGCACTACACCCTGTCGCTGGACCTGTTCGGACAGGAGGTGTCGACCAACGCGGCCAATGCCTTCAACGCCGGGATCAAGGGCCGCTACATGGAAACCCGGATCGACGACGATCACAAGCTGACCGGCGACACCTACAAGGTGCTGGATATCGTCGACGGGCAGGTGATCGAACGCGAGGTGCCGGCGCTGACCGCGATCAACATGCGCCTGCGCGACGACTATGTCCGCGATGCCTCTGGCGGGGTCGGGCGCTGGAACAAGCTGATCCAGAAGGCGGGCGTCGAATTTGAGCTGAAGTTGCCGCATCAGGCCTTCAACCGCAAGATCGGCGTCTTTTCGGGCAAGAACTTTGACCCCGACGGCAACGTCGTGTCGGGTGAGGCCTATGACAAGGGCATGACCGAATGGCTGCCGACCCATGCGGATGGCGATTTCATCCAGTCGCTGATGAAGCCCTGTTTCGAACCGGGCAAATACGCCAGCTGGATCGCGCCGCCCAAGGTGGGGATCGACAACAAGCCCGGCGATTTCGAATACGTCAAGCTGCACATGGCCTGACCGGGGTGGGGGGCGATTTTCGACATGAATCGCCCCTTCCTTGATCCAGAACAAGGACGGGCAGGATATTGCCCGTACCCTGAACCGCCGACTCTTCTCACGCGAACAGGAAGATCCGACATGCAAACCGACAGACTGATCGGCCACGCCCCCCGGAGCCGCGCCTTTGGCGAAAAGTTCCTTGCCAGCGAAACCTGCATTGGCTGCAAGGGCTGTACCGGCCTGTGTCAGGCCTTGATCGAGGCACTGGTGGTGCCTGACGTTGTGCTGGACCGCGACGACTGACAGCGGCACATTTCCAAGCTAGATAAAAGGACATCGGGGCCGGTTCAGGCACCCGAGGGGAGGGCCACGCCATGAACAAGCCGGTCAAACAGCATCTGATCGACCCGGAAATCTGCATCCGTTGCTACACCTGCGAGATGACCTGCCCGATCCAGGCGATCACCCACAACGATGACAATGTCGTGGTGGATGCGGACAAGTGCAACTTTTGCATGGACTGCATTCCGGTCTGTCCCACGGGATCGATCGATGAATGGCGCGTCGTCGCCGAGCCTTACAGCCTGGAGGAACAGTTCGAATGGACCGAGCTGCCCGAACAGGAGGATCTTGGCGAAGGCGCCTCTGGCGACACCGGGATCGAGGCGCTGGACGATGCGGTGGCCGCGCTGTTGAACGAGGCTCATGCCGGGGTCGGCGGCAAATCCGTGGCACCGCGAAGTGCCTCGAAACCCTCGGTCAACCTGTACAGCCTGGGCAAGCCGGCCAAGGCCACGGTGCAGGGCAACTATCGCCTGACCAAGGACCCCGAGCATGACGTGCGACACATCATCCTCGATTTCGGCGGTCAGCCCATGCCGGTGCTGGAAGGGCAGTCCATCGGGATCATCCCGCCCGGCACCGATGCCGACGGCAAGCCGCATCTGCCGCGCCTGTACTCCGTCTCCAGTCCGCGCGACGGCGAGCGGCCGAACTACAACAACGTCTCGCTGACGGTAAAGCGTGAGGCAGAGGGCCTGTGTTCCAACTTCGTCTGCGATCTGAAACAGGGCGACGAGGTGCAGGTGACCGGGCCTTTCGGCGCGACCTTCCTGCTGCCCGACGATCCCGAGGCGCGGTTGCTGATGATCTGCACCGGCACCGGATCGGCCCCGATGCGGGCCTTCACAATGCGCCGTCAGCGCGCGGTGGGTGGCAGATCGGGTGGAATGGTCATGTTCTTCGGCGCACGCACGGCCGAGTCGCTGCCCTATTTCGGACCCTTGAACAAGGTGCCGACCGACCTGCTGGAAAAACACCTGGTGTTTTCGCGGGCGACCGGCACGAAGGAATATGTGCAGGACAGGATGCTGGTCGAAGAAGAGCGGGTGGCGGACCTGTTGACCGATCCCAAGACGCATGTCTTTGTTTGCGGGCTGCGCGGGATGGAGGAAGGGGTTGAAAGCGCCTTTACCTCGATTGCCGAAAGCATCGGCGAAAGCTGGCCCGCGCTGCGCGATGTGATGCGCGGCGACGGGCGGTATCACGTCGAGACATATTGAGGGAGGTCGGAAGGATGGGAGTTTACGTATTGGTGCATGGCGCCTGGCACACGGGCGAATTGCTCGAAGACGTGGCCGAGGGCATCCGCGCCGAGGGTCACACGGTCTGGTGTCCCACGCTCAAGGGCAACGCACCGGGCGACGCCAAGGATGCCACGCTGGATGACGCCATCGACGGGCTGGTGGCCTATTTCGCTGAAAACGCGATCAACGATGCGGTCATGGTCGGCCATTCCTATGGCGGCATGGTCATCACCGGCGCCTATGACCGGCTGCCCGAAGGTGCCGTGCGGCGTCTGGTCTATTGGTCCGCCTTCGTGCCCAATGACGGCGAATGCCTCGAAGACATGGTGCCGCCGAATTACGTTGCGCTGTTTGGTCAACTGGAGGGTGAGGACGGCTCTGTCATGCTGCCGCCTCCGATCTGGCGCGAGGCGTTCATCAACGATGCCGACGCCGCCCTGGCGGATGCGGCCTTTGCCAAGCTGAACCCGCACCCCCACGCGACCTTTACGCAGAAGATCAGCCTAAAATCCAACCCGGCGGAGTGGCAGGTGGGAAAATCCTACATCCATTGCCAATCGGACATGGCGCTGCCCGGCTCGATGCCCTGGCATCCGCGCCTGTCGGAAAAGCTGGGCCTCTACCGCTATGTCTGGATGGAGGGCAGCCACGAGGTCAGCTTTACCAACCCCAGGGCGCTGGCCGCCAAGATGATCGAAGCCGGGCGGGACTAGGCGCGCATGGCCGGTTCGCAGCGTTATGCCCACGAAATCCGCGTCACCTGGGGCGATTGCGACCCGGCCAAGATCGTCTACACGGCGCGCATCCCCTGGTTTGCGCTGGATGCGATCAATGCCTGGTGGGAGGATGTGCTGGGCGAGGGGTGGTTCCAGTTGGAACTGGATCGCGAAGTAGGCACGCCCTTTGTCAACATGAGCCTCGATTTCCGGGCGCCGATCACGCCGCGTCACCGGCTGATCTGTGAGGTCTGGCCCGTGCGGTTGGGCGAGACCTCGATCTCGTTTCGGGTGATTGGACGGCAGGACGGCGTGACCTGTTTCGAAGGCCGCTTTACCTGTGTCTTCGTCGATCCCAGTGCCTTTCGCAAGCGGCCGCCGCCGGAGGATATTCGCGCGCTGGTGCAGTCGCATCTGCGGGACGATGCAGGAAACCGCATCTAGAGCGTTTCGCGAAACACCTGAGACATCGAGCATCACATGACGCTTTGAAACCTCTGATTTCAGGCAGCGTTCTGTGATTCAGGTTATTCGGACAACGCTACAAGCCGGCAAGCGCGCCGCGCCGGACTTTGCTTTCCTGACCATGAAAGCTAGGATGTGCATTATAATTCACATGGAGCAGGCGACGCATGGCGGACGGACGGGCAGCGGAGGCACAGGCGAGGGCGGACCCGGTTGCGGTCCTGATGGCCCGCGTGGGAGAGCGTGTGCGACAGGCGCGTGAGCAGCGCGGCATTCCGCGCCGGGTCCTGTCCGAAAACTCTGGCGTGTCGCCGCGCTATCTGGCGCAGTTGGAAAGCGGAGAGGGCAATATCTCGATCGGTCTGCTGATGCGGGTGGCGGCGGCGCTGGAGGTCCGCATCGACCTCTTGGTGAGCGAAGAGGATCACTGGACATCGGATGTTCAGCAGGTGGCGGATATGTACCGCCGGGCCGACCCGCCGCTGCAGGCGCAGGTGCGCGAGATGCTGATCGACGGCGCGCCGGGGGGACGCCGGGCGCAACGGCTGTGTCTGATCGGCCTGCGCGGGGCAGGCAAGTCGACTTTGGGGCGCATGACAAGCGAGGCGCTGGGGGTGCCCTTTGTCGAATTGAACCGCGAGATCGCCGAACTGGGCGGGATGCCGGTGGGCGAGATCATGGCGCTCTATGGTCAGGAGGGCTATCGCAAGCTGGAGGCGGATGCGCTGGACCGGGTGATCGCCCGGCATGACCGGGCGGTGCTGGCCGTGGGCGGCGGGATCGTGGCCGAGCCGGACACCTACAATCGGCTGCTCGCGCATTTTCACACGGTCTGGCTGAAGGCCTTGCCCGAGGAGCATATGGAGCGGGTGCGCGCGCAGGGCGATACGCGGCCAATGGCCGGACAGCCCGAAGCGATGGCGCAGCTGCGGTCGATCCTCAAAGCGCGCGAGGTGCTTTATGAGCGGGCGCATGCGCATTTGGACACCTCTGGCGCGACGCCGGAAGAGACCCTTGAAAGGTTGAAGGCGCTTATTGCCAAAGCGAAATTTCTTGGGTGAGAGCGTGGCGGAGCGCCTGCGGAGACCATTCCGCGATGCGGCGGAGGCGGTGTTTCTCTATGGCTCGACGCCTTGGGAAGTGGACGAAGCCATGCAGGATTTCGGCTTTTCCACCGGGCCGTTCGAGGCCGAGGACGAAATCGGGCTGGACGTGGCTTGGGCCCGGCGGCAGGCCACAGGCTGGCCGCAGGGATTGCCGATTCTTGGCCGGATGATGGAGCTGGGCAAGCTGGGCCGCAAGACCGGGGCAGGGTGGTATCGCTATCCCGGCGGCGGCGGCAAGGTCGAGGATCCGATTGTCGCCGATCTGGCGCTGGAAGAGGCGCATTTTCATCGTCTGGCGCGGGTCGATTACGGGCCGGAAGAGATCCGGGAACGGCTGCTCATCGCATTGGTCACTGCGGCAGAGGGGCTGCGGGCGGAAGGGGTGCCGGAGGTGGAAATTGCGCGGGCATCGGTGGACGGTCTCGGTTTTCCCGCCAACCAGACGGGCGGTGTGCTGGGTTGGGCGGATCGCATTGGCGCGGCGCGGATCGACATGATGCGGCGCCGCGTGCGGGAGGAAGGTGTCGTGCCACTGCCGCATCCCCCGAGGTAGCGTGAGACACTGAGTGTCGCTCAGTTCAGGTCTTCGAGCAGGCGACCGTGGCGGCGGGTTTCCTCGATCACCGCGCCGAAGGTTGCCAGCCCGCGCGCCTGCAGCATGGGCAGCATCCGCACCAGCACCTCAGCCGTGGCGCGGGCGTCGCCCAGCGCAGTGTGGCGCAAGGGGGCGGGGATGGTGACCCCCAGCCGGTCACACAGCGCGTCCAGCGTATGCACCTCGGAAGCCCCGAACAGCACCGCGGAAAGCAGGACCGTGTCGAGGATCGGGTGATCCCAGACAACCCCCATCCGGGTCTTGTGCCGCTGCAGAAAAGCCATGTCGAAGGGCGCATTATGCGCCACGATCACGGAATCCCGGGCAAAGGCATGAAACTGGCGACCGGCGCGGGCGATGCCGGGCTTGCCGGCGACCATGGCGTCGGACACACCGTGCACCTTGGTCGAGGCGGCAGGGATCGGGCGACCGGGATCGACCAGCTGGTCGATCACCTCGCCCTGGACGATGCGGCCATTCACGATGCGCACCGCGCCGATCTGAACGATCTCGTCCTTGTGCGGCAGCAAGCCGGTCGTCTCGGTGTCGAAAACGGTAAAGGTCAGCGCGTTTAAGGGCAGATCATCGACCTGCCCGCCGGATCGGCGGTCCAGAAGGTCGAAATCATAGACCAGCGGGCGCGCGGCATCGGGAGAGATCTCGATGTGCGCGGCGTCCACCGTCATCATGAAACCGCCGCCCTGCATCGGTTTGAGACGGGCGTCATAGGTCTGTTTCCCGTCCAGACCGCGCAGGCTGCGCGCGGTGTCCTTGCCGGTCTTGTTCAGGTGCTTGCGGGCGCTGCGCAGATCGGCGGGATCGAAATAATCGCTGAGGGGAGCGTTCAGGCGGGGCACGGCCTGCTGCGCCAGAACCTCTGCCGCCTGACCGTCATAGAGCACGATCTGGTCATCGGCATTGATCAGCAGGGTGGCAACGGGGATGTCCGTCAGCAGGGCGGTGAGGCGAGCTTTTTCATTGGCCAAACGTTGGGTTTCAGAGGCGATGCGTTCGGCGGTTGCCAGGTTCGTGTCCGACAGGGCATCCGCCACCGCAGAGGCGGCGGGCGCAAGATCGCCAAGATAGCGCGCCGCATCGGTGTCCAGCGCGCCGGAGAGGCCGGCATGGGCGCGGGTGCGCAACTGGGCGGACAGCCGTTCGATTGGCTTGGCCACGTTTTCATCGAACAGCAGCCAGATCCCGGCGGTCAGCGCGGTCAGGCCTAAGACCGCAATGATCCCGGCAAAGACAAAGCCGTTGGCCGGGGTGCTCTGAACCGCGCGGCCATGCCCAAGCCAGAGGGCGACCACGGTCACAGCCGCGCCGCCAAGGGCGATCAGGCAGAAAAACAGGAAAATGCGCAGGCGCAGGCTGAGACGTGTCATGGGCTCAGACCCCGGCACAGACAGTCTTGACCACGGGATCCTCTGCACCGACATCACGCCAGAGCGGCGGCGATCCGTCCCCCAGCACCGGATCGGCGCGACGCGCCCCGGCGCAGTCCACCATGACCTCGACCGACTGGACCGGCTTCCAGCGGCCAAAGAAATAGAGGTCGGCCAGGTAGAGATCCGGCGTTTCGGTATTGGGGCGCAGGTTTCCCGTATCCACCGCGACAAAGCGGTCCGTCATCGGCACCAGATAGGTCCAGGGCCGCCAGAAGGCCGAGGAATCCACCGTCTGCGCGATTGTCAGCCCCTCGGGCAGGTTGTCGGCGGTGCGCCCGTACCAGCTGTATTCGCTGGAAATCGCGGCAATCAGCATGGCCGCACCCGCGCCCACAGGCACGAACCAGCGCGGCAGCCGGTTGCCGCTGAGTTTGGACAGCAGCATCATGACGCCCGCGCCCGCGATACCGGCCACGATGACGGCGATCAGTTCCAGAAACATTCACTTTCCTCCCTTGGGTCCGCCTGCGCCTCCTCCGGCGCGGGACGGTCCCTATCCCAACATACCCTTGCCATGTCCGACCGCGGATTGCAGCGATTTGACCACAACAAAGGCGTCGCGCAAATGGCTGCGTTCGAAATCGGACAGGTCGGCAGGGGCAAGATAATTATTCGGCGCGCCACCCGCTTTGATCTGGCGCGCCTGATGCTCCAGCCGGGTCTCGGCGATCAGGTCGTAGGCGTCCAGCAGGTCTTGCCCTCCGGACTTGCTGAGCACACCGGCGCGAACAGCGGCCTCCAGCCGGGCGCGGGTGTTGACCGCGTCCAACTTTGCCTGAAGCGCGTAGACCCGGCCCAGATCGACCACCGGCACCACGCCGTTGTGTTTCATGTCCAGCGTGTTCTTGTGCTCGCCAGAGCGGATGGTGGCAAACCCGCGCAACAGGCCAAGCGGCGGCGTGTGCTTGAGCGAGTTCGAGATCATGTGCGCCACGAATATCGAGTTCTTCGCCGCCTTGGCCAGCGTGCCTTCCTGCAGATTGTCGAACAGCGACAGGGTGCCGCCGATGGGGCGCAGGTCGAACATGACAGAGGCGAGCATCTGTGCCTCGGGGACCGGTTTGGCGATCCAGCCGTCAAAGTAGCTCCGCCAGACGCGCAACGGCTGACACCAGCGCGGGTTGGTCGCCATCATTTCGCCGGGGCAATAGACATAGCCGCAGGTATCCAGCCCGTCGCTGGTGAATTTGGCAAGCTGGTCGAAATAGGGACGCATGTCTTCGGTGAAATCGTCCGACAGGATCAGCACGTTGTCCTGATCCGAAACGCCGGTCTGCTCCTGCCGCCCCTGACTGCCGCAGGCGGCCCAGAGATAGGAGACGGGCGGCGGGCCAAAACTCTCTTCGGCCAATGTCAGCAGGCGGCGGGTGGCGGTGTCGGCGATGTCGGTGATCAGGCGGGTGACCACCTCGTGCCGGTTGCCGCCCGCGACCAGTTGCACCAGCAATTCGGGAATGCGCGCGGTGACCCGGGCCATCGCGTCGGCGTCGGGGGCGAGGGCGATTTCGGCCACCAGTTCGGCAGAGGTCATCGCCTGAAAGCGGGTCAGATCGGTCTGCGTGACGATGCCCACCAGCTTGCCCGCCACGGTCACCGGCACGTGGCCGATGCGCCGTTCCATCATCATGTGCAGCACGTCAGAGCCAATGGCCGACGGCGGCAGGGTGAGCGGATCGGCGGTCATGATCTCGGACAGGGGCGTGTCCAAGGGCAGGCCGCCGCCGACAACCTTGCCGGATATGTCGCGGATCGTGGCGATGCCGCGCAATTCCTTGCCTTCGGTGACGCAGACAGAAGAGATGCGCCGCGAGTGCATCAGCTGTGCGGCGAATTGCACCGGTGTGTCCGGCGGGCAGGTCAGCGGGGCGGGGGCCATCAACGTCTCGACCCGGCTGGTGGCCAGATCGGCGCGCTTGGGTCTTGGCGCGCGCTGGCGGTCAAAGAATTTCTTTGCCGCCGGTTGGGTTTCCACAAGCCGCAGGAAATGTGCCTTGGGCAGCAACAGCAGCAGGCTGTCCTCACGTGTCCGGGCCGAAGTGGCGGCAATGCCATCGCGCGCAAGTCCGCGTTCCCCGAACGAGTTGCGCGGGCCAAGTTGCGAGATCAGGACACCGTTCTGGTCCCGCACCTCGACCGCGCCGCTGTGGATCAGATACAGACCCTCCAGAGAGTCGCCCTGCCGGTAGATGTCCTGCCCGGCGGCCATGGATTGCAGGCGGAACGTGGGGACAAGCGCCATGAGGTCATCGGCGTCAAGCGCGTCATAGGGATGGACACTGGCAAGAAAGCGGGTGAGGTCGGCGCTGTCGAGGGTCATCGGACGTCCTGAGGAATATGGGGCACTGGAATGGTGTAGCGGGTCGAGACAAGGCCCGAGGGAAAGCTCTTGACCTCTTCGAGGGTCAGGTCGAGATCACAGTCGAGCGGGCCAAAGAGCGGTCTGCCCCTGCCCAAGAGGATCGGGATCAGGGTAACGGTCATTTCGGCGATCAACCCCGCGCGCAGAAAGGACTGGATCACCGCGCCTCCGTCGATATAGGCGCGCCGCCAGCCACGGGCCGCCAGATCAGCCATCAGGTCGGCTGGAGGGAGGCGGCTGATGCTGACGCGGTCCTTTAGCGCGGCGGGGATGTCGGCATCGGTCAGGGTCCGGCTCAACACGACCACGGGCCGGTCATAGGGCCATGCATCGAAACTCAGCACCTTGCGGAAGGAATTGCTGCCCATCACGAGGCCGTCCATCCGGGCGATGAAGGCGTCGTAGCCATGATCCTCACCTTGCGTGTCCTGTTTCATCAGCCAGTCCAGCCCGTCGTCCTGACGGGCGATAAAGCCGTCGAGGCTCATGGCAATGAAAACATGTCCGGTGGTCACGGGGCGGATCCTACACGGTGGACGGGCAAAGAAAAGTCCCGCCCGGCAATGCGCCGGACGGGACCAAGGCGAAAGCGACGGGCCGTCGCAGGAACGGCCCGCAGCATATCAGTGACCGTCCACGGCAGCCCCGGCGCCGCGCGGCACGCGGACCGATTCCACCAGCTCTTCGATCTCTTGCGGGATCGGCTGGGTCATCTTCGACACCGTGAAGGCGACGCAGAAGTTGATCAGTGCACCCACGGCCCCGAAGGAGGTCGACTTGATGGTGCCCAGCAGCGGTTCCGCATCGGTGAAGCTGTTGGTGTCGGGGACGAAGAACCAACCCTTGTGCAGGAAGATGTAGATCAGCGTGACCAGCAGGCCCGAGACCATGCCCGCAACCGCACCCTTGTTGTTCACCTTGGTAAAGATGCCCATCATAAGTGCCGGGAAGATCGAGGCCGCCGCGAGGCCGAAGGCCAGTGCCACGGTTTGCGCCGCGAAGCCCGGAGGGTTGAGACCCAGGTAGGTGGCGACCGCGATGGCAACCGCCATGGCAACCCGTGCCGACATAAGTTCACCCTTTTCCGAGATGGAGGGGTTGATCGAGCCTTTGATCAGGTCGTGCGACACAGCCGAGGAGATCGCCAGCAACAGGCCGGCCGCGGTCGAGAGGGCAGCAGCGAGACCGCCAGCCGCGACCAGACCGATGACCCAGCTGGGCAGGTTGGCGATTTCCGGGTTGGCCAGAACAAGGATGTCACGGTTGAACTTGGTCAGTTCGTTTTCCGAACCCCAGCCCGCCGCTTCCATCTTGGCCACGGTGTTTGCGTCCTGATCGTTGAAGTACGCGATCTTGCCGTCACCGTTCTTGTCTTCCCAGCCCAGAAGGCCGGTCTTTTCCCAGGTGGCCATCCAGTTGTAACGCTCGTCACCTTCGATCAGCTCGACCGAAACCGGATCGCCGGTCGTGCCGCCGGGCCACATCATGTCGGTGATGTTCAGGCGCGCCATGGCACCAACGGCCGGGGCCGTCAGGTAAAGCAGGGCGATGAAGACCAGCGCCCA
The DNA here is from genome assembly GCA_034670345.1 of Paracoccaceae bacterium. Classification (GTDB taxonomy): domain Bacteria; phylum Pseudomonadota; class Alphaproteobacteria; order Rhodobacterales; family Rhodobacteraceae; genus Antarctobacter. Next base: position 14,372 of record JAXMNQ010000020.1, on the reverse strand, counting down.
GCCTGCGGACCAACGTGCATCGGCGACGCGCGGCACGGTGAAGAAGCGCATGATGACGTGGGGCAGACCGGCGGTGCCGATCATCAGGGACAGGGTAAACAGCACCATGTTGAAGGTGTCGCCGTGGTGGGCCGTATACTCGTTGAAGCCCAGTTCAGCCACGATGGCATCCAGCTTGGCCAACAGCGGCTCGCCACTTGCAGCGTGCTCACCGAACAGGCCAAGGGCCGGGATCGGGTTGCCGGTCAGTTGCAGCGAGATGAAGACGGCCGGGATGGTGTAGGCCGAGATCAGCACGACATACTGCGCAACCTGCGTGTAGGTCACACCCTTCATGCCGCCGAAGACCGCGTAGGCGAAAACCACACAGGCGCCGATCAGCAGGCCGGTGGTGTTGGACACCTCAAGGAAGCGGCCGAAGGCCACGCCAACGCCGGTCATCTGACCGATCACGTAGGTGAGCGAGGCCACGAGCAGCGCGATCACCGCCACGACACGTGCGGTTGGGCTGTAGAAACGGTCGCCGATGAATTCCGACACGGTGAACTTGCCGAACTTGCGCAGGTAAGGCGCGAGCAGCAGCGCCAGCAGCACGTAACCCCCGGTCCAGCCCATCAGGAAGGTCGAGTTGTCATAGCCGGTAAAGGCGATCAGACCCGCCATGCCGATGAACGAGGCCGCCGACATCCAGTCCGCCGCGGTCGCCATGCCGTTGGTAACCGGGTGAACGCCGCGACCGGCGGCGTAGAATTCCGATGTGGAACCCGCACGGGCCCAGATCGCGATGCCGATGTAGAGCGCAAAGGACGCGCCCACAAACAGCAGGTTGATGGTAAACTGATCCATGATCATTCCTCCTCGACGCCGAATTCTTTATCCAGCTTGTTCATGCGCCAGGCGTAGAAAAAGATCAGCGCCAGGAAGACGATGATCGAGCCTTGCTGCGCGAACCAGAAGCCCAGATCGGTGCCGCCGACGCTGATGCCCGAGATCATCGGGCGCAGCAGGATGCCAAAGCCGAAAGACACCAGCGCCCAGATGATGAGGCTGATGATGATGATGCGCACGTTCGCCGACCAGTAAGCCGTGTCGGACTTCTGGGTGGCATGTGCGCCTTGGGATGTTTGATCCGCCATTTTGCGGGTCCTCCTCTTTCCTCCGTTGACCCGCCGCGCCGGGGGCGCGACGAGCGGTTCACTCTGGCCGCCGCCTCAGGCGGTGGCCGTCTTCACGATCGCGGCGAGCTTGCCGGCGATGTCTTTGATGTCGCCCATGGCGTTGATGCCGATCAGCGCGTGTTGCGCGGCGTAATAGTCGATCAGCGGGGCTGTCTGGGCGTGGTAGGCGTCAAGCCGGGCGGCAACTGTTTCGGCGTTGTCGTCCGCGCGGCGCTTGAATTCGGTGCTGCCGCACTTGTCGCAGGTGCCTTCGGTCTGCGGCTTCTTGAAGCTGTCGTGATAGCCTTCGCCGCAGGCGCCGCAGGTGTAGCGGCCCGAAATCCGGGTCACCATCGCTGCGTCGTCCACGTCCAGGCTGACCGCGGCGTTGATCTTCTGCCCGCTTTCGGCCAGCAGATCGTCCAGCGCCTCGGCCTGCACGGTTGTGCGCGGAAAGCCGTCGAGGATGACGCCCCTGGCGCAGTCCGGTTCGGCAAGGCGGTCGCGCAGGATGGCGATGACGATGTCGTCGCTGACAAGCTCGCCGGCCTGCATAACGGCCTTGGCGCGTTTGCCTGCTTCGGTGCCCGCGGCCACGGCTGCACGCAGCAGGTCACCGGTGGACAGTTGAACAAGGCCAAAGCGGTCTTCCAGCATCCGGGCCTGGGTGCCTTTGCCGGCCCCGGGGGGGCCAAGCAGGATCAGCACGGGCGCGGCGGCAGGGATATGGGTTCCGTCCATCATCCGTTCACTCCCGGTTCATTCTGTTGTCGATGAGGTCATCGACGACCGAAGGGTCCGAGAGGGTGGAGGTGTCGCCCAATGCGCCATAGTCGTTCTCGGCGATCTTGCGCAGGATGCGGCGCATGATCTTGCCGGAGCGGGTTTTCGGCAGGCCGGGGGCCCATTGGATCAGGTCGGGTGAGGCGATGGGGCCGATCTCGGTACGGACCCAGGTGCGCAACTCCTTGCGCAGTTCCTCGGTCGGTTCCACGCCGTTCATCAGGGTCACGTAGCAGTAGATGCCCTGGCCCTTGATCGGGTGCGGATAGCCGACCACGGCAGCCTCGGCGACCTTTTCATGGGCGACAAGGGCGGATTCGACCTCTGCTGTGCCCATGCGGTGGCCGGACACGTTGATCACATCGTCGACGCGGCCGGTGATCCAGTAGTCGCCGTCCGCGTCCCGCCGACAGCCGTCGCCGGAGAAGTAATAGCCCTTGTAGTCCGAGAAATAGGTCTTCTCGAACCGCTCATGATCACCCCAGACGGTGCGCATCTGCCCCGGCCAGCTGTCGGCGATGACCAGCACACCTTCGACATCGTTGCCCTCGATCACCTCGGCCGACTGCGGGTCCAGCACCAGCGGTTTCACCCCGAAGAAGGGTTTCTGCGCGGCGCCCGGCTTGGTCGCGTGGGCGCCGGGCAGCGGGGTCATCATGTGGCCGCCGGTTTCGGTCTGCCACCAGGTGTCGACGATCGGGCAGCGGCCGCCGCCGATGACGTCGTTGTACCAGTTCCAGGCCTCGGGGTTGATCGGTTCGCCTACGGTGCCCAGGATTCGCAGTGAGCTCAGATCGCATCTGGTTGCGAATTCGTCACCCTGTCCCATCAGCGCGCGGATCGCCGTCGGTGCTGTGTAGAACTGGTTGACCTTGTGCTTTTCGCAGACCTGCCAGAACCGGCTGGCGTCGGGGTATGTGGGTACGCCTTCGAACATCAGCGTCGTGGCGCCATTGGCCAAGGGCCCGTACACAATATAGGAATGCCCGGTGACCCAGCCCACGTCGGCAGTACACCAGTAGACGTCGCCCTCGTGGTAATCGAAGGTGATCTCCTGCGTCATGGCGGCGTAAACAAGATATCCACCTGTCGCGTGCACAACCCCCTTGGGCTGCCCCGTGGAGCCGGAAGTGTAGAGAATGAACAGCGGGTCCTCGGCGTTCATTTCGGCGGGCTTGCAGTAGTCATCCGCCTCGAGCGCCATCTCGTTGTAATCGAAATCGCGGCCCTCGACCCATGTGGTCTGGCCACCGGTGCGCTTGACCACAAGGCATTTGACGTCGTCCTTGCAGTGCAAAAGCGCCTTGTCGGCATTGGTCTTGAGTGCGGTCTTGCGACCACCACGCGGGGCCTCGTCGGCGGTGATGACCAGCTTGGCGTCGCAGCCGTTCACCCGGGCGGACAGGGCGTCAGGAGAGAAGCCCGCGAAGACGATGGAGTGGATTGCACCGATGCGGGCGCAGGCCAGCATGGCATAGGCGGCCTCGGGGATCATCGGCAGATAGATGATGACCCGGTCGCCCCGGCGCACGCCCAGCGACTCGAGGATGTTGGCCATCTTGCAGACGCTGGTGTGCAACTGGCGATAGGTGATGTGCTGCGCCGCTTCCTCGGGGTCGTCGGGTTCGAAGATGATCGCGGTCTGGTCGCCGCGTTTCTCCAGGTGACGGTCGATGCAGTTGGCGGCGACGTTCAGCGTGCCATCCTCGAACCACTTGATCGAGACCTGGCCAAGGGTGAAATCGGTGTTGCTGACCTTGGTCGGCGCCTTGATCCAGTCCAGACGCTGCGCCTGCTCGGCCCAGAACCCATCGGGATCGGACACAGAAGCCGCGTACATCTCTTCGTAACGCGCGGCGTCAACGTGGGCGTTGGCGGCCAGATCTGCCGCTGGGGGGTAAACGCGGACGCCCGTTTCGGGTTTGGTCTGTTCGGTCATGAAAGGATCTCCCTCTCCAATTTGATCCCGGCGGCGCACTGTTACCCAGCGTCACCGCGTACAAGATGCACAATACTCGAAATGGAAAAGAATGGAATAATATAAGCATTATGAATGATTTAGCTGTAAATAATTTTCAAGACTCGGTTGAAAATCGTAAACAAATTTGCCCACCACCCGCTAACCCCCTTGTTTTCAAGGCGGCATGGTCAAACCGCCGCAGGCGCCGAAAACGTGCTTGGCGGGTTCGCGTCCCGATTGTGCGCCGGGACGTCAGGTGTGACAAAACGTTGCGGTATGCGGTTGCATACATTTTGTTAGCGCTCGCTCTCCCGCGCGAACGAATCCGCAAAAGCCTTGAACCCCGGGGGCATTCCACTACGCTCCCGGCGAGGCGGAAAATACCGCTGCAAAAACTCAGGGGAGGATGTCATGTCCAACATCACAGCAAAGCTGCTTGCAACCGCGGTTGCGGTCACCTTCGTGACCGAAGCCGCAGCCACCGAATGGAATGTATCGACCTGGGGGTCGCGCCGCGCCTTTACCGAACATCTGCACAAGATCGCGGAACTGGTCTCGGAAAAAACGGACGGCGAGTTCACCATGAATATCTCCTACGGCGGCCTGTCCAAGAACACCGAGAACCTTGACGGCATTTCGATCGGCGCCTTCGAGATGGCGCAGTTCTGCGCCGGCTACCACGCGGACAAGAACCGCGCGATCACCGTGCTGGAACTGCCGTTCATCGGCGTTTCGACGCTGGAAGAGGAAGTGGCCGTCAGCCACGCGGTCTATGCCCACCCGGCCGTGGCCGAGGAAATGGCGCAATGGAACGCCAAGATGCTGATGACCTCGCCGATGCCGCAGTACAATCTTGTCGGCACCGGCGATCCGCGTGACGAACTGGCCGAGTTCGACGGCATGCGCGTACGCGCCACCGGCGGCCTGGGCAAGGCGTTCACCGCCGTTGGCGGCGTGCCGACCTCGGTGACATCTTCCGAGGCCTATCAGGCGATGGAAAGCGGCGTCGTGGACACCGTGGCCTTTGCCCAGCACGCGCACCTGTCCTTTGGCACCATCAACCAGGCCGACTGGTGGACCGCCAACCTGAACCCCGGCACTGTGAACTGTCCGATCGTCGTGAATATCGACGCCTATGAGGCGCTGCCCGACGATCAGCGCGCGGCGCTGGACGAGTCGGTGGACGAGGCGATTGCCTACTACCTCGAGAACTACGGCAAGCTGCTGCAGCGCTGGGACGAAGTGCTGGCCGAGAAGAACGTCGAGAAGGTCATGATCTCGGACGCGGAACTGGCCAAGTTCAAGGAAGTGGCGGGCCAGCCGATCCACGATGCATGGATCAAGGACATGAGTGCACAGGGTCTTCCGGCGCAGGAACTCTATGACCTCGTCTATTCGACGCTGGACGGTCTGCGCGCCTCGAACTGAGGCTGCGTGACACCGCCCCGGACCTGATCCGGGGCCTCTCGCCAGTGTATTTGGCGGGAGGCCCCGGCGCGGGGGCCAGGGCACGTAGGATCCCGAAACTGACCGGAGTGAGCCGATGGCGGGACATGCCTCTGTCCTCGAAGACGACAGCCTGCTGTCCAGACTGGACCGTTTGCTGTCACGGCTGGAGTGGGGGATGGCCTTTGTCTCTGGTCTTTTCGCTTTCGGGTTGATGTGTCTTGCCGTGATTTCGGTCACCGGACGCAACCTGTTCAACGAACCTCTGCGCGGCTACGTCGACTGGATCGAGGCGGCGATGCCCTTCATCGCCATCTTCGGGATTTCTTTCGTACAGCGCAGTGGCGGGCACATCCGGATGGACATCGTCGTCGGCGCCTTGAAAGGGCGGATGCTCTGGATGGCCGAGTTCCTGACGACGTTCGCGATCCTTGTGCTGATGGTCCTTCTGGTCTGGGGGACATGGGCGCATTTCGACCGCAGTTTCGATTTCAGCGCGCCGAACTGGAGCCGCGACAGCTCCATCGACATCGGCCTGCCGATCTGGCCGGCCAAGCTGGTGGTGCCGGTGGCCTTTTCAGTGATCTGCCTGCGGTTGATCCTGCAGCTCTGGGGTTACGGGCGGGCGATTGTTCTGGGCCTGAGTGAGCCGGTGGCGGTGCCGCTGGTGATGTCGGCGGCGGAAATGGCGGCGGCCGAGGCCGATCAGGTACAGGGACGCGAGGAATGACAAGCATCGAGATCGGGCTATGGGTGACCGGCGGCATGCTGGTCATGGTGGTCCTGGGCATGCGCGTCGCGTTTGCGGCGGGCATGGCGGGTCTGGTCGGGCTGATCTGGATCTTCTGGTCCAAGAAAGGCTATGACCCCGAAGAGTTCACCTGGGCGCTGACCGTGGCGGTCAAGACGGCGGGGCAGGTGCCGCATGGCAAGGTGTCTTCTCAGGCCCTGTCGCTGATCCCGACCTTCATCCTGATCGGCTATCTGGCCTATTACGCCGGGCTGACGCGCGCGCTGTTCGAGGCGGCGAAACGCTGGATCGCATGGGTGCCGGGCGGCCTTGCGGTCGCGACAGTGTTTGCCACGGCCGGGTTCGCAGCGGTTTCGGGGGCGAGCGTGGCAACGGCGGCGGTCTTTGCCCGTATCGCCATTCCCGAGATGCTGAAAGTCGGGTATGACAAGCGATTTGCGGCCGGGGTGGTGGCGGCGGCAGGCACACTCGCCTCGCTGATCCCACCGTCGGCGATCCTGGTGATCTACGCCATTATCGTCGAGCAGGACGTGGGCAAGCTGCTGCTGGCCGGGTTCATCCCGGGGATCTTTTCGGCCTTCGTCTACACCGCCCTGATTATCGGCATGGCGATGGCCTGGCCGAAATTCGGGCCGCCGGTGGGTGGGTTCACCTGGCGCGAACGGTTTGTCAGCCTGCCGCCCGCGTTGCCCATCGTGGCGGTGGTCGTGATCATCATCTTCTTTGTCTACAACCCCTTCGGGGGCGACAGCTGGGGTACCCCGACCGAGGGCGGGGCGATCGGCGCCTTTATCGTCTTCCTGATGGCGCTGTTCCGGGGGATGCGTCTGCCGGAACTGAAGGACGCGCTGGTGGAAACCGCCAAGCTGTCGATCATGATCTTCACCATCATCTGGGGCGTGCTGGTCTACGTGCGGTTCCTCGGCTTTGCCGACTTGCCGAGCGCCTTTTCCGACTGGCTGACCGCGCTGCCCTATTCGCCGATGCTGATCCTTGTGTGCATCCTTTTGGCCTATGCGGTGCTGGGCATGTTCATGGATGCCATCGGCATGCTGCTGCTGACGCTGCCGGTGGTCTATCCCGCGATCATGGCGCTGAACGGGGGCGAGTTTGTTGCCGCAGAAGAAAGCGCCTTTGGCATGTCGGGACCGATGTGTGCGATCTGGTTCGGCATTCTTGTGGTGAAGATGGCCGAGTTCTGCCTGATCACGCCGCCGATCGGGCTGAACTGTTTCGTTGTTGCGGGCGTGCGGCCAGAGCTTTCGGTGCAGGATGTGTTCCGGGGTGTGACGCCGTTCTTCATTGCTGACGGGGTGACGATTGCCCTGTTGGTCACCTTCCCCTGGATCGTGCTCTGGCTGCCGTCTCTGGCGTGAGTAACCTGAATGGCCGGGAGGGTGCGGCCCTCTGAAAGTTCTATTCTGGCGTTTCGGCGCATGCTGTCGCCTGGGGCGCTTTTGGGGGAGAAGCCGGGACAGGTGCCTGCGGCGTTCAGTTCACTTCAGGATTCACCAGCAAACAGGCCCGCCTGTCTCCCGGGGCCATCCCTCGCCTTTGCTGCCTGAGCCAGGACGCGCGCCGATGCAAGGGCAAGCCGCGCTGACGCGCGGGGCTGCGCCCCCTTGCATCAACCCGCGCCCCGTCTCTGTTCGGCATCAGCGAGGGATGGCTCCGGGAAACAGGCTGACGGGTGGATGTCCGGGATCAGGCGGCGCGCGTCAGTTGGGCACGGGTGGCCGCGGCCAGCCGCCGGATGCCCTCTTGCAGAAGGTCGGGCGGGTTGAGGGTAAAGTTGATCCGCATGGCCCGGCGGTTCTGTCCCAGCGGATCAAAGACGCTGGAGGGCGAAATGCAGACCCCGTGTTCCAGTCCGACCTTCATCAGCTGGTTTGTATCAAGGGAGGGCTCCCGCGCCACGGCCCAGACGAACATGCCGCCACTCGGCACCTCCCAGTCAAAGACGTCCGACAGGTGTTCGGACATTGCAGCGCAGAGCGCGTCGCGGCGGCTGCGGTAAAGGTTCAGCATCTCCGGCAGGATACGCGCCGGCCAGTCGGCTTCCATCGCGGCAAGGGCGATGCGCTGGGTCAGGCCGCTGGTGAACATGTCGCTGCCCTGTTTGGCCGTGGTCATGGCGGCGATCACCTCGGGCGCGGCAATCGCCCAGCCGACACGCAGGCCGGGGGAGAGGATTTTGGACACCGTGCCAAGGTAGATCACCGGACCGGTGTAGAGCGATGCACCACCGGCAGAGAGGTCGAGGATTCGGGGCAGGGGAGCCTCGTCATAGTAAAGGTGGCCGTAGGGGTCATCCTCGATCAACCAGGTCCCGGTTGCCTGCGCCGCGTCCAGAAGCGCCTGCCGCTGGTCCAGCGGCACGAGGCGCCCCGTGGGGTTGGAGAAATTCGGGACGGTATAGGCGAATTGTGCCCCGTCAAAGGCGGCCAGGGCGTTGAACCCGTTGCGTTCCAGCAGCATCGGGCGATAGCTGGGTTGCCGTGGCTTCCAGGTGTCGATGGCACCGAGGTAGGCGGGCGATTGCGCCGCGACGGTGTCGCCGGGGTTCAGCAGGATCTGTCCCAGCAGCGCCAATGCGTGTGACCCGCCTGTGGTCACGATGACGTTTTCGCGGGTCAGGCGCAGCCTGTCGGTGCTGTGGTCGGCGGCGATGCGGTCGCGCAGCTCCGGCAGGCCGTCGATAGGCGAATAGGCCAGCGTGTCGTCGGGGTGATCGGCCACCGCGCGGGCCGCGAATTCCGACAGCTCCCGCACGGGCCAGGTCGAGGGATCGGGCAGCCCGCCGCCCAGATTCACCAGGCCGGGAATGCGGCCTGCGGCCAGAAAGGTCTGCGTCACGTCATTGGTGTCGTTCAGCCAGTCGGCAAAGGCGTGGCGGTTGGTCATGGGCTCCCTTTCTGCGGCCGGGGCGCCCCGGCGGGCGCTGTCACGGCTGCGTAACATGAAATGGTTACCCAGTGCCAATGGAGGTCTGCCGGATCGGAAAATCGGCTGTGCCATGAGAATCCACCTTGTGCGGCTCAAATTAATTCCGTAATTCCGGAAATATGGAAAAAGAGACACTCACCGCCCTCTCGGCCCTTGCCCATCCGCGTCGTCTGGACGTGTTTCGCCTGCTCATGCGGCGTTACCCGGACAGAGTGGCCGCAGGTGAGATTGCCGAGGCGCTGGACCTGCCGGCCTCCAGCCTTTCGGCGGCGCTCGCGCAGTTGCGCGGCGCGGGGCTGATCACGCAGACACGTAGCGGGACGTCGCTGCGCTACACCGCTGACACCCGGGGCGCCGGCGCCGTGATGACTTATCTCTGGGCCGATTGCTGCCGCGGCCGACCGGAGGTCTGCCTTCCCAGTTTTGCTCAGGAACCCAATATGGCTGACCGAAAATACAAAGTGCTCTTCATCTGCACCGGGAATTCCGCCCGGTCGATCTTTGCCGAAACGCTGCTGCGCGCGATCGGCGGTGACCGGTTCGAGGTCCACTCTGCCGGAACACGCCCTTATAGCGAGTTGAACCCGACAGCCCTGCAGGTGTTGCAGGACAAGGGGCACGAGGTGTCCGACCTGCGGTCCAAGAACATATCGGAGTTCCAGGGTGAGGCCGCGCCGAGGCTGGATTTTGTCTTTACCGTCTGCGACCGCGCCGCGAACGAGGAATGTCCGCCTTGGCCGGGCCAGCCTGTGACCGGCCACTGGGGCCAGCCTGATCCGGTCAAGGCCGAAGGTAACGTGGCGGAAAGGCTGCTGGCGTTCCAGCAGGTCTACGGCGCGCTGCGCAATCGGATCATGGGTTTCGCGGCCCTGCCCATCGCGACTCTGGATCGCACCAGTCTGCAGGCGCAGATCGACGACATCGCCAATACGAAGGACTTCGCATGACCACCTATGCCGTCAACGGCCTTGGCCGCATCGGGAAACTGATCGTGAGGCCGATGCTGAAGGCCGGAGATACCATTGCCTTTCTGAACGACGCGGTGGGCGATCCGGCGATGCACGCACATCTCTTGGAATTCGACACGGTGCACGGGCGCTGGGATGCGGATTTCTCGACCGATGCCGACAGCATCACCATCGACGGCACGCGCATCCCGGTTTGCGGGGCGCGCAATCTGGTGGATCTGCCACTGGAAGGCGTGGACGTGGTGGTGGACTGCACCGGCTATTACAAAACCGCCGAACGCATCGCCCCCTATTTCGAACGCGGGGTGAAAAAGGTGGTCGTTTCCGCCCCGGTCAAGGACGGCGGCGCGGTGAACATCGTCTACGGCGTCAACCACGATATCTACAAACCCGATCAGCACCGGATCGTAACCGCCGCCTCCTGCACCACCAACTGCCTTGCGCCGGTGGTGAAGGTAATCCACGAGAGCCTTGGGATCAAACACGGCTCGATCACCACAATCCATGACGTGACCAACACCCAGACCATTGTCGACCGGCCCGCCAAGGACCTGCGCCGCGCCCGGTCCGCGCTGAATTCGCTGATCCCCACAACTACGGGTTCGGCCACCGCGATCACGCTGATCTACCCGGAACTCAAGGGCCGGTTGAACGGTCACGCCGTGCGCGTGCCGCTGCTGAACGCCTCGCTGACCGACTGCGTTTTCGAGGTGGAGCGCGAAACCACCGCAGAAGAGGTCAATGCGCTGTTCAAATCCGCCGCCGAAGGCGAATTGAAGGACATCCTCGGATACGAGGAGCGCCCGCTGGTCTCGACCGACTACACCAACGACCCGCGCTCTTCGATCATCGACGCGCTTTCGACCATGGTCATCAACGGCACCCAGGTAAAGATCTACGCATGGTATGACAATGAATGGGGCTATGCGCACCGGTTGGTGGATGTGGCCCATATGGTTGGCAATGGCCTCTGACCAAAGGGACACTTTCGGCTTTTCTTCTGTCTGAAAATATCCCGGGGTGAATTGGCCGCAGGCCAAGAGGGGCGGCGCCCCTCCACCCCAGTTTTCCTCCTGATCAGAGCTCTGACATGACCGCCACCACCTCTCATCACACCCACAACCTTGCCGCCTATATCGCCGTCACCGCTGCCTATTGGGCCTTCATGCTGACGGATGGGGCGCTCAGGATGCTGGTTCTGCTGCACTTTCACACGCTGGGCTTTTCGCCGGTGCAACTGGCCTACCTGTTCCTGCTTTACGAATTTGCGGGGATCGTCACCAACCTCTCGGCGGGCTGGATCGCGGCGCGGTTCGGGTTGACCTCGACGCTTTATGCCGGGCTGGCCTTGCAGGTCGTGGCGCTGTTGGCCCTGTCCCGCCTTGATCCCGCCTGGGGACTGGGGGCCTCGGTTGTCTTTGTCATGGCGGTGCAGGGCCTGTCAGGTGTGGCCAAGGATCTGTCCAAGATGTCGGCCAAATCGGCGGTCAAGCTGCTGGCGCCCAAGGGGCAGGGCGGTTTGTTCAAATGGGTCGCAGTGCTGACCGGATCCAAGAATGCGATCAAGGGGCTGGGATTCTTGTCAGGGGCGGCGATGCTGGCGCTCTTCGGCTTCATCCCGGCGGTTCTGGGCATGGCGGCGGTCCTGGGGGTGGTGCTGCTGGCGCTGGTCCTGCGGATGCCGGGCGGTTTGCCCACCGGCAAGAAAGGTGCCAGGTTCCGCGAGGTCTTTTCCAAGAACCGCAACGTGAACTGGCTGTCGGCGGCGCGGGTCTTCCTTTTTGGCGCGCGCGACGTCTGGTTCGTGGTCGGCATCCCGGTCTATTTCTACGCGGTGCTGTCGGATGGCAGTGAAGCGGGGAACCGCTTTGCCTTTTTCACCATCGGCAGCTTCATGGCGGTCTGGACGATCCTTTACGGCGCGGTGCAGGCCTATGCACCAAAGGCATTGCGCGCGGCGTCAAGGCCCGCGTCCGAGATCGTGGCCGCCGCGCGGGACTGGGCCCTGTCACTGACGGTGGTTCCGGCTGTTCTGGCCTTGCTGGTCGTCCTGACCGGGGAGCCAGCCCCCTGGCTGACAGGGACGATCATCGTCGGGCTGTTGATCTTCGGCGCGCTCTTTGCGGTCAATTCCTCTTTGCACAGCTATCTTATCCTCGCCTTTTCGAGGGATGAGCGGGTAACGATGGACGTCGGATTCTACTACATGGCGAACGCGGCGGGGCGGTTGCTGGGCACGCTCCTGTCCGGTCTCAGCTACCAGATCGGCGGCCTGGCCCTTTGCCTTGCGACGGCGGCGGTCATGGTGGCGATCAGCGCGCTGGCGGCGTCCAGACTGCACGGGGAACAGACCTGAGAAGAGCGGGCAGGCGCGTTGAGGATTGCCGGGCCGGCCAAGACCCCTTAGCCTGTTCCGGTCTGTCGCCTTTAGAAAAGACCCCGTGATCCTACCGAAATCCGAAATCCTGCTGATCGGCCACAGCCATGTCGAGGCTCTGCGACTGGCCGAACAGATCGCCCCGTCGGGGCGGATGACCATCCACAACCTCAACCATCTCGGGCGCCGCGGATCGGTGATCGGTCGACGGGTTCCCGGGGGCCTTCGCGCGTTGGCTTTGGGCCGCAAACCGCGCGCGGTCTGTCTGTGCCTGATGGGAAACCAGCACAATGTTCACGGCCTGTTTGAACATCCGGTTCCGTGGAGCCTGGGTCCAATCGGGAGCGAAGCGCCGACTCCCGATGGCGCACCGCGTCTGGCTGTCCCGGAAAGCGTGTTGCGAGACGTACTGGACCGGGACTTCGGTCAATTGGGCGCGCTCGCGGATTTGCTGTTCGGGACCTGGCCGAAAGCGCAGCGCCTCATTCTTGCGCCGCCGCCGCCGGTGCGCGAAATTGATCGAGAGATCGACTTGCCCAAGCATTTCGAAGGCCGGGCAGGCATCCGCATTGCGCCGCGCGGCTTGCACCGCAGACTGTATGAGCTGCAATGCGCGGTCTACGCTGAACACGCAAAAGCCTGCGGTGCAGAGATTGTGACCCCGCCGGAACAGGTCATGACCGAAGACGGTTTTCTGGCACCGACATGTTGGGGGCGGGATCCGTCGCACGGCAATCTGGCCTATGGCCGTGTCATGCAATCCCGGCTTTTCGCCGCTGTGGACAGTGCGTCATGACCCACCCGTACAAGGACTTGCCAGCCAACCAGTTCTGGAAAAGGGCCCCGGGGGTGGCAGAGCCGGGAATTCTCGACCCAATGGTCGCCGCGCCGTTCCGGATTTCGCGCAAGGACAGGATCGTCACGGCGGGCAGCTGTTTCGCCCAGCACGTGGCGCGCGCCCTGACCGAGGCCGGGTTTACGCATTATGTCACCGAAACGGCGCATCCCTTGGTCGACAAGGACACCGCGCGCAGGCACCAATTCGGCGCTTACTCTGCCAGGTACGGGAATGTTTACACCGCACGGCAGCTTCGGCAGTTGTTGGAGCGGGCCTTTGGTTTGTTCACGCCGAAGGAAAAAGTGTGGGACTCTCCCGGGGCCGGACCCGGCGTGGTCGATCCGTTCCGGCCACAGGTCCAGCCGGGCGGCTTTGTCGATGCCGAGGAACTGGCGCTGGATCGCGGGCAGCATCTGGCCTGCGTCCGGCAGGCGATTGAAGACATGGATGTCTTTGTCTTCACCATCGGTCTGACCGAGGCCTGGGAAGACCGGCGCGACGGCGCGGTGTTTCCCTTGGCGCCGGGGGTGGCCGGGGGGCGCTTTGCACCGGAGCGTCATGGGTTTGTCAATTTCGGGGTGGAGGCTTGCCGCGAAGATCTCTGTGCCGCTCTGTCCCTGATCCGGGAGAAGAACCCTCGGGTGCGCATTGTCCTGACCGTCTCGCCGGTGCCGTTGAACGCGACCTACGCCCCGCGCCATGTCCTGGCGTCGACAACATGGTCCAAGGCTGTTCTGCGCGTCGTGGCCGAAGACGCGGTTCAGGCCTTTCCAGATTCGGTGTATTTCCCGTCATACGAAATCATCACCAGCCCGCATGTGCGCGGCCGCTACTTTGCAGCGGACTGCAGAGAGATTTTGCCCGAAGGCGTCGATCACGTCATGCGCCTGTTCCTGCGTCATTTCGGAGAGGGCGCAGAGGGCAAGGTTTCTCAGGCAGAGGCGCCGGGGGATATCCACGGCGATGCGGTCCGGAAATGGGCCGAGGCGCTGTGTGACGAAGAGGCGATTGATCGGCGTTAAAGCACCCGACGCGAAACCTGAATCGTGAGGGATTCCCATGATTGCTGATCTGTGATTCATTCTGTTTGGGAGGATGTATCATGTCAGCACCTTTGCCGAATGCGCTGCGGGCGCGGTTTCAGAA
>JAXMNQ010000019.1:0-102554 GCA_034670345.1 Paracoccaceae bacterium | reverse complement strand
TCACGAGCAGGCGATAAATGATGTCACAATCCGAGCTGTCAAACCTCATCTGGTCCGTGGCGGATCTTCTGCGCGGCGACTACCGCCAGTCTGAATATGGCCGCGTAGTCCTCGCCTTCGCCCGGCTCCGTCGCCTCGAGATTGCCCAGTTGCCGACCATGTGTTGCATTTGCCTTTCTCCGAGAGGTGACTTCGACAGCTGCGCCATGCTGGTCCAGAAATCGACCTTCCGTGCCGGTTCGAACGGTTTCGGATCTATCAATGTGGTGAAAGAACCACACTGATGTTGGAGTGGCCGGGCAAGAGTTCCATTGTTGAAGGCACGCCGCCGCACCCGGCTGTCTACCACATGCTAGATGTTGCAGCGGTTGCGGAGCTTTTGATCACGCCTTTCCCGTTTGCATTGGAGTTACGCAAAGCCTTGATCCTTTTGGTTGCGTTGCACGATCTGGGCAAGATCAGTGACAGCTTTCGGGACATGCTCGAACATGACCGGCCGCAGGAACACCGTCACTGGGAACTGACCGAGGTCTTGCTGCACAAGTTCGATGACCGTCTGGAAGCACATCTCGGCGGCCGTCCGCTACATCGCTGGCAGCTTTATGCGGCGACCGCGGGCCATCATGGTAAGCCTCCTAATATTGAACTTGGTACATTGCCGAAACCACCCAAGGTAAGGGAGTTCCACCGGACACTGAAATCCGTCGGCAGTGGTGTAGACCCCGCCGGCGAGGTCATCGATGCATTCTGCGGCCTGTGGCCAGAAGCATCTCTGTCGAATTTGACCGGCAATACCGTGAAGCAACTCTCCTGGTGGCTCCCCGGTCTTTGTGCGGCATCAGACTGGGTTGGTTCAAACACAACGTGGTTCGAAGCCGTTGCCCCGGGCCTTGCGCTGGAAGAGTATCTCGACCGATCACGCATTATCGCAGAGCGGGCCGTACGCGAAGCCGGACTTGCTGGGACAACGGTGAAGACCGGGAGTGTGGTGGATTTCGCGCTTCGCCCGATGCAACAGGCCTGCGGAGAAATCGCAATGCCCGACGGTCCGATGCTGGCGGTCATTGAAGACGAGACCGGAGCGGGAAAAACCGAAGCCGCCCTGATCCTCGCGCAACGAATGGCGCATGCCGGGAAGGGGAGGGGGCTGTATCTGGCCTTGCCGACGATGGCCACCGCGGATGCCATGTTCGGAAGGGCATCGGAGGTGATCGGGCGTATCTTTACGAAACCAAGCCTGACGTTGGCGCATGGCCGCGCAGGGCTGTCTGCTGCGTTCGGGGATCTCGTGAGGGGTGGTGCGCCAGGTGAGGACGCGCCAAGCTGCACAGCCTGGTTGGCCGACAGCCGCAGGCGTTCCTTGCTTGCCGATGTCGGGGTCGGGACTATCGACCAAGTTCTGTTGTCGGTCCTGCCGGTCAGGCATCAGACACTGCGTCATTTCGGCCTTTCGTCGAAGATCCTGATCGTCGACGAGGTGCATGAGATGGGAGAACCCTACGTCGCCAAGGAACTGGAGCGCCTTTTGCAGATGCACCGCGCTGCCGGCGGCTCGGCCATCCTGTTGACGGCGACCTTGCCGCTGGAACTGCGCGACATGCTGTTGGCGACATATGGCGGGTCATCCGATGATCCGTCCTACCCTGCTTTGACGGTCGCGGGTGGGGATGCGGCTACAGTTTTTCCCCCGGACAAGCGACCGAGGAAGGGGCCTGTAACAGTCGATCGCTTGCCGGATGCTCCTGCCGCGTTGCAGGTAATCGCGGACGGCGTGGACGCGGGGGCGGCCTGTGTCTGGGTGCGCAATGCGGTGGATGAAGCCATCGATGCGGTTTTGAAGCTGCGAGACAAGGGCATCGAGGCCAGGCTTTTGCACGCGCGCTTTGCTCTGTGTGATCGCAAGAGGATAGAGGCTGAGGTGCTGGCGCGTGCCGGAAAGGCCGGCGAGGGCCGGCGAGGGTTTGTCCTCGTGGGGACACAGGTGCTCGAAGCCTCGCTCGACCTCGACTTCGATGTCATGGTGACCGACATTGCCCCGGTCGCGGGCCTAATCCAGCGCGCCGGGCGACTTTGGCGGCATATGGCAGAGCGGCCTCGAGAAAGGCGCCCGGTTCCTTTTCCTGTCTTACATGTTCTTTCTGCGGACCCTTCTTGTGTCTCCGATGAACGTTGGTTGCAGCCAGTTCTGGGCCGGGGGGCTTGGGTCTACTCGATTGCGGACACGTGGCGCGCCGCGCGTGTGGTATTCGAGCGCGGCCGCATTGAGGCGCCAGACGGGCTGCGCTCGCTGATAGAGGCAGTGCATGGTCCGGAAGCCGAGGTGGTGCCGGAGGTGCTGGACAGGGCCGAGATCGAAGTCATGGGCAAGGATCAGGCGAAAAGGACGCAGGCGCTGCACAACCTCATAGACCTGCAAAAGGGATACCGACAGGGCGGACGGGGGGATGATGACGCGACCTATCCGACGCGTCTGGGTGACGAAACACTGACGCTGGTCTTGGCGCGGCGTACATCCGGGGGGCTGGTACCGTGGGCCAAGGACTGTACCGACAACGAAGCTTGGGCGTTGTCTGAGGTCTCGGCAAGGCGGAGGCGACTGGAGTCGCTACCGTTGCCTGACCAAACCGCCGACGAGATTCTTGCGGTCACACGGGATTGGCCAGAGTGGAAACGAAATGCCGTCAGGGTTTGTCCGGTGGATGACGATGGTCAGATTTGCGAGGGATTGCGCTATCACGCGGAAATAGGGCTCGTTTTCCACTGATTGCCGATGAGCAGACGTATAATCGAGGCCTTGCGGATGGGGGGATAATGCCATGGCCAAGATTGTTTGCTACTCCGCTAAACACTGGGCCATGACAAAAGCTGTCGTGCTTTGAAAAATGCCCCCTTTACGCGAACTCGGGTCGATGGTGTTCTTTCGCCATTCCTTAGTGGAGGTTGTTCATTTGTTAAATCTGATTGAAGATCCTTGGATTCCTGTGCGGACTTCTGATGGCTCCCGAAGGGTCATTGCTCCCTGGCAAATGGCCCAATCGGATGTCGTCGGGCCGGACTGGCCGCGCGCAGACATGAATGTCGCTTGCCTGGAATTGTTAATCGGAATGGTCTTTCTAGCAGACCCGCCAGCCGATGCCGAAGATTGGCAGGCGCGTGATGCGCCCGATCCCGAGCGGCTTTGCGACCGCCTGTCGGCCTATGCGCCAGCCTTTAACCTTGTGGGGGAAGGCCCGCTGTTTCTGCAGGATCTGGAGCCATTGGATGGTGCGGCTAATCCGGTCGACATGCTGTTCATCGACAGCGCCGGGGCAAATACGGCCAGGAACAATGCCGATGTCTTGGTGCACCGGGGGCGTTATTCCGCGCTAGACCTGCCGGTGGCCGCAATGGCGCTATACACGTTTCAGGCTTTTGCCCCGTCTGGCGGGGCGGGCAATCGGACTTCTATGCGCGGCGGCGGGCCCTTGGTCACGCTGATCGAACCGCGCGAGGAGGATGGTCCGCTCTGGGAGCTTGTGTGGGCCAATGTTCCCGATGGAGAGCCGAGCCGTCTTGAATATCTGCCCTGGATGCGTCCGACGGTCCTGTCTGACAAGTCGGGACGAGAACGGCACCCGCCGGATCGGCTGTTCGATGTGGAAGCTTTCTTTGGTATGCCACGGCGGCTCAGGCTGGTGGCCGAAGAGGCCGCTGTCGTCGGCGTTGTCCAGAAACCCTGGGGATCCAATTACGCGGGGTGGAAGCATCCTTTCAGCCCATACTACCGGCTCAAGGAGGGGGCGGAGTGGCTGCCGAAACATCCGCGCGCTGGACGGTTCGGGTTTCGAAACTGGCTGGGGGTGCTGGCACAAGTATCGCATGACTCGCTGAAGGAGCTCGCGCTCAACTTGTCGGCCTGGGGCCAGCGGCGAGGTGGCGGGTCGGTCATCGTGGCGGGCTGGTCAATGGACAACATGAAACCGCGTGAGTTCGTGCTGTCGAAACAGCCGTATCTCGACCTCGATCTGGATGCCGAAGACGTTCTCGTTGGCTTGATCCATGCAGCCGAGGCCTCGGCGGCCGCGCTGAGGGACGCCTTGGTGCCGGTCCTGTCAAAGGGCGAGGCGAGGGAGGTGGAGCGCGAGAGGTTCTTTGCTGAGACCGAGGGCCGCTTTCTCGAACATCTGGATGCCGTGCAGGAAGGCGGAAATCCTTCTGCGATCTGGCTCGACGACCTGCGGAAACAGGCGCTTCGCCAGTTCGATGTCCTCTCCGTGCCAGGGATCGAGCTGCGCGATATGCCTGCCATCAAGCGAATTGTCGACGCGCGGAAATACCTCGGCATGGCATTCGCAGGCTACGGCAAGCAGGGGCAGGCGATTTTCAATGCTCTCGGCCTTGAACTGCCAGTGAAGAAGAAAGGAAAGGCGGCATGAGCGAGAAATCGAAAGCGCCGGGAGCCGTCGCGCTGGGTTGGTGGACTGTGAACATTGGGCAACGCGACGTCCCCGCTGCACGCGCGCTTGTCGCCCGGTTGCGCCGTGCGGCGCCGATGGTGGTCTTGAGCGAACCCCGGGTGCAGGAGCTGGCGCGTGACTTGGATTTACGGCCACACAACGCCAAGGAGATTGTGCGCCTGGCCGTGCTGCTGGCCGAGGTGCGAGAAACCTCGTCGGAGCCTCTTGCCAGCCGTTTGGGTGGTGACGATCCCATGCTATCGCAACTGCGTTTTCAGCGATTGATGCGCGCTGAGGGCGATGACCTGACCGCGCAACTGCGCCGGGCCATCTCGATGGCCGACAGGCGCTGCAATGTGGCGGCATTGGCTGCCGATCTTCTGCATTGGGGCGCGGCCCGCCCGCGCTGGTGTTTTCAATATTATGGGGCCGACGCGCCTCAGAAGAACTCCGAGGAACCGACAGAATGACCACTTTCGTGCAATTCCATTTGCTGACGCGCTATGGCCCTTCCAACCCGAACCGCGACGACCAGGGACGCCCCAAGCAGGCCGTGGTCGGGGGTGTGCCGCGTCTGCGTATGTCTTCCCAGTCGTTCAAGCGAGCCCTGCGCGAAAGCAGTTTCTTTGCCCTGGATCTAAAGGACAACAGGGGCACACGGACGAAACACTTGCACGGCCGGTTGGTCGAATACCTGCTCGACAAAGGTGTGAACGAGAAGGATGCGGGCAATGCAGCCAGCGAGGTGGCGGGGCTCTTCGGCAAGTTGGAGACCGTGAAGAAGGGCGAGGGCAAAGAGACCCGCGCGACAACGCTTGCCTTCATCTCGCCTGCTGAATGGAAGAAGGCGGAGGAATGGGCCGACAAAATCGTCGACGGCGAGGAACTGCCGAAGCCGAAGGATCTTAAGAAGCTGATCCTGCGCAAGGCGGACGGTGCGGTGGACATCGCTATGTTCGGGCGAATGCTTGCGGATGATGCCGACTTCAACCGCGATGCTGCCGTACAGGTGGCTCACGCTATCACCACCCATACTGCACAGGCAGAGGAAGACTGGTTCTCGGCAGTCGATGACCTCAACAAGAAAGAGGACACAGGGGCCGGGCACCTGGGCGAGACCGCCTTCGGCTCCGGTATCTACTACCAGTATGTCTGCGTGAACTGTGACCTTCTGAACGAGAACCTCGACGGGAACATTGAACTGGCTGCTAAGGGAGTCGAGGCCCTCGCGCGGGCCATCGCTCAGACCACGCCTCGTGGTAAGCAGAACAGCTTTGCGCATCACCCGATGGCCTACCATATCCGGGCCGAGCGCGGTTCCCGCGCGCCACGCGACCTGTCGGGCGCCTTCTTTACTCCAGTGGAACGCAAGCTGCGCGCGCTGGGGGTGAATGAACTGGAAACCGGCTCGGTGCGGGCGATGGAACAGACCGTCGAACGGATCGACAAGTGCTACTTTGGTGGAGAGGCCGAGGATTTCCGTAAGCTCGACACGCTAACGGGTGAAGGAACACTGGACGAGATCGTGCGCTTTGCCGTCGAGGCCATGCGGGGCGTGTGATGCAGCGGTTCTTGATCTTTGGGCTGAATGCGAGCCTGAGCGCGATGGGTGAACTGGCCGGTCATGAACGGCGCGGTTCTTTGACATGGCCTGGCCGTTCGTCGATCATTGGCCTCATGGGGGCGGCTCTGGGAATCCGGCGAGATGGGGATTTCTCCGCGCTCGATGCGCTGGACATTTCGGTTGCAATCTTTGACGCTGGCGTTCCCCTCCGTGACTACCACACAGTGCAGACTGTCCCGTCATCCGCGATCAAAGCGCCGAACTCGCGGCCTGAAGCGCTGCGGGACGCAGGGTCGCGAACCAATACTAGCATCACTTTGCGTGACTATAGGGCCGATTGCATGTTCGGTGTTGCCGTCGCGGGGGAGGGGCTGGAAAGCATCGCGTTAGCACTGCGGACCCCTCGGTTCACGCTCTACCTCGGACGTAAGTCCTGCCCGCTGTGCGCCCCGACCGGGGCAAAGATCGTCGAGGCCGACACGCCGGAGAATGCGCTGTGTCACCTAAATCTCCCGCCTTGGCGTGACTATGCAATCGCCCGAACATTGATTGTTTCGGACCCTGCGGGTGATCTCGTGCATGATGTTCCGCTTGACCGCCGGCGATGGCACCATGGAGAGCGCCGGGTCGCTCGTCGCGCCGTCGAAATCGTTGCCGGAGGCGCAGCATGAGCCTGTATCTTAGTCGCATCAGGGTGGCGCGTACCCCCTCGGCCCGCGCCCTCGCCCCCTTGTTGATGCCCGCCGCCGAGCAGGGGCAGCGTAGGTCGGCGGCCCATAACCTTCTCTGGTCTGTATTTGCAGATCATCCCGATCGCCGGCGCGATTTCCTCTGGCGAAAAGAAAATGAGAACACCTTTCTTGCCCTCTCAGAACGACCGCCTCTTCAGACGGATCTGTTCGAACCGCATGATACCCGGCCGTTCCAACCGCAGCTGGAGCCGGGGGAGAGGCTGGCATTCCGCCTGCGTGCGAATGCAACCAGGATGAAACGCGGCGGGCGGCGTGTGGATGTTGTCATGGACGAACTACACGCGATCCCTTCGGACGAGCGTGCAAATAACCGTATGGACATAGCATCTCGCGCCGGGTCCGAGTGGCTTGCGCGTCAAGGCGAAAACGCGGGTTTCCGGGTCTGTGACGCATACGCGGAGGATTACGCGACCGAGGTTTTGGCGGGGCACCGTGGACCGCGGAAAGGCCAACCTCAGTTTGGCATCTTGGAACTGGCCGGTCATCTGGAAGTGACAGACCCGGCGTCATTCATTGCCCGGGTAGGCCTGGGCTTTGGGCGGGCAAAAGCCTTTGGCTGCGGACTCATGCTGATCCGCCGCACCCCTTGACAAAGGGCAGGGGAGGAGGCGGAAGTGGTCTACCTGGGCTTGCTCCTCCCAAGCCTATCCCGCTCAAAGATCGCGCGTCGCTGGTATTCGTTGAACGCGCGCGCCTGGACGTGCTTGACGGGGCTTTCGTCGCCGTCAATGCAGATGGTACCCGGACGCAGATTCCAGTCGGCGGGCTTGCCGGGATTATGCTGGAGCCGGGAGCGCGGATCAGCCATGCGGCAGTTTCACTGGCAGCACGTGTCGGCACGCTCATAACATGGATAGGCGAAGGTGGTGTGCGTCTCTACTCTGCGGGTCAGCCCGGCGGCGCGCGCTCTGACAAGCTGCTCTGGCAAGCGCGCATCGCGCTCGACGATGCGGCCCGATTGCGCGTTGTACGTAAGATGTATGCGATGCGCTTCGGAGAAGACGCGCCATCACGCCGTTCCATCGATCAGCTTCGTGGGATAGAGGGTGTGCGAGTTAGGGAGAGTTATTCTCTTTTGGCTGCACAGTACGGTGTCGACTGGAAACGTCGTCGTTACGATCCCGCGGACTGGGAGGCTGGGGACACGCCGAACCGTTGCCTGTCGGCTGCGACGGCCTGCTTGCACGGGCTAACCGAGGCGGCAGTCCTCGCCGCGGGATATGCACCCGCCATCGGCTTCTTGCACTCCGGTAAACCCTTGTCTTTCGTTTACGACATCGCCGACCTGTTCAAGCTGGAGACTGTCGTGCCCGAGGCTTTCCGTATCGCGGGACAAGCCGCGAAGGGGAAGCTCGATATGCCTCCCGATAGGGCAGTCCGCTTGGCGTGTCGGGACTCGTTTCGCAAGTCGGGGCTCCTGAATCGTATCATACCTGCAATCGATGATGTTCTCAGCGCAGGAGAGCTCACGCGCCCCGATCCTCCACCAGAAGCCATGCCGACAGCCTTTGAGGATCCGCAATCTGGAGACGCGGGACACAGGGGATGATGGTCGTTGTTGTCTCAAACGCGCCGCCGCGATTGCGCGGTCGGCTGGCCGCCTGGCTGGTCGAGATCCGCGCTGGAGTCTACGTGGGAAACTATTCCACACGTACGAGAGAGATGGTCTGGGAGCAGGTCTTGGGCAGTATTGATGTCGGCGATGCTGTCATGGTCTGGAAAGCCCCGACAGATCAGGGTTACGATTTCAGGACGGTCGGACGGAACCGGCGGACCCCTGTGGACTTTGACGGATTGAAGCTCGTTAGCTTTCTGCCGGAACGCCCAGAGTGACGCGCTGACCACCACCGGCTTATCGGTACGCTCTTTGACATTGAGAATAATTCGATAGAACAAGTGTCTACAGGAAGACTGTTCCCCGCACACGCGGGGATGAACCGTCCGAAAGAAACAGCCAGTGCGCACGAGAAAGCTGTTCCCCGCACACGCGGGGATGAACCGGCGAGGGCGTGGATGATCGGCTTGCGAAAGCCCTGTTCCCCGCACACGCGGGGATGAACCGATGATCGGCGTGTTAATCTCGGCCACCGAGTTCTGTTCCCCGCACACGCGGGGATGAACCGACGTGTTCGACGTGGCGGAGGAGTACGTGCACCTGTTCCCCGCACACGCGGGGATGAACCGAACATCGAAACAATGAAAGCCGAGGTTGCCGCCTGTTCCCCGCACACGCGGGGATGAACCGTGAATGCCATGGTCTGGTGTCTCCGGTTCGGGCTGTTCCCCGCACACGCGGGGATGAACCGCTGGCAGATCGGATCGAGCGCCAGAGAAAGGCCTGTTCCCCGCACACGCGGGGATGAACCGGAGACAGCCAATGCCTTATAACGGCTCAGGCGCTGTTCCCCGCACACGCGGGGATGAACCGCGCAGGGCGCTAGGCCAGTGGGGGCCGCTCGGCTGTTCCCCGCACACGCGGGGATGAACCGGGATTGTAGGCCCAGCCGTAGCCGTTGCTGAACTGTTCCCCGCACACGCGGGGATGAACCGTCGATGCAAACGGCGTCTGGGTCCTGATGGACCTGTTCCCCGCACACGCGGGGATGAACCGGCCCGTGTTCGAGTGAATGAACCGCGACCCGACTGTTCCCCGCACACGCGGGGATGA
This sequence comes from Paracoccaceae bacterium, assembly GCA_034670345.1. GTDB lineage: Bacteria > Pseudomonadota > Alphaproteobacteria > Rhodobacterales > Rhodobacteraceae > Antarctobacter. The sequence goes on along the minus strand of JAXMNQ010000019.1, from coordinate 93,134 downwards.
ACCGACGGACACGTCAGACAGCGCAATGGCAAAGCTCTGTTCCCCGCACACGCGGGGATGAACCGTTCTATATCACCGGCACCACCACGATTACCGGCTGTTCCCCGCACACGCGGGGATGAACCGGCGCTCCAGTGGCCGGAGGTGATCGCCAGCGGCTGTTCCCCGCACACGCGGGGATGAACCGCCGTCTTGCTGCCGGTCAGCGACGGCACCGGGCTGTTCCCCGCACACGCGGGGATGAACCGCGGGACGAAACACCGCCGCCCCCGTGTCAGAAGTACCCAGGAACCGTTGCAGATGCTCTAACGTGGCGCGCCAACAAACATCGCCCAACGCTCCATCATCTGACGCCGCTTTTCGAACATGTCGGACCGGCGATAGGCCTGCTCAACCTTCGATCCGACTCGGTGGGACAGCGCGATCTCGGCCATTTCAGAGGGGTAATCTGTTTTCTCGGCTACCCAGTCGCGAAAGGTCGAGCGCATCCCGTGCGGGACTGCTGGACGGCTCGTCCGGGCATCCAGGAACTCGGGACGACCTGCGGTGGTCTCCGCCTCTGTCTCGTTGATACGCCGCATTACAGCGGAGATGGTCATGTCGGACAAGGCGCCGCCCTTGCTGCTTGGAAATATCATGTCGCTTGATTGCAGTCGTTGCAGGCCCTGTTCTTCTGGTCGAGACTACTGACCGCCAGTTCGTCGAACGTATGATGTATAGCGCTGATAAAATGAGACGGTTCGACGTTTTTGTTGCGCCCGCGCCGCTTCATTTCAATTGCAATCAAAAGGGTTTACCTTTATGTTGATATTGGAGTGAATGGAGCGTTCCGCTGTGCCCGAGACCAAGATGATCAAGCTGCCAATTGACCGGTACGACCAGCTTGCGCAGTTGCGTGACGCGCTAGGGAAAACGACGTTTTCCGCCACGCTTGGGGCAGCGTTCAAAGCTCTGCGCGAAGCATATCGCCTTGAGAATGTCATGCCCGGCATCGAGATCATGCGGATCGACGCGTCAGACGGCAGTGCGATCTTGCTTCGGCTCGACGGTGGCCCGCTTGAGCGTTTCACCCTTGAAGGAGCGAGGAAGCTGGCGGAAGCGATCCGCACCTATGTGGGCGACCCGAAGCCGCGGAAGACGGCTATCATCAACACGGATGATGGTTTCGCCGTAAGGGGAATTACCCGCTCTGTCGCCGTTTTCGTGCCGCATGATACCGATGAACCGAAGCAGTTCACGCCGGACCTGGCCCTTGAACTGTCCGAGCTGATCGATGCCGCCGCAAGATCAGATCGGGATCAACAGAAATGAGCGTTTTCGTTTCCTGTCTAAGGATTTCTCGGTCGTGCGGACCAAGTAGGAATGCAGGGCCAGCGTGAACAAAGTGACAACCAACGCCATGGCTGCAGATTCTTGTGACTACGGGATCAGACCTAAAATGACGGTCGATCAGCTTCTGGCTGAGAGCATCGCCGCGGTAGCCGAAGTCGTGGAGCCAGATACCCAGACAAGGGCCGTGCAAGACATCGAGATCTGTGGAGGCCATCGTGACCCCACTCTCGTTGAGCTTGATGCATTCTTGGAGGAGCTTGAGCGCGCTTGCGCGACCGACGACAAATCACGTCCGGATTTGCAGCCTTCGCAACCGTATCTCTGCCATAGAAACAAGGTTGTTGAGGCCTGTCTCAACAGGAATCGTTCAGTTGGGCTCGTAACGGTAGGGGATAAGTACAGTTGGGCTCGTAACGGTAGGGGATAAGTACACCCCGTCGTTGTACACGGTACCAGCATGCCCTGCTGTTATCTACCAGACGCCGATGAAGCCCGCTATGACGACGTCCATCTCAAATTCGACGACGCCGACGCCCATCCTCTATCGCCGAACGCCAGCGGAACTTTCAGAGCGCGTCTTGCCCGAGGTGCGCAAGTATCTTATCGAGCCGCGCCGCACCAAACCTGAGCGCGTCTTCCCGGGTCGCTGGCGAGATTGGACGGCCGGCGACAAGTTTCTCGGGGCAGGGGATCTCGCAGAACTTTCCAAGGGGCGCGCCGTCACTTTCCACCTGGGCGATCGCGAGCACGCTGCTGCGATGAAGCATTCAGACCCGATGGCCTACGTCATGAAGCGCATCAACACCGCGTTGCGCAAAGCCGGTCTCACCGATCTGCGGCTCGCAGTAGCCTTGGGTCTGTCCGACCCAATGAAAAACGCCAATTATCCGCGTGGACGCCTGCACGTCCACGGCCTCGTCATTCCCGGCTCCCATGACTTCGAGATGGTCCAACGTGCCTTGCGCGCGGCTGGTGGTCGTGTTCTTGCTGCCAAAGCAGCGCGCCAGTTCGGTTCTCGTCGTGTTTGCCATGGTCGTGGCGCCGCCGAATACGCGCTTAATGCTTACGACATCCGCACACACGCGGAAGAGCGGCGCCGCTTGGCTAAGACCTTTCCTGGCGCCGAGACATTCAAGCTCAACCGCGCCATGAATGCTGCCGTGCGAGATGCCCATGAAGCCCAAAGGCGTTCGGCGCGGGCGTCCAAGGTTTCGAGTGAGGTTGAGAACGACAGTACCGTCGAGAAGGTCGAAAACAAGCCCGTACAGCGCCATCAAACACATTGGCCGACGTACTCCTTGGTGCCGGTGCTGTGGTGCAATTCTGTGACCTACTTAGGGCGACTTGCGATTCTCCTGACCGGGAATATGCACTTGACCTGTCCGCTCGTGGAAATCACCTGTCTCGGACAGCCGCCGCCAGGGCCGGATAGAGACATCACGTTGCGTTACAGAACTCGCTCCGGTCCAGTGTTACAAAGTGGTGCGTAAGTCATTGAATTGTTATGTGTATGTGAGAGTTCGAGCCTCTCATCACCCACCATTCCACCCCTTTGAAGAGAGAGCAATCTCTGACCCTTCCATAGGGTGTCCCGTCGACCTTGCCGGGTTGCACCACGTCAGGACGGGCTTTCACGGCGCGCCCAGCCACTCGCCGATCTCGATGGCGGCGCAGGCGCATCTGAACGCCTGGGCGCCGAATTTCGGCATTCAGGAGTACCTTGTGCTGGGCACGCCGGAATGTGACGCGCTGTTCCCCTCGGAGCAACGGATGGAGAACGGCATGGTCTATGTCAGCGATGCGCCGGGCCTTGGCGTGGGTTTCGATGAGACAGAGGCCGCGCGCTACAGCTACGCCCCCGGCAGTCACCCGGTGGTGCGGCTGCAGGACGGGACCATGTGGAACTACTGACGGGGCGCGTCACTCGAAATACTCCGAGTGCTCGGCATGGATTTCGGCAATGGTGTCGTCCAGCCGCGTCAGGTGCTGCCGGAGAACCTCCCGCGCCTCGCTGGCCGCACCGGCGGCGAGGGCGGCGGCGATCAGCTTGTGTTCCCTCAGGATCCCGGTGACTTCGTGCGCCTTGCCAAGGCTCAGCACGCACAGGCGGTCGATGGCGCGCTTGCAGCGTTCGATCGTTTCGAAGGCCAGCGGCTGTCCCGCGCATTTGCAGATATGGCTGTGGAACGCGTAATCGAGCGCGTGAAAGCGCTCGGTCTGACCGGCGGCCGCCGTTTCTTCCTGTGCGGCGATGATGGCATCGAGCGCGGTGGCACAGTCCTGATCCCAGGCGGCGCAGGCCCGCTCGATCACCTCCAGTTCAACCGTGAGGCGGATGAAGCGCGCATTCTCGATCTCGGGCATCGAGAAGCCACGGACCTCGGTGGCACGTTGCGGCCGGATCAGCAGGAACCCGAGGTTCCCGAGACGGTTGAACGCGTCGCGCACAGGCTGCCGCGAGACTCCCAGCCGGTTTGCAACCTCGGCTTCGGAAATGCGCGTCCCCGGCAGCAGCTTCAGCGTCAGGATCTCGTCCTGCAGGGTGTCGAACACGATGTCGGTCGTGGTTCGCGGCATCAGCGCCTCGGTCGTCTTTTGCATCGCGCAACTCCCCCGACACTTGCTGCGTCCCGTTCTCTGTATGGCCGCATGAAAACCACCGATGGACACCAGAGACGGTGCCGCCCGCTGTCAAGGCATCCTGCCAGCAAGATTCGATATTGACAAGGCTGGGATACTAGTCCCCAATTCAGGGAAGTGGAGGAGGAAGACACGAGGCTGCCGCGTCGTCGGTCGAAGACGACCCGCGCGGCAGGCAAGGGCAGGGCGTTGAAACGCGGGGCCGAACAGGTTCGGCCCGGCGGTCCCGCAAGCCTTTCAGGAATATTAAGATCCGCCACGGTAAAGGCCGACTCGCGTTCGGCCAAAGCCTGTCCGCGGAAAACCTGGTAACGAAACCTTAGGGAGGATCTCATGTACCAGAAACTGAACGCATCATTCATCGGTGCAATCGCCGCGATGGCCATTGCCGGAACGGCGGCCAGTGCCGAGAACTGGCGTGGATGGAACATTCACGTCGAGGGTTATCCGAACACCGTCGCGATGGACAAGTTCGCCGAGCTGGTCGAGGAAAAGACCGGCGGCGAGATCACCTTGCAGATGTTCCACGGCGGCACGCTGGGCAGCCAGCCCGACGCCATCGAGCAGGTGCGCCTGGGTGGTCTGGCCATCGGCAACTTCAACCTTGGCCCCATCGGCCCGATCGCAGCCGAAGCCAACGTCGTCTCGCTGCCGTTCATCTTCAAGGACACGGACCACATGTTCCGCGTGCTGAACGGCGAGGCCGGTGACATGATCGCCGCGGGCATGGCCGAAAAGGGCCTTGTTCCGCTGGCCTGGTACGATGCCGGTGCGCGGTCGTTCTACAACGGCGACAAACCGATCAACACGCCCGAGGACGTGGTCGGCATGAAGGTCCGCGTGATGAACAACGACCTCTACTCCGGCATGATCTCCAAGCTGGGCGGCAACCCCTCGCCAATGGCCTTCTCCGAAGTCTACCAGTCGCTCAAGACCGGTGTCGTCGACGGGGCCGAGAACAACTGGCCGTCCTATGAATCCACCGGGCATTTCGAGGTCGCGGGCTACTATTCGCTCAGCCAGCACCTGATCATCCCCGAATGTGTCTGCGTCAACGCCGATGCCTGGAACGCGCTCTCGGACGAGATGAAGGCGGCCGTCACGGAAGCGGCACAGGAATCGGCGGTCTTGCAGCGCCAGCTCTGGGCCGCGCGCGAGGAGTCCAGCCGCGAAAAGGTCGAAGCCGCGGGCGTCGTGACCAACGAGATCGCCGACAAGACCCCGTTCCAGGAGGCGATGGCGCCGGTCTACGAAACCTACCTGGAGGACAATCCGGAGCTTCGTCCGCTGGTTGACCTGATCCAGTCGACCGACTGATCCCACGGCTTGTCGGCACCCCGGCGGGCTACACCGCCGGGGTGCCTTTTGTTGAAGGTGGACGCAATGACCGACCGGGACGACCCGCTTGCACCGATGGGGCGCAAGTTACCGATAGACCGCATGCTGGACGCCGTCGCCGCGATCTGCAGGATCATCACCGGCCTGTCGCTGGTGGGCCTGACAGTGATTTTTGGCTGGCTGGTCTTTGGCCGCTATGTCCTGAATGCCACCCCGACCTGGGTGGAACAGGTCGCGCTGCTGCTGGTCATGGTCATCGCCTTCCTCGGGGCGGCCGTGGGCGTGCACGAACACACCCACCTTGCGGTCACGGCGATCCGTACCGCGGTCCCGGCCCGGCTGCGCACGGTATTCGTGATCGCGACCGACCTGTTTCTGGCAGGCTTCGGCTGCCTGATGCTGGTCTACGGGGCGCGGCTGACAGTCTTCAAGTGGGGCTCGCAGATCCCGCTCATCAGCCTGCCCGAGGGGTTGCGGTCGCTGCCGCTGACCATCGGCGGCGCGCTGATCATGCTTTTCTCGCTGGGTCACCTGCTGCGCCTGGCGCAGCGGCGCGACCTGCGCAGCGACACTTTCGAATAGGGAACGATCATGGGGCTGCTTGTCTTGCTGGGGCTGTTCGCGCTCTGCGTGGTGATCGGGGTGCCGGTGGCCTTCGCGCTGGGGATCGCGGCCCTTGCCGCCTTCTGGTGGGAAGGCCTGCCGCTGATGATCGGGTTTCAGCGGATCATCTCGGGCATCAACGTCTTCTCGCTGATGGCGATTCCGTTCTTCATCTTCGCCGGAGAATTGATGTTCCACGGCGGCATCGCCATGCGGCTGGTCAAGTTCGCCTCTGCGGCGGTGGGCGCGGTGCGCGGGGGCCTTGGCATCGTCAACGTCTTCTCCTCGATGCTGTTCGGCGGCATCTCGGGCTCGGCCGTGGCCGACATCTCGGCGCTGGGGTCGATCCTGGTGCCGGTGATGAAGGAAAAGGGCTATGACGCGGATTACGCGGTCAATGTGACCGTGACCTCGTCGATTGCCGGCATCATCATCCCGCCCAGCCACAACATGATCATCTACGCCATCGCCGCGGGCGGCGGCATCTCGATTTCCAAACTGTTCCTGTCCGGGGTCATACCGGGCATCCTGATGTGTCTGTGCCTGGCGCTGGCGGCCTACATTGTCGCCGTGCGCCGCGGCTACCGGGCCGAGGTCTTTCCGGGCTGGCAGGCGCTGGCTTTCAGCTTCTTCAGCGCGCTTCCGGGCCTGATGACCGCGGTGATCATCGTGGGCGGCGTCTTGTCGGGCATCTTCACGGTGACCGAGTCCGGCGCCTTCGGTGCCATATACGCCTTTGTCGTGACCTTGCTGGTCTACCGCAACATCACATGGGACAACTTCCGTCTCGCCGTCCGGTCATCGGTGCGCACCACGGCGATGGTGATGATCCTGATCGCCTGCGCCGGGGCCTTTGCCTACATGCTGACCTTCTACCAGGTCCCGACGAAGACCGTGCAATTGATGACCGGGCTGACCGACAATCCGATCCTGATCCTGTTGCTGATCAACCTCGTCTTGCTGATCCTCGGCATGATCATGGACATGGCGGCGCTGATCCTGATCTGCACGCCGATCTTCCTGCCGGTCGCCAACAGCCTTGGCGTCGATCCCTACCAGTTCGGCATGATCCTGCTGGTGAACCTCGGGCTGGGCCTGTGCACCCCGCCGGTGGGCGCCTGCCTGTTCGTCGGCTGCGCCGTGGGCAAGCTGCCGATGGAGAAGGCCGTGCGCACGATCTGGCCGTTCTACATCGCGATCCTCATCGCGCTGATGCTGATCACCTTCGTCCCGGCGATTTCCCTCACGCTGCCCGGCCTACTGGATCCGTAAGGGGCTCGCGCGTAGGCGCCGGTGGAACGAGGCGAACTTCACCAGTTCCTGGGCCAGCAAAAGGCTGAAGACCGGGCTCACCGGCAGGTCGAGATACAGGACCATCCGCGCCGTCACGGGCACGCGGAACAGCCATTGCAACCGGATGAAGACATGCATGACATAGGCCGTTTCGCCACCTGTGCGCAGCGTGTTGCCGCAGACCGCGTTTGACCCTTTTTCGCAAGGTCTTGCTGCGTGCCGTCCCGCTTTTGCGCCGAGGCAGCGTCAGAGCATTTGGACCGGTTTGGGCAAGCACAAGGCGAAGCATTCCACATCGGAATCAAGCTGCGCACCCAGATGCGCGCCGAGATCAAACGCCTGGACAATCGCCTCGGCCTCATGGGCGGCAACATGGCGGAGAACCTTCGGAAGAAAGGCTTCGAACTGGTTGCCATGGACCTCAACAAGGATGCGGTGTACGCGGTCCTCGACCTTGGCAACGCAAAAGAGGCGGCCTCGCCGAAGGAACCCGGCCCCAACATCCGGGTCAACGCGGTCTGTACCGGCATGATCGACACCGATGTACACAACATCCACACCAAGGACGAGGCGCGCCGGGCGCTCGAGGCATCGGCACCGGTCAAGCGTCAGGGCACATCCGACGACGTGGCCGAACTGGTTTGTTTTCTCGCCACCGACGCATCAGGATTCATCACCGACGCGAATTTCGATATTTATGGCGGCGGGCTGTTCAGCCAAGGAGGCCTGCGACCAATGAGCGACTTTCCCATCGTCGAGGCCGACGACGGCATCACCCGGCAGGTCCTGGCGGATCATCCCGACCTGATGATGGTCTCCTGCCAGTATGAAAAGCCGGGCGCGGCCCGATCCTTGCACCACCACGCGCAGGTTCAGACCACTTTCGTTCAGAGCGGGCGCTTTCGCTTCTTCCCGGGAAGGGCGGAGCACGAAGTGGGGCCGGGCGACAGCCTTGTCATTCCTTCCGGGCTGCAACACGGCTGTACCTGCATCGAACCGGGCACCATGATCGACAGTTTTACCCCGAGACGGGCCGACTTCCTGTGAGCGTTCTGGCCCATCCGCGCGTCCTCTGCATTGGTGAATGCATGGCCGAACTTGCACCCCTGGAAACGCCGGGCGACTTTCGCCTTGGGTTTGCCGGTGATACCTTCAACACCGCCTGGTATCTGCGACATCTCTGCCCCGATCTGCGGGTGTCCTACCTCAGCGCGGAGGGCTCTGATCGCATTTCCGAGGACATGCTGCGGTTCATGGCTGGGGCCGGGATCGACACCGCCCATGTCGCGCGTCATCCCGGGCACAGCGTCGGAATGTACATGATCTCGCTCGACAAGGGAGAGCGCAGCTTTTCCTATTGGCGCAACACCTCCGCCGCACGTCTTCTGGCCGGGGACGAAACGGCGCTGACCAAGGCCATGGCCGGTCGGGTGATCGGGGGCAAGGGCGCGCTGGTTGCGCTGGACAAGAGACGGGCCGGTCAGACCACAACCGGCGGGACTGTGACTGGATGACGACGCCAAGACGCTTGCGCAGGATCTACGCGCTGGAGGACTTTGAGCCTGCCGCCCGGCGCCATCTGCCGGCGCCGATCTTCGGCTATGTCGCGGGCGCGGCGGAAACCAACGCCACCTTCGATGACAACCGCAAGGCCTTCTCGGAACTCGGGTTCCTGCCGAGGGTCGGTGTCGACGTCTCGTCCCGCAGCCTGTCCTGTCGCGTCATGGGGCTGGACTTCGATCTGCCGTTCGGCATCGCGCCGATGGGCGTCTCGGCCCTGACGGCGTATCGCGGCGACCTGGTGCTGGCCCGCGCCGCGCAAAAGGCGCGCATCCCGATGATCATCAGCGCCGCCTCCCTGATCCCGCTCGAAGAGATCGCCGCCGAGGTGCCGGATGTCTGGTATCAGGCCTATCTGCCGCGCGCGCTTTCCGACATTTCCGCCCTGCTGGACCGCGTCGCTCGGGCCGGGATCGAAACGCTTGTGGTCACGCTCGACAGTGCCGTGGTTCCCAGCCGGGAAAACAACCTGCGCACCGGTTACCGCACCCCTCTGCGCCCGAACCTCTCGCTGTTCTGGCAGGGATTGAGCCACCCCCGCTGGGCGCTGGGAACCTTTCTGCGCACCTTCGTCCAGAATGGGCCGCCGCATTTCGAAAACGCCAGCGCCGGTCGCGGCGCGCCGCTGCTGTCACGTCAGGCGGTGCGGGATTTCTCGGGGCGGGAGTTCCTGAGTTGGGAGCTTCTGGCCGAGGTGCGGCGCCTGTGGCGCGGGCGGCTGGTTTTCAAGGGTATCCTGCACCCGGACGACGTGGCGCGGGCGAAGTCACTGGGGGCCGAGGGTGTGATCCTGTCCAACCACGGCGGGCGGCAGCTCGACGGCGCTGTCAGCCCGTTGAGGGTCGTGACGGCGGCGCTGGAAAACGCGGACGGAATGCCCGTCATGCTGGACGGCGGCATCCTGCGCGGGACCGACATCCTCAAGGCGATGGCCCTTGGCGCCCGCTTCGCCTTTATCGGTCGACCGTTCAATTACGCGGCCAGCATCGCCGGCGAGGCGGGCGTGGACCATGCGATCAATCTGCTCCGCGTCCAACTTCGCGCCGACCTCGGGATGCTCGGAGTGACCGATCTGACGCAATTGAACCGCACCCACCTGTTCGACAAGGGGTTTCGCGGCGGACTTGGCCTGAGCGCGCAGACCAGCCCACTTCGTGCCGACCCGGTCCCGGCGACAACGATCACGCCGGCCTCGCCGTATTCGTAGAGTGGAGAAAAGACCAGGCCATTCGCGTTCCGATTTCTATTCAGATGGCCTGATAGCGGATGACCGAATGGGGTGAACTGCCTTCGCATATTGATGCCGTCGGGAGGGGGCCGTAATCAATGCCATACCGGACTTGCGTTGGGAAAACTTCAGAGGCCAACTCAACCTTGGCGGTGGCTCTTGTCTTTGCGGACCGCTTGGGCGGGAGGCCATTGATTTTCCGGCAACAATGTAGACCACACACGAGGATTTGATCCGGGATTCGGGCAGTCCTGTGACCCGCCTGCACTGGCGCGGGTCTAGCTGCGGAGCAGGGGTTGCTTTCGTCTCTTTCCCCTTGTCATTTGTCTTATTAGCAACCGCGGGCAGCCACTGTTGGTGGAATACCTGACCTTGCGGAAATTCAGTATTTGACTTTTCCTTTGAAGGCGGGGGACCGCTTTCCCGGGACTACGCGAGAGGACAATCGTGCGACCCATGACCGATTTCAAAACACTCTCGGCCGCTGCTCTGCTGGCCGCTTCCACCTGCGGCGGGGCTGCTTTGGCCGATGCCGGTGGCAAACCGGACGCCGTCACCCTGGCGCTGCAGATGGAGCAATACAATGAGGTGCGCCGCAAGAGCATTCTTGAGGTGCAGCCATTCCGTTACACACAGTCCGCGCAGGGCGCGGATGGCACCGGATTCGAGTTGATCTCGCTGAATCCCGGCGTGAATTCATGGTATCTGCTGACCGTCAGTTCCGAAGGGTTCTGGGGCTCGACCCGGCAGTTCCATCTGGAACTGGCCGATCCGGAAAACACCACGCTCAGCCTGGCGTCAGGGCCGGAACCGGAACTGGTCGTGCATGGCGAGGCCGGCGAATACCGCTGCGCGCCGTGGTCCGGCCGTCGTCCGGAACTGGACGAGGCGCAATATCGCGGGCTGCCCTATGCGCCGCTCTGCGAAGAGCGCGTCTTTCTGCGCAACCGGGTCAAGGGCAACTCGACCAACCGCGAGGCCGTGGCCGAATTCCTGCGCGATCACGTTGTCTTTGGCGAAAGCATCGTCGGCCTGATCAAGGGCACCTTCTATGAAGACGCCTTCATGAACTCCGGCCCGGTGATCGAGGGTGCGGATGCCGGTGAGACGGTCAAGGCGCTGGGGCAGGCGGATCTGTCCGGCTCGCCGGTGTTTCAGACCTATTTCAACTTTGAACTCGACGGCGCCGAGGGCGGCCGTGTCGAGGCGGGCAGCTGGTACGCGATCCGCGATGTTCCGGGCGCCTATGCCAGCGCGATGCAGCCCGGCATGATCTCCAACGACATCCTGCGCCGTCCGGGGGAAACCCACGGGCTGGACGGCGTCGAACGCCGCGCCGATGTCTACCTTGTGGCCTTCGATCTGGAACAGTTCGACCTTGGGTTCGAGCCGGGAACAGATCACCCGCGCCTTGACTGGTCGCAGCGTCCCGCCGCCGCCGGGGGCATCAACTACCGCATTCCCGGGCCGGACGGCTTTGACAACTCAAACCCGCTGGTGCGGACCGGGATGCTGAGCCCGTCCAAGACAGAGCGCGTTGTCGCGACCTTCGCCTCGGGCTTCAAGCGCAGCCACGGTGCTTTTCGCGCGACCAGCATGGCGTCGACCTATGGCGGCCACCATTACGGCTTTGTGTCCGAAGGTGTCGTGTTCTCCAAACTGTTGCCGGACCTGTCCACGATCTTTGTCCTCGATGACGGCTCGATCCACATGCGCACATGGACCGAGGAAGACGTCAGGCTGTTGCCGCGCATCCGTTATGCCCGTCAGAACGGCGTCCCGCTGATCGAAAACGGCGTGCCCGGCGCGCAGGTGCGCAGCTGGCTGGGCGGAAACTGGTCCGGGTCCGCAGATGCCGATCTGCGCACCCTGCGCGGCGGGGCCTGCCTGAAAAAGGCGGCGGATCGCAATTTCCTGGTTTACGCCTATTTCTCTTCGGTCACGCCCTCGGGCATGGCGCGCACCTTTCAGTCCTATGGCTGCGACTATGCGATGCTGCTGGACATGAACTCGCAAGAGCACACCTACATGTCGGTCTACACACAGGAAAACGGCGACGTGATCCCGCATCACATTGTGAGCGGCATGGCCGCGATCGACAGCAAGCGTCGCGACGGCACGCCGATCCCGCGCTTCGTGGGCTTTCCGGACAACCGTGATTTCATCTACCTGCTGAGAAAGTGAGAGGTCATTTGATGAGCCGACTGTTGATGCGTGGGGCGGCCCTTGCGGCGGTTCTGGCCGGGGGTCTCGGGGGGCTGACCGCCTCCGGGGCGATGGCCCAGACCATGAAGCAGAACAATGAGGCGATGTTCCGGCAGATGCAGTCGGCGCGCGGCGTGACAGATGCCGAGCTTCAGCGCGTGCGCGGGATCTTTGCCGCGGCGCCGTGGATGGGACAGGGAAATCCGTCGGTCACGCGCCACCCTCTGTCGCCGCAACAGGCGCAGGCGCGGCTGCCCGCGCCGGCGCTTGAGTTTTACCGCAACGCGCAGTTCGAAAGGATCTGCGGCGAGAAGTACATGGCGCCGCTCTACGATCCGGCAACGCAAAAACCTGAGGACGCCACTGTCTGCGCCGATATGTTCGAATATCCGAACGTGCCGCTGGCCTATCCGGTGACATGGGTGCGCGCGAACGAGGCCGCCGAACTGTGCTGGGCCGAGGGCAAGCGCATCGGCGACGCGCATGAATGGGAAGGCGCCTCACACGGGGCGCTGACGCCGCCGGACTACTTCTTTGGCATGAGCGTGCAGGCCGCGCGCGCAGCGCATAACCGCAAGTACCAGTCTTCGGCACGCTACAGCATCGGGCCGAACTGGAAGGCCGGTGTCTGCGCCACCGGCAGCTCCAAGACTGGCGGCTGCAATGGCGGCAGCTTCAACGGCTGTGGGTCCAACACCTATCCGGTCGGCAGCTTTCCGAACTGCAAGAGCCCGCTGGGGGTCTATGACCTCGACGGCAACGCGGCCGAGCACATGAACCTGCCGCTGGCGGCGGATCAGATGGCCAGCCGTGGCAGCCGGAAACTGGGTGTGACCGAGATGAAGGGCAGCTGGTTCATCTGGGACCAGATCCGGGCCCATACCCATTGGAGCCGCTGGCGCGCGCCCTATTGGCATGGCACGCGGGTCCTGGCCAAGAACAGCCACCACAACTATCACCTTGGCTTTCGCTGCTTCAAGGATGTGAAGTAAGAGCGAAGGCAGGACAGACGAAACAGAAAAGGCCGCCCGATGTTCCGGGCGGCCTTCTTCATGACGTTCACAAGCGGCGTTGGATCAGCGCGCGCTGGCCAGTTGCAGCTGCGCGGCGCGGATCGGGCCTTCATCGCTGATCAGTTCCGCGTAGGTCGGGTCCGCAAAGAGATCGGCAAGGCGTACGGGACGACCGTTCAGATAGGCGGTCTGGCTTATCAGGCGGACGCCGTGGCTGTAATCGGCGTAGTTCTTGCCGTGTACGGTGCTCAGCGGCTGGATCGCCTTGCCGTTGGTGCGGTGCCAGCCGTAGATTGCCACGCGGCCCCGGTTGCTGTTCAGGCGGTTGGTCAGCACCAGGTCCTTCTTGTGACCCGAGGCCAGACGCCCATCGACCGAAGCGCCACGGATCTGGCCCTCGACGGTCTTGTTATGGCGCACGAGATAATCGGTCGACGACATCTGCGGGCCGGGGGTCATCGGCTTGGGCGCGACGCGGACGTCGGCGGCACGATAGATCTGGTCCACCATCTGGCGGGTCGGCAGCATCATGTCAAAGCGCGCGGCGATCTGCGATGCAGCGGGCATGCCCATGGGCACGCGGACAAAGTCCCGGTCGCTGCCCACGGCCAGGTAATCCGGCATGACGCAAAAGACGATGTTGGTGCGCGATCCGTCGCGGGCGCGGCCATTCACTTCAACCGGGACAAGGTCACGCAGGAAAGAGGGTGTGTTGCCGGACAGCACCTCGCGCACGACGGCGCCGTCGCGGGTGGTGCCGCCGGACCCCATCAGACCCGCCATGACGACCTTGCCACCCTTGGCGCTGCCCTTGCGATTCGGAATGGCGCGCGTCAGGCGCGTGTTGCAGGTCGCGCCGCTGACCGGGCGTTCAATCCCGCGCGGCAGGGCGGCGAGGGTGGTGATTTCATGCTCATCCGCCTCACGCGGTTCGGCGGGGGTTTTTGCCACGAACAGTCCCTCCGGCCGGAGCTGCGGACGCAGCGAAACCGCCAGCTGGTTGATCTGGTTCAGGTCGGCCTGCAAGGCCAGTTCCGGCACATCGGGGCGCATGCGCGGACGGACCGGCGCGGGCGTCAGGATCGCGTCCGTTGTCAGCGAGGCCAGCTTTACCTGCGGGTCGGGAGCCGGTGTTGCCACGCGCGGCAGTGAGGCGGTCAGCGCCTCGGGCAGCGGAGCAGCGGGGGCGCTGTTGATCCTGGGGGCGCTGTCTGCACCGGGCGACATCAGCGCGACCGGCGCGATGCGCGGCTGGTCGGGCGCGGCGGTCAGATCGGTTGAAGGCAGCATATGTGGCGGGTACCATGTCTGTGCGCGGGGCAGGCGGCGGACCACGTCGCCGACAATGACGCGGTCAATGACACGTTTCGGGGGCTGTGCCGGGGCCAGCCGCGCCATGGTCACCTGTGGCGCGGCGGCGGTTGCCGGGGCCTGCGGCTGCGGCGCCATGACAAGAACGCCAACCGCGGCCGCCGCGTTCAGCGCGGCAAAACCAAGCGCCACGGAGAGATAGCGCGGATTGCGGGACATGCGGTCAAGTCTGGTAATCCAGCCCTTGCGATCCACGGGGAGGTTGGTTTCGGAGTGATGTGCCTGCGTCATGCCCTGCCTCCTATTCGCGAAGCCTTAATGGAACAATGACGCAAAGCGCGCACCCACGCCGCATGCGCGAGAAGCTGCCGGCACGGGCCGCAGGCCACCTGTGGCTGCCTGGCCTCAACCGGGGTCATGCACCGAAACTATCGTCGATAGGGTTTGATCTCATCCACTTGGAATGAAAAGGTAACTCTGGATTTGAGTCAATTTGCCAAGGCAAACAGGGACGGATTTTCGCAAAGGCTGGCACATGGGCAACATCCCGAGCAGCCATAGGCGAAGAAACGTCGAAAAGTTGAAAGGAACGCGCGGATGTACCGTTCTAAAGGAAATCTTCTCAAAATGATTCTGGTTGGCGCACTGGCGCCGCTGGCGGCGCAGGCCGAGGGGCAGGCAGATGCAGCTGCACTTTGTCGTGAATTGGCGGGCCCGGCCACGGCCGAGGTGCCGGTCAGCAAGGATGCCGTCAGCGCCTATTTCCGGGCGGTGCGCAGCGCGCGAGCGGCCTGTGAACGCGCGGTGATCGGGCCGGACCCGGACCCCGAGGCGCTGTTTCAGGTGGCGGTTCTGATGCAGTCCGATGGTGATCATGCACTGGCCTTGGAGGTTTTCGGCCTCGCGGCAGAGGCGGGGGTCGTCGCGGCCCGCACCAAACTGGGGGATTATTACAACTTCGGCACCGGCGACGTGCCTGAGGATCACAAGCTGGCAGTGGCCGAATATCGCGCGGCGGCGGATGCGGGCGATCTGCCTGCCATGGCGACGCTGGCGATGATGGCGGGTGTCGGGCGCGGCACCGCACGCGATTTCCGCCAGATGATCGACATGCTCGAGAAATCGGCCAACGAGGGCTATCACTTTGCGCAGCTTCGGCTGGCCGCGATCTACATGCAGCCCAACAACATTCCGCGCAGCCTTGCCAGCGAACTGGGCCTGCCGGATGTGGTCAAGGCGGCGGAGATGCTGGAAAAGGCCTCGGTTCAGGGCAACGAGGACGCCTCGCGCGCGCTGAAACAGCTCTATTCCGAAGACGGCCCGGTCAAGGACCCGGTGCAGCGCGCAGCGCTGATCCGGCGTTCCGCCCAGAGCGGCGACCCCGAGGCGATCAATGCGCTTGGGTTCCTCTTTGAACGCGGCGAGGGTGTGGACTACGACCCAGTGCAGGCGGCATCGCTTTATGTGCAGGCGATCGAAAGCGGCGAGGTGTCGGTGACAGAGATCCGCGGCCGCGTCGATGGCCGGGTTGTCGATTGGGACAGGCCGACCGCCATCGAGTTCCAGCGTATCCTGCAGGAGCGCGGGCTTTATAACGGC
The DNA here is from genome assembly GCA_034670345.1 of Paracoccaceae bacterium. Lineage (GTDB taxonomy): Bacteria > Pseudomonadota > Alphaproteobacteria > Rhodobacterales > Rhodobacteraceae > Antarctobacter. The sequence continues at coordinate 77,012 of JAXMNQ010000019.1, read as the reverse complement.
GGTCTGGACGGGGTTGTGGGTGGCGGCACGCTGGGCGCCGCGCGGGGTCTGGTGCAGCAGTAGGTCTACAGCGCCGCGGAAAGCGCCAGCCATCCGGCGCATTCCGCGGTCAGTTGCACCGCGCCAAGCACGTCGCCTGTCTGACCGCCCAGCAGACGTTTTGCCCGCCATGCCACAAACAGTGCGGCCACCGCCATCGCCAGTAGAACGGGCAGGGCGGTCACGCCCATTAGTGTGGCCAACACGACAATCGCGGCAATCCCGGGCATCGCGGTGGTCCAGGATGTGCCGTTCTCTGCCGCCAATCTGCCCAGCCCGTCCGCGCGCGCCGGGGGCAAGCGGTCCAGCGTGATTAGCATGGCCAACCGGCTGGCCACTGCGATCAGCAGAACCCCCGCCCAGTCCGAGACGGGGATTTCGGCCAAGGCGCTCGCTGACAAGCCGGTGACAAAGATCAGCGCGATCACCCCGTAACTGCCGATCCGGCTGTCGCGCATGATCTCAAGCCGATGCGCCCGGTTGCGCCCGCCCATGCCGTCGACGAAATCCGCCAAGCCGTCCTGATGCAGACCACCGGTGGCGGCCGCCATCGCGGCCAACCCCGCCAGCGCCGACACCAGTGGCGCCAGTCCGACCATCTGTGCCACCGTAAAGACCGCCCAGCCCAGCAGCCCGACCGGCAGTCCGCACAACGGGTAGGCCCACCGCGCCGCTGCCATCGTCGGGGCCGGGTCGCGCAGCTGCCCCATGGGCAGGCGCGTCATCACCATCATCGCCAACCGCACCTCATCTATGCGGCGGCGCGGGGTCATGCGCCCGAAACGCCCGCTTCGGCAAAGGTCGCCATGCCGTTGTGGCAGGCCAGTGCGCCCTTGATCAACGGCAGGGCCAGCGCCGCGCCCGACCCTTCACCAAGCGCCATGCCCATGTCCAGCAGTGGTGCCTTGTCCATCGCCTCGGCCAGGCGGCGATGCCCCGGTTCGCGGCTTTGATGGGCAATCAGGCAATGCGCCAGCAGGTCAGGCGCGGCGGCATGCAGGGGCGTGACGGCGGCGGTACAGATGAACCCGTCCAGCAGCACCGGAATGCGCGCCATCCGCGCCGCCAGCACCGCGCCGCAGAGGGCCGCCTGTTCGCGGCCTCCGAGTGCTGCCAGCCGCATCATGGGCGAAAGAGCGCCGTGGCGGGCAACGGCGGATTCGATCACCCGCGCCTTCAGCGCGACCCCCTCCGCATTCGATCCGGTTCCCGGACCGACCCAATCCTGTGCCGCACCGCCATAGGCCGCCAACGCCAGCGCAGCGGCCACGGTCGAATTGCCGATCCCCATTTCGCCCAGCAGCAGGATGTCGGCGTCCGCGTCCACCGCCGCAGCGCCACGCTGCAGAGCGCTCAGGCACTCCTCCTCGTCCATCGCGGTGGTTTCGCTAATGTCCCGCGTCGGGCGGTCGAGCTCCAGCGCGATCACTGTCAGCTCCGCTCCGGCGGCCTTGCACAGCTGGTTGATGGCGGCCCCTCCGGCGGTGAAATTCGCCACCATCTGAGCCGTGACTTCCTGCGGGAAAGGATTCACGCCCTGCGCGCAAACACCGTGATTGCCGGCAAAGATCAGCGCCTGCGCCTTGTCGATCCGTGGCCGATCCGTGCCGCGCCATCCCGCCATGAACGCGGCCAGTTCTTCGAGACGGCCCAGCGATCCGGGCGGTTTGGTCAGTTGCGCCTGACGGTCGCGCGCGGCCCCGGCGGCGGCATTGTCAAAGGCGGGAAGGTCCAGAGAAGTCACCGCGTCCAGCGACGCGAGGGGCAAGGTGGTCATGCGGGTTTCACTTTCAGGGGATGGCCCGCGATGCAGAACCAGAGTTCGTCGCAGGCGGTCGCGATCTGTTGATTTGTCAGGCCCGCCGCGTCCCGAAAGGCGCGGGCAAGTGCGTTTTCGGGGACGATCCCGGCCCCGACTTCGTTGGTAACAAGGATCACCGGCGCGGTTTGGGCGGGCAGCGCCGTGGCAAGGCGGTCAACGGCCTCTTGCCAGTCTTCGCCGCCCAGCATCAGGTTTGTCAGCCAGAGTGTCAGGCAATCGACCAGACGCGGTGCCGCGCCGTCGGTGTCTTCCAGTGCGCCCAGCAAGTCCGTGGGTGCGTGAACGGTCTGCCATTCCGGCCCGCGCCGGGCCTGGTGCCGTGCGATCCGGTCCTCCATCTCGGCGTCATGGGCTTGCGCCGTTGCGATGTAGATCGCGGGCCGCCCCAGCGCGAGCGTCATGCGCTCGGCCACTGTGCTTTTGCCAGAGCGCGCACCGCCCGTGATGAGGATCGACTTTCTCATGCGGTCGTGACAAAGCATGTTCCGATCTGCTTGAAAAGCCCCGAAATGACGCCGCCTGACACCTCTGAACTGCTCTTGATTCGACACGCGCCCGCCGACCATGGCGGGCGGCTTTGCGGGCGTCGGGACGTGCCGGCGATCCTTGGCGACCGGGCGGTCTGGTCGCCGCTGCAGGCGCTGGTGCGCGACATCGACGACCGCGTCTGCAGCCCGGCGCTGCGCTGTGTCCAGACTGCGCTTGCGCTCTGGCCAGAGGGCAGCAGTCCACGGCTGGACGACAGCCTGTGGGAACAGGATTTCGGTGCGCATGAGGGGCTGCCCTTTGCCGAGATCCCGGACATAGGGCAACTGACGGCAGAGGAATTGGCAGATCACCGCACGCCAGGGGGCGAAAGCTTTGCCGATATGGCCGCGCGGCATCGTCCGTCGCTTGAATCCCTGGCAAGGCGGGTGCGGGACCACGGCCCGGTTGTGGTTGTGGCCCATGCGGGAACCGTGCGCTCCGCCATTGCGCTGGCGATCGGCTCTGTCCCGGCGGCACTGGCATTCGAGGTCGCGCCGTGGTCCGTCACCCGGTTGCGGGCGCATGAGGCGGGCCTGTCCGTGATCGCCTCCAACTGGCGGCCACTCTGATCCCATGGTCTTTGTCGCGGGGCATTTCGGGGAATGGCTGCAAGGACGGCTGGGGCCGGAAGGGCCGCTGGCCCTGATCACCCTGTGCTGCGCGTGCCACGGCGTAACGGGTCGCTGGTCGGGAACCGGACCGATACAAGTCAACGGAGCGGTTCTGGACCCGGCGCAGGCGCGCCGCTTTCTGGAAACGCTGGGTTTGCCTTTGGCGGGACACTATCACCTGACGCCCAGTCTGCCGCCGGGCGGCGGCGCGGGCATGTCGACGGCGGCGCTGGTCGCGCTGGCGCGTCTGGCGGGCGCGTCGGAGGCGGCGATCCCGCAGGCCTGCCTGTCCGCCGAAGGGGCGAGTGACCCGTTGATGCACCCGGAGCCTGACCGGGTGCTTTGGGCACCACGCCGCGCAGAGGTGATCCGCCCGCTTGATCGGGTGCCGCCCTGCGACCTGATTGGCGGTTTCTGGGGGCCACCGCAGCGGACAGACCCGCTTGATGCCGCCTTCCCGGACGTCTCGGATCTTGTCGCCGCATGGGAGGGTGCGGATCTGGCAAGCCGCGCGCGTCTGGCCAGCCGGTCGGCCGAACGCTGCACGGCGCTGCGAGGCCCGCAGGGGGACCCGATGCCCACATTGTCTGACCATCTGGGGGCTCTGGGCCATGCGCGGGCGCATACCGGGTCGGCGCGGGCCCTGATCTTTGCGCCCGGCGCGGTTCCCGAGGAGGCCGAAGCCGCCTGCGCCGCTGCCGGATTGACGGGGCTGTTCCGGTTTTCGACCGGGAGCGACTTGTGACCGGCGCGGCGATCATGGCCGTCGCCTTTTCTGTCGACGTGGTCTTTGGCTGGCCCAAGGCGCTGTTTGAGCGGTTGTCGCACCCGGTTGTCTGGATCGGTGCGCTGATCTCCCTGTGCGAAAAACACTGGAACACGGGCTGCGATGCACGTCGCCTCTGGGCAGGAGCCCTTACGGTCACGGTCGTCCTGCTGGCCTCTGTCCTGCCCGCTGCGGCTTTGCAGGCCGCGCTGCCGGGGGGATGGGGCGCGATCCTTGTGCTTGGCATCCTTGCCTGGCCGCTGGTCGCGGTCCGCTCGATGCATGACCATGTTGCCGCCATCCGGGATCCGCTGCTGGCCGGGGATCTGGACAAGGCGCGCCATGCGCTTTCCATGATCGTCGGGCGGGACACCCGTCAGCTGGATGAGCCGGGAGTTGCCCGTGCGGCCTTGGAAAGCCTTGCCGAGAATACCTCGGACGGGATCGTCGCGCCGCTGTTCTGGGGGGTAATCGCCGGTCTGCCGGGGATAGTGGCCTACAAGGCGATCAACACGATGGATTCCATGATCGGCCATCGCAACGCCCGTTACGAACACTTCGGCAAACCGGCCGCGCGGCTGGACGATCTGGTCAACCTGATCCCGTCCCGTCTGACCGGGTCTGTTTTTGCCATTGCGTCCATAGGGTTGCGCCGCAGTCTTCGCGTCATGGCCCGCGATGCGCGCCAGCATCGCTCTCCCAATGCTGGCTGGCCGGAGGCCGCGCTGGCGGGCGCCTTGAATGTCCGCCTGTCCGGACCGCGCGTCTATGGTGACCGCGTCGCCGCGGAACCCTGGGTCAACTGCGGCGCGCCTGATCCGCAGGCTGAAACGCTGGAACAGGGGCTTGTGCTTTATCGGCGGGCGATGTTTGTCTGCGGCGCGGCAATTGTCGGGCTGGCCTTGTTCTAGGAATACTCATGCGTGATCACGGTGGCGATCTGGACCGGGCCAAGGCGCTCTTTGGCGGCACGGGCTGGCTGGACCTTTCGACAGGCATCAATCCCTGTGCCTATCCTGTTCCTGTGATTCCGCCGCGGCTGTGGAACGCTTTGCCGACACACGAGGAAATCTTTTCTCTTGAAGAGGTTGCGCGACGAACTTACGGCGCCGCTGAGGGCGTGGCCTGCGTGGCCCTGGCCGGTGCGCAGGCAGCGATCCAGCTTGCCCCCCGGCTGTCGGCCCCCACACAGGCGCGGGTCGTCGGCCCCACCTACAACGAACATGCCGGTGCGCTGGAGGCGCAGGGCTGGACAGTGCAGCAAGTGGAGGACGTCGCGGGCCTGCGCGGTGCGGACCTGGGCGTGGTGGTCAACCCGAACAACCCGGACGGACGCCAGTGGACACCGGAAAGCCTGATCGACATTGCGGCGGGCGTCGGGCTGTTGATCGTGGACGAAAGTTTTGCCGATCCGACGCCGGAATACTCCGTGGTGCGTTACCTTGACCGGTTGCCGGATGGGGCGAATATCCTTGTCTTGCGGTCCTTCGGCAAATTCTATGGTCTTGCCGGGGTTCGGCTGGGCTTTGCGATTGGCGCGCCGCATCTCATTGACAAAATGCGCGAATTGTCAGGGCCTTGGGCCGTGAGCGGCCCCGCCATTGCCTGTGGCTGCGCGGCTTTGGCCGACCAATCATGGCAGGCAGAGACGGTCGCGCGATTGTCGCGGGACGCGGTGCGCATGGATGCACTGGCAGAGCGCGCGGGCTGGCAGGCTGTCGGCGGGACAGTGCTGTTCCGGACCTATGACGTGGGCGACGCGACCGTCCTGCAAGAGCGATTGGCCAGGGCGCAGATCTGGGTGCGGAGATTCCCCTATTCCAAAGGCTGGCTGCGGTTCGGCTTGCCGGGGGAAGAGGCGCACTGGCAGCGGCTGGAGGCCGCGACTTCGGCAGTTTAACGCGCGACTGCCAGCAATCCGTCCACGTCCAGATGTGTCTCCAGATGATCGGCGAGGGCGTCCAGCGTGGCCTCGACGCCTGTGTCATAGGCTCCGGTCGCGGTGACGCCAAACCCGGCCAGCCATGCCGCCCGAAAGATGTCATCGCGGAACATGCCGTGCAAATAACTGCCCGTCACGCGTCCGTCGGCGGAGACGGCACCTTCCGGCGCGCCGCCGATATGGGCAAAGGCCCGCGCGCGGTCCGGCCCATCGCTGCGCCCGATGTGGATTTCATACCCGGTGAAGGACACGCCCGTCGCGGCATGTATCGCTGTCACTTCGCTAAGGGATTTGTCCGCTGTCATGACAGTTTCCACCTGCAGCAGGCCAAGCCCGGGGTCGCGCCCGGCGGGGCCTTCGATGCCCTGCGGATCGTCGATGATGGTCCCCAGCATCTGGTAGCCGCCGCAAATGCCAAGGATGCGCCCGCCGCGCCGATGGTGGGCGGCAAGGTCGATGTCCCAGCCCTGATCACGCAGAAACGCCAGATCGCCCCGCGTCGACTTGCTGCCGGGGAGAATGACCAGATCCGCATCGCCGGGGATCGCCTCGCCCCGCCGCAGCATTGTCAGCCGCACGCCCGGTTCCTGCGCCAGCGGGTCCAGATCGTCGAAATTGGCCATGCGAGACAGGCAGAGACAGACAATGTGCAAACCCTTCCTGTGCGGCAGGGTCCGAATGTCCAGCGCATCCTCGGCGGGCAGTTTCCATGCCTCTGGAAACCAGGGCGCGACCCCGAAACCGGGCCAGCCGGTGCGTTTCCCGATCAATGCGTAGCCGTCGTCAAACAGGCGAGGATCACCTCGGAATTTATTGATAACAAAGCCGGAAATCAGCCTTCGATCATCAGGATCAAGGACTGCCTGCGTGCCGACGATCTGGGCAATGACGCCGCCCCGGTCAATGTCTCCGGCAAGGATGACAGGCACGTCGGCGGCACAGGCAAACCCCATGTTGGCGATATCGCCGTTGCGCAGGTTGACCTCTGCCGGGCTGCCGGCGCCTTCGACGATGACCAGATCATGTGCCGACTTCAGCCTGTTGAAGCTTTCCAGAACGGAAACAAGAAGTTGCGGCTTCAACTTCGCGTAATCCCGTGCCTTCGCGGAGGTCAAACGCCTGCCCTGCACCACCACCTGCGCACCGACATCCGTCTCGGGCTTCAGCAGCACCGGGTTCATATCGGTATGCGACGCCAGCCCGCAGGCCAGCGCCTGCAACGCCTGCGCACGTCCGATCTCTCCGCCATCCACGGTGACGGCTGCGTTGTTCGACATGTTCTGCGGCTTGAACGGTGCCACCGACAGCCCCCTGCGCCGCGCTGCCCGGCACAGCCCGGCGACCAGCATCGACTTGCCGACATTGGACCCGGTGCCCTGGATCATCAGTGCGCGTGTCACGCGCTATGCTTGACGCACATAAGCGCCACTCCCTATCCTTCGACAAAGAAGTGTATGTGAGGCGGGGCAGACAGACCACATGGAAAAACGCTTTCAGGTCTTTATCTCATCGACATTCCAAGACCTTCAGGGCGCGCGGCAGGAAGTGTCGCAAGCCCTCCTGCGCGCGGACTGCTTTCCGGCGGGGATGGAACTGTTTCCGGCGGCGGATGAAGAGCAGTTCGAATTCATCAAGACGATCATCGACCAGTCGGATTACTACATTATCATCTCGGCGGGACGCTACGGCTCCATCCACCCGGAAACCGGGCTGAGCTATACCGAGATGGAGTATGATTACGCGGTGGAGGTGGGCAAGCCAGTCATTCGGTTGCTGCACAAGGATCCGTTCAATCAACTTAAAGGTGAATATATCGAAAAGACTGCAAAGGGGCGTAGGCTATTAGACAAATTTCGCGATAAGCAGATGTCGGGGACACTTGTCGGGTTTTGGGAAAACCCCAGAGAACTCATGGCTGAGACACTATTTGCGCTCCAAGACATTCAGCGAAGAAAACCAGCAATCGGCTGGGGAAGAGCAAACGGCATAGCCTCAGACGAAGCGAAACAAGAGATACTTGATTTGAAGGCCAAAATTCTTGATTTGGAAAGAGAGAACTTGGCGCTGAGCAGAAAACTAGAGGCCGGAATATCAACGATAAGCCCTTTTCAAAACTTGGCTAACGAAGTTATAGATACGGCAGGAAGGTGTTTGGAAACAACAACAAGACAGGATGCGATTTCTCTCTTTCAAGTGATTACGACGACCATTGAAAAGCATGGTTACTCTGAAGAACATTTGATCACTACCGTCAAAGACAAACTTTCGAGAACCCAGGTTCCCAAAATGAAAGAAATTCCGGTGTTTGTTTCAGCTTTGATGGCACTCGGCTTGATTGAGCCAAGTCAACTTGGCGGGAATTTGACTTCGTCAGTCTTAGGTACGCGTCTTGGCGCTTACTTCGATGCGGAATCTGTATTTTCCAAATCTTAGAACTCCACACCCTTCTGCGCCTTCACCCCGTCGCGGAACGGATGCTTGGTCAGGGCCATTTCCGTCACCAGATCCGCCGCCTCGATCAATTCGGGCTTGGCATTGCGCCCGGTCAGGCAGACATGCGTCATGAACGGCTTTTGCGTCAGCAGGAAATCCACCACCTCGTCGATATCCAGATAATCATAGCGCAGGGCAATGTTGATCTCGTCCAGCAGCACGAACTGGATCGCCGGGTCCAGGATTTGTTCCCGCGCGATCTTCCAGCCATTCCGGGCGGCGGCGATGTCACGCTCGCGATCCTGGGTTTCCCAGGTAAAGCCTTCGCCGGACACGAAGAACCGGCATTCATCAGCGAAACGCTCGCGCAGAAAGGTCTTTTCGCCGGTGTCCCAGTTGCCCTTGATGAACTGCACCACGGCGCAGGGCATGCCATGCGCGATGCAGCGCATGACCATGCCGAATCCGGCCGAGGATTTGCCCTTGCCCGCGACCGATCTCGCCGCCGTCCGAGGTCACGGCGGCATTGTTGGACATGTTCTGCGGTTTGAACGGGGCGACCGACAGGCCGCGCCGCCGGGCCGCGCGGCACAGGCCCGCCACCAGCATCGACTTGCCCACGTTCGAGCCGGTGCCCTGAATCATCAAGGCGCGGCTCATGTCAGGCCCAGCCTGCCCGGCAGGGCCGCCCGTGTGTGGGTGTCGAACAGAAAGGTCTGCCAGCCCCGTCTGGCCGCCGAGGCGATGTTTTCGCGGTTGTCGTCGATCAGCAGGATCTGCGGCGGGGTCAGCCCGGCCCAGCGTTCGATATGGGCAAAGAAACCGGGATCAGGCTTGGCGACGCCCATCGGGCCCGAGGCGAAAATCGTTTCGACATGCCGGGTGAAGCCCATGTCTTGCATGATGTAATCGGCGCGCGGCGCGGGATTGTTCGTCCCGATCACGGCACGCTGGGGACTCGATTCCAGCCACGCGATCACTTCGGGGTCCGGCCGGTCTTCGGCCTGCAACCAATGCGTCAGCAGGGTCTCGGCGGTCACCTCGGTCGGCTGACCCGTCAGCCAATCGGCCAACGCCGCTTCGAGTGAGAGCGCCCCGCGCAGCACCTTGGCCGCCTGACCCGGCTGGTAAAGGAATTCGCGAAAGGCTTGCGGCGAAAGGCCCAGATCCCGATCAAGATCGGCGACCCAAGCAAAGGGCCCTTGGGGCGGTTCGGCGTTCAGCACGCCGTCGAAGTCCCAGACGACAAGGTCTGCCGTCATGACGGGGTGATAAGCGCAGTTGCCACATAGCCCGCAGGCAGCGGCACCGTCGGCGGCATATCCAGCCCCTGCGCCACATGGTCGGGCAGCAGGTGGGTGTGCGGGCCGACGGGGGACACCCCGTCCGGGTCGGGAATCGGCGCATCGATCTCGACCCGCAGACAGGGCGTTTCGACTATCCGAACCGGGCTGGCCAGAGACAGCGGCTGCCCCAGATGCACGAGGTGATCGGGCCAGGGCGTTTCGGCGCAGGAGTTCAGAACACGCGCAAGCGCCTTGTCGCAACGGACCGAGAAACGCGCCGCGCGGCGGCCAAGCCCAAGGTCGAACCGCGCGCCCCCTGCATCGCGCGGCAAGAGCGCCTCGGGATCGGGACCAAGCGGCGTCAGCACCCGGGACACATCGCGAAAGGCGCGGCCTTGTGGCACCGCGAGCGCCAGCAGAGGGCTGTCCCCGGGGCGCTCGATTTCGAAGGCTGTCAGGTAGCCGGGGGCGTCAAGGCGCAGGGCGCCGTGAGCCGTTGACAGGATCAGGACATCATCCGCGATTTGCGCGTCAACGCGTGCACCGGGGGCTGCGGAAAACTCGGCGGAGGCGCCCCAGACCCCCGCGCTCAGTTTGTAATTGCCCGATTGCAAACGGTGCGCGACCTCACCCAGCCACGCCGCACCACGCAGCGGCAAACGCCGGGTGGCCAGCCCGAGGGCCTCGGCGCGGGCGGGCAATTCTGCCCAGACCTGTGCGCGAAACTCTTCGGACGCGCTGCCCCAGACTGCAATCTCGTCCAGCTTGCGTGCGCAGCCGGTACACAACTGCGATGGCTCGTCGATTACGCAACGAGCGACACAGGGGCTGGCCGGGGGGAGGCGATCCATACGGCTCAAGGTGTCAGAACTCCACGCCTTTCTGCGCTTTCACCCCGTCGCGGAAGGGGTGTTTATGCAGCGTCATCTCGGTCACGAGGTCCGCCGCTTCGATCAACTCGGGCTTGGCGTTGCGACCGGTCAGGCAGACATGCGTCATCTGCGGTTTCTGCGTCAGCAGAAATTCCACAACCTCGTCTATGTCGAGGTAGTCGTAGCGCAGCGCGATGTTGATCTCGTCCAGCAGAACAAACTGGATGTCCGGGTCAAGGATCTGTTCCTTGGCGATCTTCCAACCATTCTGCGCGGCGGCGATGTCACGCTCGCGGTCCTGCGTCTCCCAGGTAAAGCCCTCACCAGACACGAAAAACCGGCATTCCTCGGCAAAGCGTTCGCGCAGGAAGGTCTTTTCACCAGTGTCCCAGTTGCCCTTGATGAACTGCACCACCGCACAGGGCATCTGATGCGCAATACAGCGCATGATCATGCCGAATCCGGCAGAGGATTTCCCCTTGCCCGCGCCGGTATGAACCATGATCAGACCTTTTTCCTCGGTCTTGGTCTTCATCATCTTGTCGCGCGCGGCCTTGATGCGGCGCATCTTTTCGGTGTGGCGGGTTGTTGTGTCGTCCATGGCGTCCCCCTGTCGCTCGGGTCCGGGATGGATGGCATTGGCCGCAGGCCACGTCAATGCGCCTGATGGATGGACCTGATGGTCTGACCTGATGGATTGACAAGGGCGCGCCGCTGGCGCACGACACCGGTCACGATGGTTTTCCCGGGTCCGCCGGGAATGACAACAGGGAACGCGGTGCAATCCCGCGGCTGCCCCCGCAACTGTAAGCGGTGAGCGTCCTTGCAGCGTGCCACTGGCCAGACGGCCGGGAAGGCGCGAGGACGCACCGACCCGCGAGCCAGGAGACCTGCCATCGCCTGTGCAACAAAGACGCCGGGCGGGGTGCCCCGGAAGGAGGTCTGGAATGAAACGAAACCCGGGACTGGAGCGCGCGACATGAGCGCGCCGGTCGAACTGCTGGTCTGTGTCAAATGCCTGCGCGGCGATGAGGCACCAGAGGGCGGCATCCGCCCCGGTCAGCGCCTGCATGACGCCATCGCCACACGCGGCGTCCCCGAGGGGGTGCGCCTGCGCGCCGTGGAATGCCTGCAGAACTGCGATCACGGCTGTTCCGTCGCCCTGCGCGGCGGGCCGCAGCGGTGGACCTATGTTTACGGAAATCTCCACGAGGCCTCGCATCCGGACCTGCTGGCCGAGGGTGCTGCGCTTTATCATGCCACCGATGACGGGCTGATCCCCTGGCGCAACCGCCCCGAACACTTCAAACGCAACTGCATCGCGCGCATTCCGCCCGAACAGACCGACACGCCCGAAGAGGACAAGACATGACCGATCTCGCCAAGCTTCCCGTCACCGTGATCACCGGCTTTCTCGGCTCGGGCAAAACCACGCTGATTTCGCATCTGTTACAGAACCCGGGCGGCAAGCGTCTGGCCGTGGTGGTCAATGAATTCGGTGACGTCGGTGTGGACGGAGAGATCCTCAAGGGCTGCGCCATCCCCGATTGCCCGGCCGAGAACATCATGGAATTGGCCAATGGCTGCATCTGCTGCACCGTGGCCGACGATTTCATCCCGACGATCGAGGCGCTGATGGCGCTCGACCCGCGCCCCGAACATATCCTGATCGAAACCTCCGGTCTGGCCCTGCCGAAACCGCTGCTGAAGGCCTTCGACTGGCCGGATATCCGCTCGAAGATCACGGTGGACGGGGTGATCGCGCTGGCCGATGCCGAGGCGGTCGCCGCGGGTCGCTTTGCGCCGGACGTGGCCCGCGTGGACGCGCAGCGGCTGGCCGATGACAGCATCGACCATGAGACGCCTTTGTCAGAGGTCTTCGAGGATCAAATCTCCTGCGCGGATATCATCCTGCTGACCAAGCCCGATCTGGCCGGGCCTGAAGGCGTGGCCAGAGCCAGGGCGGTGATCGCGGCCGAGGCGCCGCGCGTCTTGCCGGTGATCGAGGTGGCCGAAGGCGTGGTCGATCCGCGCGTGATCCTGGGGCTGGAGGCTGCGGCAGAGGACGACATGGAGGCGCGCCCCTCGCACCACGACGATCACGACGATCACGAACATGACGATTTCGACTCCATCGTTGTCGATATCCCCGAGGTTGCTGCACCCGCCGATCTGGTGGCGCGGATCGAGGCATTGGCGCGGTCGCAGAACATCCTGCGGGTCAAGGGCTATGCCAGCGTCACCGGAAAACCGATGCGCCTGCTGGTGCAGGCGGTGGGCGCACGGGTGCGGCATCAGTATGACCGCCCGTGGAAACCCGGTGAAGCGCGTCAGGGTCGGCTGGTGGTGATCGCCGAACATGACGACATCCGGCCCGAAGCGATCCGGGCCGCGCTGGGTGTCGCCGTCGAAGCGGCAGAGTAGGGCGGGGTTTACCCCGCCGCCCGGAGCGCGTCCCATGCACGTCATCTTCCGCGAGAGCCACGGGCTCGACGAAAGCGAGACCCCGACCGACCTGGCGCAGAGCCCGGCGGATCTGGTGGTCCTGTCGTTCTCCGATTCCGACCTTGGCGCCTTTGCGGCGGGATGGCAGCGGGGCGGCGGACGCGAGGGTCGGATGCCCTCGTTGCGGCTGGCCAATATCGCGGCGCTGAAACACCCGCTGTCGGTGGACACCTATGTCGAACAGACGCTTGAGGGGGCCAGGGGCATCCTGATCCGGCTGATCGGCGGTGTGCCCTATTGGCCCTACGGGTTGCAGCAGATCGCTGCGCTGGCGCAGGCACGGGGCATCGCCCTGGCCGTGCTGCCCGGAGACGGGCGCGAGGATGCCCGGCTGGACGAGGTATCGACCCTGCCGGTCTCCACGCTGCGTCGGTTGCAGCACCTGTGTGATGCGGGTGGCGCGGTGGCCGCGCAGGCGGCGCTGGCGCAGATGGCGCTGGCGGCGGGATTGTACGCGGGCCCGGTGCGCGGGGCAAAGGGGCTGCCGCAAGTGGGTGGCTGGCTGCCGGAACACGGGGTCTGCTGTCCGGTACTGGCCGGGTCATCCGAGGCAGGCCTCGGAGGGGGGCTGTCTGCCCCCCGCGCGCGTGCCGCGCACCCCCCCGAGGATATTTCCGGACAGAAGAAATCACGGCCGTTGGTGCTGGTCGTTTTCTATCGGACTTATCTTGTGGCCGCAGATCTGGGACCGGTCGAGGCGCTGATCAAGGCGCTGCGCGCGCGCGGTCACGACGTGATGGGGCTGTTTGCGCCTTCCCTGAAGGCGCCCGGCGCGGCAGAGTGGCTGGAACGGCAGGCCCGGCATCTGGCACCGATCGCCATCGTCAATGCCACGTCCTTTTCGGGTCGTGGTGATCGCGGTTCCTCGCCATTGGATGCGGCGAATGTGCCGGTTTTCCAGGTGGCGCTGGCGACCTCGTGCTGGGCGGCTTGGGCCGAAGCCGAGCGCGGCCTGTCACCGGCGGATCTGGCCATGCATGTGGTCCTGCCGGAGGTAGACGGGCGGCTGTTCGGCGGTGCGGTGTCGTTCAAGGAACCGGGCGTGCGCGACCCGGACCTGCAGTTCGCCCGCGTGGCGCATATGGCCGAGGAGACCCGCGTCGCGGCAGTGGCGGACCGGGTGGCGCGCTGGCATCGGTTGGCGGCCACAGCACCGGCCGAGCGGCGCGTCGCGCTGGTGCTGTCGACCTATCCGGGGCGCGACTGGAACCTTGCCCATGCGGTGGGGCTGGATGCGCTGGCCTCGGCGCGGGCGATCCTCGAAGATCTGGCAGAGGCCGGTCATGCGGTCGGGACCGGGCTTTCGGCAGATGACATGCAAGCAGCCCAGCAGGCGTGGCCGGTTGAGGACTACAAGGTCGCTCTGGCAGGCTTGCCACAGCGCCTGCAGGATGACCTTCACAAGGCATGGGGCGCGCCCGGGGCGGATGAAGATTGCGCCGAGGGTCAATTCCGGTTCCGGGTGTTGCGCCGGGGCAAGGCATGGGTGGCGTTGCAGCCGGAGCGCGGCAACCGGGCAGAGCGCGACGACGACTATCACGACCTGTCGCGCGTGCCGCGGCACGGCTACGTGGCCTTTTACCTCTGGCTGCAGCGCCGGGCGGATGCGGTGATCCATGTCGGTGCCCATGGCACGCTGGAATGGTTGCCGGGCAAATCGGTGGCCCTGTCGGATGCCTGCTGGCCCGAAGCGCTGATCCGCGACCTGCCGGTGATCTATCCCTTTATCGTCAATGATCCCGGTGAGGCCGCGCAGGCCAAGCGCCGGATCGGGGCGGTGACGTTGGGCCATGTCCCGCCACCTATGCGGGCCTCTGAAACGCCGGACCGGCTGATGCGGTTGGAAAGCCTGCTGGACGAATTTTCCAGTGCCGACGGGCTGGACCCGAAACGCCGCGACCGGCTGATGCAGGACATCCGGGATGAGGCGCGTGGGGCCGGAGTCGAGGGGGATCTGGGCATCGCGGACACTACCTGTACGGCAGAGGCGATCACCCGGATCGACCGTTTTGTCTGCGACGTGAAGGAAAGCCAGTTCGGTGACGGTTTGCATGTCTGGGGCCGGGGCGCGGGTGGGTATGACGCATCGCCCGAGAGCCGCGCCCTGATCGACGCCCTGAACGGGCGGCGGATCGAGCCCGGGCCCTCTGGCTCTCCTTATCGCGGGCGCAAGGACGTATTGCCCACGGGCCGCAACCTCTATACCACCGATCCCCGGTCGGTGCCGTCGCGCAGCGCCTATGCGCAGGGGGTAAAGCTGGGTGAGGAACTGGTGCGGCGGCACCTTCAGGATGAGGGCGACTGGCCCCGTAGCCTGATCGTGGATCTCTGGGGGTCGGCCACCATGCGCACGGCGGGCGAGGAATTCGCCATGGCCCTGCACCTGATGGGGGTGCGCCCGGTCTGGGACAAGGGATCGGAGCGGGTCAGCGGAATCGAAGTTTTGCCCATCGCGGAACTGGATCGCCCCCGGATTGACGTGACCCTGCGTGTCTCGGGCCTGTTCCGTGACGTCTTCCCGACCTTGCCGGTGCTCTTCGGGCAGGCGGTCAAGACCTTGAGTGCGCGCGATGAGGCGCCGGACTGGAACCCCTTTGTGGGTCAGTCAGGCGCGCGGGTTTTCGGGCCTGCGCCGGGCAGTTTCGGCCTCGGGATCGGCGCGCAGATCGGGGATTACTCGGATGCGGCGCGGCACGGGGCGGGCGAGGCCTGGCTCGCGGCTTCGAACTGGGCCTATGACGGCGGCGAGGGGCAGCGCGACGACGCAGGTCTGCGCGCGCGGGTGCGGGGGGCGGACAGTTTTGTCCACCTGCAGGACCTTCCGGAAACCGATCTTCTGCTGGCCGAGGACTACGCCGCGCATGAGGCCGGTTTTGCCGCCGCACAGGCGGTCACGGGCGGGCAGGCGGCGCTGTACCATCTCGACAACACCGATCCGGCACGGCCCCGGGCGCGTGGATTGACTGAGGAAATCGCCCGGGTGGTGCAGGCCCGTGCCGCCAATCCCGCCTGGATCGCAGGGATGCAGCGGCATGGGTTTCGAGGGGCGGCAGAGATCGCCGCGACGCTGGAAAACATGGCCGCCTTTGCGCAGCTTGCCGACGTGGTGCCGGGGCATCTTTTCGATCTCTATTTCGACGCGACCCTTGGTGATGAGGCCGTGACGGGTTTCCTTTCCGAGGCCAATCCGCAGGCGCTGGAGGCGATGCGATCCCGATTTGCCGCCCTGCATGCGGCCGGTCTGTGGCAGACGCGGCGCAATTCCATTCGCGCGGCGCTGGAGGCGGCGCAATGAGCGCGCCGGATGTCAAGGGATGGTGTCCCGGCGCCTTCCGCCCGATGCTGTCGGGAGACGGGTTGGTGGTGCGGCTACGCCCCCCCCTGGGGCAGGTCAGTGCGGCGCAATTGCTTGGTCTGGCGGATCTGTCAGAGAGGCATGGCAGCGGCGTGATCGAGGCAACGGCACGCGCCAACCTGCAACTGCGCGGGGTGTCCGAGACGGCCTATCCGGCGCTGATGCAGGGATTGCAGCGGCTTGGCCTGTTGGGAGAGGCCGACAGCGAGGCAAGGCGCAATCTGGTGCTGGACCCGTTTCGGCAAGATGATCTTGCTGATGGAATGGCCAAGGCCTTGATGCAGGCGCTGGAGGCGGATGAATTCGAGGGTTTGCCCGGCAAGTTCGGCTTTGTCGTCGATCCCGGGCGGCAGAGGCAACTGGCAGGGATCAGTGGCGACATCCGGATCGAGTCCGGCCCGGACGGGCTGCTTCTGCGCGCCGACGGGAACGAGACCGGATGTCCGGCCGCAACCGCTGAATCCGCCGTGGCACTGGCGCTGGACCTGACGCGCTGGTTTCTCGATACCGGCGGCGTGGGCGCGGACGGTCG
The DNA here is from genome assembly GCA_034670345.1 of Paracoccaceae bacterium. Lineage (GTDB taxonomy): Bacteria > Pseudomonadota > Alphaproteobacteria > Rhodobacterales > Rhodobacteraceae > Antarctobacter. The sequence continues at coordinate 60,321 of JAXMNQ010000019.1, read as the reverse complement.
CGGGCGCATGTCGCGGCACCTGAAGGGCGGGACGATCCTGCCGCCGGGCATGCGCGGCGATGCGCGCCCCTTTGACCCTGTCCCGGCCCCCGGGCCGGGACCTCGCCCGGGGGGCATCTGCGCCGCTGCCGCCTTTGGTCAGTTCTCGGCCCCGGCGCTGCGCGCACTGGCCGCCTGTGGCGATGTGATCCGTGTCACCCCTTTCCGGATGCTCTATCTGCCCGGTGCCTTGATCCTGCCTGAACATCCGGACCTGATCCTCGACCCGCAGGACCCCTTGCGCCGGATGCAGGCCTGCACCGGCGCCCCCATGTGTCCGCAGGCCAGCGTCACCACTCGCGATCTCGCCCGCCGCCTCGCGCCCCGCGTCCCGGAAGGACAGGTCTGGCACGTCTCGGGCTGCTCCAAGGGCTGCGCCTGGCCGCGTGCCGCCGATGTCACCCTGACCGGGCGCGACAGCGCATTCGACCTTGTCAAGCCGGGCACCCCGTGGGATGCCCCGCTCCGCCGCGGGCTGACCCCTGCAGACTTCAACGAAAAATTCAGGCCCTGAGACGCATGCCCTATACATATGAAAAAGACGGCGCGGCCATCTACAAGGAAAGCTTTGCCACCATCCGGGCAGAGGCGGTCCTGGATCGCTTTGCCCCGGATGCCGAACAGGTTGTGGTGCGGATGATCCATGCCGCTGGCCTTGTCGGGCTGGAACGCGATGTGCGGGTCTCTGACGGGATGGTCGCGGCGGCGCGCGCGGCGCTGGAGGGCGGCGCTCCGATTCTCTGCGATGCCTTCATGGTGTCCGAAGGGGTGACCCGCAAACGCCTGCCTGCGGGCAATGACGTGATCTGCACTCTGCGCGATGCTTTGGTGCCGGATCTGGCCGCGCAACTGGGCACCACGCGCTCGGCGGCGGCGCTGGAACTCTGGCGGCCCCGGCTGGCGGGCGCGCTGGTTGCCATCGGCAACGCGCCGACAGCGCTGTTCCACCTGCTGGAAATGCTGGAGGATCCGGAATGCCCGCGTCCGGCGGCGATCATCGGGTGTCCGGTCGGCTTTGTCGGCGCGGCGGAATCGAAAGAGGCGCTGTGGCAGGCGCAGCCGGTCCCGTCCTTGATCGTGCAAGGACGGCTGGGTGGCAGCGCCATCACCGTCGCCGCCATCAACGCCATCGCGAGCCGCGCAGAATGAGCCGGACAGGAACAGTGCACGGCGTCGGTCTTGGCCCCGGCGATCCGGACTTGATGAGCGTCCGCGCCGACCGTCTGGTGCGTGGGGCAAAACACGTGGCATTCTTTCGCAAGGCGGGGCGTTCTGGCCGGGCGCGAGGGATCGTTGACGGGATGTTGCGCAAGGACGCCGTCGAGTTCGCGATGGAATACCCGATCACGACAGAGATCCCGCTGAGCGATCCGCGCTACAATGAGATCCTGTCCGAGTTCTATGCCGATTGCTGCGCACATCTGAAGGCACTGCTGGCGACGGGGGAGGACGTGGTGGTGCTCTGCGAAGGCGATCCGTTCTTCTACGGCTCGTTCATGCACCTCTATTCTCGCCTGCGCGATGAGGTGGCGGTCAAGGTGGTGCCCGCGATCACCGGCATGTCCGCGGCCTGGACCGCGACCGGAGAGCCGGTGACCTGGGGCGATGACGTTCTGACCGTGCTGATGGGCACGCTGCCTCTGGCCGAGCTGACGCGTGGCGCGCTGGACGCCGATGCGCTGGTGGTGATGAAGATCGGGCGCAACCTGGCCAAGATCCGCGAGGCACTGGAGGCGGCGGGCAAGATGGACCGCGCCATGCTGGTGGAATACGCCAGCATGGAGGGGCAGACCGTCATGCCACTGGCCGAGGCCGCGGACCGGGTCTCGCCCTATTTCTCGATCGTGATCGTGCACGGACAGGGGCGCAGGCCATGAGCGGCTGGGTTGTCGTGGCGGGGCTGGGGCCGGGGGATGAGGCCCTGATCACCCCCGAGGTCAGCGCCATCGTGCGGGACGCGACCGATATCGTCGGCTATATTCCCTATGTCCGGCGCATCGCGCCGCGTGAAGGCCTGCGCTTGCACGAAAGCGACAACCGCGTGGAACTGGACCGCGCGCAGAACGCGCTGCAAATGGCGTCAGAGGGGCGGCAGGTGGTCGTGGTGTCGTCCGGCGATCCCGGCGTCTTTGCCATGGCCTCGGCCCTGTTCGAGGCGGTGGAGGCAGGGCCCGCCGAATGGCGCGCGCTGGACGTTCGGGTGATGCCCGGCATTACCGCGATGCTGGCGGCGGCGGCAAAGGCGGGCGCGCCTTTGGGGCATGATTTCTGCGCCATCAACCTCAGCGACAACCTCAAACCCTGGGCGCTGATCGAGAAACGCCTGCGGCTGGCCGCCGAGGCGGATTTTGCCATGGGCTTTTACAACCCACGCTCAAAATCCCGGCCCGAGGGCTTTGGCCGCACACTTGAGGTGCTGCGCGAGGTCTGCGAGCCCGAGCGCGTGTTGATCTTTGCCCGTGCCGTCTCGACCGACGAAGAGGCTTTGCGCGTTGTTCGGCTGGCCGATGCCACGCCGGAGATGGCCGACATGCGCACGGTCGTGCTTGTCGGGTCTTCGCTGACGCGGCTGATCGAACGCGCCGGAGCAGACCCTTGGGTCTACACGCCCAGATCCGTCCCGGCATGAGCGACCCAGTCCAGAACCTCGGCCGGTGTCGCCAACGCGCGCCTGTCGGGCAGGGCGGGGCGGTCGATCATCACGACCGGCAGGCCAAGCGCGCGCGCGGCGTCGAGTTTGGCCGATGCGCCGCTGCCGCCTGCGTTCTTGGACACCACAAGGTCAATGCCATGTTCCCGCATCAGGGCGCTGTCATCCTCGACGGTAAAGGGGCCACGATCGACCACAATGTGATACTGCGGAAATGGCAGAGCGTCCTTGGGCGGATCGACAAGGCGAAGCAGGTAGAAATGCTGCGGGTTCGGCGCAAATTCCGCCAGATGCATCCGTCCCACGGCCAGCATGACGCGCCGGGCCTCGCCGTTCAGCGCGGCCAGCGCTCCGGCGATGTCGGGCACATGGGTCCAGCGGTCACCCGTCTGCGGCCGCCATGCCGGGCGGGTCAGCGCGACCATCGGAATCCCGGCCTGCTGCGCGGCGTACACGGCGTTGCGGCTCATCTGCGCCGCGAAAGGGTGCGTCGCGTCCACCAGATGCGTAATGCCCTCAGCACGGATATAGTCGGCCAGCCCATCGACCCCGCCGAATCCGCCAACACGTTGCGGCAGGGGCTGGCGGCGTGGGCGGTCGACCCGACCGGCAAAGGACACGGTCCCCTGCACGCCACGCTCTGCGGCGAGGTTGGCAAGTGCCGTGGCCTCGGTGGTGCCGCCAAGGATCAGGAGGGTCGGCGTCATGTCTGAGGGCGCTCCGTGGTTGACGATTGTCGGTCTGGGCGAGGATGGACCGGAGGGGCTGACAGGTGCAAGCCGCGCGGCGCTGGAGGCGGCGGAAATCGTCATGGGGCCGCCCCGACACCTCGCGCTCTTGCCGGATCTGCGGGCCGAGTGCGTCGAGTGGCCGGTGCCGTTCGCGGATGGGCTGGAGCTGCTGGACGGGTTCGCCGGGCGGCAAGTGGTGGTGCTGGCCTCGGGCGATCCGTTCTGGTTCGGCGCGGGCGGCGTCATTGCCCGCCGGTTTCCGCGCAGCTCATGGCGTGCCCTGTCGGGGCTGTCCTGTTTTTCGCTGGCCGCCGCACATCTGGGCTGGTCGCTGGAAAAGACGCTGTGCCTTGGGCTGCACGCCGCGCCGCTGACCCGGCTGCGCCCGCATCTGGCCCCCGGCGCGCGGCTGATCGTGACTTTGCGCGATGGTGGGTCGGTGGCGGACCTTGGCCGTTACCTGACCGACCTTGGGTTTGGTGACAGTGCGCTGCATGTGATGCAGGGGCTGGGCGGTCCGCGTGAAGTGGTGCGCGAGATGCGCGCGGACACGGTGGCCCGGACCTTTGCCCATCCGCTCTGCGTTGCCGTGAGCGTTGGGGGCAATGGGGATGTCCTGCCCTCTGTGTCCGGGCTGGCAGACGCCTTTTTCGACACCGACGGCGTGATGACCAAACGCCCGGTGCGCGCGCTGACTCTTTCCGCTCTGGCGCCGTGTCCCGAAGAGCACCTGTGGGATATCGGCGGCGGCTCGGGCAGCATTGGCATCGAATGGTTGTTGAGCCATCCGACGACGACGGCCACCACCATAGAGCCGCGCGCCGACCGGATCGCCCTGATCCGCGCCAATGCCGCCGCGCTTGGCGTCGATCGGTTGCAGGTGGTCGAAGGCCGCGCACCAGAGGCGTTGGACGCCTTGCCGCGTCCGGATGTCGTGTTCATTGGTGGCGGGCTGAGCGAGAACCTGCTGACGTGGGTCTTTGGGGAATTGAACGACGGCACGCGACTGGTTGCCAATGCGGTCACGCTGGACTCGGAGGCGCTGCTGCTACGATGGCAAGCGGCCAGGGGCGGGACCCTGCTGCGGATCGACCTGTCAGAGGCCGCGCCACTGGGGCCGCGCCAGGGCTGGAAAGCCGCCTTTCCGGTGGTGCAATGGAGCGTCACGCTGTGATTGTCGCGGGTTTCGGATTCCGCACCGCGGCGACGGTGGACAGCCTGACCGACGCGCTGAGGCAGGCGGCACAGGGCCGTTCCGTCAGCGCACTGGCCACGGCGCGGGACAAGGCGCAGTCGCCTGCATTTCAGGCCTTGGCAAAGTCGCAGAACTTGCCGGTCATCGCAATTGACAGGGTCGATCTGACAGCGCAGGAGACGGCGACGCAATCAACGGCCAGCATCGCCGCGCGTGACAGCGGCACCGTGTCCGAGGCTGCCGCGCTGGCCGCTGCGGGCAGCAGCGCACGTCTCATCGCGCCGCGCAAGGTTTCAAACGACCGTCAGGCCACCTGTGCGCTGGCAGAAGGAGAGGGGATATGACCGTCCATTTCATCGGTGCCGGACCGGGCGCGCCGGATCTGCTGACCCTGCGCGGGCGTGACCTGATCGCCGCCTGTCCGGTCTGCCTTTATGCCGGGTCGCTGGTGCCCGAGGCGGTGCTGGGCCATTGTCCGGAGGGGGCGAAGATCGTCAACACCGCGCCGATGGACCTTGACGCCATCATCGAACAGATCGCTTCGGCCCATGTGGCGGGCCAGGATGTGGCGCGGCTGCATTCCGGGGACCTGTCGGTCTGGTCGGCAATGGGGGAACAGCTCCGCCGTCTGGATGCGCTTGGCATTCCCTACACGGTGACACCGGGCGTGCCCGCCTTTGCCGCTGCCGCCGCGGCCTTGCAGGTGGAGCTGACCGTTCCGCGCGTCGCACAATCGGTGATCCTGACCCGGACCGAAGGCCGCGCCTCTGCCATGCCCAAGGGCGAGACACTGGCCAATTTCGCCGCCACGGGGGCCACTCTGGCCCTGCACCTGTCGATCGGACAGCTTGAGCGGGTGCAGGCGGAACTGATGCCGCATTACGGCAAGACCTGTCCGGTGGCGGTGGTCTACCGCGCCAGCTGGCCCGATGAGGTGGTGATCCGTGGCAACCTCGGCGACATTCACGAAGCAGTGGGCGAGGACATCCGCCGCACCGCGCTGATCCTTGTCGGCCCGGCGATGGGTGAGGGGGCCTTTACCGAAAGCCGCCTCTACGCTGCCGATTATGACAGGCGATACCGTCCGCAAACCGCGGACAGCCCATGGGTGGAGTGGCAACATGGCGATGACTGACTTGCCCAAAGGCCTGATGATCTCGGCCCCGGCGTCTGGAACCGGCAAGACCACGGTGATGCTGGGCCTGCTGCGCGCGTTCAGAGACGCGGGACTGGCGGTTCAGCCGTTCAAGTCCGGCCCGGATTACATCGACCCGGCGTTTCACCTTGCGGCCAGCGGGCGCGCCTCTTTCAACTTTGACACCTGGGCGATGGATGAGGGGCTGCTGGACGCCATCAGCGCACAGGCGACGGGCGCGGATATCTGCATCGGCGAAGGGTCGATGGGCCTCTATGACGGCGTCGCGACACGCGGACAGAGCGGTTTCGGCGCGTCGGCAGAGACGGCCCGGCGCATGGGCTGGCCCGTGGTGCTGGTGATCGACGTGGGCGGGCAGGCGCAATCCGCCGCCGCCACGGCGCTGGGGTTTGCCCGCTACATGCCGGACCTGCCCTTTGCCGGGGTGATCCTGAACCGCGTGGCCTCTCCCCGGCATGAGCGGCTGACGCGGCTGGGCATGGACAGGGCGGGCATGAAGGTGCTGGGGGTCCTGCCGCGCCGGGGCGACCTGACCCTGCCGGAACGGCACCTCGGGTTGATACAGGCGGTGGAACACCCCGATCTGGAGGCGGCGATTGCCGGCTACGCCGACTTCCTGCGCGCCCATGTGGACCTTGACGCAATCCGCGCGGCGGCGGCAGGCAGCGGCGCGGCCGGGGGAGCTTTGCCGAAACCCCCGGCACAGCGCATCGCGCTGGCACGGGATGCCGCCTTTTCCTTTACCTATCCGCATCTTGTCGAAGGCTGGCGCGCGGCGGGCGCGGAAATCCTGCCGTTTTCTCCGCTGGCGGATGAAGCGCCCGACGACAGCGCCGATCTGGTCTGGCTGCCCGGTGGGTATCCCGAGTTGCACGCGGGGCGGTTGGCCGCGGCCGAGGCCTTTCGGACCGGACTGCGCCGCTTTGCGCAGACCCGCCCCGTGCATGGCGAATGCGGGGGATACATGGCGCTTGGCGAACGGTTGATCGACAAGGAGGGCGTTTCGCATCAGATGGCGGGCCTTTTAGGGCTGGTCACCTCCTATGAGAAACGCAAGTTCCATCTCGGCTACCGGCGCGCGGTGCTTGGTGCGGCGCTGCCCGGTCACGCCCCCGGCACGGCGCTGCGTGGGCATGAGTTCCATTACTCGACCATCCTTGACCAGCCCGACGCGCCCCTTGCACAAGTCTTTGACGCCGATGGCAATCCGGTGCCGGAAACCGGCTCGCACCGTGGGCATGTCTCGGGCACCTTCTTTCACCTGATAACAGCGGAGGTCTCATGAGCGGGTTCGTCAGTTTCGTGGGCAGCGGCCCGGGGGATCCGGAACTGCTGACGCTCAAGGCGGTGGACCGGCTGAAACGGGCGGATGCGGTGTTGTTCGACGATCTGTCGTCCGGCCCGATCCTCAGCCATGCGCGCCCGGGCGCGGACCTGATCGGTGTGGGCAAACGCGCCGGGCGCGCCTCTCCCAAGCAGCATCATGTGAGCAAGCTGCTGGTCGAATACGCGCAGGAGGGGGGCCGGATCGTCCGGTTGAAATCCGGCGACTCCGGGCTGTTCGGACGGTTGGAGGAGGAGCAGGTGGCGCTGCGCGCGGCCGGGATCGGTTATGAGATCATCCCCGGCGTTCCCTCCGCCGTTGCCGCGGCGGCGGCCTGCGGCATTCCCCTGACCCGGCGCCTGACGGCGCGGCGGGTGCAATTTGTCACCGGCCATGACGCCAGCGGTGAATTGCCCCCGGATCTTGACTTGCGCGCGCTGGCCGATCCCGGCGCGATGACGGTGATCTTCATGGGCAAGCGGACATTTCCGAAACTGGCAGAGGCCTTGATCTCCAATGGCCTGCCCGAGACGACACCCGCGATCCTCGCCGAGGCCGTGGGCACCGCCGAACAGTCCCTGCACCGCGATACAGTGGCGGGCCTGTCGGTGCGGCTGGCCGGAGAGATCGGGACCAAGCCTGCGCTGATCCTCTACGGGCCGATGGCCGAACTGGGGGTCGGCTTTGACTGAGCTCTGGCTGGTGGGCATCGGCACCGGCAACCCCGAGCATGTGACCCTGCAAGGGCAACGCGCCCTCAGCGAGGCCGCCACGGTGTTGATTCCGACCAAGGGGGCCGCCAAGGAGGATCTGGCCGAGATCCGCCACGAGATCCTGCGGCAGGCGGGGGCGACGGCGCGGGTGCTATCGTTCGAGATGCCGGTCAGGGACGAAACCCTGCCATATCAGGAGCGGGTGGCGCGCTGGCATGACGAGATCGCGGCGCGGTGGCTGGCGGCGCTGGAGGGCGCGCCGGAGGGACCCGTGGCATTGCTGGTCTGGGGCGATCCGGGGCTCTACGACAGCACGCTGAGGATCGCCGAGCGACTGGGCGACGGCGTGGCGGTCAAGGTCTACCCGGGGGTGACGGCGCTGCAGGCTTTGACGGCAGCGCATGCGATCCCGTTCAATTCGGTGAACGGCGCGGTGGTGGTCACGACGGGGCGGCGACTGCGCGATCATGGCTGGCCCGAGGGGGCCGATACCGTGGTGGTCATGCTGGACGGAGAATGCTCGTTCCAGAGCCTCGACCCGGAGGGGATTTCGATCTGGTGGGGCGGCTTTCTGGGCATGCCCGAACAGGTGCTGGAGGCCGGGCCGATGGCAGTTGCGGGGCCAAAGATCGTGGCGACGCGGGCCGAGGCACGGGCGCAACATGGCTGGATCATGGACACCTACCTGATGCGGCGACATTGAGTGGGCACGGGTAGTCAGGACGGTGAAGCGACGGCTTCAATAGTGTCCATAGAAGGTTCCGCCTGACCCCGGGAAAGGCGCACCTGCGCGACTTCCGGAATTCCCTACTCCGACGCTGCGTCAACCTTGCTAGACTGACGGGCGAATCCCCCGCCCGGAGTCCCTTTTCAGATGCCCATTGCCCGCCTCACCGCCGCCGCTTCGATCCTTGCCCTTGCCAGTGCGAGCCATGCTCAGGACCTTATGCTGTTCCCGCCCGAGACCTTTGGTCAGGTCGTGGCGCCGCGCAATGAGTCCATGCTGGGCGACGTGCAGCTTGAGGTGTCAATGGGGTCGTACAACAACGAGTTCATCTCGAACTACGGGTCGAATTCGATCTTTGCCCGCACCGGGCGGTCGGTCGGGATGTTGCAGATCCTGACCAACGTGGGCCACGCGCCCTGCACCGGGTTTCTGGTCGAGGGCAACAAGATCGTCACAAACCACCATTGCGTGCCGGGCGTCCTGAAACACCCGCAAATGAAGGCGCAGGGGGCGAACAGCATCGCGGCGGTGCAGTTCCACGTGGGCTTTGTCCGCGACGGGCTGGACGACGGGGTGAAGACGTTCCACGTCAATCCCGTCCCGCTGGAGACCAGCGAGGCGCTGGATTACACCGTCTTGCAGGTGTTGGGGGATGCCAACGCGGACTTCGGCGCGCTTGAACTGACAGCAGCGGTGCCGCAGGACCGAGACCCGTTCTGGGTGATCGGCCACCCGATGGGTGAGGCGCAGCGGATCAGCCGCGAGAAATGTCAGGCGGACAGTCCGGCCATCGCCAAGCAGAGGTTGCGGCATACCTGCGATACCTTGCCGGGCAATTCCGGCTCGCCGGTGATCGACGCAGGGAGCCAGAAGGTGATCGGGTTGCATCACGCTGGATCACGGGCGGGGGATGTGAATTTCGCCGTGCCGATGGCCGAAATACTGGCGCAGTCCAAGGTTTTGACGGCGGTGGTTCCCGTGGCGCCGGATCCGGTCGAACCGGATAGCGGCGAATTGGACGCGGCATTTGCGCTGAGCGATGCTTTGACTTTGGAGGACAGGGTCGAAAGGATCGCGGCGCTGGAGGCACTGGTCCGCGACTTTGGCACCACGCGGGCAGCGACGCGTGCCGAGCGCAAGCTGAACGCAGATCGGAAGCAATTGCAGGATGACGCCGAGCGGCTGAATGAAGAAAGACTCGCGCGGCTGGCGCGCAACAAGGCCGCCGCAGAGGAAGAGCGCCAAGACGACGCCATGGCCGCGTATCGCTCAGCGATCCGGCAGGAAGACCTGGCGGACCGGATTGCCCTGCTGGCAACCCTTCAGACAGACTTTGCCGGAACCGTGGCGGCGGGGCTGGCGGCGGATGGGGAAAAGGCGGCGCGAAGATTGCAGGCGCAACTGGCGGCGCTTTCGCAACCCCAGCCTCCGACACCTGCGGTCAGGGCGACTGCCTACGGGATTGACGCTTCGGCCTGGCTGTCGGGTACGCCTGGCGCGGCCGGGTCGGTGTTCAGGGAGTGCAAGAATTGCCCCGAGATGGTGGTGATCCCGGCGGGGGAGTACATGCAAGGCTCGCCCAAGGATGAGTTGGGTCGCCATGACGACGAGGCCCAGCGGCGGGTCCGCATCCCGGCGCCGCTTGCGGTCGGGCGCTTCGAGGTGACTTTTGCGCAATGGGACGCCTGTGCGGCTGACGGCTATTGCCGGAAAGATGTGGGGGACGAGGGCTGGGGCCGCGGCACCCGGCCGGTCATCAACGTGAGTTGGGACGACACTCAGGCCTTCTTGCGCTGGATGAACAGCCAGGTGGATGGGTCGCCCTATCGCCTCCCATCGGAGGCGGAATGGGAGTACGCGGCGCGTGCGGGGACGACAACGCCGTTCTGGACAGGCTCGACCATCTCGACGGCCCAAGCGAATTACAACGGCAATTCTGTCTATGGCGATGGCAGCAAAGGTGAATACCGTGAAAAGACGCTGCCGGTTGGGAGCTTCGATGCGAATCCATTCGGACTTTTCGATGTTCATGGCAATGTCTGGGACAGGGTTGAGCACTGTTATGCTGAAAGCTACAACGAGTTGCTGAAAGATGTGAGATCCAACACAACTTCAGGGTGTGGACATCGCGTTCTTCGCGGCGGGTCTTGGAACTTCCATCCCAAGTACCTCCGTTCAGCGTTCCGCTTCGGGCTCGGGCCCAACCTCCGCTACCGCAATGTCGGGTTTCGTCTCGCGAGGACGCTTACACCTTGAGTCTTAGTCCTTTTACCCGGGGGTCCGAAGGACGGGCGGAGCCCCTTACACCGGCACCAGCCTCCCCTCCGTCAACTCCAAGGCACAGGGCGCGATCCGTTCCCGGAACGCCGGGTCGTGCGAGACCAGCAGGATCGGCAGGGGCTGGGCGTCGATGATCTCTGTCAGGCGGGCGGCGTTCTTGGGGTCCAGCGCATTGGTCGGCTCGTCCAGCAGCAGGACTTCGGGGGACATGGCCAGCACCGTGGCCAGCGTCACGAGGCGTTTTTCGCCGCCGGAGAGTTTGTGCGTGACGCGGTCGCGCAGGTGCGTCAGGTCGAGGTCCGCGAGGGTGCGGGTAACGATCTCCAGAGCCTCATCCCGGGTCTTGCCGAGGTTCAAGGGGCCAAAGGCCACGTCCTCGGCCACCGTGGGGCAGAACAGCTGATCGTCGGGGTCCTGGAACACCAGCCCGATGCGGCGGCGGACCTCGTGAAAGTCCTTTTCGCGGCTGCGGGGCTGGCCGAAGATCGTGACGGCGCCCCGGGTGGGCCGTTGCAGCCCGAGGATCATCCGCAGCAGGGTCGATTTGCCCGCCCCATTGGCGCCGGTGATCGACAGCCGCTCACCCGCGCCCAGCCGCATGGAGGCGCCTGCCAGCACGGGGGGCAAGCCGGGATAGGCAAAGTGGAGGTTATCCAGTTCGATCATCGCGCGGCCATGTCCAGCGACACGAGGGCGGTCAGCGTGAGGGCCAGCCCGAGGGCAAAGAGAGCGTCAGCGCGGGTGCAACGGAAGTCGTCCAGCAGCACGATGCGCCCCGCGAAGCCCCTGCATTTCATCGCGCCCAGCAGACGCTCGGACCGTTCGATCGCGCGCACCATCATCATTCCGACGAGGTAGCCGAAGCTGCGATAGCTGTGCCAGTTCGTGCCGGGGCGAAAGCCGCGCACCTTCATCGCGGCGCGCAGACGGATGTATTCCTGCCGCAGGACCTCGACGTAGCGGATGGTGAAAAGCATCAGTTGCACCAGGGTTTCGGGCACGCGCAACCGGTGCAGGGCATGACCGAGGGTGACCGGCTCCATCGTGCCGACAAGAGACATGAGGGTGAGCAGAACGGCATTGGCGGTCAGGCCGATCTGTGCGGCGCGCGCGAGGCCCTGCCACGAAGCCGGGTAGCCCCAGAGGGTCAAGATCGGGTCGCCGGGGACGGTGAAGGGCAGGAGCACCAGCATGACGATGACAAAGCCATCGACCATGGCGACGCGTTTCAGTGTCCGCCGGACCGGCAGGCGCGAGAGGGTGAGCAACATCAGGGAGACAGCCAGCGCCGCGCTCAGCGCGGTCAGCGTGTGCAATGAGACGGTGGCCAGGCCAAAGGCCAGCGCGGCGAGGATGCGGGTGCGCGGGTCCAGCAGGCCGATGGGGCCGAGGCTTTGCTCTGCGCCGGTGGGCGTCAGCGTGGCCTGCGTGTTGGAGAGGACGTGACTCATTCCCGGCTCATTCCGCGGCTTTCAGTCGGCGCCGCGCCGCAAGGTAGAAGCCAAGCCCAAAGAGGCCGATGATATAGCCGATGCCGCCAAGAATGGTCTGCAGATCGTTCTTTTCCCGGTAGGCGGCGATTTCCCGGCGCAGCGGGCGCAGCTCGTCGCGCATAAGGCGGGCGATCTCGGCGCGGTCTGCGTCGGTGAGGCCGGAGCCGGTGGCTGTGGTCTGCGCGGGCGGCGCGTTGGCGGGTGCGGCGGGTGTGACACCAAGGATCAGGGCCACGTCCTCGGCTGACATGGTCACATCGGCCACGTGCCCCGCGCCAAGGTCGGCCCGGAAAGTATGGGCGATGGGCTGGGTGGGGGTGAAGGTAAAGAAACCCTCGGCATCGGTGGTTGATTCACCCAGCAAGGTGCCGTCGGGTCCATAGACCTGCACCGGCAAGTCAGGGGCCATTTCGCCGTTGGAGAAACCGATTTCGCCCTCGATGGCGCTGCCCGAGGGAAAGACGGCGGCGATGACCTTATGCGCCATCGCGGGCAGAGGCAGGGCGAGCAGACAAAGCATCAGGATGAGGCGGCTCATGCGCTTGCCTCGTCGAGTGCGGTAAAGAGGTCCGGTTTGACCTTGCAGGCCAGCAGAACGGCAAAGCCGGTCAGCAGCCCCTCGATGGCCATCATCGGCAGGTGGGCGACAAAGACCAGATGCGCCACGGCAAGGAATTCGTCGCCGCTGAACATCAGCGCCAGGGCAACGAACAGGGTGGTCAGTGCGATCGAAAGCGCGCCGCCGATGCCGCCCAGAATGGCCGCCGTCCCCGGTCTGACGCGGCAAAGCATCGGGCGCAGCAACATGCCGACGATAACCGCGGGCAAGGCGATGTTGACCGCATTGACCCCCAGCACGGACACCCCGCCAAAGCCGAAGAACACCGCCTGCAGCACCAGCCCGACAAACAGCGCCGGAAAGGCGGCCCAGCCAAGGATCAGCCCGGCCAGACCGTTGAGGATCAGATGCACCGAAGACGGGCCAATGGGCACATGGATCAGCGAGGCGACAAAAAAGGCCGCCGAAAGGACGCCTGCCGCCGGGATACGTTCCAGCGGGAGCGCGCGCAGGCCCAATGCGATTCCGCCTGCGGCGGCGGCGGCACCGCCGATCAGGACAGGGGTTGAGAGGGCTCCGTCAACGATATGCATCTGCTGGCCTTACTCCAGATCCCAGGCGCGAATCCAGATCACCGCGTCCTGGCTGAGCTCCTTGCCCTCATGTTCGGTCACGGGTCCGGCGCCCAGGGCCGCAAAGCCCCAATACCCCGCGCGCGGGACGGTAAAGGTGAAATAACCCTGCGCATCGGTATATAGCACCAGCGCCCCGCCGGGCGGCGGCGCGACCGTCGGTTCGGATGCACGGGCTGCATCCATGTCGGGCAAAGCGGCCATGTATTCGATCTCGATCTCGGCGCCCGCGACGGGGGCATCACCGGTCATGACCCGCCCGGTGAAGCTGCTGCCGGCCAGCACGTTGTAGGGTTTGGTCAGAGGCAGGATTTCCACCGGCAGGCCGACCGGGTCGGTCCAGTCCGTGGGCAGCGTGGCACGATTGAGAAAGGCCTTGGTGAACTGCTGGATGTACTTGTCCTCGCTTTCCTCGAAATAGGGTTCGGGAACGGTGACAAGGACGTAATCGCCGGCGCGTTTCACCGGGACCGTGCCGCGCCATGCGGTGGCCGTGTTTTGCGCGCCGGTAAAGGGCACGGCGGTCAGGCTGTCCAAAAGGTCGGTGCGTTCGCCGCGGTGGATCATGTAGAATTCGCGCGGGCGGGCCATTTCCATCACGTAGCCGTTCTGGAAGGGATGCCAGAAGATCAGCTTTACCGGTACGTCTCCGGGGCGGTCGATGATCGTGTCAGTCGTGTATTCCAGCAGGAAATGCGCGTTGGCCGCAGCGGGCACAGCCAGTGCCGTGGCCAGAACGACACGTTTCAATCCGGTGAGAAAGCTCACACATATGTCCTTTCCATGTCGCGCCATCCCCGGCGCAAGGCAGAAGAGACGTGAGGCAAGGACAGGCCCGGTCACGGCAGGCAAAGAGCCAGCCGCCAAAGGGCCAGACGCACACCCCGTCGTCCGGTGGAATCGCCGCATATGCGACGAGTGTCCGGCAGGTCTCCTGGCTCGCGGGTCAGTGCCTGGGCCTGCCTTCCCGGATATTCTCCAGTGGCGTCTTGGCCCGGCTCTCCGCTTACAGTTGCGGGGGCAGCTGCCGAATGGGCGCAGGTTCGCGCCGCACGGCATTCCCTCTTTCCCCCGGCGCGTGTCCACGCCGGGACCGGTCACGGGTTCAGTTTGGCAGATGCCGCGCTGCAGGGCAATGGGCAAAGCGACACGGGCGCGACCGCAGCGACCTGTGGCCGACAGAGGGCCAACCGTCGGAGGGGTTGCCAAGGCGCTGTGCGGCGGTCACTCTGCGCCAATCACGCAAGGAGGACGTTGCATGTTGCGCAGACCGCTGGGGCGGGGCGGGCCGGAAGTGTCGGCCCTTGGGATCGGGGCGATGTCCTTTGCCGGGTTTTACGGACCGGTGACAGAGGCGCAGAGCCACGCCGTTCTGGATGCGGCGCTGGACATGGGGGTGGATCACATCGACACCGCCAATGTCTATGGCATGGGCAAGTCCGAAGAGATCATCGGCCGTTTCCTGAAACGGTACGCGGGCAAGGGCGAAAACCCGTTCCGCATCGCCACCAAGGCCTCGATCACCCGTGATCCGGAGACCGGCGAGCGCAGTTTCGACAATTCCGCAGTGCATCTGGAGGCGGAACTGGACAAGAGCCTGAAACGGCTGGGGCTGGAGCGGGTCGACCTGTTCTATATCCATCGCCGCGATCCGAGGATCGAGATCGAGGTGGTGGTCGAGTCGCTCAAGGGGCTGATCGCCAAGGGCAAGATCGGCGGCTATGGCCTGTCCGAGGTGGCGCCGACCACCCTGCGGCGGGCCAATGCGGTGCATCCGGTGGCGGCGGTGCAATCGGAATATTCGCTGCAGACGCGGCTGCCCGAGATGGGAATGATCCAGTCCTGCGAAGAGTTGCAGACCGCATTTGTGGCCTTTTCCTCGACCGGGCGCGGGTTGCTGTCAGACACGCCACCGACGCCGGGGCGGGTGGAAAACGCCGGGTTCCTGAAGGCCAACCCGCGGTTCACGGGCGGCAACCTTGAACGCAACAAGGCCGCCAGCCAGCCGCTGCGGGATCTGGCCGCCGAGGCGGGCTATCCGACCGCGACGCTGGCCATTGCATGGGTGCTGGCGCAGGGAAAGACCAATCACACGATCCCCGGCACGCGCAGCACCGGCCATTTGCAGGAACTGGTGCGCGGAGCGTCGATGATGCTGAGCGACGACCTGAAGGCCGAGATAGAACGCCGCCTGCCGATAGGCTGGGCGCATGGCGGGCGGTATTCCTACGCGCAGTCCTTCGGGCCCGAGGATTATTGCTGAAGCGGCGGGCGGCGGTCCCGGTTCTGGGTGCTGAGCCGGTCGCGGTCGATGCGGTCGGTCTCTGACAGGTCGGCGATCAGCAGGCATTCGCCGCGTCCGGCCTTGGCCAGTGGCTGCCCGTCGGGGCCCACGATGACGGATTTTCCGCCAAACGCCAGCCCGCGTTCTGCGCCGCAATAGTTGGCATAGGCGATGGTCATCGCGGTCTCGGCCGCGCGAACGGGGACCAGCGTGTCGGGCACGACGTCAAAGCCCGCCGGGTTGGCGGTGGGGACAAGCAACAGCGTGACCCCCCGTTCGGACAGCGCGCGGACGTGCTCGGCGAATTCGACATCGTAGCAGATCAGCAGCGCGGCGCGATGGCCGTGAAGCTCGAAGGGGGTCAGCCCGTCGCCGGGGGCAAAGCTGGCGCGTTCCATGGGGCCAAAGAGCTGCAGCTTGCGGTGATGGGCACGCTTGTGGCCGCTGCGGTCATAGGTGGCGGCGACGTTGTAGACCGTCTCATCCGCGCGTTCGGCCCAGCCAATGGTCAACCCGCAGCCCGTATCGCGGCACAGTCCGGCCAGCCGGGCGTCCCACGCGCCGCCTTGCGGCTGGGCGTGGGCGGCGTGCAGGTCGGGGCGGTTGTAGCCGGGCAGGTAAAGCTCGGGGAACACCGCCATTTCCGCACCGGCCGCCGCCGCAGCCGTCAGGACGCGCGCGACCCGGTCAAGGGCCTGCGCCTCGTCGCCGTCTGTGGGCGGGCTCTGATAAAGGGCAAGTTTCATGACAGGCGGAGTTCAGGCACCTTGCGGAACCGGGGCAACGGGTTTGGCGGCGGCATGGTAGTCCATGTAGCCGTGCTGAATGGCGATCTGGTCGGCGATGAACTTGGCATCGTGCCAGACACCCCAGATAAAGGACGATCCCCGGCGTGTCTGCCACGGCAGGCCGACGAAATAGAGGCCGGGCTGACGGCTGACGCCGCGCTGGTGCAGCGGGCGGCCCCGGTCGTCGAAGGTGTCCGCCTTTAGCCAGCCATAGTCGAAGGTGTAGCCGGTGGCCCATAGGATCGTGCCGATCCCGGCCTCCGCCAGATCCAGCGACAGGACCGGATCGGTCACGCAGTCCGGGTCGGCGGGCAGGTCGCGTGCCTGCGGTTCTTCCGGCAGGGTCAGGCCGTGTTGGGCGATATAGGCATCGGCCTCGTCCAGCAACGACAGGTAATTGGCGTCGCCCCGGGCAAGGTTGTCCTTCAGGTCAGGGGCGAAGCTGATCCTGCCGTCCGCATAGCCCAACGTCATCCCCAGCAGCGTCATGCCGCGATGCGCAAGGCGGCGGAAATCCACGGTCTTGCCGCCCTCGGCGCCGCTGACGGCGATGGTCACGTGTTCAGTTCCGGGACCGGGGGAATCGGCGTTCCACATGCCCAACACGCCCAGCCACCAGACATTGTCTCGCCCGCGATAGCGGCGCGGCGGGCGGTCATGCGGCCCGAGTGACAGGTAGACCCGTCGTCCCGCCTTCATCAATTCATCCGCGATCTGCACGCCGGAAGAGCCGCCGCCGACCACCAGAACCGCGCCCTCGGGCAGTTGATCGGGGTTGCGATAGGCCGCCGAATGCATCTGCAGCGGGCCTGCGTCCTGCGGCACCACGGGCGGAATCGCCGGGCGTTGAAACGGACCGGTGGCGGCGACCACATGCTGTGCCTCGATCGCCCCGTCCGAGGTTTCGACCCGGAAACCACCCCGGCCCAGCAAGGGCGTGACGCCTGTGACCTCGACTCCGGAGCGGATCGGTGCCCCGATCTTCTGCGCATAGGCGACAAAGTAATCCGCGACGCTTTCCTTGTCGGCAAATTCCTCGCCGTCACAGGCAAAGTCCAGATTGGGAAAGCGGTCATGCCAGGCCGGGCCATTGGCAACCAGCGAATCCCAGCGCCCGGTGCGCCAGCGTTCGGCGATGCGGTCACGTTCCAGCACGACGTGGTCGATGCCCAATGTGCCCAGATGCTCGCTCATGGCGACGCCGGCCTGTCCGGCCCCGACAACGACGGTGTCAATTTTTTCCATGAACGGCTCCTGTTCCCAGCTTGACCGACAGCATAGGGGGCGGCTGCGGGGACCTGACACAACGTTTTGCGGAAGCCTTGCTTGGGTTCTCGCTAATCAATCTTAGCCTTGCCCTAAGCGGAAGTGAGGCAAGCGGTTGTGGCGGGCGCGGCGCGGGCGTGGCATCCTTGACGGAACAGGATTTCAGGAGCCCCCGATGACCCACACCCGCCTCCGCAGGTTCAACACGCGCGACACCTATCCCGAGCAGGCCCTCGACAACGATCTGGCGCAGGTGGTGGTGACGCGGGGCGGCAGCACGGTCTGGATGCGGGGCCAGTGTCCGCAGGATCTGGACACGGCGAAAAACATCGACAGCCATGACCCGGTGGAGCAGACCCACAAGGTGATGCAGAACATCGGGCAGTTGATGGCAGAGGCGGGCGGCTCGATGGAGCATGTGGTCAAGCTGGTGGTCTATATCACCGACGTGCGCCACCGCGAGGCGATCTACCGGACCATGGGCGACTACATCAAGGGTGTGCATCCAGTCTGCACCGGGCTGGTGGTGCAGGCGCTGGCCCGGCCCGAGTGGCTGGTCGAGATCGACGCCACCGCTGTCATTCCCGATTGAGAGCGGGGATCTTGAGTATTTTCAGAGAGAAGAAACACGAGGGAACGCCATGACCTTTTCGCTGGTCGCGCGCTGCGCGGAGACAGGCATGTTCGGGGTGGCGATTTCGTCGTCGTCTCCGGCTGTGGCGGCGCGCTGTGCCTATGCGCGGGCCGGGGTGGGGGCCGTGGCCTCTCAGAACGTGACCGATCCGACGCTGGGGCCTTTGGCGCTGGACCTGATGGAGCGCGGGATGAGCGCGGCGGAGGCCGTGGCCGAGGTGCAGCGGCGAGGAAAGTTCATCGAATACCGACAAGTTCTGGCGGTGGACGGGCAGGGCGGAACGGCCATCCATTCGGGGCCGAATTCGCTGGGCATCTGGACGCAGGCGCAGGGGCGGGATGTGGCCTCTGGCGGCAACCTTCTGGCCAATGACAGCGTGCCGGGGGAAATCGTGGCGGGCTTTGAAGCGGCGGCGGGCCATCTGGGTGACCGGTTGATCGCCGCGATGCGGGCCGGGCTGGCGGCGGGGGGAGAGGCCGGTCCCGTGCATTCGGCGGGCATGATGCTGGTGGACAAGGTCAGCTGGCCTGTGGCCGATCTGCGCTGCGACTGGACCGAGGAGTGTCCGATCGAGGCGGTGGCCGCGGCCTGGGAGGTCTACAAGCCGCAGCTTGACGCCTATGTCCAGCGCGCGCTGGATCCGACGGTGGCGCCGTCTTACGGCGTGCCCGGAGACGAGTGAAGGCCGCCTTCCGAATGGGCTTTGCCGTTGTCGGGGCAGCGCGTGGCGCTGCGCGCACTTGAAGGTGGCACGGATCGGGGTCAAGGTCTGACGGTCTCGACGCTGCGGGGCCATCACATCAGGGAACGACCATGCTGCGCTACACTCTCCGGCAGCTGGAATATTTTGTCGCCGTTGGCGAGACCGGCAGCATCGCGCGCGCCTCGGAGCGGATCAACGTCTCGTCGCCGTCGATTTCCTCTGCGATTTCGCAGCTGGAGCAGGAGTTCGGCCTGCCGCTGTTTGTGCGCCAGCACGCGCAGGGATTGTCACTGACGCAGGCCGGGCGGCAGATGCTGGATCAGGCGCGGCTGGTGCTGCGCGAAGCGGGCGCGCTGATGGACATTGCCGCCGATATTTCCGGGCTGGTGCGCGGGCCCTTGTCGGTCGGCTGTCTGCTGACCTTTGCGCAGCTTGTCCTGCCGACGCTCCGGCGCGGTTTCGAGGCGGAATATCCCGAGGTGCGCCTGCGCCAGCACGAGATGAACCAGGTGGAGCTGTTCAGCGCCCTGCGCCGGTCCGAGATCGACGTTGCGCTGACTTATGACATCGACCTGCCCGCCGATCTGCAATTCACCGGCCTGCTGCGCCTGCCGCCGATTGCGCTGATGGGGGCGGAGCATCCGCTGGTGGACGAACCGGAGGTGACGGTGGAACAGCTCAAGGATCACCCGATGGTGCTGTTGGATCTGCCGCTGAGTTCGGATTACTTCCTGTCGCTGTTCGACGGGATTGGCGTCAAGCCGGTGATCTCCGAACGCACCCGCGACATGGCGGTGATGCGGTCGATGGTGGGCAATGGCTTTGGCTATTCCATCGCCAATGTGCGCCCACTGAGCGATACCGCGCCGGATGGCAACGCGGTACGTTGCGTTCCGATTGCGGGCAAGGTGCGGGCCTTGCGCATGGGGTTTCTGACGGCGCAGGATGTGGACCGGTCGAACGCGGTGCGCGCCTTTATCGAATTCGGGACAGAGCTGGTGCGCAGCGGCAAGCTGAACCGGATCGGCGGCGCGGCGCTGGTCTGATCTGCCAGGCCTGACTTAGCATCAGGCTAACCAACGCTTTCGCAGGGGGGACTTTCTGCGCAGCAGCGCGGCTGTATCCTCGGGCGTGAAACTGACAGGAGCCTGACGTGCGCGATCCCCGCTATGACATCCTTTTCCAGCCGCTGACCATCGGGCCGGTGACGGCAAAGAACCGGTTCTACCAGGTGCCGCATTGCAACGGCGGCGGCTACCGCGATCCTTCGGCGGCGGCGGCCATGCGCGGGATCAAGAGCGAGGGCGGCTGGGGGGTCATATTCACCGAGCAGTGCGAGATGCACCACACCTCGGAAATCACGCCCTTCATCGAATTGCGGCTGTGGGAGGACAAGGACATCCCGATGCTGGCCAAGATGGCCGGCAAGATGAAGGAACACGGCGCGCTGGCGGGGGTTCAGCTGGCCTATTCCGGGATCAACGGGCCGAACCTCTATACCAAGGAGGTGCCGCTGGCGGTGTCGCCGGGGCCGATCCGGACCTTTACCAATGATCCGGTGCAGGCGCGGGCGCTGTCGAAGGAAGAGATCAAGGACCTGCGCCGCTGGTTCGTGAACGCGGCCAGGCGGGCCAAGGCGGCGGGGTTCGACCTGATCTGCCTTTATGGCGCGCATGGCTTTGGCATCTTCCAGCATTTCCTGAGCCGCGTGACGAACATGCGCGACGATGAATACGGCGGTTCCCTGGAAAACCGGTCACGTTTTGCGCGTGAGGTAATCGCCGACATGCGCGAGGCGGTGGGTGACACGATGGCACTGACCCTGCGGGTCTCGCTGGATGAGAGCATCGGCGATCTGGGCTTTTCCAACGCCGAGGTGCGCGAGTTCATCGACATGAACAAGGATCTGCCGGATCTCTGGGATCTGGCGCACGGGACATGGGAGGAGTGTTCCGGACCGTCGCGGTTCAAGGAAGAAGGCGCGCAGGAGGTTCTGGTGTGCGGCATCCGCGAATTGTCGTCCAAACCCGTGGTCGGCGTAGGGCGGTTCACCTCTCCGGATGTGATGGCGCGGATGATCCGGTCGGGCACGCTGGACGCCATCGGCTGTGCGCGGCCGTCGATTGCAGACCCGTTCCTGCCGAAAAAGATCGAGGAAGGCCGGATCGAGGACATCCGCGAATGCATCGGCTGCAACATCTGCATCACCGGCGACATGACCATGTCGATCAGTCGCTGCACCCAGAACCCGACCTTCATGGAGGAATGGCGCAAGGGCTGGCACCCCGAACGGATGAACGCCAAGGGTGACAGTTTGTCGGTGCTGGTGGTCGGTGCGGGGCCTGCGGGGCTGGAGGCGACGCGCGCGCTGGCCGAGCGGGGCTATGACGTGGCGCTGGCCGAGGCGGGGACCGTTCTGGGCGGGCGCGTGGCGCGAGAACGGTTGTTGCCGGGGCTGTCGGCATGGGGGCGCGTGGCCGATTACCGCGAATACCAGATCAGCCAGAAAGCCAATGTCGAGACCTATTTCGACAGCGCATTGGACGCCGAGAGCATCCTTGAGTTCGGGTTCCAGAACGTCTGTATCGCCACCGGTTCCAAGTGGCGGCGTGACGGGGTCGGCCGCCAGCACGTGGTGCCGATGCCGATGGATGCCGCGATGCCGGTCTATTCGCCGGATGACATCATGGCGGGGCAGCGCCCAACGGGGCATGTGGTGATCTATGATGACGATCACTACTACATGGGCGGCGTTCTGGCTGAACTGTTGCGGCAGGACGGGTGCGAGGTCACGATCGTTACGCCCTCGGCCTATCTGTCCGACTGGACGGTGAACACGCTGGAACAGCACGCCATCCACAAGCGGCTGGCCGGGATGGGGGTGGACATCGTGTTGAACCGGGGTGTGGTGTCCATCGGCGCGGGCCATGTGGTGACCAATTGCACCTATACCGGCAGCCAGTCGCAGATCGGCTGCGATGCGGTGGTGGTGGTGGCCTCCAGACTGGCGAATGACGGGCTGTATCGCGATCTCAAGGCGCGGCAGGCGGATTGGGCGGATGCGGGCATCCGCTCGGTCCGGGTTATCGGCGATGCCGAGGCGCCGGGGCCGATCGCATGGGCCACCTATGCCGGGCATCGCTACGCGCGAGAGTTGGACGGCGCAGACATCGGGGACGCGCTGCCCTTCCGGCGTGAAATCACCGAACTGGCGGCTGACTGAGCTGCTGGCAAAAGGGACCGACCTATGCGCAAATCGAGTGTTGCCGCCACGCAGACAGGGGGCGAATTTCGTCCTGTTTCAGGAATTGTTCGAAGCCTGTATGTCTGCAAGGCCGAATGGCCCGGCGAACTGCAACGCGGGCGATCCGGGCGGACGCCTGCGGCAATGGCGCAAGCTTATGCAGGGTCAAAGCGGAGTGCCCGAAAAAGCCGCAGATTCTGCCTGCAAATTAGCCTCTGCCTAACGTTCGCTGAGGCAACCGGTTCTTCTGAAGACACGAACCGGTTTCTATAGTCTGACATGAAAGCCAGCGGAGATCGCCCTTGCCGTCCGAACCAAAAATTGCAGTCGACGTGCGCGGTGCCGTGAAACGGTATGGTGATTTCACCGCGCTCAAGACGATCTCGCTGTCGATCCGGGACAATGAATTCTTTACCCTTCTGGGACCGTCCGGCTGTGGCAAGACCACGCTTCTGCGGATGATCGCCGGATTCGAGGACGTGACCGAAGGGGCGATCTTTCTCTTCGGGCAGGAGATCGAGGGCCTGCCGCCGCACAAGCGCCCGGTGAACACCGTGTTCCAGAACTATGCGCTGTTTCCGCATATGAACGTTCTGGACAACGTCGGCTTCGGTCTGGAAATGCTGGGCAAGTCCAAACCCGAGGCGCGCAGGCGGGCCGGTGAGGTGCTGGAGATGGTGCAACTGTCGCAATTCGCGGCGCGCAAGCCCGCGCAACTGTCGGGTGGTCAGCAACAGCGCGTCGCGCTGGCGCGGGCTTTGGCGCCGCAACCCAAGGTCCTGCTGCTGGATGAACCGCTGTCGGCGCTGGACCTGAAGCTGCGCAAGGCGATGCAGGTGGAGTTGAAGCACCTGCAACGGGAAACCGGGATCACCTTCATCTTTGTCACCCATGATCAGGAAGAGGCGCTGACCATGTCCGACCGCATTGCCGTCATGTCCTCGGGCGAATTGCAGCAGTTGGGGGACGCACGCGAGATCTATGAAAGTCCGCGCAATGTCTTTGTGGCCGATTTCATCGGCGAGACGAATCTGTTGGACGTGACAGTGGACGGGGTTGAAGCCGGGCAGGCGCAGTGCCATCTGGGCGGCGGCCATCGGCTGACCTGCGCCGGCGTCGAGGGGGTTGGCGCGGGGGCTCGGGTGCATCTGTCCCTGCGCCCCGAACGCCTGTTCCTGTCGGCGGAACCAGAGGCTGCCGAAAGCCTGAAGGGCAGGGTGCACGAGACGATCTTTATCGGCACCGACACTTCGACCCTGATCGACCTCGACAACGGGCCACGGTTCACGGTGCGCGCCTCGAATTCCACCCGGGGCAATGCGCGGCTGTTCGAGCCGGGCGCAGAGGTTTTCGTCAACATGGAGCCGGGGGCCGCGCGCCTCCTGGTGGACTGATGGCGGGCGGGGCAGCACCGGGAGGTTCCTCACAAGGGGATACCTATGCAGAGGCACGCACATGGCTGTTGTTGCCCGCCTGGGTGACGCTGGGCGCGCTGACATTGGCGCCGCTGGCGATCATGCTGGTCTATTCCTTCCTGACCAAGGAATTCAGGGGCGGCGTGATCTGGGAATTCAGCCTGGACGCCTATGACCAGTTCTTTTGCAATCGCGGGCTGTTCGGGGATGAGCCATGTTCCATCGAGTGGACCTATATCCTGATTTTCTGGCGCTCGATCTGGCAGGCCGGGGCGGCCACGATCCTCAGCCTGCTGATCGGCTTTCCGACCGCCTATTTCATCGCCACACGACCGGAAAAGCAGCGGGCCCTATGGGTGTTTCTGGTGACAATCCCCTATTGGGTCAACCTGTTGATCCGCACCGTCTCGATGAAATTCCTGCTGCGCGACCAGGGCCCGCTGAACGATGCGCTGATGGGCATCGGCCTGATTTCCGAACCTTTGGCGATCGTGAACACCAACTTCGCCGTGCAACTGGGCCTGTTCTATTCCTACCTGCCGTTCATGGTCCTGCCGATCTACGCGGCGGTCGAGCGCTACAACTTTGCCCTGTCGGAGGCGGCGGCGGATCTCTACGCCACCCGCTGGGTCGTGCTGCGGCGCATCCTGCTGCCCGCCGTGCGGCCGGGGATCATCGCGGGCTGCATCCTTGTCTTTGTGCCCTCGCTGGGGTCTTTCCTTGCGCCGGACCTGCTGGGCGGGGCGCGGAATTTCATGATCGGGTCACTGATCGAGGAACAGTTCAAGGGCAACGCCGGGAATTGGCCGTTCGGGGCGGCGGCCTCGATGATCCTGCTGACGATGGTGCTGATCATCCTCATCATCTCGGCCCGGAACAGCCGGGAGGGCGCGCGCTGATGGCGGGACGCAAATATGATCTGCGGGTCTACCCCGGCTTTCGCGCCATTACCGTGCTGTGCCTTGTGGTGCTTTATGCGCCGCTGGTTGTCGTGGCGGTCTACAGCTTCAACGCCTCGCCCTCGATCACGCAGTGGGAGGGGTTTTCGCTGCGCTGGTATGCGGATGTCTTCACCGGTCCGGAAAGCGCCAAGTTCAAGCTGGCGGCGCGCAACAGCTTCGTCATCGCGCTGACGGCGGCGACGGCGGCGACCATGATCGCCACGCTGGCAGCCACGGCAGTCCTGCGCGGCGGGCGGTTCCGGCTGCGCGGCCTGTCCTTTGGCCTGATCTCTCTGCCGCTTATGGTGCCCGAGATCGTGACCGCCGTGGCGACACTGATCTTTTTCAACGCGGTTGCCTTCGAGCGCGGGCTTTTGACCATCCTGCTGGCGCATGTCGCTTTTTGCATCCCCTTTGCCTACATGCCGATTTCGGCGCGGATGCAGGGGATCGAGTCGACCTATGAGCAGGCGGCGATGGACCTCTACGCCACACGGCGGCAGGCCTTTACCCGCATCCTGTTGCCGCTGATGATGCCGGGCATCATCTCTGGTTTCCTGCTCGCCTTCATCATTTCGCTGGACGATTTCATCATCACCAACTTCGTCAAGGGCGCGGGGGTCGAGACCCTGCCGACGGCGATTTTCGGGGCGGTGAAACAGGGCATCAAGCCGAATATCATGGCCATTTCCACCATGCTGCTTGCGGTTTCCGTCGTCATGGTCACGCTGTCATGGATCGTTGGCCGCAAGGACCGGGCCGCCTGAGCACAACAAAGATCGAACCAACAGAGGGGAAAAGACGATGAAAACACTGCTGAAGACAACGGCACTGGCCGCCGCACTGGGACTGACCGCCGGGGCGGCGCTGGCCGAGGGCAAGCTGGTGATCTATCACTGGTTTGAATACATCCCGCAGGAACTCCTGGACAAATTCGCCGAGCAAGAGGGCGTCGAGGTGGTCATGGACACCTATGACAGCAACGAGTCTCTTCTGGCCTCGCTCAAGGCCGGGGCGATCGGCACCTACGACGTGGCGGTTCCGGGCGATTACATGGTGCAGATCATGGCGCAGGAGGGCCTGCTGGATGAGATTGCCGAGGGGGAATTGACCCGCAAGGACAGCATCATGCCGGAATGGGCCGATCCCTCCTTTGATCCCGGCCGCAAGCATTCGATCCCCTACCAGTGGGGCTCGACCTCATTTGCGGTGGACCGCGCGGTCTTTGACGGCGACATCGGCACCACCGATATCCTGTTCAACCCGCCGGCGGAATTGTCGGGCAAGATCAACATGCTGGACAGTCAGGGTGAGGTTCTGGCGATGGCGGCGCTGCATCTGGGCATCCCGCAGTGTTCGACCGACCGTGAGCAGCTGAAGGCGCTGAACGCCATGTTGCAGGAGGCCAAGACGCATTGGGCCTCGTTCAACTCGGACACGGCGAAAGAGGTTCTCGTCTCCGGCGATGCCGCCGTGGGGCAGATCTATGACGGTTTCGCCGCCAAGGCGCGGGAGGAAGGCGCCAACATCGAATACGCCTTTCCGAAAGAGGGCTACATCGTCTGGATGGACAATGTGGTGCTGTTGAAGGACGCGCCGAACCGCGAGAACGCGCTGAAGTTCATGGATTTCCTGCTGGATCCCGGGAACATCGCCGCCGTCACCAATTACGCCCGCTACAACCCGGGTGTGACCGGTGCGGGTGAGTATCTGGATCCGACGCTGGCGACACAGCCGGAGAGCAATCCACCGGCGACTGCGGGTGAGGGTGTGTTCATCCAGGTCTGCGATCAGGCCACGCAAGAGGTCTATGACCAGATCTGGACCAACCTGAAAAAGTGAGGTTGTCCGGCGTTCTGCACCGTGGATGAGGGGGGAGGCGACGGCATGTCGCCTCCTTGTTTCGTTCGGGGGCTGCGCGGTTTGTCGGGCGCGGCAAAGCGGCGGTTCCTCTGCGTGTGTCTGCATTTCATTCGGAAACGCCGGCTTTATTGATGCCAAGGGTGCAGGTCTTGCGCAGCGCTGGCCCGATTGTGGCCCGATGATGGATTGGGGCTCGCAATTGATTGGCTTCAAGACTTTATTTTCGTTGCCCGCGTCGCGTAATAACGCTTTGGAAGGTCACCAATGGCTCCAATACCAGTCGCCGCCGGATTGAGCTGTTATCGACGAGGTCGTGCAGCAAATCCCTGCGTCGCGCGATGCATTGCACGCGCGTAACATGGGGAACCTTTTGCAGCGTCGCGCGGTTGACGCACATGGCAGTGAACACGCGTGGCACGAAACCGTCCGGGCCCCTGCGCAACGGATGCACAAGATCTGTCCCACTTGCGCCGCTCCTCGTTCTGGTCGGGTGCGGGAGCGAACAGTCATCCCTCAATGCCGCCGGGCAGGAGTCCGCCTCGATCGCCACGCTGTTCTGGGTCATGCTGGCCGGGGCCGTGGTGCTCTTTCTTCTGCTAAACGGAGCCTTCTACTATATCTCGCGCGTCGCGCCGGGCCGTATTGATCAACGCCACGCGCGGCATGTTCTGATCGGTGGCGGGATTGTCCTGCCGACGCTGGTGCTGACCGCGCTGCTTGTCTGGGGGCTGAGCATCCTTCCCGATCCACGCCGCCCCGGCGATGGTCTGGTGATCAGGGTGACGGGAGAGCAATGGTGGTGGCGGGTCGAATACTGGCCCGAAGGCGCCGATGCGCCGATCGTGACCGCCAATGAGATCCGCCTGCCTGTCGGCCAGCGGACAGAGTTTCACCTGACCTCGGACAAGGTGATCCATTCCTTCTGGATCCCGGCACTGGGCGGCAAGATGGACATGTTCCCGGGCCGCGAGACGATGATCAGCCTGCACCCGAACCGGGTCGGCACCTATCGTGGCCAATGTGCGGAGTTCTGCGGCGTCAGCCATGCCTGGATGGCCTTTGCCGCCGTGGTGATGGAGCCCGGCGATTTCGACGCCTGGCTTGCGGCGGAGGCGGCGGATGCCGTGCCGCCGGCAGATGACAGCGCGGCGCGCGGCAGCCGGGTGTTCCTGTCCGAGGGCTGCGGCGCCTGCCACACGATCAGAGGGACCGAAGCCGTCGGGCAGGTCGGGCCGGACCTGACCCATATCGGCAGCCGACAGACGCTTGGGGCCGGGCGGTCAAAGGTGACGCTGGAGGACCTTTCGACCTGGATCAACCACACCGACATTCTGAAACCCGAGGTGAAGATGCCCAGCTATGACCTGGACTCCGCCGCGCTGGCCGATCTGGCGCATTACCTGGAGGGGCTGAAGTGACGCACGCCTCCGGTCTGCCACAGCCCCAGGGCCCCTATCCCCCGACCGAGGAGATGCTGGCCGAAGCCGTCCCGGAGGACGTGCAGGCCGCGCAGGCCGACCGTCTGCGCGCGGCATGGGTCACGCCAAAGGGCTGGCGCTATGTCACGGCGGTGAACAATACCGAGGTCGGCAAGTGGTATTGCCTGACCGCGCTGGTCTTCATGCTGCTGGCGGGTGTCATGGCGTTGATCATCCGGCTGCAACTGGCCGTGCCCGAGAACGAGCTGGTCTCGGCCGACCGGTTCAACCAGCTTTTCACCATGCACGGCTCGGCGATGATGTTCCTCTTTGCCGTGCCGATGTTCGAGGCGATCTCGATCCTGCTGCTGCCCGGTATGCTGGGCGCGCGCGACATGCCGTTTCCGCGCCTCTCGGCCTTTGGCTACTGGTGTTTCCTGATCGGCGGAATCTTTGTGATCGGGTCGATCTTCTTCGACGCCGCGCCGCGCGCCGGATGGTTCATGTATCCGCCGCTGGCCACAATGGACGAGGGGCCGGGATCGGACATCTGGCTGCTGGGCCTGTCGTTCATCGAGGTTGCCTCTATCGCCGCCGCCGTGGAACTGATCGTCGGCACCCTGAAATGCCGCCCGCCGGGGATGCGGGTGAACCTGATGCCGCTTTATGCGTGGTATGTTCTGGTGGTGGGGGGCATGATCCTGTTCGCCTTCCCGCCGCTGATCGCCGGGGATTTCCTGTTCGAGCTGGAACGCTCGTTCGACTGGCCGTTCTTCGACCCCACCCGGGGCGGCGACCCGATGCTCTGGCAGCACCTGTTCTGGATTTTCGGCCACCCGGAGGTCTACATCGTCTTTCTGCCCTCCATCGCCATCGCCGCGATGATCATTCCCACCGTCGCCCGCCGCCCGATCTTTGGCTATTCATGGATTGTGCTCTCGGCGGTCGGGACGGGGTTCCTCAGCTTCGGGCTCTGGGTGCATCACATGTTCACCACCGGCTTGCCGTCGATCTCACTCGGCTTCTTCTCGGCGGCATCAGAGGCGGTGGTGATCCCGACCGGCATCCAGATATTTGCCTTCCTCGCCACGCTGATGGCGGGACGGGTGAAGATGACGCTGCCGATGCTCTGGATCTCGGGCGCGCTGGCGATCTTTACCATGGGTGGGCTGACCGGTGTGATGCTGGCGCTGGCGCCGTTCGATTTCCAGGCGCATGACACCTACTTCATCGTCGCGCATCTGCATTACACGCTGTTCGGCGGCATGGTCTTTCCGGTGATCGCGGGTGTCTATTATTTCTTCCCCTTCTTCCAGAAAAAGCTGATGTCCGAGTGTCTGGGTCGCTGGGCCTTCTGGCTGACCTTCTCCGGCTTCAACCTGTGCTTTCTGCCGATGCATCTGACCGGATTGTGGGGCATGCCGCGCCGGATCTACACCTATCCCGGCGGGCTGGGATGGGACTGGCTGAACCTGATCTCGACCGTCGGGGCCTTTGTCGTGGCCGCAGGCTTTGCGGTCTTTGTCTGGGACCTGATCCGGCCCAAGGGCGGCCAGTCGCAAATCCCGCGCAACCCGTGGAAGGCTGGCACGCTGGAATGGACCCATGACGTCCCCGAAGAGGCCTGGGGTGTGCGGTCGATCCCGCATATCACAACCCGCTATCCGCTCTGGGATCAGCCACAGATGCAGGCCCGCATGGATGCGGGGCGCTATTACCTGCCGGACGCGGAGGAAGGACGGCGCGAGACGCTCATCACCTCCGTCATCGACGCCGAGCCGGTGCAGGTGCAGCGTGTGACCGGCCCGGCATGGATCACTCTGTGGGCGGCGGCGTTCACCGGCGGGGCCTTCATCTTTCCGACGTTCCATTGGTATCCGCCGGCCATCCTCTGCGGCGGCTTGGCCGTGGCCTGCATCCTTTACTGGCTCTGGTCCGCGACCGCGCGCCCGCCCGAGGTGGACAGCAAGGATGTGGGGCTGGGTCTGCGTCTGCCAACCTATGCGGCAGGTCCGGCCTCGGTCGGGTGGTGGGCGATGTGGATCACCATGTTGGGCGATGCGACGGCCTTTGCCTCGCTGGTCTTCGGGTTCTTCTTCTACTGGACCGCCTCTCCCGATTTCCCCCCCGCGGGGGCGGCGCATGCCGCATCGGGTCTGATCGCGCTGGCGGCGCTGGCCTTTGCCGCGAACTGGGCGTTGACCGTCGGCGCCCGCTGGCTGAACCGGCGGGGCAAGGTGGCGGCGGCACGGGTCTGTCTTGTGCTGGCGCCCTTGGCCGCGGCGGGCGGGGCCGCGGCGCTGATCACCTCTGTCCTGGGGCTGGACCCGGAAACCCATGTCTACCCGGCAGTGCTCTGGGCGCTGTCGATCTGGATCGCGGTTCATGCCGGGGCCGGGATCATCATGCAGCTCTATTGCCTTGCCGGATCGGTCTTCGGCAAGCTGACGCCCCGTTACGACGCGGATATCTGGAATGTCTCGCTGTTCTGGCACTTCGTGACGATCTCTGCCCTCGTGACCTGTGCGGTCATGGGTCTGGCACCGGGGGCGCTATGACCGAAGGAAAGTCGCCACACCGCAGGAAGGACGAGAGCGAATTCGCCGAGGAACAGGCGAGCCTTTTCCGGATCACGTTTGGCCCGCTGATCTGGGCCATCCATTTCGCGGCCTGCTACGGGCTGGTGGCCGTGACCTGCGCCAAGGGCTGGGACATCGGGGCGGTGCGCCTCGGCCTGGTCGGATTCAGCGGTGTTGCGCTTTGCGGCATCGGCTGGGTCGGATGGTCGGCCTGGCGGCAGTGGAACGTGGCGCAAACCGGTGACTTCGTGAACCGGGGCGGGCGCGCCGAGGAACGGCACGAATTCCTCGGCCATGCTGCGTTCTTGTTGTCGGTGATCTCTGTCATCGGCGTTGTCTTCGTCTCGCTGCCGCTGGTGCTGATCGGGGGGTGCCAATGAGGATCGCATTCCTTGCTCCCGGGCTGGTCCTGCTGGCGCTTGTCTGGCTGCTGCCGCTGGACGAACTGGTGCCCGAGTTCGCAGCACATATGCTGCGGCACATGGTGCTGGTGGCGCTGGCCGCACCGCTGATCGTGCTGGGCTTGCCACCACTGGCCGAAAGGGCCGCCGTGCCGCCGCTCGCCGCCGCCCTGGCCGAGTTTGTCATCGTCTGGGGCTGGCACCTGCCGGCAGCACATGCCCTTGGGCGGTTGCAGGCGGCGGGTTTCGTGGCGGAACAGGCGAGCTTTCTGATCGTCGGCCTGCTGGTCTGGGCCGGGTGCCTGCGCAGTGACCAGCCGCTGGCCGGGGCAGGGGGTCTGTTGCTGACCTCGATGCACATGACCTTGCTGGGCGCGCTTCTGGTGCTGGCCCCGCGCGACATCTACGCCGCGATCTGCGGCACCGCACCTGACCTGTCGGGTCAGCAGATCGGCGGAATGCTGATGCTGGCCATCGGCACACCGGTCTACCTTGTCGCGGGTCTGTGGCTGACCGGGCAGGCGCTGCGGGATCGGGGGCTGACATGAGGCAGTCTGTGCTGACACTTGTGGCGCTTGCCGGGTTGGGGCTGGCCGGTGCGGCGGCGGTCGTGGGGTTCGGGCTGTACAACGTATCGGCCCATGCGGGCCACCTGCCGGGTGTGTCCTGGGTGCTGCATGCCACTTTCCGCAATTCCGTCCGCCTGCGCGCGCCTTCGATTGACAAGGCACCGCCGCTGGACGACCCCGATCTGATCGCGCTTGGCGCCGGTCACTACGCGACAGCCTGCGCCGGATGCCATGCCGCGCCGGGCGCGGAGCGCAGCGCGACCGTCCGCTCCATGGTGCCCGTGCCGCCCCGGATCGACGAGGCCGTGGCGCATTGGCAACCGAACGAGCTGCACTGGATTGTCGAACACGGCGTCAAGATGAGCGGCATGCCCGGCTGGCCGGTAGAGCGCCGCGGGGACGAGGTCTGGGCCGTCGTGGCCTACCTTGTTTCGGTGCAGGAAAACGCCGCCCCCAAGATTCCCTCCGGGAACATGACCGGAGTGGACTATTGCAAGACCTGTCATGGGACCGTGAACGGCCCGGTGCCGCGGCTGGATATCCAGGGGGCGGACTATCTGGAGGCCCAGCTTGATGCTTACGCCTCGGGCAAACGGCCCAGCGGGATCATGGCGCAGGCGGCCAGCATCGTGCCGCGGGACAGCTTCGCCGCCCTCTCAAAGGAACTTGCGGAAGCTGGCGCGCGCCTGGCAGAGAAAGATCCGGCGCGAGACACCACGGGGGCCGCGCTGGCGCGGCGCGGCACGCGGGACGTCCCAGCCTGCCTCGCGTGCCACGGTGGGGGTGATGCCTTGAAGGGTCCCGTCCTCTTTGGTCAGACCGAGGCATTCCTTGCCGCGCAACTGAGGCTCTGGCGCGACGGAACCTACGATCATGACAAGCTGATGCACGCCGCCGCGCGCGACCTGACAGAGGACCAGATCGACGCGCTCAGCCGGTATTTCGCCGGAACCGACGGTTGAGCCCGGGCACCGCAATGACGGGACGACCCGCTAGTACCACGTCACAACCCCGACCGGCACAACCAGCAACAGGGCGAGCGAAATGAGTGCCAATACGCCGTCTCGCGTCAGCAGGCTGGCCGCGAACAGCGCGATCACCCCGGACGCGATGGAGCCGGATGTCGGAACGATCTCCATGAACGGCATGAACAGGGTGAGAGCCATGATCAGGATCATCGGCAACCACAGCCAGGGACGGTGGAACAGCCATGTCATGCGCGGCTTCAAGAATCGCTCGACGAATTTCACCGGTTTGCGCAGCCAGCGTATGCCTTTGCACAGCTTGTCCGTCGAAAGGCGTCGGCGCATGACAAATTTCGGCAACCAGACGCTGTCACGGCCGATCATCATTTGCGAGACAAGGATAAACACCAGCGCCGCCACCACTGCCGTCATGCCCGGAATGGCGCTGGCCGGAGAGGTGGAGACCAGCGAGAAGGCCAGCATCAACGCGGCGAAAGAGGACCGGCCCAGGGTTTCGACCACTTCCTCGATCGAGGTTTCATCGCCCCGCACCGAAGTTTCCAGCTCGTCCAACACGTTACTCAGGGCATGGGTCTTGCTCATCGGGTCAATCTCTTTCTCGCAGGGGAACAGGTGGCACTGAACCAACGGGGCGGGCATGCGAATGTTCCCCTGGAACTCGAAGTGTGCCTCTGCATTGCGTTTCAAAGAGGCGAGATTTGATGCCATGGCAGATGTTCGAAAATTGCGCACACCGACGGGGGACTGGGTTGGCCCGGAGGAGTTGATGGATCTGTTCGCCGAGGAAGGCTACTCCGCAAGCGAGCGAAAACAATTCCTCTCTTCCGTTCTCACCGAACTCACAGAGGATGCGACCCGGCGTCAGGGTGGACGCGGCGGCGCGCTGATGGACGAAGTCAGGAATATCCTCGAAGACGAGCAGGCAAAGCACGACAGCGTACCGATGGCCAAGGACAGTTCGTGAGACCTCCGCCCCACAAAGAGTCACCTGAGGCGTCGGGAAAAGCATTTTTGTAGAGGCCACTGGTGGACTGTGGCGCGCCGGATGCTTCATCGACCCTAGGATTGCCTCCAAGAGGTCCCCTGGGGCAGGCTGCAAAACAGCGGATGGCGCCAATCACAACCTCAGGTCTGGCCAAACAACCTTGCGCGCCACGCAGCACGTCTATCCGAGGTAAGGGCTTGGCAGGTTGAAGAGCGACGTGTAAGCGCGGTGCAGTTCAGGAGCGCCAGTGATCTGCACGCCGACGGCTTCGGGCGCCATGTCTCCGTAGAAAACGGCCGCAAGGGGCGGTGCGGCGGGCGCATCGAAGCGCAGGTCGAAGTCTCCTGCCGCGCCGCGTGTCACCGGCATCGCACCGTCGGCTAGTCGGGCCGTGAAGTGCGCGGTCCCGATCGCAAAGACGGTCACGACCGTCATGCCCCGCGCCGCGCCGGAGTCGAGCATCGTGCGCAGCGACAGCATGAAAGAGACCGGAGACAGCGGCAGCGTGGGATCATGCAGCGGAGACGCGGCGGCCCAGCGACCAATTTCCTGCATGATCGGTTCGGCTGCATATCCCCATTCCGTCAGGCCATAAAGTTGCGCCGGCGCCGGTTCAGGCGCCGTGGACCGGAGGACGACGCCGTTTGCTTCCAGCCCGGCCAGCCGTTCCGCCAGCACCTTGGCGCTGATCCCGGGCAGGTTCGCACGAATGTCACTGAACCGTCGCGGCCCGAACATGAGCTCTCGCACGATCAGCATCGCCCAGCGCTCGCCAAGAAGCTCAAGCCCGAACGCCGTGCCACAGGCATCGCCGTACCAGCGCCCATGGGGGGATTCCGCCGATTTGGTTACTTTTTGTTTCTTCATAGTTGCTTTTTGTAATTCATTTCCCTTAGCTTGTCCATACCGACGACTCGGCACAGGAGGAAAAGCAATGCCCCAGATGATCTTCGTTAACCTGCCGGTGGCAGACCTCGATCGCTCGATCGCCTTCTACGAGGCGATCGGCTTCACCAGGAACCCCATGTTCAGCAACGAGCAGGCGGCCAGCATGGTCCTGTCGGACACGATCTGCGTGATGCTGCTGACGCATGGCTTCTGGGCGACATTCACCGACCGCCGCCGGATCGACCCGGCGCGCGAGGCGCAAGTGTTGCTCTGCATCAGCCGCGAGGACAGGGCAGCGGTGGACACCATCACCGAGGCCGCGATTGCCGCGGGTGGCACGCCCGATCCCTGTCCGGCTCAGGACCATGGCTTCATGTACGGGCGCAGCTTTGCAGACCCCGATGGCCATATCTGGGAACCCATGTGGATGAGCAGCGAAGCCGTCGAGAAAGGACCTGCGGAGATGTCCGGTGCCGGTTGATCCGAACGCCACCATCACAATCACCGCCTACATCTGGGCGCCGGACTTCGCCCGTGGCGCGGGCAGGTCCGCGATCAGCGTGTCCGCTGGGCGCCGGAGGAAGCCGGGCAGGACCATGCCGTCCGGTATCTCCCCCGGGGGTGCCAGAAGGACGCCGCGCATCGCGCGCTCCAACCCTTCGGCCAGGTGCCGACCTGCGAAGAAGGCGATCTGACCCTCTTCGAAAGCGGCGCAAGCCTCTGGCATATCGCCGAGCGGTTCCCTGGCCTCATGCCTGCAGGGCTTGCCGGACGCTCGAATGGCTCTTTGCCGCGCTGAACACGGTTGAGCCGCCGATCCTGGACCGGGCGCAGATGACGATCTTCGAGGCGATGGAGCCGTGGTCCGCGCCCCGCCTTCCGGCAGGCGCTGGCCGATTACATGGCCGGCTTCACGGGCAATCCGCCGCCCGGATTCGACGCATGGATGGCGGAGCAACACGCCAATCAAGGAGAACTCACATGACCTATGTCGCAGGATTCCTCACCCCCGTGCCGAACGGGAACAAGGACGCCTACATCGAAAGCGCCCGCAAGGCCTGGCCGCTGTTCAAGGAATACGGTGCCCTGCAGACCATGGAGACCTGGGGCGACCAGATCCCCGATGGAAAACACACGGACTTCAAGCGCGCCGTGGCCCTGGAAGAGGGAGAGACGGTTTGTTTCTCTTGGATAATCTGGCCCGACAAGGAATCCCACGACAGATGTGGGGCCAGCATGCAGACCGATCCACGCTGGCAGGACATGGACATGCCCTTTGACGGCAAGCGCATGATGTGGGGCAGTTTCACCCCCATCTTCGAGGACAAGGTGTGAGCCATGGCGATGAAAGACACCGACGGGCTGACGATCTGGACCTTCGACTGGGTGCCGGAAGGACCGCGCGGATATGTGCGTGACCTTCGCCTTCGCTGGGCCTGCGAGGAAGCCGGGCTGGGATATCGGGTCGGCTCGGTTCCCTTTGAAGATCGCGGGCCGGAGCACGTTGCGCATCAGCCCTTCGGACAGGTGCCGTTCCTGACGGAGGGTGATCTCAGGCTGTTCGAAAGCGGCGCCTGCCTGCTGCATCTGGCCGGGAAAAGCGAAACCCTGATGCCACGGGAGGCCGGGCCGCATGCGGAAACCCTGTCCTGGATCGTTTCCGCCCTGAACTCAATAGAAATGGTCAGCGTGCCTTGGTGGTTTGTCGGCCTGTCCAGTCCCCCGGAAAACCCGCTTGAGGGTTGGCTGCAAGCGCGGCTCGATGTTGTTGAGGGCCTCTTGTCGACCAGGGACTGGCTTGTTGCCGATCGGTTTACCGCCGCCGACCTGTTGATGGCCGATATCCTGCGCCCGCCTTGGATCCGGGGGATCGGCAGCTATCCCGCGACGGATGCCTACGTGGCGCGTGCCTGCGACCGGCCGGGCTTTGCCAAGGCCCATGCCGATCAGATCGCGCATTTCGCCGCGGCTGACGAAGAACGTGCCGCGCAGAAGAAGAAATAGGGCCGAAATGGTGCCGGACTGCCCGCCGCCCGCGGGTGTCGGGGTGAACGGCCCCGTTGCTCAATGCGCGGCGCGCATGGCCGCCGCGCAAAACAAATGCCTGAAGACAGAGAGGAAGATGCAATGACCAATATTTCTCCGTTCCACTTTCGCAAGCCACTGCTTCATGCCGCGGTGCTCTGCGGCATGATGGCCCCGCCCGTCGCGGCTCAGGAAACCGAAGGCCGGGCCATGTCCGGTGATCTTGGGGTCTACTACCAGGTCCACGGCGATCTCGGTTCCGGCGTCACGCCCTTTCTTGTCCTGCATGGGGGCATGGGGTCGATCGAGGGCGATTTTGGCGCCCTGCTGCCGGTCCTGGCCGAGCGGCACCCTGTCATCGGGGTCGAACAGCAAGGCCATGGGCGGACAGGCGGGCGTAATGCCCCGGTTTCAATGGCCGGGATGCGTGCGGATACCCTGGCCGTGCTCGACGCGCTTGATGTGGACCGCGTTCATGTGGTCGGGTTTTCCATGGGCGGAATGCTGGCTCTGGAACTTGGCGTTGCCGCGCCAGAGCGCCTTATAACGCTCACCGCGATCTCGGCCAGCCAGAACCTCGACGGGATGCACCCGGCCATTGCAGAGATGAACCGGAATCCGGGCGCCACGCCCTCCGCCGAGGCGCTGGAGCTATTGCCCAGCGAAGCGGATTTTGCCCGGATGCAGGCAGGCTTCGCCGAGAACCCCGATGGCCCGGAGCAGTTCCAGCGCACGTTCTCGCAGCTTCAGACCTTCATGGTCAGTGGCTGGGGCTGGAGCGACGAAGACCTTGCCTCGATCACGGTCCCGACACTTTTCATCCTCGGGGACAGCGACTTTACCCCGGTCGACCATGCCGCGCGGATGGCGAACCTGACGGGCGCCCAGCTTGCCGTTCTGCCGGACACCACACATCTGTCGATCATGAACCGCCCCGGCTGGTTGGCCCCGCTGATCGAGCACAGGATCACGTCCGCCGCCGATTGACCGCCCCTGACCCTGACTTTGACCCTGAAGAAGGAGAAACACGATGACGATCCGCAAGGCCGCCGTATTCCTCTGGTTTGACACCGAGGCCGAGACGGCGGCAGAATTCTACTCCGCCACTTTCCCCGACAGCCATGTCGACAAGGTGATCCGCATTCCCGAAGGCGTTCCGAACGCAGCGGCCGGGACCGTTCAGGTGGTCGAGATGACGCTGCTTGGCCTGCCCTACGTGCTGCTGAATGCCGGGCCGCATGTCCAGCCCAACGATGCCTATTCGCTGCAGGTCTACACCGAGGACCAGGCCGAGACTGACCGGCTCTGGAACGCGATTGTCGAAAATGGCGGGGAAGAGATCATGTGCGGCTGGTGCAAGGACCGCTGGGGGTTCCGCTGGCAGATCACCCCGCGGATCCTGATGGAAGCGCTGTCGCACCCGGATCCCGCCGCCTCGGCGCGTGCGCAGGCCGCGATGATCGAGATGCGGAAGATCGATATTGCAGGCATCAAGGCAGCATTGCGTGGCGCGCCCCAAGCATGACCGCAAGTCCGACAGAGATCATCGGCAGCCCGGACTGTGGAAATTCTCCGAAGAACGCAGTCGTGCAGAGCATCGCGATTGCCCTCGAAACCGGCGTCGCCGCCCCGGAGAGCTTCGATCCGGCGGTCACCTGGGAGAGGACCGCGTGTGGGCACATCACTGGTCATGCAGCGCTCCTCGAGGCGGTTTCAGCTGGCCGCAAGCCGGCGACAGTGGTGGTCGAACATGCGATTTCCCACGGCAGGATCGGAGCTGCAAGCGGGGAAACGATCATGGCCGATGGCGAGAGGCGCCGCTTCAGCCATTTTTTGGAGTTCACGAACAATCGGGCCAAATCTGTGGCGACCATCAAGAGCTACGACTGACCTTCCGGCGGTCCGCTTCCTGCGCTTGTTACCGTTCGTGATCAGTGCTGCGAAAGGGCTGCTGTGGTGAAGGTTTTCTGATGCAGGTCGCGACGATCCCCTGCGCACTGGCGCGACCACGACCGGGCTTGGAAAACCTTCAGGCGACAGGACTTTCGCGGCAATTGCCCCATGGTCGGCTACTTGGCGATGGCAATTTCATTGGAAGAGGTGTCGCATGGTTTTGGGCCAAGGAAACTGCGCCCGCACTCAAACATAAATAAGTCCGACCCAACGGTACTACGTTAAGTATCTTCAAGAACTGTTCGGGCAACGCGAAAGCATTCTACGCATTCGGAAATCGGGATATCCCGGTCTGCAAGCCAGCGGCAAATGGTGAACAAATAGATGTCTGCGAGGGTGAAATCGTCCCCCATCAGGTAGGTGTGTGGCCCAGAGCCGTACGGTGTGCCCTTTAGGCGTCTTACCGCAGTCTCGGGGCAACATCCTGCCGCGTCGGCGTAATTTTGTTGTGTGATGTAAATCGTTTATCCATATTTTTCGAGATTTCTGGTGGTGGAGTTTGTCTGCTTGACAAAGCATTACCAAGCATTGAGGCGAAAGTCAGCGAGTCGGCTTTTGAGCGGATCAAGAAGGTGGGGGAGGCGGTGCATGCGTTATACCACGCAGGGGGCAGCGGAGTCTCGAATCCGGGCGGGACGGTCGTGGATGGTCGAATCCACCCGCTAACGCGGGCACGAAGGCAGACACATCCGCTAACGCGGGCAGGACCCGACCCGACACGACGCAGGATCAGCAACGCACAGGGTCGCGAAGGCACAACCCCGGTCACCCAGCAGTCGGCGACACGGCAAGGCGGCAGGAGGGAGGTGTGGCAGGTTGCTCTGACCCCACGGTTTGCGACATCAGGCTAGGACAACGCAGAAAGCCCGCGTTAGCGGGCCTTTCGGTTCATGGCGAGGGCAGGGGAGCCGGTTACATTGTCGATCCAGCGCCAACCTTTGAACTTGTCCACGCACTGTCGCACATGTGCATACCGCTCCAAGCTCTTCCAGCTCTTGTGGCCGGTCACGGCGGCAAGCTGCGGTACTGTCCGCCTCACTTCCGCCAATCGGCTCGTTCCTTCGTGGCCAAGGTCATGAAAGTGCAGGTCCTCAATATCCAGAACCTTGCAGCCATCGGAAAACCGGCGGATGACGGTGTCGCCGTTGTATGGAAAGATGCGATCCTTTTTCCCTGGCATGGCGTCGATGATGGCGCAGCATGGGTCCGGTAGTTCCACCGATGTATCTATGCCACCCTTTTCGCCGGGGTTCTTCATCTTGCGCACCAGAACCCGCTGGGCGTCCGGTTCATCGTCTTCCCATGTAATCCGGCAAATCTCTGCCTGATGGCGGGTAGAGAAGATCGCGAAGGCGACAACGATTGCATGGGCATGGTGCGCGAGTCCGCCTCTGTGGCGCGCTGGAAATGGGTCATGAGCTTGTTCAACTCTTCCAGCGTCGGTCGGCGCGTCCGTTCTTGTGTCTTGCTGATATACCCCTGTCGGGTACAGGTTCTTTGGGCATCCTTCATGGCCTGTGCGTCCAGAGGATACCCCCACAGCGGGCGGGCATCCGCGAAGATCGCCGCAAGGTGGAACAGGTAGTTGCCTGCCGCAGAGGCCGAATTAAGTCCCGGTCGATTGTGAAGGTCTCGGACGAAGGCGACAATGTCGGGGGACCCGATCCTGTCACACTGCATGTTCGCAATGTAATACTCGTTCGCGATGGTGCGCAGTACCTGCGCCTTGGTCTTGCCAATCTCGCGCATGGACACGGCGATGTATCTCTCGATGGCATCCCCAAGCTTGATGCGGCGGGCGCTGCGTCTCTGAGGTGCGCGACCTGCGGCGATCTCAGTGTCTATTTCCCTTTCCCGCTTCTTGGCCCACGTCTCAGCGGTCTTCCTTTTGTCGAAGGTTCGGGATTCCGGCTTCATCTGGCCCCTGCGTGTGATCTGGGCTAGGTAGCGCTTGCTGCCGTCTTTCAGGATGCGTTCTCTGATGGTGGCGATTTGGTATGAGCCCGGGCTGGTTCGTATGACTCGGAGTCATGCTAGATGCAGAAAAAGGGCGTAAATGGGCCAAAATAGACCAAAATGGTATGACTCGGGAATGACGGAAAACCTTGCAAAATCAGGCGTTTTAAAGGCTTCCAGGCTCTCCGTAGCCCCGATGATGGACTGGACCGACCGGCACTGCCGGTATCTGCACCGGCTGATCTCTGGGCAGGCGCTGCTGTATACGGAAATGGTGACCGCGCCCGCATTGGTGCGGGGTGGCGCGCTGCATTTGCTGAACCATGCACCCGAGGAACATCCCGTGGCGCTGCAATTGGGCGGGTCTGACCCTGCCGAACTGGCGCAGGCGGCACGGATGGGCGCTGCGGCGGGGTACGATGAGATCAACCTGAATTGCGGCTGCCCCTCGGACCGGGTGCAGTCGGGGACTTTTGGTGCGGTGCTGATGAAGCATCCGCAGGTGGTGGTGGACTGCGTCAGAGCGATGCAGGATGCCACAGACGTGGAAATCACCGTGAAATGCCGGGTCGGTGTCGACGATCAGGACCCCGAGGAAGTGCTGCCGGAATTCCTGTCCCGCCTGGGCGCGATCCAGTGTGCCCGCATCAGTATCCATGCGCGCAAGGCCTGGCTGCAGGGGCTCAGCCCCAAGGAAAACCGCGAGGTGCCGCCGCTGCAATACGATCTTGTCCAGCGGATGCGGGGCCTGTTTCCGAACCTGCACCTCAGCATCAACGGCGGTATCAGCAGTCTCGATCAGGCGCTGGATTTCCTCGATGCAGGGTTTGACGGCGTCATGATTGGCCGCGCGGCCTATCATCAGCCATGGGACATCCTGGGAGGGGCGGACCGCCGTGTCTTTGGACTGGGCGAGGACAAGACACCCGAGGCGGTGGCCCGCGCCATGTTGCCCTACATCGAAAACCACCTGAGCGAAGGCGGCAGGCTGCATCAGGTCACGCGCCACATGCTGGGCCTGTTTGCCGGGCGGCCGGGCGCGCGGCGCTGGCGTCAGGTGCTGTCGACCGGGGCCACACGCCCCGGCGCCGGGTCTGACCTGGTCGAAGAGGCCCTGACCCATATCGGACCCGCAAAGGCAGCGTAGCACATGATGACAGCAGATCTTCTGCCCCTTCTCGGGGTGCTTCTGGCCGCGGCGGCCTTTGCCGGATTGCTGGCCGGGCTATTCGGTGTCGGCGGCGGGATCATCCTTGTGCCCGCCTATTATTACGTCTTCACAACCGTCGGGCAGGACGAGACCCAGTTGATGCAGGTCTGCCTGGCCACATCTCTGGCCTCGATCATCGTGACATCGACCCGCTCGGTGCTGGCGCACAACAAGCGTGGCGCGGTGGATTGGGAGATCCTCAAGACCTGGGCGCCGGGGATCGCGCTGGGGGCGCTTGCGGGGGTCCTTGTGGCGGCGCGGCTTCGGTCGGACACGCTGGCGCTGATCTTTTCGGCGTTGGCCTTCATTGTCGGGTTCTACCTGCTGCTTGGCCGTCCGCACTGGCGGATCGCGCCGCAGATGCCGGGGGGCGTCAGCCGCGCGGTCCTGTCGCCCGTGATGGGCTTTCTGTCGGTGCTGATGGGGATCGGAGGCGGCAGCTTTGGCGTGCCGCTGATGACGCTTTATTCGGTGGCGATGCACCGGGCGGTGGCGACGGCGGCGGGCTTTGGCCTGCTGATTGCCTTGCCCTCGGTCGCGGCCTTCCTGTTTGTCGACATCGCCGACCCGCCGCCCTGGACCCTGGGCGCCGTGAACGGACCGGCCTTTCTGGCCACCATCTGCATGACCTATCTGACAGCACCGCTGGGGGCGCGGCTGGCCCATGCCTTGCCGGCGCTTTTGTTGCGCCGGATCTTTGCCGGGTTCATCCTGTTGGTGGCGGTCAACATGCTGCGTGAGGCGCTGTGGGCCTGAGCGCGGTTGCGGATCGGGGCTGGTGCCGCTTTCCAGTTGACGTGCGGACGCTGACCTGGGCCCGGGCGGCCCGCCATGTTGCCCGCAGGGTGCTGGACGACCCGGAGATGCGGGCGAAATGGCTGCAATGCCAGGGAACCTGGTTTGTCGGTGTCGACGCCATGCCCAGCAAGCGAGACGGCAGTGTCGACGGGGTGCCACTGGCCGGGATCGGACCCGAGGCGCTGGTCCCGCTGCCGCCTTTGCATCCGGCACAACTCTCCGTGGTTTTTCCCGGCTATCCGAAGCCCCGAGATGGCGAGAGCGCCACGGCCTTCGGCTATCGTTGCAACCGAGATGCGGCCCATGTGGATGGAATCCTTGCCGAAGGCGCGGAGCGCCGCCGCTATGTCCGTGAACCGCACGCCTGGATCCTTGGCCTGCCTCTGACGGAGGCGGACAAGGGGGCCAGCCCGCTGGTGGTCTGGGAAGGCAGTCACGACATCATGCGCACAGCCCTGCGCGACGCGCTCTCAAGGGACAAAAGGCGCGATTGGCACAATGTCGATGTGACCGAGGCCTATCAGGCGGCACGGCGGCACTGTTTTGAAAACTGCAGGCGGGTGGCCCTGACTGCGCGTCCGGGGGAGGCGCTGCTTGTCCACCGGCTGACACTGCACGGAATCGCCCCATGGGAGGAAGGGGCCTCCGCCCCGCCCGAAGGCCGCATGACAGCCTATTTCCGGCCGCAGATGCGCGGTGGCGTGGCGGCCTGGCTGCAACCTTGAGCGGTAATTCGGAGGGCATTATTTGCCTGGACGTCAACAATAACTGCAATCAGGGGCTTTTGTTTCTCCGCTGGCTGTAAACCCATAAATGGCTATTATTAAAGGCGTTTTCTCTTTTGAATTGAGCGATCTGTTCCGGGGGAACTGAAATGATCTGGCTCATCTCTTTATTACCGCTGTTGCTGCTGGGGTTCGCATTTGGCGGGTTCGGGAACGATGATGATGACAGCGGGGGCGACTCTGGTGGGGGGGCGAACCCGAATGCGCCCACGACAGGTGACGATGAGATCACATTGGGCGGGGACG
This sequence comes from Paracoccaceae bacterium, assembly GCA_034670345.1. Taxonomy (GTDB): domain Bacteria; phylum Pseudomonadota; class Alphaproteobacteria; order Rhodobacterales; family Rhodobacteraceae; genus Antarctobacter. The sequence continues at coordinate 16,885 of JAXMNQ010000019.1, read as the reverse complement.
ACGATTTCATCGCGGCTCTGGCCGGGAACGACCTCATCTCCGGCGGTGCGGGAAATGATGATCTGCGCGGCAACGCCGGCAATGACACCCTGCTGGGTGAAGATGGCTTTGACCGTCTGAACGGCAGCACGGGTGAGGACAGCCTGGACGGTGGGGCGGACGATGACCTGCTGGCCGGGGGCAGCAACGGGGACGTGCTGCTGGGCCGGTCCGGAGATGACACCCTGAACGGCGATGCGGGCGACGACACGATCCTTGGCGGCAACGGCGCCGATCAGGTCAGTGGCGGTGATGGTGACGACTCCGCGTCCGGCGGTGCCGGGGACGACACGATGGACGGCGACACCGGCGATGACACACTTTATGGCGATGCAGGCAATGACCTGATCGACGGCGGCGCAGAAGACGATGCCATCGAGGGCGGCGAAGGCGACGACACCCTGACAGGGGGCGCGGGCAATGACACGATCACCTCTGGCTTTGGTTCTGACGACATTGATGCAGGCGAGGGCAACGATCTGGTGTTTATCGACAGGCCGGTCTTTGCCTCACCCGAAAGCGATCAGAACGTGGTCGATCTGGGGGCCGGGAATGACATCATCGACGTGGATTCCGCCAATGTGACGGTGGAGGGCGGCCCCGGGGATGACCGGTTCGAACTGTTCTCGACGGGGGATTACACCGTCGATGTGGATGGCGGCCCGGGCAATGACAGCATCGGCGCGCCGGGCTTCAACTTCCTTGTCTCCGGGTTTGACGGTGTCCTGCACGGCGGCGACGGCAACGACCAGATCTATGCCGTCGGCGATGTCGAGGTCTACGGGGATGCCGGAAACGACATCCTGGCGGGCACAACCGTTTACGGCGGTGAGGGTGAGGATACGCTGGACGCAATGGCCAGCGAATACAGTCCCGTCTTTGCCGATTTCGTATCAGGGGAGGACGTTATCGTGTTCGAGGTGCTTGCCAGCGATCTGCCGCTGTCAGAGGTCACGATCGTCGACAACCCGCCGGGCGAGACCTATCCGACCACGGTGGAATTGCGGATCGACGGGTTTGTCTTCCAGGAAGTGCAGGCAGGCGGGCCGGTTGCGCTGTCGGATGTGGTGGTCCAGACCGAGTCCGTGATCTGACCCTAAAGCCTCTTGAGGCGGGCTTCGCGCCCGCCGCGACGCTTGCGCAGGCGGCCAGCGCGTTCCGGCAGATCATCCATGACTTCGCGGCGTTCCTCGGGCGACATGCTCGACCATAGCGAGATTTCGCGCGCAGTGCGCAGGCAGCCTGTACACAGGCGTTCCTGCGAGTGGATCACGCAGATCTTCACGCAGGGGCTATCTATTTCGTCCCGCACCCAGACCTCGTCCTTCATACCCGCTACTCCGTCTCAACAGTGACCCCGGACGGCCCGGGCAAATACCGCATCCGGTCCAGCGCACCTTGGAGGATATAGGCAGCGGCGACATGGTCGATGACCTCTGCGCGACGTTTTCGGGTCGTATCCGCCTCGAGGAGTGCCTTTTCCGCCGCAACCGTTGACAGCCTTTCGTCCCAGAAAGTGATCGGCCCGTCCCATAACACGGAAAAGTTGCGTGCAAAAGCACGGGTCGACTGGCAGCGCGGACCTTCGCTGCCGTCCATGTTGCGCGGCAGTCCGAGGATCAGCCCACCAATGCGGCGCGCCTCGAGGATCTCCCTGAGCCGGGCGGCATCGACGCCGAATTTCTTGCGCTTGATGGTTTCCAGCGGCGAGGCGACAGAGCGCAGGCTGTCGGTGACCGCCACGCCAATGGTGCGGGTGCCAAGATCCAGCCCGGCCAGCGCCCGCATCGGCGACAGCGCGGCGGCGAAATCTTCGACCGTGTCATGGATCATGAATGTCCCCGCGTGATCCCGAGGCGCGCCTTGCGGCGCACAGTTTTGTCTCGGCCCCGGCCTGCGGCCGGTGCCTCGGGGCAGGGGGCCTTGCCCCCTCTGACCCCCAAGGTATTTTCAAACCAAAGAAACATGAGGTCAGTCCGCCACGCCGGCCTGTCGGGCGGCCTCGCGCAGGGTTTCCAGCGCCTCGGGGTTGGCGGAGAAGACGCTTTGCGCTTCGGCATAGATGGCGCCTGCCTGTTCGGTATCGCCGCGCTGGCCCAGAACGAAGATCAGCCGGGCCCAGTCTTCGGGCGGGCCGCCGTCTTCGGCCAGCCGCGTGGAGAGGCGGTCGATCATGCTGTCGATCATCGCCTGTCGTTCCTCGGGTGACATATCTGCGGCGGCTGCGATGTCTGCCTCTGTCGGTCCGGGGCCGCGCGCCGTGGCGCTGAGTTTCGGCATCTCGAAATTCTTTGCGCCTGCCAGCCAGGCCAGATCCTCGATCTGCTCGCGGATCGGGGGGACCCAGGGATCGTCCGGGCCACTTTCGCGCAACAGCTTGTTCCACATGCCAAAGCCCACGTCGGGACGGCCGATCTGTGCCATCATGAGGCCACCATAGTAGCGTGCGACACCGTTTTCTGGATCACGCGACAGCGCCTGTTCCAGAACCTTCTGCGCCTCGGGCGATACATAGCCGCCCGCCGCCAGCACCATCATATCCGCCAGATCGGTGAAATCCCGGGCGGTGGCGTTTTCGGCCTTGATCTTGACGATCTGGGCCTGCGCCAGATAGGCCGCCTTGTAATTGCCAAGGGCCGCCTCGGACCGGGCCAGCAGCATGTGCCCCCTCAGGTCGTTGGGGCGTTCCGCCACTGCGCCGCGCAGGCGTTGCACGAGGGCCAGGTAATCGGCCGAGGCATTGGGCGCGGGCGGTGGCGCCACTTGCGACTCCACGTCTGCCTGACTGGGCCGTGTCTTGAGCGCGATTTCAGCCTGGTTCAGACGAGTCTTCAAGGGCAGATCGCCATAGCCCGGCGCGCCGATCGCACGGTAGGTGGCAAAGCCGCCCCCGATTACCAGCAGCGCCATGACAGCCGCCATGCCCAGTCCCAGGGCGCGCGGCTGAGCGCCGCTGGCCCCGGTTTCGCGCACCTTGGTATCCGCCGACAACAGGCGTCGAGAAATCTCGACCCGAAGGCGCTCGGCCTCTTCGGGCGGGATCTTGCCACGCGCGGCATCGGCCTCGATCTCTGTCAGCTGATCCCGGTAGACCTGCAGGTCATAAGCCTCTGCCGGGCCGGTCGCCCGCCGCCCGCGCAACAGCGCCAGAACCAGCGCCGCCGCCAGTATCAGCGCCGCAGCACCGGTCACGATCCAGAATGTCACCATGGCACTCCCTCTTCTGTGCCCTGATCTAAGCCGCCAAGGCTTGGGAAAAAAGGGCAAAAGGACGCCATGCCGCGCCATGTCGCAACTGCACGGAATTGTGACGGTTGCACACAGCGCTCAAATGTCATTTGACTTCAATAACACCCGAAACGGATGCACCGGATTCGAGCTCATGAAACGATACTCCGCTTTTGCAATCGCCAGAGAGGCCCTGAGCGGTCACAAGAACTGGGAGCGCGCCTGGCGCAAGGCCCAGCCCAAGGCGCGCTATGATGTCGTGATCGTCGGCGCGGGCGGGCATGGTCTGGCCACCGCCTATTACCTGGGCAAGAACTTTGGCATCACCAATGTCGCGGTGATCGAAAAGGGCTGGCTGGGCGGCGGCAACACTGGCCGCAACACCACAATCATCCGGTCGAACTATCTGCAGGATCCGTCGGCGGCGATCTATGAAAAGGCGCGGTCGCTCTATGAGACGATGAGCCAGGATCTGAACTACAACGTCATGTTCAGCCCCCGCGGCGTCATGATGCTGGCGCAGACCGAACATGAGGTGCGGGGATACCGACGCACTGCCCATGCCAATGCGCTGCAGGGGGTCGAGACGCGGTTCATCTCGCCCGGTGAAGTCAAGGAGATCGTGCCGATCATCAACCTCGACGGGCCGCGTTACCCGGTTCTGGGCGCGCTCTGGCAGGAACGCGCCGGGACCGCGCGGCATGACGCCGTGGCCTGGGGCTATGCGCGCGCCTGTTCGGCGATGGGCATGGACATCATCCAGAAGTGTGAGGTCACCGGCGTCACGCAGGAGGGTGGGCGCGTCACGGGGGTCGAGACCACAAAGGGCCACATCGGCTGTGAAAAGCTGGGGCTGGTGGTGGCGGGCCATTCCGGTGATCTGGCGGCCAAGGCGGGCTTTCGCCTGCCGATCGAATCCGTTCCGCTGCAGGCGCTGGTGTCCGAACCGATCAAGCCGGTCATGGATTGCGTCGTCATGGCCAACACCGTGCACGGCTACATGAGCCAGTCCGACAAGGGCGAGATGGTCATCGGCGGCGGCACCGACGGGCACAACGGCTTTACCCAGCGCGGCAGCTTTCACCACATCGAGGAAACCGTGCGCGCCCTGATCGAGACCTTCCCGATGGTCTCGCGGCTCAAGATGCTGCGCCAATGGGGCGGGATCGTGGACGTGACCGGGGACCGTTCTCCGATCCTGTCGAAAACCCCGCTGGAGGGCTGTTTCATGAATTGCGGCTGGGGCACAGGCGGATTCAAGGCGATCCCCGGTTCGGGCTGGGGCTTTGCCGAACTGATGGCGCGGGGGCAGTCGCCGCTGTGCGAGGAATTCAGCATGTGGCGGTTCCGCGAAGGCAAGTTCATCGACGAGAGCGTGGCGGCGGGAGTGGCGCACTGATGAGCCGCAACGAAGCGATCCTTGCGGCAGGCACTCTGGCGATTGTGATTGCAGGCATTGTCGCGGAACTGAACGGCCTGCCCGCAGCGTTCGCGCGTGCCGGCGCGGTGCTGGTTGTCTTCGGCGTGGTCAGTGTCGGCCGGGCGGTCATGGCGTCTGAACGCGCCCATTCCCGTTATGAGGCGCGTTTCGAGAGGCTGGAAGCAGCTTATCTGGACGCGGCAATGACCGAGGAAGGAAAGGTCTCGCCCGAAGCCTTCTCCAGGCTGGCAGAAAGCTATGCTGGCCTTCGCGAAGCGCGCGTGACGCGCGAGAGCCGATTGATGAAAGCCGAGATCAGTATTGTCTGTCTTGGCACCCTGATCTGGGGGTTCGGCGATCTGCTCTTTGCCACCCCCATCTGCACCCCGACCATGGGAGCGTCTGCATGCTGATCCTTGAATGCCCCTGTTGCGGCGTCAAAGCCGACGAGACCGAACTGCACGCAGGCGGCGAGGCGCACCTGAAACGCTTTGGCCCCGGTTCGGACGACGACAATTTCGAGGGCTACCTCTTCCTGCGCGAGAACCCAAAGGGCGTGCATTTCGAACGTTGGCGGCACGTCAACGGCTGCGGCAAGTGGTTCCACGCCGCGCGTTGCACCATGACCAATGAGGTCTTCGGCACCTATTCGGCACAGGTCACTGACCCCCCCAGGGATCTGCTGGACAGGATCACCGCCAAACGCCCCGGCTGGCGCTGGAGAGAGTTCGCCTGATGATTCTTCTCTCTGAAAATACTCAACTTTCCTGCCGTCCCAAAGGCATGGAGGCCTGACACATGAGCACCCGTATCGCCACCCTCGGCCGTCTTGTCGACCGCACCTCGGATGTAGCATTCACCTTCAACGGCAAGCGGATGAAGGGGTATGAGGGCGACACGCTCGCCTCGGCGCTGCTGGCCAACGACCAGATGCTGGTGGGCCGCAGCTTCAAGTATCACCGCCCGCGTGGCGTCGTCGCCTCTGGCGCCGAAGAGCCCAACGCGCTGGTGAACCTTGGCAAGGACAATCGGCATGAGCCGAACCAGCGCGCCACCACAACAGAGCTGTTTCACGGGCTGTCCGCCACATCTCAGAACCACTGGCCGTCGCTGGAGTACGACATCGGCGCACTGAACGGGTTGTTCGGGCGCTTCCTGACCGCAGGCTTCTACTACAAGACCTTCATCCATCCGCGCCCCTTCTGGAAGCACATCTACGAGCCGTTCATTCGCCAGTCCGCTGGTCTGGGCAAGGCACCGGACCCGGAAACCCGCGATCCCGATACCTATGAGCATTTCTATGCGCATGTGGATGTGCTGGTGATCGGCGGCGGCGTGGCGGGGCTTCAGGCTGCCAAAGCGGCGGGCGACTCCGGCGCCAGGGTGCTGCTGATCGAACAGAACGCCAACTGGGGGGGGCGCGCGCCTGTCGATGGCGGCGAGATCGACGGCATGGCGCCTGAAGAATGGGTGAAGACCACGCTGCAAGCCCTTGAAGGTATGGAGAATGTCGCCGTCCGGGATCGGTGCATGGGGGCCGGGGTCTATGACCATGGCTATGTGCTGGGTTATGAGCGTCTGCGCGATCACATGCCCTGGGATCATGGCCCGCGTCATCGCCTGTGGCGCATCCGCGCGAAACAGGTGATCACCGCGACCGGGGCCATAGAACGCCCGCTCAGCTTTGCCGGAAACGATATTCCCGGCGTCATGCTCGCCTCGGCGGTGCGCGACTACCTTGTGAATTATGGTGTGGCCGCCGGGGACAAGACCGTTGTCGTGACCAACAACGACGACGCCTATCGCACCGCCATCGCGTTGAAACAGGCCGGATTGCAGGTGCCTGTGGTGGTCGACGCGCGCGACTACGGCGGCGGGGCCTTGATGGAAGAGGCCAGGGCGCTGGGGATCCGCGTCGAAACCGGCAAGGCCATCGCCAAGGTCCAGGGCGGCAAGCGCGTGACCGGCGTGCATCTGTGCTCGATGGCTGGTGGCGGCGCGATGCTGGAAGAGATCGAATGTGACGCCGTCGCCATGTCCGGCGGATGGTCCCCGGTGGTGCATCTCTGGTCGCATTGCGGCGGCAAGCTGACATGGGACGAGGAACAGGCCTTTTTCCGCCCCGATGCAGAGCGTGCGCCCACCGGCGCGGATGGCAAGGCTTTTGTCACCTGCGTCGGCGCGGCCAATGGCTGTTTGCACCTGAAGGACGCGCTGGAAGACGCTGATAAAGGAGCGAAATCCGCCTCAAGGGCCGCAGGCGGCAGCCCCCGGCGTTTTGCCCCGCCGAAGGTGGCCGAAGAGGTCGAAACGCCACTGCAACCGGTCTGGCTGATGCCGGCCAAGGCCTGGGACGATCTGCGCATGAAGGCCTGGCTGGATTTCCAGAATGACGTCAAGGTTTCGGACGTGCAACTGGCCGCGCGCGAGGGTTACGAGTCGGTCGAACACACCAAGCGCTACACCACGCTGGGCATGGCGACGGATCAGGGAAAGCTCAGCAACATCAACGGACTGGCGACGCTTGCGGACAGCCTTGGCGAGGCGATCCCGCAGGTCGGCACCACCACCTTCCGCCCGCCATATACGCCGATCAGCATGGGCGCCATCGGCGGCGAGGCGCGCGGCGAGGTGTTCCAGCCCCTGCGCAAGACGCCGCTGCACGCCTGGCACGAGGGCAATGGCGCGCATTGGGAGCCTGTCGGCGCATGGCGGCGGCCCTATTGCTACCGTCAGGACGGCGAGAGCGTGCATGACGCCGTGACCCGCGAGGTTCTGGCCACCCGCAACAGCCTTGGCCTGCTCGACGCCTCGACGCTGGGCAAGATCGTCGTGAAGGGGCCGGATGCGGGGAAATTCCTCGACATGCTCTACACCAACATGATGTCGACGCTGAAACCGGGCAAATGCCGCTATGGGTTGATGTGCACGGAAAATGGCTTTCTCACCGATGACGGTGTCGTTGCCCGCATCGACGAGGACAGCTTTCTCTGCCACACCACCACCGGCGGCGCGGACCGCATCCATGCCCACATGGAAGAGTGGCTGCAGACCGAATGGTGGGACTGGAAGGTCTATACCGCCAACGTGACCGAACAGTACGCGCAGATCGCGGTTGTCGGCCCCAATGCGCGGAACCTGCTGGAAAAACTCGGCGGCATGGATGTCTCGAAAGAGGCGCTGGCCTTCATGGAATGGAAGGACGGTACGTTGGCCGGTTTTCCGATACGGGCCTATCGCATCTCCTTCTCGGGTGAACTCAGCTATGAAATCGCCGTGCCCGCAAATCTGGGCCGGGCCTTCTGGGACCGTCTGCTGGAGGCGGGCAAGGAATGGAACGCCACGCCTTATGGCACAGAGGCGCTGCACATCATGCGGGCCGAAAAGGGGTTCATCATGATCGGGGATGAGACCGATGGCACGATCATCCCACAAGATCTTGGCCTGCACTGGGCGATTTCCAAGAAGAAAGAAGACTACCTCGGCAAGCGCGCGCAGCAGCGCCGCCATATGACTGATCCGGAGCGCTGGCAGCTTGTCGGGCTGGAAACAGTCGATGGCGGCGTGCTGCCGGACGGGGCCTACGCGGTGTCGCCCGGCAGGAACGCCAACGGCCAGCGCAACACACAGGGGCGGGTGACCTCATCCTATCATTCGCCCACTTTGGGCAAGGGGATCGCCATGGGGCTGGTGAAGCACGGGCCGGACCGCATGGGCGAGGACATCACCTTTGTCATGGAGGACGGCGAAACCACCATGACCGCACGGATCGTCAGCCCCGTGTTCTTTGATCCGGAAGGAGAAAAGCAGAATGTCTGAACCGGTTCTGCCGCTGGGCGGTGCGCATTTCGAAGGCTTGATCGACATTCAAGAGATCGGCCCGCAAGGCATGGTGATCCTGCGCGGGGACCTGCCCTCGCCCGATCTGCAGGCGGCGGTGACCGACCTGACCGGCGTGAAGATGCCCGGACAGCGAGGTGCAAACACCGTCGGCGACACCGGTCTTTTGTGGATGTCGCCGGACGAATTGCTGATCCTGACGCCCTACCGTCAGGCCGGGCAGGCTGTGGCGCGGCTGGAACAGGCGCTGGCGGGGCAGCACATGATGGCGGTCAATGTCTCGGACGCGCGGGCGCTGTTCCGCCTGCGCGGCTCGCAATTGCGCGATGTGCTGGCCAAGGTCGCGCCGATCGACGCCTCGGCAGAGGCGCTGCCGGTGGGCGAATTGCGCCGCACCCGCTTTGCCCAGACCGCGGCGGGCGTCTGGTTGACCGATCCGGGCACGGCGCATGTCTTTTGCTTCCGCTCTGTCGCGGCGTATATGTTCAGCCTGCTGAAGACGGTGGCCCATCCCGACAGCGCGGTTGGCTACCACGCCAGATGACCGGTACGCGTGGTTGCCATTCCGGTGCGCAGTCCCGATAGTGCAGGGGACACCGAACCGAACCGGAGCCGCCATGCGCCTTGCGATCCTGACCCTGATGAGCTGGGCCGCCCTGAGCGGGGCGGCTTTCGCCCAGAAAACCGGCTATCACTGCACGGTCGAGGGCGCGTCGGCACGCGACTGGATCCAGCCGGTGATCTTTATCGCGATGGACAGCGCCACAGACCGGGTGGTGGTTTCGGACGCCGCGATCCTTGGCTTCAACGGCGGCGTGCCGGTCGAGGGCAAGCTGGTCAAGGACAATGCCGCGCGCACCACGTTTTCGTGGATCGTCGAAATGCGCTCTGCCTCGAACCAGCGGGTCAAGATGGCCTATCGCGCGACCTATCTGAAATCCTCGGGCAAGATGAACATCACCGCCCAACCGCGCGGCTTTGAGGGGATGTTCAACAAGCTTGGCACCTGCAAACTCCGCAAACTTTAGCGCCAAATGGAACATTTGCTGGCGTGGCAGGGTTGACCTTCCAGCGCGGCACAGACACCTAATGCAAGCATAACCACCACATCACGGAGGGGTGACCCATGGCTTTCGAACTTCCCGATCTTCCCTATGCGCACGATGCTCTGGCCAGCCAGGGCATGAGCCAGGAGACGATGGAATACCACCACGACATCCACCACAAGGCCTATGTCGACAACGGCAGCAAGCTGATCGCCGGCACCGAGTGGGAAGGCAAGTCCGTCGAGGACATCGTCAAGGGCACTTACGATCCAAACGCGGTGGCGCAGTCCGGCATCTTCAACAATGCCTCGCAGCACTGGAACCACACCCAGTTCTGGGAAATGATGGGCCCCGGTCCGAACGAGATGCCGTCCGAGCTTGAGGCTGCCATCAAGGACAGCTTTGGCACCGTGGACGAGTTCAAGTCGCAGTTTTCGGCAGCGGGCGCAGGCCAGTTCGGCTCTGGTTGGGCATGGCTGGTCAAGGACGCCGATGGCGGCCTGAAGGTCACCAAGACCGAAAACGGCGTGAACCCGCTGTGCTTTGGCCAGACCGCACTGCTGGGTTGCGACGTGTGGGAGCATTCCTACTACATCGACTTCCGCAACAAGCGTCCGGCCTACCTGCAGAATTTCCTCGACAACCTTGTGAACTGGGACAACGTGGCCTCGCGCCTGTAAGTCCGGAGTTCGGGGCAAGGCCCCGATCGAGTTGTAAAAGACGCCCCTGCAGGATGCTGCAGGGGCGTTTCGCTTGTCTGGCGGAAGCTATTGGGTGATCTTTGGCATTTCGTGAAATACCTGAGACATCGAGCATCACATAACGCGTTGAAATCCATGATTTCAGGCAGCGTTCTGTGGTTCAGGTTTTTCGGACAACGTTTTAGGGAGTAATGATTTCCTGCAAGATGACGTAGCCCAAAAGGACCAGTACGCTTGTGATCATATAGGCCCAGGCTTTGCTCCATTTTCGTCGCAGTTCGGGATGGAACTCTCCGGCAAGGAACCGTCCAAATATCGCCAACTGGCTGTCAGGGTTGCCAAGCAGGGGCCTGGAAACGCCCCGGTTTCGGCTTTTGTGGAGGTCGAAAAGAGCAAAGATGACCTTTGCCTGGAACACGAACAGAATTCCGAACGCGACCATGACATTGAAAAAGATCGGGTACGCCAAGAATTGGAGAAAGGTGTTCATGGCTTGAGCATACCGCCCCGGTCACGATGGTCCAATCCTCCTTTCGAATGGCCCAACCCGCTTGCAGCCCGCCGGGTCGCTCTGTAGGGCAGGGGTATTCACCGGAGACGTCCATGCGCCCTCAGACCCAAGGCATTCTATTGATGATCGGCGCTTGTTCGATCTGGGGCCTGTCGCCGCTCTATTACAAGCTGCTGATCAACGTCCCGCCGTTGGAATTGCTGGCGCATCGCACTTTCTGGTCGATGGTGGTCTTTGCAGGGCTCCTGGTGGCGCAGGGCAGGCTGGGGCAGTTGCGCGAGGTTCTGGGGCGTCCCCGGCCGCTGTTGATTACCGCAATTGCCGCGCTGATGATAACGGCGAACTGGTTCCTGTTCATCCTCTCGGTGCAGATCGGGCAGGTGCGGGAAACCTCGCTGGGCTATTACACCTTCCCCCTGGTCGCGGTTCTGCTGGGCGTCGTCGTGCTGCGCGAACGGCTGAGTGTCGTGCAATGGGTGGCTGTCGGTCTGGCCGGACTGGCGGTGGCGCAACTGACGCTGGGACTGGGCACGGCGCCCTGGATCGCGCTGATCCTTGCTGTCACTTTCGGCATCTATGGCCTTGTCAAGAAACGGCTTTCCGCCGGTGCGGTCGTTTCGGTCACAGCCGAGGTCGTGCTGCTTGCGCCAATTTCCCTGCTCTGGCTGATCGCGCTGGAACTGCAGGACAAGGCGGTCTTTGCCCAGGACCTTTATACCTCGGGCCTGCTGGTCTTTTCCGGCGTGTTGACAGCCCTGCCGCTGGTGCTGTTTTCCGCCGCCGCGAAGCGGGTGAACATGGCCACGCTGGGCCTGTTGCAATATCTCAACCCGACGTTGCAGTTTTTCTGCGCGGTGGTGATCTTTGGCGAGCCGCTGACCATCTGGCACGTCATCGCTTTCGCGCTGATCTGGACCGCGCTGGCACTGTATTCCGGGGCCAGCCTCGCTCAGGAAAGGGCGCGCCGCAAAAGCGCCATGACCTCTTCCGCCGAAGCGCCGCTCTGAACGAAACCCAGCATGGAGGCATCGGCAAAGCCGCGCTCGACCACATGGGTCAGCAAGGCCTGCAACGGTCGCCAATAGTCCTTCACATCCATCAGGAGGATTGGCTTGCTGTGCAGGCCCAACTGCCGCCAGGTCAGAACCTCGAAAAACTCGTCCAGCGATCCCGCGCCGCCAGGCATGACCACCACGGCGTCAGCGTTCATCAGCATGACCTTCTTGCGTTCATGCATGGTCTCGGTGATGACAAAACGGGTCAGGTCGGTCTTGCCCACCTCCATCTGCATCAGGTGGGTCGGGATCACGCCGAATGTCTCTCCGCCGCCCTCCTGCGCGGCGCGCGCGACGGTGCCCATCAGGCCGACGTCTCCTGCGCCGTAGACAAGCCGCCAGCCCTCGGCGGCGATGGCCCGGCCCAGCGCATTGGCCTCGGTGCTGTAGACAGGATCATTGCCAGCCCGGGACCCGCAGTAGACACAGATGGACAGTTTTGACATTTCGCGCCTCAAGACCTGTTGAAAAAACGACTTTTGACGCTTGGTAGCCTGTGGTTTATATTCTCTCAACCGTCCTGATGGCCCGTCCTGGGGGGCAGTGGCCTCAGGGGCTGATATTCGGAAGGCTGTCATGAGCAAGATTGTAACCTATTTGGCCCTCGCTTCGGCCGGAACTGCCGGGGCCGTGACCGTCATGGTCATGACCGGCATGATCGAGATGCCGGGCGGGAAAGAGCCGGATGCACCGGGGCCGCAAGTGACCGCGAACGCCCCCAAAGCGCCCGGCACACCTGGCGCAACGGGCCCGGATACGCCGCTTGTGACGACCGACCCGGCGAAAGTGGCAAAGGCCCCTGATCCGGTGACACCCGCCGAAACGGCGAAAATGCCGGATCCGGAGGTGGACCCGGTAGAGACGGCCAAGGTGCCTGATCCCGGGCTCGTACCTTCGGAAACGGCCAAGGCGCCGGATCCCGTTGTGGATCCTGCGGAAACGGCCAAGGTGCCGGATCCCGGGCTCGCGCCTTCAGAAACAGCCAAGTCACCGGATCCCTTGGTGGTCCCTTCGGAAACGGCCAAGGCGCCCGATCCCGTGCTCGCACCTGTGGAGACGGCCAAGGTGCCCGAACCCGTGGTCGACCCCGTCGAAAGGACCGGGCCAGCCGACCCGGTTGTGGACCCGGTCACGACGGCCATGCCCCAGGTCCTGCCCCCGGTTGTCACGCCCAAAACGCCTGATCCGGGTGTCGATCCTGTCACAACCGCAAAACCGGCGGACCCTGCGACACCGCCGTTGGAAACCGCCCGGACGCCTTCGTCTACCGGCACCGCCACGGTGCAGCCCGAACCCTCGCAGACAAGACCGCCCCCGGTGCCCACTGCTCCCGAACCGGTCGAAACCGTTGCCCGGCCCGCACCCGGCACCGCCGATCCGGCCGAGGCGGCATCCCTGCCGGACCCCGATCAGACCGCCACCGCGCCCGCGCCACCGGACCCGGACCCCACCGTTGCGCCCTTGCTGCCGCTCGTCGATCCAACCCCTGGCGCCCGCATCGCCGAACCCCTGCTGGACGGTGACACCACTGTCATCCGGCCAAGCTTTGACGTGGTCCGCGCGGAGCAGGACGGGTTTTCGCTTGTCGCAGGCGGCGCAGAGCCGGGCGCGCAACTGGACGTGATCGTGAACGGAGAGCCTGTCGAGTCGCTGGAAGTCGGCACCGACGGCAAGTTCACCGTCTTCCTCAATCTGCCGCCGGATCAGGCCTCGGTCATCAGCCTGCGTCAGACCCTCGACGAAAGCACGGTGGTCTCCGAAGGCGACGTGATCGTCGCCCCAACGGAACAACTGGCCGCCGTCACGCCGCCGCCGACCCGCCAACCCGGCCAGTCGGCCGCCACCGGACCGCTGCTGGAACGCGAGCCCGAGACGCAAGTCGAACCGCGCCCCGAAGCCGATCCGGTGCCAGGGGCCAAGCCGCTGAGCGGTGACGAAGTCACGCTGACGGCCCCCGGCATCGCACCGGGACCCGGCGGCATGACGGTCACCCCGGTGCCCAGCCAGCCCAGCGGTCCGGTCGGAACGCAGGTCACGGGTGAGCCTCCGGAAACCGGTCCGTTGCCCGCGCCGCAGCCGGATATTATTGCGCGTGCCGTGCCCGAACCCGGCACCGGACCCGGAGACGGGCCGACCCCGCTCGGCAGTCCGAAATGGAGCGGCGCGCCCCACCGCGGTCCGATCCCGGGCGTGCTGCCCGCGCCGACGCCTGCCGCCACTCCGCCGCGCCTTGGCGGCGTGGCGGGCACGCAGACGCCCTTTGACAGCAAGGACCCGGACGCGCGCATCGGGGCAGGGATCGCGGCACCCGGCGCGCAATTGGCCGCCCCGGGCCTTGGCGACCTGACCACCACGGCCCCGGCCACACCGGCGGACCCGCTCATCACCGCGCGCGCGGAACCCGATGTCACCACCCCGCCACCCTCGCCACGCCTGCCCACCGTCCTGCTCTCGACGCCGCGCGGGGTCGAGGCGCTCTCAACCGCGCCGATCGCACCGGGCGACGTGGCACTCGATTCGATCAGCTATGATGATGCGGGGGACGTGCTGATCTCGGGTCGCGGCACCAATACCGCCTCCGTGCGCATCTACCTCGACAATTCGCCGATCACCACTTCGCGCATCCAGGAGGACGGGCGCTGGCGCGTGCAACTGCCCGAGGTGGACACCGGCACCTACACCCTGCGCGTCGACCAGATCGACGCCGCCGGACAGGTGATCGCCCGCGTCGAAAGCCCGTTCCTGCGCGAAAGCACCGCGGTTCTGGAACGCGCCGTGGCGCAGGGCGGCACCGGTCCGGTCCGCTCGGTCACGATCCAGCCGGGCAACACGCTCTGGGGGATCTCGACACGGCGCTACGGCGACGGGATGCAATACGTGCGGATCTACGAGGCCAACAAGGACCGCATCCGCGATCCGGACCTGATCTATCCCGGTCAGATCTTCGACATCCCCGATACGGCGTCTAACTGAGGACCGGCCTTTTCGTTTCTTCTCTCTGAAAATATCTCCGGGGGTGAGGCCGCAGGCCGAGGGGGCAGCGCCCCCTCACTGGGCTTTCCACCGGGCGCGGCTTGCAGCCGGGGGTGACACGGCCTAGGTGAAGCGGGTCAATGAAAGGCCCTTCATGCCCCCCGGAACCCCCACCGACGCACAAACCGCCGCCGAAGAGCGCCGCTCCGGCTGGCGCACCATCCGCCGTGTCGGCCCCTATCTCTGGCCCGAGGGGCAAACATGGGCGCGGCAGAGGGTGGTCATCGCCCTTGGTTTCCTGGTGCTGGCCAAGCTGGTCGCCGTCGGTACTCCCATTCTGTACAAGGGCGCCGTCGACAACCTCTCGGGTGAGGTCTCGGACCTGATGCTGGGCGCGGTGGGTCTGACCATCGCCTATGGCACGGCGCGCCTGATGACCGTGGGCTTTCAACAGTTGCGTGACGCGGTCTTTGCCAAGGTCGGACAGCGCGCCCTGCGCCGCCTGGCGCTCGAGACCTTTACCCACATCCACCGCCTCTCGATGCGCTACCACATCACCCGCAAGACCGGCGGTCTCAGCCGGATCATCGAACGCGGGGTGAAAGGCGTCGAGTTCCTGCTGCGGTTCCTGCTGTTTTCCATCGGCCCGCTGATCCTCGAACTTCTGATGATCGGCGCGGTGCTCTTTTTCCTGTTCGACGTCTGGTATCTGGTGGTCGTGGTCGGGGTGATCGCGCTTTACGTCGCCTTCACCTTCAAGGTCACCGAATGGCGGGTCAAACTGCGGCGCGAAATGAACAAGCAGGACACCGATGCCAACCAAAAGGCCATCGACAGCCTGCTGAACTTTGAAACCGTCAAGTATTTCGGGGCCGAAGGGCGCGAGGCCGCGCGCTATGACGTGGCCATGGAGGGCTATGAAAAAGCGGCCGTCAAGACCGCCACCTCGCTGGCCATGCTGAATGTCGGCCAGTCGCTGATCATCACCTCGGGTCTTGTGGCGGTCATGGTCATGGCCGCCGTGGGGGTGCAGAACGGCGCGCTGACGGTGGGCGATTTCGTCATGGTCAACGCCTACATGATCCAGATCACCATGCCGCTGAACTTCCTCGGCACGGTCTACCGCGAGATCCGGCAGGCGCTGGTGGACATGGGCGAGATGTTCGATCTTCTGGAGCAACCGCGCGAGGTCTCGGACAAACCGGGCGCGCCGGGTTTGCAGGTCACCGGCGGCGTGGTCAGTTTCGCGGGCGTCAAATTCGGCTATGACGGCGCACGCCCGATCCTCAAGGGCATCGACGTACAGGTGGGCGCGGGCGAAAGCGTGGCGCTGGTCGGCCCTTCGGGCTCCGGCAAGTCGACCATCGGGCGGCTGCTGTTCCGGTTCTATGACGTGGAGGGCGGTGCCGTGCGGATCGACGGGCAGGATGTGCGGGACGTGACGCAGGACAGCCTGCATGCCGCCATCGGCGTCGTTCCGCAGGACACGGTGCTGTTCAATGACACCATCCGGTACAACATTGCCTATGGCCGGGACAACGCCAGCGAAGAAGAAATCATCGCCGCCGCCCGCGCCGCGCAGATCCATGACTTCATCACCAGCCTGCCCGAGGGCTACGACACGCAGGTGGGCGAACGCGGGCTGAAGCTGTCGGGGGGTGAGAAACAGCGCGTCGGCATCGCCCGCACCCTGCTGAAAGACCCGCCGATCCTGCTTCTGGACGAGGCGACCTCGGCGCTGGACAGCGAAACCGAATCCTCGATCCAGGAGGCTTTGCGCCGCGCGGGTGAGGGGCGGACCGTGATTACCATTGCGCACCGGCTCTCGACCATCGCGGACGCGGACCGGATCGTGGTGTTGCAGGAGGGCGAAGTGGTCGAGCAGGGCGCGCATGACGACCTGTTGGCACGCGGCGGCCGCTATGCCTCGCTTTGGGCGCGCCAGCAGGCAGAGGAGGAAGAAGCGGCCTGAGACGCTTTGAGACGGCGGGCGGAAAGGCGCTTCGAAGCGCCTTGGCCAACGGCGTTGCAACGCCGTTTTCAAGCGGGTTCGAACCCGCGTGTAGAAACGC
>JAXMNQ010000018.1:0-102832 GCA_034670345.1 Paracoccaceae bacterium | reverse complement strand
TCGCTCAGCCCAAGCGCGAAGCGCGCCCATCACTCGCAGCAAACTCGTGCCCAAGCGACCGTAGGAACGACATCAAGCCGCTCCCAGAGCGCCACGGGACCGTCCCGGCGAATAACGCGGGCTCAATCATGTCGTAGTCTTTCTCCCCCGGCGCCCCAGATGCTGAAAGTACTGCTTGGCATCGCGCAGTTTCGCTGTTGAACAAGGGATTCGCCATGATCCCCAACTGCAATTCTGGCCGAGACTCGACGTAGTAGTAGTGGCAGACGTGAACAAGACGAAGGTCATCCAAGTTCAAGTGTGCATGTTCGACCATTTTTGCCACCTCTTCGGTGAACAGATATTCGCTTTGTTTTGATATCCCAAATCCACTATTTGATGTGAAGAGGAAGTGGGAAGAAAAGATATTCAAAGATGCTTGATACACCCCTTGGCATCAACCCCGTCCAATACCCTGAAGCATTGTCGCAGTTCCTGAGCAAAAAGATTCCCGAATTGAACGGTTCCCTCGCTATAATTCGCGAATCCGTAAGAAGAATGCCACGCGTCTAAAGGGAAATATCCGACATTCAGGTGGCGGATGAGATCCTCTGCGATGTCACCTGGCACGATCGTGTTTGCGCGCTATTCAAAAAGGCGAAACGACCACCGCCAAACTGCGGATTTGCTGACTTCAAGAGCTTCGCTCGCTGGGCGTCGGAAAGCCTACGCTTCCATGATGTTGTCAGCGGTCGTCGCGCTGTCGTGCAATCGCTGCGATCTCGTGAGGACGATTGGGCAGAACTTATCGCACACCTGTCTGGCGAAAGAGGAACGCCAGCCGCTTTGGGGATGGCTGAGATGATTTCGGTTGGTGTTCTCTCCCGGGAATGCCGGCCGCGAAACGTTGCACTCGCGGACCTGAACTTCGGCGTGCTGAGTGGTCACTGGGATTACTTGCCTGGAAACCAGCGCAGCGCGGTCAAGGGGGATGCAAGCTGATCGACAGCCTTTTCGGAACCAACATTGTCCCGAGCGATCTTCTGCCCATCAAACCAATGGGCGCGCTGGCCGACGCGCTCAGGTGGCGCCTATTGCGCCAACGATCGCCAGGGGCAGTCGATACGACCAGGCTTCTTTCCGGCGCTTTGACGACTACCTCAAGGCGTTGCCTAACCCGCCCT
Source organism: Paracoccaceae bacterium (assembly GCA_034670345.1). Lineage (GTDB taxonomy): Bacteria > Pseudomonadota > Alphaproteobacteria > Rhodobacterales > Rhodobacteraceae > Antarctobacter. The sequence goes on along the minus strand of JAXMNQ010000018.1, from coordinate 101,669 downwards.
TCGATGCCGCGCCCAACGCGCTTCGAAGCGCGTTGACAAGGGTTTTCGAAAACCCTTGCCCGCGTCTCGATGCACCCTGCCGCCTCCAGATCCGTGCAACCCGCCTGTGCACCCCGTTGGTTTCCCGCCTCCCGGCGCCCGGGCACCCGAAAATCAGGTGTTGAAGAGGAAATGCAGGACATCCCCGTCCTTCACCTCATATCCCTTGCCTTCGGCCCGCAGCTTGCCCGCGTCCCGCGCGCCGGATTCGCCGTTGCAGGCCAGGTAATCATCATAGGCCACGGTCTCGGCCCGGATGAAGCCCTTCTCGAAATCGCCGTGGATCACCCCCGCCGCCTGCGGAGCCCGCGTGCCCCGCTTGATCGTCCAGGCGCGCGCCTCCTTGGGGCCGACGGTGAAATAGGTCTGCAGGTCCAAGAGTTCGTAGCCGGCCTTGATCAGCCGGTCGAGACCGGCCTCGTCCAAACCCAGTTCGGACAGGAATTCCTGCGCTTCATCGGCCTCCAGCTGGCTGATCTCTTCCTCGATCTTGGCCGAGATCACCACATGCGAATTGCCCTGCGCCGCCGCCATCTCCCCAACCCGGGTCGAGAGTTCGTTGCCCTCGGCAGCGTCGCCTTCATCCACGTTGCAGACGTAAAGCACCGGCTTGGCGGTCAGAAGCTGCAGCATCTTCCACGCCTTCAGGTCATCGTCGGCCACCTCGACCACGCGGGCGGGCTGGCCCTGTTCCAGAACCTCCAGCGCCTGTTTCATCAGGCGCTCCTGCAGGACAGCCTCCTTGTCGCCGCCGCGGACCTTGCGCACGATGTTCTGCAGCCGCTTTTCAAGGCTCTCCATGTCGGCCACGATCAGCTCTGTCTCGATGGTATCGGCATCGCTGACCGGATCGACGCGGCCATCGACATGGGTCACGTCCTCATCCTCGAAACAGCGCAGGACGTGGGCGATGGCGTCCACTTCCCGGATGTTGGCCAGAAACTGGTTGCCCAACCCCTCGCCCTTGGACGCGCCTTTGACCAGACCGGCGATGTCGACAAAGGTCATGCGAGTGGGAATGATCTGCTTTGACGAGGCAATCGCCGCCAGCCGGTCCAGCCGCGGATCGGGCACGGCCACGTCGCCGACATTGGGCTCGATCGTGCAGAACGGAAAGTTTGCCGCCTGCGCTGCCGCCGTCTTGGTCAAAGCGTTGAAGAGAGTCGACTTGCCCACGTTGGGCAGCCCCACGATTCCCATCCGAAAGCCCATGCGACACCCTCCATATTGCGTGACGGGCCGCTTCTAGTCGGCTGCCGTCAGGGGCGCAAGCATGCAAAGAAAAAACCCCCCTTCCCGGCGGGAAGAGGGGTCTTTGTTCTGGCTTGACCGCGTGGCTCAGCCGAAACGGTTCGGGCCCGGGGTCGGCGGTTGCACGAAGAAGTAGATCAGCACCAGCGCGCCGACCAACGGGATCAGACCAATCAGCAGCCACCAGCCGGACTTGTCGATGTCATGCAGGCGGCGAATGCCAAGCGCGATGCCCGGCACCAGAGTCGCCAGCGAGAAGATGATGCCCAACAACTGAATGCCCAGCATTGCGTCGATTATGGACAACACGATGGAAACGATGATGATGCCGAGGAAGGCCCACCAGTACTCGCCCCGGTTCGACCGGCCATCGAATTTCACGTAATTGGTGAAGAAGAGCTTGACCGCTTCACCCATGCTTACCTTGCGGGTGTATCCGCCTGCCGCTGCATCCATAATTGTCGTCTCCTGAAAACGTCCAGTTGTCCCTGAGTGGTACGAGTCGCTGTTGCGGTCCCGTTAATAGCACTAAATCAGCGGATTCCGCGCCGCTCAATGGCGGAATTCCTCCATAAGCACCCTATCCCGGTCAATTGGCCCGGGAAATACTCAAAGCGCTTTTGGTGTTGCGGAAATGCCCTTCTTCAGGCCGTTGTGCACCGGGTTATCAAGGCCGGGCCACGCCGCCAGAAGCGGGTCATCAGCAACCCTGCCGCCACGGCCAGACCGAGCACCAGACCAAACCAGACCCCCATGCCGCCCCAGCCGAGCGGGAAACCGAACAGCCAGGCGCAGGGCATTCCGACTCCCCAATAGGCCACGGCCGCCATGATCATCGGCGTCCGCGTGTCCTGCAAGCCGCGCAGCAAGCCAACGTGGATCACCTGCGCGGCATCCACCGCCTGAAACAGGGCCGCCATCATCAGCAGTCCCGTGCCTGCGGCGATGATCGCCGCCCGGTCCGGGTCTTGCGGGTCGATGAACAGCCCCATCAGGGTTTCGGGGAGAAGGAGGAAAATCGTCACCGTCACGGCCACCGCCCCCGCGCCCAGCCAGGAAATCACCTTGGCGCCCTGCAAGAGGTTGTCCAGATCCCCCCGGCCCAAGGCAGAGCCAGCCCGCACGGTCGCCACGTTGGACAGGCCAAGTTGCACCATGAAGGCGGCGGTCGAAATCTGCAGCGCCACGCCATGCGCGGCCAGCGGGATCGTGCCCAGCCACCCCATCAACACCGCCGATCCAGCAAACAGCGCCACCTCGGCCAGAGTCGTCAGACCGATGGGCCAGCCCAGTTGGAACACCTGCCCGAACATCTCCCAGTCCGGCCGCCAGAACCGCACGAACAATTCATGCTCGGGCAGGACCCGCAGAGCGTAGAGCGCCACCAGCACAAGCGAAATCACCTGAACAGAGACCGAGGCCAGCGCGGCCCCCGCGATGCCCATTTCCGGCGCGCCCCAGTTGCCGAAGATCAGCGCATAATTGACCAGGGCATTGACGCCCGCCGCAGCAAGCGTGATCCACAACACGACGCGCGTGTGTTCCAGCGCGGCAAGGTAATTCTTCATCACCATCACGCCCAGCGCCGGCAACATGCCGATACCCGCGATCCGCAGATAGCTTTGCGCCAGCGCCGAAACCTCTTCGGTCTGGCCCATGGACCGCAGGATCGGGCCGGAGAACCACAAGAGCGGCATGGTCGCGCAAAAGTAGAGTATCGACAGCCACAGCGCCATGCGCGTCGCCCGCCGGATCTGCACATGATCTTCGCGCGCGGCATAGGCCGCAACCATCGGCATGACGGCCCATGCAAATCCCGAGCCGAACAGGAAAAGCGTGAAGAACAGCGACCCCGCCAGCGTCAGCGCCGCCAGTTCCGGCACCCCGTACCAACCCATCATGATGGTATCGGTCAGACCGATGGCAAATTGCGCAAGGTGCCCGCCGATCAGGGGCAGGCCCAGACGCAGGATCGCGCGCAGGTGCGATTTATGGCCGATGGGTGAGGTCATGGGCAGCCCCTTAGTGCCGGACCAAACCAAGGGCAAGGGCGCAGGTGCGTTTGAATGTCAGCTATGCTATTCTTTCGGAGTGGGTAATCAGCCCCGGGACATTTACCATGGCAGAACCCATCGATCTCAACCGCCTGATGCCGGACGCGCGCAGTTTTCTGTCCGAGTTGGCCGACAACAATGAGCGTGACTGGTTTCAGGCGAACAAGTCGCGCTATGACAGCGCGCTCAAGCGACCGGCTGAAAAACTGCTGGCGCAAATCGCCCATTGGTTGCGGGAAGAGGGCAGCGAGGCCCCGCGCACCAAACTGTTTCGCCCGCATCGCGACGTGCGTTTTTCTGAGGACAAAACACCTTACCACACGCATCTGCACATGATGTGGTCCCTCCCCGACGGGCGGGCTTGGATGCTGGGGATTTCGCCGGACTATGCCACCGCCGGAGCAGGCGTGATGCGATTCGAGCCCGACCAACTTGACCGCTGGCGCGAGGCGGTCAACGCACAGCCGGGCGAGGAACTGGCCGAGCACCTCGAACGCGAAGCCTGGCGGGTCGATCCCCCGGCGCTGCAACGGGTGCCACCGCCCTACCCTGCCGATCACCCGCGCGAACACCTCTTGCGGTACAAGGGGTTTGTCGCATGGCGCGACAACCTGGAAGATGGCCTGTCCGAAGACCCCGACGCGACGCTTCGGCAGGTTTTTGCCGCCTTTGTTCCCCTGATGGATTGGCTGGGCGACATCACCTGAGCCGCCCGACCAGACGTCAGGTCACCTTGCGCGTATCCGGGTGCATCGCCTTGCCCAGAATATGCTCGGACCGTTGGATCACATGGCCTGCCCCGCCGACGATCAGCGGGTTCGGCGCTTTGGCAATCCTGGGGTCCTTGTCCGGGTAATCCAGCGTCGACAGAAAATGCCGCATGCAGTTCAGACGCGCACGCTTCTTGTCGTCAGACTTGATGACTGTCCAGGGCGCATCGGCGGTATCGGTATAGAAGAACATCGCCTCCTTGGCCTCTGTATAGTCATCCCACCGGTTCAGGCTGGCCATGTCGATGGGCGACAGCTTCCACTGTTTCAGCGGGTCGGTTTCACGGCTCTTGAAGCGCGCGCGCTGCTCTTCGCGGGTCACGGAGAACCAGTATTTGTAGAGCTGTATCCCGGACCGGACCAACATCCTTTCCAGTTCCGGGGTCTGGCGCATGAATTCAAGGTAATCGTTGGGCTCGCAGAACCCCATCACCCGCTCCACCCCGGCGCGGTTGTACCACGACCGATCATAGAGCACGATCTCGCCGCTGGACGGCAGATGCTGGATATAGCGCTGGAAATACCATTGGCCGCGCTCTTCCTCTGTCGGTTTGTTCAGCGCGACGACACGGGCATGTCGCGGGTTCAGATGCTCGGTAAATCGTTTGATCGTCCCGCCCTTGCCTGCGGCGTCACGGCCCTCGAACAACAGGACGAATTTCTGCCCGGTCTCCTGCGCCCAATGCTGCACTTTCAGCAATTCCGCCTGAAGCCGGGCCTTTTCACGCTCATAGTCGCGGCGGGACAGCTTATTGGTATAGGGGTATTCACCGGTTTCAAAGGCGTGCCGGATCTGATCCGGCGACGGGTGCCGCCCCCGCGGTACGGCCTGAGGCGTCGGTATCGGCAATTCAACCGGATCTGACACCGGTTCCGCCCCGGCGGCACCGGTATCGGCGATCTGCGGCGCGGAGGCCGCATTGTCTTTCAACGCGGCTGTCTGGTGAACGGGGTCGTCGAACGCTGGCGGCATGTGGTCTCCTTTTCTATCCTGTGGCATTATCTCCTGCCTTGGGGCGGCCCGCCTTGAGATGCGTCAAGACGCGGTCACTTTTTGCAACGCCCTCGCCTGCCATTGATTTTCCCATTGTGATCCGGCAAGAGGCAAAAGCCTTCTGGGAGTGAGACATGACACGTATCGAATCCACCTTCGCCCGGCTGAAAACCGAGGGCCGCAAAGCGTTTGTCGCCTATATCATGGCCGGGGACCCGAACGCGGACACCTCGCTTGCGGTGATGAAGGGGATGCCCGCCTCCGGCGTTGACGTGATCGAGCTTGGCCTGCCCTTCACCGATCCGATGGCCGATGGCCCGACGATCCAACTGGCGGGCCAGCGTGCGCTTGCCGGTCACATGACGCTTGACCGGACCCTGCAGATGGTCCGTGACTTCCGAAAGGATGACCATGAGACGCCGATCGTGCTGATGGGCTATTACAACCCGATCTATTCACGCGGTGTCGACACCTTCCTCGAACAGGCGAACGAGGCCGGAATCGACGGGCTGATCATCGTCGACCTGCCCCCCGAAGAGGATGACGAGCTTTGCATTCCGGCGCAGAAGGCCGGTCTGAACTTCATCCGCCTCGCCACTCCGACCACGGATGACAAACGCCTGCCCAAGGTGCTGCAGAACACCTCTGGCTTTGTCTATTATGTCTCGATCACCGGGATCACCGGCGCCGCCGCGGCACAGGCCATGGATGTCGGCCCCGAAGTCGCGCGCATCAAGTCGCAGACCGATCTGCCGGTAATTGTCGGCTTTGGCATCCGCACGCCGGAGACCAGCAAGGAAATCGCGTCGGTCGCCGATGGCTGCGTCGTGGGCTCTGCCATAGTTGGCGAGATCGCCTCGGGCAAACCGGTCGATGAGGTCCTGCGCTTCGTCAAGGGACTCGCCGACGGCGCTCACTCTGCCTGAGCAGCCAGCAGGTTAACCATTGCCGCCACCAGTTCCTCTCGCTTGACGGGTTTGGCGACATGGGCATCAATCCCTTGGCGCAGGTAACTTGAGACCTGGTGCGTCATCGCGTTGGCGGTCAGGGCGATGATCGGCACGCGCGGAATTTCTTGCGCCGCCTCGACCTGCCGGATCATCGCTGCGGCCTCCAGCCCGTTCATGACCGGCATGTTCACATCCATCAGGATCAGGTCATAGGGCCGCGCGCAATGCGCCTCGACGGCCGAAGCACCGTCAGCCACCATGTCCAGCCGGACCCGGTAGCGCCGCAGCAAGAGGCGCAGGACGCGCTGGTTTGTATCGCTGTCCTCGGCCACCAGAATTCGCCACGGCCGCTGCGTCAGCAGCGCCTCTGAAACGGCGTTGTCATGTTCGCGCGCTACTGGAGTGCGGCCCGCATTCGCGACCCGAATGCGGGCAACGAAACAGGCGCCGCCGCTTTGTGGGTCTTCGTAGACCAGGTCCCCGCCCAGCAAGCGGCAGATCCGGCGGGAGATGGTCAGGCCCAGACCAGTGCCGCCAAACTTGCGCGTGATCGAGGCATCGGCCTGGGAAAAGGCCTCGAACAGGCGCGGACGCTGTTCCGGGGGCACGCCGGGTCCGGTATCGCAAACCCGGATCTCCAGGATCGGACCATGCCGTGACAAGGCCACGCTGACGCAACCATGCGCGGTAAATTTCAGCGCGTTGGACACAAGGTTGGTGATCACCTGCCGCAACCGCGTCGGATCGCTGCGCAGATGCCCGCCGGTCCCTTTCCCCTGCGTCACGGTCAGGGTCAGACCCTGCGACACGGCTTTGGGCCCGTAGACCTGTTCGACCTCGCGGCACAGGGCATCGACGTCGAAATCGCGCGTCTCGACCTCCATCTTGTGGGCTTCGATCTTGGACAGGTCCAGCAGATCGTTCAGCAATTCCAACAGCGACAGCCCACAGGACTGGATCACCTCCGCCATCTCATGCTGTTCGCGGGGCAGTTCGCATTCGGTCAGGGCCGTTGCCATGCCCAGCACACCGTTCAGCGGAGTGCGGATTTCGTGACTGATCATCGCCAGAAAGCCGCTCTTTGCGGCGCTGGCGGCCTCGGCGGCTGTCTTGGCGGCTTCCAGTTCGGCGGTGCGCTCTGTGACCATCACCTCCAGGGCAGAGGCCTGCGCCTTGATGGCCTCATAAGCCTCGAACAACTCGCGGCTTTTCGCTTCGAGCAGACGCTCGGCCTCGTGCCTTGCAGCGCGCTCGCGGTCGTATCGACGGCGCGAAACCCTGTCATCCGCGATGGTCCGGCCGGCCTCGCCCATGCGTCATTGCTCCAACTGGACGTCGAACACGGCTTCCTTGTCAGAAACCCGGCTGACAATGACGCGGGCGGGGTTTCCGAAGTGCAACACGCAGGCCTCGATCAATCCGTGGCAAAACGAGATCAGCGGACGCTCGGACCGGTAGGTCATCTGCAAATGGGTTTGCGAAATCCACCGGGTATCGAAAACAGGCAACTCTGCATCGGGATAAAGCTTGCGCACTTCGACATGCACTTCGCTCTCGATCGCGTCCAGCATGTCAAGGACGGTCCGCTTGTCCTCGAAGAACTGCGGATAGGTCTGCACGAATCGGCCGTGCATCCAGACCCCGAACTTGCGCTGAAGATCCTCCCCCGGAATGCCGGTACAATCGCTGACCGATTGCACGATCTTCATCAGGTCGCCGCAGGGATAATTGCCGACGCCGGTAAAGGCCCCGCCATTGGCCAGGTCCAGACCGTCCAGAATATCGTCAACTGCTTCTTCCCCAATCACCTGTTCGGCCATGTCCAGCAGTTCCGTAAACACGATGCCCTTCATTCCCTCGCTCCAATGCCTTTGCGATCTGCGATAGCGCAAAGCCATGAAGAGCGGCTTAAGAGTCGCATTGCCTAAACTTCGCAGTATTGGTAATCAGACCTTACCAATTTCCGCAAAAGAGCCCTGCCATGCCCGTTATGACCGAGATCGAGGACTTCAAGCGCCTCTACCGCCGCCGTGTGCCCAAGATGTTCTATGACTACTGCGAATCCGGCAGCTGGTCCGAACAGACCTTTCGCGAGAATTCGTCCGATTTCGACGACATCTATCTGCGGCAGCGTGTGGCCATCGATATGGCAGGCCGGTCGACAAAAACAAAACTGATCGGGCAGGACGTGGCGATGCCGCTGGCGCTGGCGCCGGTCGGCATGACCGGGATGCAGCACGCCGACGGCGAAATTCTTGCCGCCAAGGCCGCCGAAAAGTTCGGCGTCCCCTTCTGCCTGTCGACCATGTCGATCTGTTCCATCGAAGACGTGGCCGCGAACACCTCTGTCCCGTTCTGGATGCAGGTCTACACGCTGAAGGACAACGCCTTCATGCAGAACCTCTTTGACCGGGCCAAAGAGGCGAAATGCTCGGCCGCCGTCATTACGGTCGACCTGCAATTGCTGGGCCAGCGCCACAAGGACCTGAAAAACGGCCTTTCCGCCCCGCCCAAGCTGACGCCGAAATCCGTCGCCAACATGATGACCAAGGTCACATGGGGCCTGAACATGCTGCAAACCAAGCGGCGGTTCTTTGGCAATATCGTCGGCCATGCCTCGGGTGTGACAGACCCGTCGTCGCTGGCGACATGGACCGCCGAAAGTTTTGACCAGTCGCTGAACTGGGACCGCATCCGCGAATTCCGCAAGATGTGGGACGGGCCGCTCATCATCAAGGGCATCATGGACCCGCGCGACGCACTGGAGGCCTGCAACGTCGGTGCCGATGCCATTGTGGTGTCCAACCACGGCGGGCGGCAGCTGGACGGTGCCTTGTCCTCGATCCGCGCGCTGGAGCCGATTGTCGACGCCGTGGGTGACAAGATCGAGGTCCACATGGATGGCGGTGTCCGGTCCGGACAAGACGTGCTGAAGGCACGCGCCCTGGGAGCCAAGGGATGCTGGATCGGGCGGGCCTATGTCTATGCCTTGGGCGCACTGGGGCAAAAGGGGGTGAGCAAAGCCCTGGAGCTGATGCACAAGGAACTGGATCATTCCATGGCCCTATGCGGACACACCGATATCGAAACCGTGGACCGCGACATCCTGATGGTGCCCAAGGGGTTTTCCGGCGACTGGGATGAGCGCTAGTCGGGCGAGTGCGGATTAACCATCTGTAAACAAATGGAATGTTTCGCGCGCGAAACACGCCACCGCTTCGCTGGCCCGGGCCCAAAGTGCCTGGCGACCGGCCGCGGCCCCGGTCGCAGAGACAAGAATCGCCTTGCCATGTCGGGGCATCCGGTTTAACGGCACGGCTTCACGCGGGGTGACAGCCTTGGAGGCACCCCCCTGTATATATGGAGATACAACATGGCTGGTGAGATTCCTGATCTCAAAGCCCAGGAACGGACGGGGACAGGCAAGGGCGCCGCTCGTCAGGCACGCCGCAACGGCATGGTTCCCGGGATCGTTTTTGGTGGCGACAAGGATCCTCTTCCGATCCAACTGCCCTTCAACGAGCTGTTCAAGCGCCTGAAGGCAGGCCGCTTCAAGGCGACCCTGTTCAACCTGCAGGTCGAAGGCCAGGAGGACGTCCGCGTCATTTGCCGCGACGTGCAGCGGGACGTGGTCAAGGACCTGCCGACGCACGTGGACTTCCTGCGCCTGCGCCGTACCACGAAGGTCAAACTCTTCATTCCGGTCGACTTCCTGAACGAGGATATCGCACCGGGCATCAAGAAGGGTGGCGTGCTGACCATTGTCCGCCCCGAAGTCGAGCTGCTGGTGACCGCGGGTGACATCCCCGAGAAGATCGAAGTCGACCTCGCCGAACTCAAGATCGGCGATATCGTGCACATCTCGGACGTGACCCTGCCGGAAGGCAGCAAGCCGACGATCGACCGCGACTTCGTGATTGCCAACATCTCGGCCCCGTCTGGTCTGGCCGCGTCGGACGACGACGAAGAAGAAGTTGTCGAAGAAGTGGCGGAAGAAGCCGAAGACTGATCGTTTTCGAACGCCAATGCGATTCATGCAGCCCCGCCCGACGGCGGGGCTGTTTTCGTTTCAGACGGGTTTTTGCGCCATGTGGCTGACAAAGAGGATGGCACCGTAGAAGCGCCTCTCGGCAACCCGCTTTTGCGCCTCGTCCTGGAACGCCTGCGCCAACCCCTCGCCGCACTCACCCGCATTCGCCGCCGCGGTCACGCCACGCGCGATGATCGAACAGAGATAGGCGGGATTGTCGGTCTGGATGAACCCGTGGGCCTGGCTGGCGGCCCCCTCGAACCCGGCCGCTTTCATCATCCTTGGCAAGTGCCGCATGATGTAAGGGGCGTGGATCAGATTTCGCTGGGTTGCCTGCATGGCCGCTTGCAGCGGATCGCCGTCGAACAATGATACGGTGTTGGTGGCATAATCCCCGTCAAAAACCGCAAGCACACCGCCGGGCCGCAGCAGGCGAAACGCCTCGGCCAAGGCCGCTTCGGGATCTGTCAGGTGAGAGTAGACCGTGTGGGCGACCACCACATCCGCCGAGGCCTCCGGCAGGCCCGTTACCACGGCGTTCCCGACCGCAAAGGACACCTCACTGCGTGCGGCGAACCGTTTGCGCGCACGTTCCAGCAACCCCTCCGCCGGATCGATCCCGACCAGCCGCGCCGGCTGCATGTTGCGCAGGATCATCTCTGTGCTCGATCCGTTGCCACAGCCGATTTCGACCACCTCGGCCCCCGGCCCCGGCAAAAGCCCCATGTAAGTGGCGCAGATCTCCTGCATGGCAGGATCGGAAATCCGGTCCTCCATCGAGTTTGCGATGGCTTCGAGAACGCTGTCAGGCTGGCGGTCGATTTCGAGGTACAGGTCCGGCATGGCTTCCCCTTTCACGGATTTCCAGTATGCCTGACTTGCCCGTTTTCGCAAAATCGGTTTCCTGGACCGGTCATGTGCAATGCGCCGATCCTTTGCACCCGACGGGCCATATGGCCCAGGAAACCAAACCCCGGCCCCTTCAGGCCAGAGGCGCGGTGTCACGCCTTCAGCACCTGCACTGCGTCGAAGATCTCCAGCTCCGGCGGCGCAAGATACATATGCGCCGAACTTTTTGCCCCGCCATGCGCGGCGCGAAACGCCTCAGACTTCGTCCAGTTGGCAAAGCTCGCCTCATCCTCCCAGACAGTATGCGAGGCGTAGAGCACGTGATCCTCGTGTTCCGGCCCGCGCATCAGCGCAAAACTGCAAAAGCCGGGGACGGACTTGAGATGGCTGTCCCGGGTCTTCCACAGGTCCTCGAAGGCCCCGGCCTGATCCTTGACCACCTTGAACCGGTTCATGGTGAGGTACATTCCGCTCTCCCGTTGTGATTTGCGCCTGCTGTGGACTACATAGGGCCAACAAGCAGGACCCGGAGGGCACAGTGCAAATTTTCGTAGGTCTCGGCAATCCCGGCAGCAAATACGCCGGCAATCGGCATAACATCGGTTTCATGGCGTTGGACCGGATCGCCGGGGAACATGGCTTTGGCCCGTGGAAATCCAGGTTTCAGGGGCAGATCGCCGAAGGACGTCTGGGCGGTGACAAGGTGCTGCTGCTCAAGCCCGAAACCTTCATGAACCTCTCCGGTCAATCGGTGGGCGAGGCAATACGTTTCTACAAGCTGGAGCCCGGCGACGTGACCGTGTTTCACGACGAACTCGACCTTGCGCCGGGCAAGCTGAAGGTCAAGACCGGCGGCGGACACGCGGGTCACAATGGTCTGCGATCGCTGCATGCCCATATCGGTGAGGCCTACCGGCGGGTGCGGCTGGGCATTGGCCATCCGGGACGCAAGGAACTGGTGGCGGCCTACGTGCTGCATGATTTCCACAAGTCTGATCAGGATTGGCTGGATGATCTGATGCGCGGTATCGCGGATGGCGCGGGCCACCTGGCCGACGGCGACGCGGGGAAATTCATGAACGCCGTTGCGCTGCGCGTCGCACCGCCGCGATCCTCTGGCGGCACTGCCAAACCCGGCAAGACACCAGAGGCGCAAAAGCCTGTCGCGCAACCAGCACGGACCCCGGCAACACAACCTCCGGCTGAGGACATCGGCACCGCTGCAGAGACGCGCAACCCGTTGCAACGGCTCGTGGACAAGTTCCGGTGACATCCGTTTCACGCCGCACACGCTATTTTGCGATTGCGCTGCTCCTGCTCGCCGTGCTGGCCGCGGCAGCCTTTGCGTACCGTGAGCAATTGGCAAGGTTGAGCGCGGTCCTGACCCTGTTCGACCAAGACCGCATCGTCGACAACTTCAGCCACATGGACGCGCTGTTCGAGACACGGCCGATCCCTGTCCAGCGGGAGGCCGTTCCACTGCCGGAAGGTCCGCGCCTTGCCATGCCCGATGACTGGGAAGACTGGCTGGGGCGGCGTGCCGTGACCGGAGCCATCGTTCTTAAGGACGGAGAGCGGGTGCATGAAAGCTATCACCTCGGGACCGGACAAGACGATCTTCGGATTTCATGGTCAGTCGCGAAATCCTATTTATCGGCGCTTGTCGGGATCGTTCACGCACAAGGCAAGATCGACGACCTTGACGATCCGGTGACCAAATATGCGCCCCGTCTGGCGGGCACGGCCTATGACGGCGCGACCGTGCGCAATGTGTTGCAGATGTCCACCGGCGTCGTTTTTGACGAGGACTACCTGGATTTCTGGAGCGACATCAACAAGATGGGGCGTGTTCTTGCACTGGGCGCCTCGATGGATGCCTTTGCGGCCGGATTAACCGAAACCGATGCCCCGCCGGGGGATCACTGGCGCTATGTCTCGATTGATACGCATATTCTGTCGATGGTCGTGCGCGGCGCAACCGGAGGGTCATTGCCCGATCTGCTGGCCGAAGAATTGCTTGACCCGATGGGAGTCTATGGAGATCCTTATTATCTGTCAGATGGTTATGGCGTGGCCTTCGCGTTGGGCGGGCTGAACATGACGCTGCGCGATTACGCCCGCCTCGGCGAGTTGTTCCGCAATGGCGGGCGGTTTTTCGGGACACAGATCGTGCCGGAGGATTGGGTTCTTGAAAGCACATTGCCTTCGGCCAAGACAGACCCGGGCCGTTTGCAGTATGGATATCAGTGGTGGATGCCCGCGGATGCCCGGACGGGTGAATTCATGGCCCGCGGAATCTATGGCCAATACGTCTATGTCGACCGGCAAAGTGGAACCGTCGTAGCGGTGACAGGGGCGGATCTGTTGTTCCGCGACGCCGGCGCATTCGACGATTCACTGCAGATGTTCCGCCGCCTTAACGCGCTTTGACCGGAGACACACGATGCTGAAAAAAGATCCTTCTCTCAATGTTCTGGGCGGCGACCTTGAGTCCTGCTCCGAAGAGCCGCTGACCGGCTTTTTCCGGGATGGCCACTGCAACACCTGCGCAGAGGATCAGGGCAGTCACACGGTCTGCGCCGTCATGACAGCGGAGTTCCTTGCCTTTTCGAAATACGTCGGCAACGACCTGTCGACCTCGCGCCCCGAGTACCGTTTTGCCGGACTGAAACCGGGCGATCACTGGTGTCTGTGCGCCATGCGTTTCCTGCAAGCGCATGACGAAGGCTGCGCGCCCCGGGTCCATTTGCCAGCCACACACATGCGCGCCCTGGAAATCGTGCCCTTGGACATTCTGGAACAGCATTCGGACGATACGTCGCCGACGGGCGATTGAACCCCTCGCAAAAGCATCATTTCTGGCCTCAGGCGGATGTCGAAAACGTATTTGCCTCAATGCCAAAGCTTATCCTTTAGCAATCTTTTTGTGGAAAAATTGCAAGATTAGACGGCCGTTCTTACACTAATGCGATCCCCCCCACAGAATCATCGAAAGACAGCCGCCCCGGTCTCCCGGAGCGGCTTTTTTCATACGGTCAGTCTCGCAGTCGCGCGATTTCCTGCATCAGACCCTGCGTCCCGTTGTGGACCGTCAGATGGTCCACTTTTCCAGCGATGGCCTCAAGCGCTTCAAGCTCCTTCAGGCGGAGCATGACCGGGTTGTCCTCCATCACCTTGGCGGTGTTCAGGAGCGAGCGCATCGCGTTCGTTTCCTCGCGCCGCAGGATCACGTTCGCCTCGGCCTCTTTCTCGGCCTCGACCACGCGGTTCAGGATCTCGCGGATCTCACCCGGCAGGATCACGTCCTTGAGGGCAATCTCCTTCAGCTCGATCCCGATCTGGGCCATTTCGGCGCGCAGCGTTTCGCCGGCCTCGACGTCGATGGCCCCCTTTTCCGCCAGAAGCTGATCCAGCGTCAGCACCCCGAGGCGGCGGCGAAAGACCAGTTGCACCGAGCGGTGCAGCGCCTCTTCGAAGTCGGTCACCGAGGTCACGGCTATCTCGGGGTCGGTCACACGGAAAATCGCCGTAAGGTTGACCCGGATCGTCACGCGGTCCTTGGTCAGGATCTCCTGGCCCGAAACCTCATGCGCCCGCACCCGCAGATCCACAAGCCGAACCGTGGCGGTGGGCCGCACCGCCCAGAACGCATGAACGCCGGGCTCCAGCCGACCGGCCAGCACCCCGTCGAGAAGCAGCATACCCACCTGCCCTTCGGGCACGTGCAGCATGGTCAGCACCCGGCCGATCCCGGCCTTTTCGACCCGCCGCGCCATATCCGGGGCGACGCGGGTCGTCTCGGTCAGGTCAAAGCGTTCGACCTCGAACGGCCCGGAATCGACCCAGTAGACGCTGCGCTCTTCGGGAAAGAGCACCTCTTTGGGGCGCCCGTCACGGGTGATCACGGCGACCTCTTTCGCGCCGGTCTTCACCTCCATCAGGTGCGGCTCGGCAAGGTCGGGCCGGGTCCGAAACAGCGCCCGGTCGTAAGTCGACACGAAACGGAGACCGTCGATCTTGTGCATTTCGCGCGGGCTGTCCGCGCGCTTGATGCGATGCTCACCGGGGCCAAGCAGCGCGTCGAACCGCCCCTGCCGCAGGACCAGCATCCGCTCATTCTCGTTCAGCGTGAAGCGTTCGTGCCCGGTAAAGGCATCCATGAAAAAAGCCAGCACGTTTGTCATCATTTGTCTCCTGTCCGTCGTGCCTATCGTCGTCGCAAAGCGAAGTTCCTTTGGTTGAGGGGGTTGGAGGCGGTATGCCTCACAGGTGTTGAACATTGGCGAGCCCGGAATGCCCCCCTGCCGCGACCGCGGACGGGAGACCGGAGAGAGGGGCGCGGAGCCCCGGCGCGCCGTCACTCCGTAGAGCATGGCGGACCGGAACCCGGCGGAACCGTCATCCGGCGCTCCGGTCCAAAGCCGGAGCAGGCGAGACCTTTGCCCGATCTTTCACGTTGCCGCGCAAGACCGGGTTGGGGCCTCTCCTGCGGAGAACACCCCGGACCCTGATCGTTTTGGACCACTTGCGTGGACCGGCACCCGAAGCCGGCGCCTCCGATGAGGCATTTGGTTCAAATGGCAGGAATCGAACCTGCTACATCCCGATCTAAAGTCGAGTGCTCTACCGCTGAGCTACATTTGGAGACACTGAAGGGATTCGAACCCCCGCTTAACGGACCAAGCGTCCGCTGCTCTAACCAGACTGAGCTACAATGTCATCCCGACGTCCGAACAGGCCCTGGCATACAGGAACGGCAGAGCCGACTGCACCGGGGGAGGCCAATAGCTCCGCCCGTTAGGGTCCGATCCGAGTTGGTCGGGATTGCTGAATAGCCGCAGCGACCGGATTCGCTCCAGTCAGGATTTCCTGCCCCTGCGGCATTGTGTCGGGCGCGCAACAAAATAACCCATTTGCGCAACAATCGAACAAAACGGGTCGGATCGGCTTTCGATCCTGCCGAACAAACCGCTTTGGAAATTCCGGAAATAAGCCGATCCGGCCTGCACGCGCCTGCCGCACGGAATTTAGCCTAAATCGCTGGCGCCCCGCCAAGTGCCGGCGTCATCAACAGATCATGTACCAGCGGCCAAGGGGACACTCAAATGTCTGGTCCTGCCAACGGGTGCACGTCCGGATCACGCATTCCAGCGGACATCCCGATCAGAACACCTCTTTGGGCGCTTACAGCGCAGTCACCCGGCGTTGCGTCCCTCTGTTCCCGACATGTCCACGCCCAGATGTTTGGCCACGGTAAAGATGTCCTTGTCCCCCCGTCCACACATGTTCATGCAGATGATGTGATCCCTGGGCAGGTCCGGGGCAATCTTGGCCACATGGGCCAGGGCGTGACTGGGTTCCAGCGCGGGGATGATGCCCTCGGTCTCACAGCAGAGTTGGAAAGCCGCCAGGGCTTCCTTGTCGGTGATGGACACGTATTTCGCACGCCCCACTTCGTGCAACCAGCTGTGCTCCGGTCCGATGCCAGGATAGTCCAGCCCGGCCGAGATCGAGAAACCTTCGAGGATCTGGCCGTCGTCGTCCTGCAGCAGGTAGGTGCGGTTGCCGTGCAACACGCCGGGGCGCCCGCCGGTGAGCGAGGCGCAATGCTCCATCTTCTCGTTCACCCCCTTGCCGCCGGCCTCGACGCCGATGATGTTGACATCCTTGTCATCGAGGAAGGGAAAGAACAGCCCCATCGCGTTCGAGCCGCCGCCGATGGCGGCGACCAGGGTATCAGGCAGACGGCCCTCGGCCTCATGCATCTGCACCTTGGCTTCCTTGCCGATGATCGACTGGAAATCGCGGACCATCGCCGGATAGGGGTGCGGGCCGGCGACGGTGCCGATGCAGTAGAAGGTGTCGCGCACATTGGTGACCCAGTCGCGCAATGCATCGTTCATCGCGTCCTTCAGCGTGCCGCGGCCAGAGGTCACCGGCACAACCTCGGCCCCCAGCAATTTCATGCGGAAGACGTTGGGCTGCTGCCGCTCGACGTCATGGGCGCCCATGTAGACTACGCATTTCAGGCCGAACTTGGCACAGACGGTCGCGGTGGCGACACCATGCTGACCGGCGCCGGTCTCGGCGATGATGCGGGTCTTGCCCATTCGGCGGGCCAGAATGATCTGCCCCAGCACGTTGTTGATCTTGTGCGCGCCGGTATGGTTCAACTCGTCACGCTTCATGTAGACCTTGGCGCCGCCAAGGCGTTCGGTCAGGCGTTCGGCGTAATACAGCGGCGAGGGACGACCGACGTAGTGTTTCCACAGAAAATTCATCTCCGCCCAGAAACTGTCGTCGGTCTTGGCCTTTTCATATTCCTCTTCGAGCGAGAGGATCAGCGGCATGAGCGTCTCAGAGACAAACCGGCCACCGAAGATGCCAAAGCGGCCCTTTTCATCCGGGCCCGTCATGAAGCTGTTCACGAGATCGTCCATATCGCCACTCCTCTGTCTGGCTGCCTGAATAGGGCATTTGGGGCGCCAGTGGCCAGAGGGAAAAGCGCAGCACCAGGGGCGGGATTCTTGCCGTTTGCTGCATTTGGGCAAAACGGTGCGGTCAGGCGGCAACGCGCTTGTCCAAGGCCGTTCAAACGGCGTTGGGAAAGGGCCTTCGAAGGCCCTTTCAGCGCAGGCGGCGGATCGGTTGCCCGTTGCAGAAGATCACGAAATGGCGATGGTTCTCGACCGCCTGGAAGCCACGGCGCGCAACCGCCTCTGTGAAAGCCTGCCGTCCAACAAGGTGTTCGACATCGCGCACCTTGCGTTTGACCACGCCACCGCGCTGCGCCTCGCGCGAGGCGAAGATCTGCTCAATCCAGCGATCGGCGGTGAGATGTTCCGGCAAGGTCGACATGCCTTTTTGTCACCCCGCCACGGTTAACAGGTGCTTAAACCGCCACCGCCGCCCGTTCCAGCGCCGGGTAGCGCAGCGCCAGCGTCGCGGCGCGGGCAACATAGGAGACCATCAGCGCCGCCCAGAGCCCATGCGGCCCCCAAAGCGGAATCAGGGTCTGCGCCGCGGCGAAATAGATCAGTGTCGAAATGGCCGCCATGTTGCGCATGTCCCGCGTCCGGGTCGCCCCGATGAAGATCCCGTCCAGCATCCAGCTTGGCAGGCCAAGCACCGGCGTTGCCACGATCCACGGCAGGAAGAGGCGTGCCGTCTGTTGGACCTCGGGGTCCTTGGTCATGGCGTCGATGATCACACCGCCCAGCAGAGCAAAGCTGAGCGCAAAGACGAGGTTGCACAGAAAGCCCCAGAGACTGGTCAGCCACACCGCCCGGCGCAACGAGGCAACCGCCCGCGCGCCATACGCCTGCCCCACCAGCGCCTCTGCGGCAAAGGCAAACCCGTCCAGCGCATAGGCCATGAACTCGATGAAATGCAGCAAGACCTGGCTTGCGGCCAGCGTGACCACGCCAAATCCTGCGCTGTAGTAAAAGATGAAGGACAGCATGATCGCCTGCAGCATCAAGGAGCGCAGCAGAATGTCGGTGTTCACCACGGCCATATGCCGCAGGCGCTCGCGGTCAAAGACCCGCGGCCAGTCGCGCCAGGCGGGGTCACGGAATGCGGACCGGCACAGCCAGAGGCCCAAGGCCAGCCCGGTCCAGTCCGAAATCACCGTCGCCGTGGCCACGCCCTCGACGCCCCAACCAAGACCAATGACCAGTATCCCGTTCAGGGCGACGTTCAGGCTGACAATCCAGATCTGCAGGATCAGCATGGAGCGCGTCCGCTCCAGCGCGCCCAGCCAGCCGTTGATGCCGAATATCGCCACTGCAGCGGGCGCCGAGAGGATGCGGATGTCCATGTATCCGGCGGCCAGTGCCTTGACGTCCTCTCCCGCCGGAGAGATCGAGAACCCGAAACCCGCTATTGGTCGCAACAGCGGGATCAACAGCAGTCCGCCAATGCCGCCGATGAACAGGACACGGGTCAACAACGCGGCGACCTCGGACCGGTTGCCGGCCCCCTGCGCCTGCGCGGTCATGCCCGCCGTGCCCATGCGCAAAAAACCGAAGATCCAGAAGACAGCCGTGATCAAGGCCGCGCCCACCGCGACGGCCGCGATCGGAGTGGCATCGGGAATCTGGCCAATCACGGCGGTATCGGCGATGCCCTGCAGCGGAACGGTCATGTTCGACAGAACGATCGGCAGGGCGATGCCCAGAACACGCCTGTGCGTGATGCTGTCGGAACTGATCATCAAACCACCGGAAATGGACTGCGCCTGAGGGTCAGGCCCTTATACCTGCCGGGGTAAGTCAGCGCTTGCCGAACCGCAAGCAGGTGGCACCGCTTCTTTGGTTTGAAAAATACCTCGGGGGAGGCGCCCGGAACGGGCGGCGGGGGCAGCGCCCCCAACCCCTCCGCCAGCCGATCACGTCCCTTTGCTCAGGCCTCCTTGCGCGGCATCAGGAAATGCGCGGTGGCCTGCGCAAAGGGACGCTCCCGGTTGTCCTGCCACGCCTCGGTGTGGACGCTTGCATAGCGACGGCCGGACCGGTTGACCCGGGCCCGCGCATAGGCATCTCGCGGCAGGCCGGACCGCAGGTAATCGACAGTGAAATCAATGGTCTTGGGCAGTCGGGGCAAGTTTCCCTGTGTCATCGCATCGGCATCCAGCGCGCCGGATTCGATATCCTCCCAGAGCCAGAACCAGTTGAGCGAGATCATCGCCGTGATTTCCAGAAAGGCCGCCGTCACACCGCCGTGGATGGCGGGAAGGTTCGGATTGCCGATCAGCCTTTCGTCGAAGGGCAGGATCGCGGTCAACTCATCACCGCGCCGGTCGAATTGAACGCCGAGATACTGGATATAGGGAACGCCCTTCACCAGCGCCGACAGCGCGGCATCCCGGCGCTGCTTGATGACCTGAACGGGTTCGGGTGGTTTGCGCGACATCAATCGCTCTCCACGGTAAAGGCGCCGGTGGCGGCGGCGACGGGGCGGTCAACGTCCTCATCCGTGGCGCTCGCCCGGACAAAGGCGACACTGCGGGTGATGTGATAACAGGTGGCGCGGGCGGTAATGGTCTGACCGGGGGTTGCGGGGCGCATGTAGTCGATGCGCAGGTTGATCGTCGCCGTGCCCGCGGGAGAATTCGGATGGCTCATGACCGCAGCCCCGCCGCAGGTGTCCATCAGCGCCGAAACCGCGCCGCCATGAATGACCCCTGTTTCGGGATCGCCGATGAACCTGTCATCGTAGGGCATCCGGATTTCGGCCACACCGTCGCCGATCTCGGTAATCTCCATGCCCAGCGCGCGGGAATGCGGGATGGTTTCGATGAACTGACGGGCGATAAGACTCTTGTCTGCACTCATGGATGTCTCCTTGTGCCCTGTTATGGGCCGGGGATTGCCAAGGATTCAAGCACGCCTTCGCGTGGCAATGGCGACGAGGTGCACGGGTTGTCACTTGGCCCCCGGGGGCTTAGGTTCCACGCAAGGCGCTTGGGGAGAGACGCGATGGCGGACAAGACTCGTCTGACATTCAAGGAAATGTGCGCGAAGTTCGACGTCACGCCGCGAACGCTGCGATATTACGAATATATCGAACTTTTGCAGCCCGAGCGTGACGGCCGCGCCCGGTTTTACAGCGCCAAGGAAATCGCCCGGATGACGCTTATCCTGCGCGGGCGCAAGTTCGGCTTTCAGCTTGAAGAAATCCGTCAGTGGCTGGCGATCTACGAATCCGAAGGCACCGAGGCGCAGATGCACGCCTGGATCGAAATGGCGGACCGGCAGCTGGCGCAGCTGCAGGAGGATCGACGCCAGTTGGACGCAGCGTTGGATGAATTGCAGGCTCTGCGTGACCAGACAGCGAATGCCCTGAACGGGCCGGCCTGAGACCGGTGAACAAGTCCGGAATGGTCTGGCGGCCCGGACTCCCGGCCTCCGGCTGCTTGACCCTGCGTCACAAAATTGCGCCGATCACCGATTGACCTTTGCTGATCTTACGTCAAGTTTAAAGTGACGTAGCGTATGAGTTACGTCAACGGTTTTTCCCATTGTATGAAAGAGGCACAACATTCACCTCGGCACATATAGACAAGCGATGACATGGCTGGAGCGCCGAGGATGAGAGACATGACTGATGAGCACCTGATGACGATCCGGGAGATGTGCGATGTGTTCGAGGTGACCCCCCGGACCCTGCGCTTCTATGAGCAGAAGGAACTGCTCTTCCCGATCCGCGAAGGCCAGAAACGGCTGTTCACCCGGCGCGACCGTGCGCGACTGAAGCTGATCCTGCGCGGCAAGCGTTTCGGCTTCAGCCTTGAGGAAATCCGGCAGTTGCTGGATCTCTATCACGTGGGCGACCAGCAGCGCACGCAGCTGGCGGCAGCCTACGAGGTGGCGCAGGACCGTCTGAAGGACCTGGTCCGCCAGCGGGACGACCTGAACGAAGCCATTGGTGAGCTCGAAGCACAAATGAAATGGGGCGAACGAATGATCGCCTCGATGGACTTGAAACGCGCGGCCGAGTGACTGCGGCCGCGGGCAGGACTTCTAGGGAGCGAGACATGCCCACATACAAGGCGCCGACGAAGGACCAGATCTTTGTTCTGGACGATGTGCTACAGCTGAAATCGGCGGGGATACCGGGCTATGAGGACCTGGACCGCGAGACGCTCGAAGCGATTCTGGACGAGGCGGCAAAAGTCGCCGAGAACATCACGGCGCCACTGAACCCGGTGGGCGATACGCAGGGGTGCACGCTGGAAAACGGTGTGGTGCGGACGCCCGACGGTTTCAAGGCGGCCTTCGATCAGGTACGCGACGGCGGCTGGACGGCACTGGACTGCGATCCTGAATTCGGCGGTCAGGGTCTTCCCTATGTGCTGGCCACCGCGGTGGGCGAACAGTTTTCGGCCGCGAACATGGCGTTCAACATGTATCAGGGGCTGACCCACGGCGCCTATTCGGCCATTCACACACATGGCTCGGACGAACAGAAGGCAAAATACCTGCCCAAGATGGTGACCTGCGAATGGACCGGCACCATGAACCTGACAGAGCCGCATTGCGGCACGGATCTGGGCCTGATGCGCACCAAGGCGGTGCCGCAGGATGACGGCAGCTACCAGATCACCGGGCAGAAGATATTCATCTCCGCCGGCGACCACGACATGGCCGACAACGTGATTCATCTGGTCCTCGCCAAGATCCCCGGCGGCCCCGAGGGCATCAAGGGTGTGTCGCTGTTCATCGTGCCCAAGTTCCTTGTGGCCGAAGATGGCATGCCCGGTGAGCGCAACGGCGTCTCGGTCGGCAAGATCGAGGAAAAGATGGGCATCCACGGAAACTCGACCTGTGTCATGAACTATGACGAGGCGACGGGCTTCCTGTTGGGCGAAGAACACAAAGGCATGCGTGCCATGTTCACCATGATGAACGAGGCGCGCATCGGTGTCGGCCTGCAGGGCTATGCCCAGGCCGAGGTCGCCTATCAGAACGCGCTGGCCTATGCCAAGGACCGCCTGCAGGGCCGCGACGTGACCGGCGCCAAGAACCCGGACGGCCCCGCCGACCCGCTGATCGTGCACCCCGACATACGACGCAACCTCATGGACCAGAAGAGCTTTGTCGAAGGCGCGCGGGCCTTTGTCTATTGGGGCGCGTCGATGATCGACCGGGCACACAAGACCGAGGACAAGGACGCCGACGGCCTGATCTCCCTGCTGACCCCGATCATCAAGGGATTCCTGACCGACAAGGGCTTTGACATGGCCACGGCGGCCCAGCAGGTCTACGGCGGGCACGGCTATATCGAGGAATGGGGCATGTCGCAGTTCGCCCGCGACGCCCGCATCGCCATGATCTACGAAGGCGCCAACGGCGTGCAGGCGCTGGACCTGGTCGGGCGCAAGCTGGCCCAGGACGGTGGCAAACACGTCATGGCCTTCTTCGACATGGTCAAGACCTTCGCCGCCGAACACAAGGGCCAGGACGAGGGTTTTGACACGCAGTTCCTTGACCCGCTCAAGGTGGCCTCGAAGGACCTGCAGGCGGCGGGCATGTTCTTCATGCAGAACGGGATGAAGAATCCCAACGCCGCCTTGTCGGGGTCCTATGACTTCATGCATCTCTTCGGCCATGTCTGCCTTGGCCTGATGTGGTGCAGGATGGCCTGGACCGCCAAGGCAAAACTGGCGGAGGGCGACGGTGATCAGGATTTCTATGCCGCCAAGCTGGCCACAGGCCGCTACTACATGGCGCGGCAACTGCCGATGACGGCAACACACCTGAAACGCATCGAGTCCGGGGCCGAGCCCGTGATGGCGCTTGAGGCGGACGCGTTCTGAAGCAAAGGTAAGGGCGGCGGGAAAACCCCCGCCCGACACCACAGATTGTTCCGGAGGAGCCCATGCCCAAACGCTTTCGACTGACGCGGCGTTTTCCTGTCGCCATGACCGAAGACGGGTATCGTAAACTGCGCAAGTTCGCGCATGAGGCCGGGCTGGATGAAGGGGAAGCGCTGTCGTTCCTCTTCGAACATTTCGAAAGCGTGA
The DNA here is from genome assembly GCA_034670345.1 of Paracoccaceae bacterium. Classification (GTDB taxonomy): domain Bacteria; phylum Pseudomonadota; class Alphaproteobacteria; order Rhodobacterales; family Rhodobacteraceae; genus Antarctobacter. The sequence continues at coordinate 78,206 of JAXMNQ010000018.1, read as the reverse complement.
CCGACAGCGACGCGCTGGCCCATCGCCTGCTTCTGTTCAATGCCGATCTGGACGAACGAAAGAAATGACGGAGGTTTGATGCCACGCGACTGGATGACGGACGAACATGAAATGCTGGCGGATATGACCGCCCGTTTCATCGAGTCCGAATGGACGCCGCTCTATGACAAATGGCGCAAACAAGGGCAGATGGACCGCGAGACCTGGCAACAGGCGGGCGAACTCGGGCTGCTCTGCCCCTCGATCCCCGAAGCCTATGGCGGCGCCGGCGGCGACTTCGGACATGAGGCGGTCATTCTGATGGAGGCGGGCCGCGCCAACCTTGCAAGCTGGGGCAACGGCATCCATTCGGGTATCGTCGCCCACTACATCCTTGCCTACGGCACCGAGGAACAGAAACAACGCTGGCTGCCAAGGATGGTCACCGGCGAGATGGTCGGCGCGCTGGCAATGACCGAGCCTTCGGGCGGTTCGGACGTGCAGAACCTCAGGACCCGCGCCGTCAAGGAGGGCAATGCCTACCGGCTGTCAGGGCAGAAAACCTTCATCACCAATGGCCAGCACGCCAACCTGATCGTCGTCGCGGCCAAGACCGACCCGACGCAAGGGGCAAAAGGCGTGTCGCTGGTCGTGGTCGAAACTGAGGGTGCCGAAGGCTTCACCCGGGGCCGAAACCTCGAAAAGATCGGTTGCCACGCGGCGGACACCTCGGAACTGTTTTTCGACAATGTCGAAATCCCCCCGGAAAACCTTCTGGGGCCGGCCGAGGGCCAAGGGTTCTACCAGATGATGCAGCAACTCCCGCAGGAGCGGCTGATCATCGGCTGCGGTGCGGTGGGCGCAATGGAGGGCGCGGTCGAACGAACGATCGCCTATTGCAAGGAACGCGAAGCCTTTGGCGGACCGCTGACCCAGTTCCAGAACACACGGTTCAAGCTGGTGGAATGCCAGACCAAAACCACCGTGTCGCGCACCTTTCTGGATGCCTGCATCGCGGAACATCTGGAAGGCAAGCTCAGCGTCGAGAAAGCCGCGATGGCAAAATACTGGCTGACAGATACCCAGGGCGAGGTTCTGGATGAATGCGTGCAACTGCACGGCGGCTACGGCTTCATGCAGGAATACGCGGTGGCGGAAATGTGGGCAGATGCCCGGGTACAACGGATCTATGGCGGGACAAACGAGATCATGAAGGAACTGATTGCGCGCGCGCTCTAGGACAGCACCACTTGGCGAGGGAGGAGTTGTGTATTTTCAGAGAGAAGAAACAGGAAGATCGCTCATCGGACCCCATGTCGCGGGCAGCAGTCGACCTTCCTGTCATGCCTGCGCCTTTGGCGAGGCGCAGGGCTTCTCCTCTCGCGGTCATCGGCTCTCCAGCCTGTACCGCAACGCCAATCCTGGCCCGTTAACCTTAACGCGCCGTTACCGGAGACAGCGCCGACCCTGTGTTTCTTCTCTCCGGAAATATCTCCACGGGGGTGCGGGGGTGTGAAACCCCCGCTCTGACGGAACCAAAAAGCGCAAAGGGAGGCCCAGCGCGATGACAATGAAACTCTACTGCTTCGGCGAGTCCGGACATTCCTACAAGGCGGCGCTGGCGCTGGAACTTGCGGGGCTCGACTGGCAGCCGGTGAAGGTGGATTTCTTCAGCGGTGAAACGCGGGGCGATGCGTACCGGCAGGACGTCAACGAGATGGGCGAATGCCCGGTTCTTGTGGATGGTGACATCCGGCTCAGTCAGTCCGGTGTGATCCAGCACTACCTGACAGAGACTTACGGCCACTTCGGTGGCAAGTCGAAAGAGGATGAGCGCGAAGTGCTGCGCTGGATCCTCTGGGACAATCACAAGCTGTCCTCCATGGCCGGGGTCACCCGCTTCCTGATGAACTTCCTGCCCGAGGACAAGCGCCCGGCCGAGGTGATCGGCTTCATGCAGGGCCGCCTCAAGGGGACCTACGGGGTTCTCGACACCCATCTGGCAAACCGCGACTGGATCGTCGGAGACGCCCCCACCAATGCCGATCTGACCTGTTGCGGCTATCTTTTCTATCCCGAACCCTTTGGTTTCGATCGCGGCGACTGGCCCGCGATCGACCGCTGGCTTGCGAACATCGAGGCGCTTCCCGGCTGGAAGCTGCCCTATGACCTGATGCCCGGCTCCCCCGCGGACCGGGCCTGACGAGAAGGACAAATCATGAGCGACGCCTATATTTACGATGCTGTCCGCACACCGCGCGGCAAAGGCCGCAAGGACGGCGCCCTGCACGAGGTCACTTCGCTGCGACTCTCGGCGCAGGTCCTGAATGCCGTGAAAGAGCGCAACAATCTGGACGGCCACGCGGTCGAGGACGTGATCTGGGGCAATGTCACCCAGGTCGGAGAGCAAGGCGGCTGCCTTGCGCGCTCGGCCGTACTGGCCAGCGATCTGGACGAGCGTATTCCGGGCCTTGCGATCAACCGTTTCTGCGCATCGGGGCTGGAGGCGGTGAACCTCGCCGCCAATCAGGTCAAAGGCGGCGCAGGCGAGGCCTATATCGCCGGCGGGGTCGAAATGATGGGCCGGGTGGCGATGGGATCCGACGGCGCGGCAATTGCCGTGGACCCCAGCCTCGCCATGGAACGCTATTTTGTCCCGCAGGGCATCAGCGCCGACATCATTGCAACCGAATACGGCTTCAGCCGGGATGATGCCGATGCTCTGGCCGTCGAAAGCCAGAAACGCGCCGCGGCCGCATGGGAAGACAAGCGGTTCGGAAACTCCATCATCACCGTGCGCGACGTGAACGGGTTGCCGATCCTCGACCACGACGAATACATGCGCCCGGGGACCGACATGCAATCGCTTGGCAGCCTCAAACCGGCTTTCAAGGACATGGGAGAGGTCATGCCCGGCTTCGACGCCGTGGCGTTGATGAAGTACCCGCATCTTGAGCGGATCAACCACATCCATCATGCAGGCAACTCGTCGGGCATCGTGGATGGCTCTGCCGCCATATTGGTCGGCAACAAGGCGTTCGGTGAAAAATACGGGCTGAAGCCGCGCGCCCGCATCCGCGCAACCTGCAAGATCGGCACCGATCCGACGATCATGCTGACCGGCCCCGTGCCTGCGACCGAAAAGATCCTGGCAGACAGCGGCATGTCGATTTCCGATATCGACCTGTTCGAGGTGAACGAGGCTTTCGCCTCGGTCGTGCTGCGCTTCATGCAGGCTTTCGACGTCGATGACAGCAAGGTGAACGTCAATGGAGGGTCGATTGCCATGGGCCACCCTCTGGGTGCAACCGGGGCGATCATCCTCGGCACTCTGCTGGATGAACTGGAGCGCACCGGCAAGGGTACCGGTCTTGCCACGCTTTGCATTGCCTCCGGCATGGGAGCCGCGACAATCATCGAGCGGGTGTGATCCACATGCGGGCGGTGTCGACATCAGATGCCGTTGTCGTGGCCTCCGGACTGCTGGAGGCCACCGGCGCGGCGCTTCAGTCCGGCGACTTCGACGGCTTTGCCCGCTGTTTCCATGTGCCCAGCACGCTGGCAACCATGGATGGCGTCCGCTGCCTGTCCGACATGGATGCGCTCCGCGACTCGTTCCGGCAGGTCCGGTCGCACTATGCCGAGCAGGGCATTGCGCGGCTGGATCGCTGGGTCGCGGCGGCGCTTTTCGACGGGCCGGACCTTATTCGCTCTTGCCACGTCACACGGTTTGTCGGTCAGGGCGGGACCGAACCCAAGCCAACCGTGGCGGCGCTTGGCCGGATCGAACGAATTGGCGACGGCAATTGGCGCATCGCTGGCACGCAGTATTCCGTGCATCAGGACAGTGACTTCGGGCGGGCCTTGCTGGGAGAGGCGCGGAAGATCGAAGTTGCCTCTGCGTCCAGCACCGCCGCCGAGGCGGTGTTCCAGCACCTGCTGGACAGGGTCACACGCGCCTATCTCGACGACAGGATCGACCTTTTGCAAAGTGCGGTCCAGTTTCCGCTTTTTGTACAGGGCAGCAGCACGACGCAGGTGCTGACCTCGCCCGAGGAACTGACCGCTGACTTTCGGCGCTACCGGACGCAATTCCTTGTGCATCGGGTCACGGATGCCGTGCGCCGCGTGACCCATGCCGAACAAGTCGGCGAGCGCCGCATTCAGGGCGGATACCGCACCCATATCCTGAGCGGGCATCAACTGGTTGTTCCCGCCTACACCAGCGCGATGACCCTAGAACAGGGGGAAGACCTGAACTGGCGAATGACATCGGTCATCCACCCGATGGGGCACCTGACCCTGGAAACCAAGGTCGCGATGGGCACTGAAGAAAGGGCATCACATTGACCGGACTCACGGTTTCGAAAGAGCAGATGCCGCACCAGGCATGCCAGACAAAGGAGGCGAGCCATGCCCAAAATTGATATCGGCGCGCTGCCGGTGCACACTGGTTCCTCTTATCCTGCCCCACATGACGCCGCGGTGGAGGGTCGCAGTCAGAAAAGACTGGGCGATCAAGCGGGCCTCACCCAGTTCGGCGCGAACCTGGTCCGGCTGGAGCCGGGCGCGATATCGTCTTTGCGTCATTGGCACGAAACGCAGGACGAATTTCTCGTTGTCACGGAGGGGGCGCTGACGCTTGTGGACGATAGCGGTGACACGCCCTTGTCTGCGGGCGATTGCTGTGCATTTCCGGCGGGTGACGCGAACGGCCACCACATCGTCAACCGCTCTGATCGGGGCGGGAGCTTTGTCGTGGTCGGAACACGAACCGAAACCGAGACCGGCTGGTATTCGGATGTCGACATGAAGGTCGAGGTCTCGGACGGAAAAATGCGGTTTTCCCGGCGCAACGGCCAGGAGCTGGACAGCCCATGACGGAACTGCCGTTCAGAGATCGCGAGTTCGCGGATTTCCTCGAGGACATATCTGTCTGTTTCGTGCAACGCGATTCCAGTCGTTGGCACGCCCGAGTTCACCTGCCGTTCAGCATGGTGACGGCGGACGGGCCGGTGACCCTGAACACTGCTGAAGATGTCGAGCGGAATTTCAATTTTTACCTGCAGGCGATGGATTCGATGAACCTCGATCTTGTGCATCGCGAACCGCTGACGGTCGAGCTTTGCCCGGATGGCACCGTGCTGGCCACATACCGGACACACCTGTTGTCCAAGGGGCAACGCGCCGTGGACCCCTATGTTTCGACCGCGCTTTTACACCAATGCACTGACGGCTGGCGGATGTCGGCCATTCTGAACGCCCGGGGCCACCACCAGTGGACCGGCAGACCCCCTAAAAACTCTGGAGAGTGACAATGACAGATTTCACGATGGAGACGGACGCGGACGGCGTCGCGGTGATCACCTGGGATGTTCCGGGAAAGTCCATGAACGTGATGACGCTCGAAGCCTGGGACGTGCTGGATGCGCTGGTTGACCAGGCTCTGGCGGATGAGGCGGTCAAAGGCGTGGTCATCACCTCCGGCAAGGACAGCTTTGCCGGGGGCATGGACCTGAACGTGATCGCAAAGATGAAGGAAATGGCGGGTGATGATCCGGCCCGGGGCCTGTTCGACGGGATCATGAATGCCCACCGCATCATGCGCAAGATCGAGCGCGCGGGCATGGATCCCAAGACCCTGAAAGGTGGCAAACCGATTGCCACGGCCCTGCCCGGCACCGCGCTTGGCATCGGGTTGGAAATCCCGCTGTCGACGCATCGGATCTTTTGCGCGGACAACCCCAAGGCAAAGATCGGGCTGCCCGAAATCATGGTCGGCATCTTTCCCGGCGCGGGTGGCACCACGCGGCTGGTGCGCAAGATGGGGGCGATGGCGGCCTCTCCACTGTTGCTGGAGGGCAAGCTGAACGACCCCAAGAAGGCGAAATCTGCAGGGGTGATCGACGAGGTCGTCGAGGATCCGCTGGCGGCGGCGAAGGCATGGGTGCTGCAGGCAACCGACAAGGACATCGTGAAGCCCTGGGATGCCAAGGGCTACAAGATGCCCGGCGGCGCGCCCTATCACCCGGCGGGCTTCATGACCTTTGTCGGCGCAAGCGCCATGGTCAACGGCAAGACCAAGGGCGTCTACCCGGCGGCCAAGGCCCTGCTTTCGGCGGTCTACGAGGGCGCGCTTGTGCCGTTCGACACGGCGCTGAAGATCGAGGCACGCTGGTTCACCAATGTGCTGATGAACCCGTCATCGGGCAACATGATCCGTTCGCTCTTCATCAACAAGGAAGCCTTGGAAAAAGGCGCAGTGCGCCCTGCCGACGTCTCCGATCAGAAGGTCAAGAAGGTCGGCGTGTTGGGTGCTGGCATGATGGGAGCCGGGATTGCCCTTGTCAGTGCGCAGGCCGGGATCGAGGTTGTCCTGCTGGACCGTGACCAGGAGGCCGCGGACCGCGGCAAGGCCTATTCCGCCGACTATGCCGCCAAGGGCGTGAGCCGGAAAAAGATCACCCAGGACAAGGCCGACGCGATGCTGGCACGGATCACCGCGACCACGGCTTACGACGATCTGAAAGGATGTGACCTGATTGTCGAGGCGGTCTTTGAAGATCCCAAGATCAAGGCCGAGGTCACCCGGGCCGTGGACGCGGTGACCGGTGACGACTGCATCTTTGCCACCAACACCTCGACCCTGCCGATCACGGAACTGGCAAAGGCGTCAAAGAACGCCGACCAGTATATCGGCATCCACTTCTTCTCACCGGTCGAAAAGATGATGCTGGTCGAGATCATCAAGGGCCGCGAAACCGGCGATCGCGCCGTGGCCAAGGCGCTGGATTTCGTGCGGCAGATCCGCAAGACACCGATCGTGGTGAATGACGCGCGCTTCTTCTACGCCAACCGCTGCATCATCCCCTACATCAACGAAGGCATCCGCATGGTGAAGGAGGGCGTCGCGCCCGCCTTGATCGAGAATGCCGCCAAGCTGGTCGGCATGCCGCTGGGTCCGCTGCAACTGGTTGATGAAACCTCTATCGACCTCGGTGCCAAGATCGCCCGCGCCACGCGCGCGGCAATGGGCGATGCCTATCCGGATGGCGAGGTCGATGACGTCATCTTCTGGATGGAAGAGCAGGGCAGACTGGGCCGCAAGGCCAAGGCCGGGTTCTACGACTACGACGAAAAGGGCAAGCGTCAAGGTCTGTCCCAGGTGGTGGCCGAACAGTATCCGCAAGCCGCGGACCAGCCATCCCTGGTAGAGGTGCAGCACCGCCTGCTCTTCGTCCAGTCGCTGGAGGCCGTGCGCGCATTGGAAGAAGGCGTGCTGATGGACATCCGCGAAGGCGACGTGGGCGCAATCCTCGGCTGGGGTTTTGCCCCCTGGTCCGGCGGCCCGCTCAGCTGGCTGGACATGATCGGCGCGCCCTATGCGGCCGAGCGATGCGATCAGCTGCAGGCCGCACATGGCGCGCGCTTTGCCTGCCCGGACGTTCTTCGGGACATGGCGGAAAAGGGTCAGAGCTTCTATGGCCGTTTCGCGCCCGACGTCGTCAAGGCCGCCTGACATCACAAAAGAGCGTCACGGCGCAACATCCGCCGAGTCTCCCGCCCAAGGGCGGGGGGCGAGATATCCAGTGCGCGCCGCAGGCGCGCGCCGGCATGCCGCACCGTCGTCAATGCGTCCCGTGACAAGGAGACCGCAAATGCTATTGCCCGCCCTGCAATTCGGAAATGAGCACGGCAAAGATATGCCTTCGATCGACGAAACCGCCGCTTTGGCCGGGGCATGGCACGCCGGGCAGGTCGATAAATCCGGCCAGCCCTATGTGGGGCACCTCATTCGGGTGTCGCGACACCTGTTGCGCCTCTTTCCAGATGCGACTGTGGCAGAACGTCAAGCGGCCTGGTTGCATGACAGCATCGAAGACACCGAAGCCACCGCCGGAGATTTGCGGCAAATGGGGTATTCCGAAGAGGTGATCGCCATCGTGCAGGCCGTGACCATATCCGACACAGGTCTCAGCTATGCAGACCGGATCGAAGCCCTCGCAACCGGTGGCAACCTGTCGGCAATTCGGGTCAAGCTCGCCGATCTTTCGGACAATTCGGACCGCACCCGCTTGGCAGAACTTCCGCCGGAACGGGCAGCGTCCATGGGGGCGCGATACCGCGCGGCCATCTCGCGACTGACCGACGTGCTCGAAAAGGGCGGCTGACCTCTGCTCCTGCAGAACCGATTGCCGGCATCTGTTCATTACGGTCCACATTGGTTCAGGGCGTGAGTTTCCCGATGCAAGGTTCGGTGCTGGCGCTCTCCCGCGTTCAGCCAAAGTAGGTCTGCCTCCCCTGTCCCATTCCGGATCAGACCGTGCAAAGGAACGGCATGGCGTCGCCACCGCGTCACTCTGTTGTGCGGCGAAAATTGTTCAATTTCGCTATGGTTTTGCGACAATCGGCGCTCAGTTTCGAGATCAGCCTGCCCTTTGCACGGAAAAGGTAACTTTTTCCATACCAGTATTTATTTAGCTAAAACAAGCCGCTAGAGAGCAGAGCGGCTTAACGAAAAATTCGAAAGCGGGCGGTATCCGCATAGGCCGGGAACCTTTTACAGCGCGCCGCAAACCTGCTGCAACGGCCCCCGGCCCCTCCCTGCACAGCCCGTCGGAAAATTCAGAACCCTTTGTTAAGAGTGGCCTCGTATTCCTCCAGAGCGTCAGATGTGCCCTGCCAAGGCGCACACCGTGCCACGAAGGATGCATTTTCGCGATGTCAGACATCAATTTCCATGCCCTGGGCGCGACGCGCGCCCGTTCCGGTGAAGACCCGCTCGTCGCTTTCCTTTTGAATGCCCGACGAATGCCGGTGACCATCTCCACGCGTGATGTCCCGCGTCTCGACGCACACAGGCTGCAACTGTTGCTCGTGGCTCAAAAGCAATGGGCATTGGAGGACGTCAAATTTGACGTCACCGACGTGTCACCTGGCTTTCGAGAGGGGCTCGAAAGGCTCGGTCTTTCCCCCGACCATTTCGACAAGGAACCTCTGCAATGACAACAAAAGTGCTGGCAATCGATGACTCACGAACCATCCGGAACCTGTTGCGTGTTTCGTTGGAAGGCGCTGGATTTGAATTCCATTCCGCCTGCGACGGACAGGAAGGCGTCGATGTCTTTCCCGATGTCGACCCGGACGTGGTGATTACCGATATCAACATGCCCAAGATGGACGGTTTCGGTGTGATCGACACGCTGCGCAGCGGCCCCAACCGGACCAATGTACCGATCCTCGTCCTGACGACGGAAAGCTCGGATGAGTTGAAGATGCGGGCACGCGGCGCCGGGGCGACCGGCTGGATCGTAAAGCCGTTCGACGACGCCTCACTGGTGTCCGTATTGCGCAGACTGACGGGGCACGTGGGCTGATATGTCAGGCAATTCGATCAGAGATACTTTTTTTGAGGAGTGCGAAGAACTCCTCGAAGCGCTTGTCGAAGGGCTGTCCCAAATGGAGGAAGCCCCGGAGGACATGGAGGTCATCAACGCGGTCTTCCGCTCGGTCCATTCGATCAAGGGCGGCGCGGGCGCCTTTGGGCTGGATCGGTTGGTCGGCTTTGCGCATTCCTTTGAAACCGTCATGGACAAGGTCCGCGACCTTGATTTGCCGGTCGATGAGAAATTGATGAACCTGTTTCATCGCGCCGGGTACCAATTGTCCGATCTGGTGGCCTCGGCCCGGGATGACACCCCTCTCGACGACGAAGTCGAGACCGGCTTGTTGACCGAACTCGAAAGTTACCTGGGGGACGAGACCGCAGCGGAAGAGTTCAGCTTTGACGCCGTCACGCTTGATTTCGACGGACCAGCCGTGGAAATTCCGATCGAAGAGCCGGCCACCTTGCGTCAATTCCAGATCCTGTTCAAGCCGACCAGGGCGCTGTATGAAAATGGCCACGAACCCCTTTTGATCTTCGATGCGCTGGCCGAATTGGGCACCCTTTCGGTCGAAGCCGATTTGAGCGCGCTGCCCGAATTCGACGCGTTTGATCCCGCTGACGCGGTCCTGTCGTGGTCTCTGACGCTGTCAACCTCGGAACCGGAGACAACCCTGCACGAGGTCTTCGAGTTTATCGAAGGCCTCGTCACGCTGGAGATCTCGGTCGATGAGGCAGGGCCTCCGGCACAGCCAACCATGGACGATCCCATCGACGACCCCGAGGACGTCGAGGACGCGGTGATCCCGGATGCCGCCCCAACAGAACAGCCGCCTCAGGGCGTCTCACCGCAACAGGCCAGCAAGCCGGTTGCAGCGAGCAACAAGGAAACACGTGGTCCCAAACCCACCCTGCGCGTGGATCTGGACCGCGTCGACCGTTTGATCAACACGGTCGGCGAACTGATCATCAACCAGGCCATGATCTCCCAGCGGATCGAGGAACTGGACCTCCCGACTGTTGCGCATCTGACCAACGAACTTGAAGCCTACAAACTGCTGGCGCGCGACATTCAGGAAGGGGTCATGGCCATTCGGGCGCAGCCGGTCAAACCCCTGTTCCAGCGCATGTCGCGCATCGTGCGCGAATCCTCCGATGCCACAGGCAAAAAGGCAAAGCTGGTCACGGTCGGGGACTCGACGGAGGTGGACAAAACCGTCATCGAACGGCTGGCCGATCCGCTGACCCATATGGTCCGAAACGCCGTCGACCACGGTTTGGAAAAGCCGGACGCCCGCGAAGAGGCCGGAAAAGATGTAACCGGAACCATCCGGCTGTCCGCCTCGCATCGCTCTGGCAGCGTCTTCATCGAGATTTCAGACGACGGTGCCGGCCTGAACCGCGAACGCATCCTTGCCAAGGCCATCGAGAAAAATCTCGTGCCGCCGGATGTGGAACTTTCGGACCTGGAAATCGACAATCTTCTGTTCCTCCCCGGTTTCTCGACCGCCGGACAGGTCTCTGCGCTTTCCGGGCGCGGGGTCGGCATGGACGTCGTCAAAAACGCGGTTCACGCCCTTGGCGGCAGGGTCTCGATCACGTCGACCCCCGGAAAGGGTACGACATTTGCGATTGTCCTGCCTTTGACCCTTGCCGTGATGGACGGTTTCGTCATCTCGGTCGCGGATCAGACGATGGTCATCCCGATCTCCTCCATCCTCGAAACCATCCGACCCAACAAGCGCGACATCCATGTCGTCGGGACCGACAGCGAAGTCGTCAGCGTCCGAGGCTCCTACGTTCCCATTGTTGACGTGGCAGAGAGCCTCAGCCTCGGTGGGCCGGGAGATCACAGGGGAAACGGTATCCTGCTGCTGGTGAGCACCGAAATGCAGGGACTGACGGCCCTGCGCGTCACTGCGATCCATGATCAGAGGCAAGTCGTCATCAAGAGCCTTGAAAGCAACTATGCCGCCATTCCGGGCGTCTCTGCCGCCACCATCCTCGGGGACGGCAAGATCGCCTTGATCCTTGACCCCGAGGAACTGATCAAGCTTGCCCATTCCTCCGACAGCGATCCCTTTGCCCAGCACACCAGAACGGAGCTTCGTCATGCCTGAAACAGCAGAAGCACTTGCGGACACGCAGTTCGAATTCATTACTTTCTCGGCGGGTGGACAAAGCTACTGCCTTGAAATCACTCAAATCCGGGAAATCAGACGATGGACCCCGGTGACCGCCCTCCCGCATACGCCGACAGATGTCCTTGGGGTGATGAACCTGCGCGGCGCGGTGATCCCGATATTCGACCTTTCGGCGCGTTTCGCTCTTGGCGCGACCCCGGCAAATGAGCGCAATGTCGTCATTGTGGCCGCCGTGGATGGCGCAACGATCGGTCTGCTGGTGGAGTCCGTCTCCGAAATCCTCTCGGTGGACAAGAGCGCCATTCAGGAAACACCAGACATCAAATCCGAAGCAACGCGCAACAGTATTCTCGGCATGATCTCCGTGGACGAAACGATGGTGCGCGTGGTCAACCTTGCGGCGGTGCTCGACACCGGCAAAGGGATGCCTTCATGAATGACGCAGCGCCCGGCGCGTTTGCGCGCGACATTCCTTTCAGTGACGCCGATTTCCGGGCCATTGCTGATCTCGCGCAGGAACGGTTTGGCCTCAGTCTTGCCGAAAGCAAGAAACCTTTGGTCTATTCGCGCCTTTCGCGGCGGCTCAAGTCACGACAAATCAACAGTTTTCCGGATTACCTGTCCTTGTTGAACCGCAAGGAAGAGGAACAGGAACGGCTGGAACTGATTTCCGCGCTGACAACGAATGTGACCAGTTTCTTTCGCGAAACGCACCACTTCGAGTCGCTGCGCGCGGCGCTCTCGTCGGACCTCAAGGCCAAGGCACAGGCCGGGCAACGCTTGCGTTTCTGGTCGGCCGGCTGCTCTTCGGGCCAAGAGCCCTACTCGATCGCGATGACCATACTGCAGATCATCCCCGATGCGGCCGATCGCGATATCCGCATCCTGGCAACCGATATCGACCCGAAGATCGTGGAAAGGGCGAAAACCGCCATCTACCCCAACGAGGAAACCGCCGGCATCCCCGACGACCTGCGTGCAAAATGGACACGCCGGTCGGCGGGCAGAGACAACATGTCGACAGTGACCGATGACCTCAAAGCGCTGATCACGTTCAACGAACTCAACCTCATGGCGGAATGGCCATTCAAGGGCCCGTTTGATGCGATTTTCTGCCGAAACGTCGCCATCTATTTCAATCAACAGACGCAACAACGTCTCTGGCAGCGACTCAGTTCAATGCTGGCGCCAAACGGGCTCTTGTTCATCGGACATTCGGAAAGGGTGACCGGACCGGCATTGAAGGATCTCACCGGTGTCGGAATCACGAGCTATCAGAAGTCCTGCGCGAACGCGCAGCCAAAGCTGCAATAGGAGAGCAAGATGGGACTGAAGGACTCCCTGAGGATCATGGTTGTTGACGACATGGCCACAAGCCGTGGACTGATCACCCAGGCTCTGGATGATATCGGAATCAAGAATTACATAACCGAGAATGACGGACGATCTGCGCTACAGCGTATGGGATCGAACCCGGTGCATCTCGTTTTGTCGGATTTCAATATGCCGGGCCTTGATGGGCTGGGTCTGCTCAAGGCCGTTCGCGGCCACCCGGCAACCCAGAAGATCGGATTTATCCTCGTGACCGGGCGCCCCACTCCGGAAATCGTCGCCGAAGCCAAGAAACTGGGCTTGAACAACATGATCAAAAAGCCGTTTACCGCAGCTTCCATGAAGCAGTGCATTGAAAGTGTGGTAGGCCGTCTATGAGCGGTGAGGTCGAGATCAGGTTGCCACTCAGGGACGCGACACAGCGCGCGTCCTCGGAATTGGAGACGCTCTTTGTGCGGCTCGAAAGACTGGAACATGCTCTCGACTCTGTTGTGTTGAAATCTTCCGGCGGGTTGAGCAGCCAGACAATCGGCATGCTGCAGGAACTCGACATGCTGCGGCAATCGATCGGCGCGCTGGCGGATTATCTGGGTCAGATTTCACTGAAAACGGACTGCGCCGGAATGGTCGATCTGTCCGAGGCTTTGAACGCAGTTCCCCTGCGGGACATGGCCACCCGCCTGGGCGGCCAGTCCAGGACCGCCGCACGAGCCGGGCATGCTGAACTCTTCTAAGGCTAGCGTTGCATCAACGGCGCCAGGGGCGCAGCGGTTTGCGGATCGCGGTAGGTGAAGAATGAACAAGAAAAGTGTCGTCATCGCGTCTCCTGAATCTGCTCAACGCAACCGCCTGCGCGACCTGGTCAATCGCATGCCGGAATTCGAGGTCATCGCCTGTACCGGCGACCTGATGAACACCTACAATGAGGTCGAGGAACGCCTGCCCAAAGCGGTTCTGATTGCCGATGTACTGGCAGACTTGCCGGAGTTCGAGGTCATGCGCGCCCTCTTTTCCACACTGGACATCCGGTGGCTGGTGATAACTTCGCCGAACAGAAAGCCGCGTTTTGGCACGGAGTCCGGACGGACCAGCGCACGGGGCTCTGACCTGTTTTCCATTCCCGGCGAAGCACCGGATTCGACCTATGTGCAACAATTATGTTCGTTGACCCGGTCTGACCGATACTTGTCTGAGCTCGCCGGTTCCGCCACTCGGCCCGGCACGCCCGTCCCGCCCTTTGGCAGCGACACAGACAGTCCAAATTCCCGACCGGCGCCAGCGCGGAATGCCGAAACAAGCCCTGTCCGGCCAAGTGCCGTGCCGGTTTCTGCGGCGCTGCCAACGCAACCACGCAGATCCCCGCGCCCTCCACTGGTCGCCCAACCGGAAAGACCCGTCCCGTTGCGCGGCCGAGTGAACACCAACCGCCTGATCTTGATCGGGGCCAGCACGGGTGGCGTAGATGCCTTGTTGACCGTTCTCACGTGCTTCCCGGAGGATTGTCCGCCAACTCTCGTGGTGCAGCATACCGGCACCGGCTTCGGTGAAAGCCTTGCCGGGTTGCTTGATCGCCAGTGTCGGCCCGATGTCAGGCTGGCCACGGGACCATGTCCTGTCACGCCCGGGCTCATCCTGATCGGAGCGGGAAACAGATCTCATCTCATGCTGGGCAAGGGGCCAAAGCTTGCAGCCCGGCTTGAAAAAAGTGCTCCCGTTGCGGGGCATATCCCCTCGGTCGACGTCTTGTTTCGCTCTGCCGTTCACATGGCGGACAGGGTTACAGCCGCGATCCTGACCGGCATGGGGCGTGACGGTGCCGACGGGTTAAAGGTTCTGCATGATGCCGGAGCATATACAATTGCGCAGGACGAGGCCTCCTGCGTCGTCTACGGCATGCCGCGCGCAGCGGTGGAACTGGGCGCCGTCCGCAAGGTATTGCCCTTGAACCAGATCGGGCAAACCTTGCTCGCCGATCACGGCACGAGCCGGGTAAGCGGAAAGGAACTCCAGAAATGACACCGACCGGTGAAAAGATCATCAACGTCATTCAGGGCGATTTCATGATCTCCGAAGAAGAGGATGTCATCCTGACAACCGTTCTCGGCTCTTGTATCGCCGTTTGCATTTTCGAACCGCAGCGAAAGATCGGCGGGATGAACCATTTCCTGTTGCCCAGCCGCGAGGGCGAAGATGGGGCGAATGTCCGCTACGGCGCCTACGCCATGGAACTGCTGATCAACGGCTTGCTTCGAGAGGGGGCAGACCGCGGCCGCCTGAAGGCCAAGATGTTCGGTGGCGCCAGCATGATGGGAAATTTGCGCGACATTGGTGGTTCCAACGCGGCCTTCGCCCGCAAATTCCTGCAAGATGAAGGCATTCCCTGTCTGGCTGAGAGCGTCGGCGGCACGTCGGCCCGGCGAATCCGCTTTTGGCCAACCACGGGGCGGGCGCGCCAGTTGCTGGTCTCTGGTGAGCCTGAAATGGTGCCCGCGCAAAAACCGGCGACATTCCCGCGGAGAAAAGTGGACGAGATCACCCTTTTCTGACAGTTGGATCGGCGCTATCGGTCACCGGGGACGTTTTTGGCCGCAGCCGCCCGGTGATGTTCCGGTCAGTGCGACCGACCGTAAAAGGGGCCAAGATGCAGCAGTCGCAGATACCGTTCACACGCGATCTCGTACTGGTCGGCGGAGGACATACCCACGCACTGGTCCTGCGGTCCTGGGCCATGAAGCCTTTGCCGGGCGTGCGGGTGACCCTGATCAACCCTGCACCAACCGCCCCTTACTCCGGGATGCTGCCGGGTTATGTGGCGGGACATTACGATAAGGAAGAGCTGGATATCGACCTTGTACAGTTGGCCAGACTGGCCAATGCGCGCCTGGTCATGGCCGCCGCGACGGGGATCGATCCGGAACGCCGCCTGATACAGGTCGCCGGTCAGCCCGCCATCGGATTTGATATCGCCAGCATAGACATCGGCATCAGCACCCGCATGCCCGACCTGCCCGGATTTGAAGACCATGCGATACCGGCCAAGCCGCTGGATCAGTTCGCGGCAGAATGGAGGCGTTTTTGCCAGGGTGACGGCCCGGCGGACGTGGCAGTCATCGGCGGGGGCGTGGCCGGGGCCGAACTGGCGCTCGCCATGAACCACGCCTTGACCGAGAACCGACGCCCGCACCGGATATACTTAGTCGAACGCAATACCATATTGTCCGCCCTGCCCCACCGTGCCGCCGAACGGCTTCGCACCGCATTGCAGGTCGCCGGTATCATTCTGCACGAAGAGGCTGAGGTGCAGGAGGTCACCTCGGGGGGCATCACAATGACCGGACAAAGGATCGAAGCCGGGTTCATTTGCGGCGCGGCGGGCGCGCGCCCCTACCAATGGCTAAGGGAGACGGGTCTGGCCGAGCACGACGGATTCCTGGTGATCAACGAGGAACTGCGCAGCTCAGACCCGGCAATCTTCGCTGTCGGGGACTGCGCCCACATGGGTTTTGCGCCGCGCCCGAAGGCCGGTGTCTACGCCGTTCGACAAGCCCCGGTTCTGTTGCACAACCTGCGGAGCGCCTTGGCCGAAACCGGCAACATGCGCCGGTATCGGCCGCAGTCAGACTACCTCAAGCTGATTTCCCTGGGTTCGAAATCGGCCTTGGGGGATCGGTTCGGACTGACATTTTCAGGCCCTTGGGTCTGGCGCTGGAAAGACCGGATAGACCGGAAATTCATGCGCATGTTCAGGGAACTTCCCGACATGCCCGCCCCTGCCCTCCCGGTGCCGCGCGCAGCCGGTCAGGCCGAACTGGGGGCCAAGATGCTCTGTGGCGGATGCGGGGCAAAACTGGGCCAAGGGGCGCTGCTGCATGCTTTGGAACAGGCGCAAGATACGTTGCCCGGGGACGACGCCGCCGTGATCGACATGGACGGTCAAAAGCTGGTGTTCAGCACCGATCACTTGCGCCAGATGGTGTCCGACCCTGCGGTCATGGCACGCATCGCGGCACATCATGCCCTGGGCGACGTCTGGGCCATGGGCGCATCGCCCCAGGCAGCGCTCGCGACAATCATCCTGCCGCGCATGGCGCCCAGGCTCTCTGCGCGGACGCTGAAGGAAATCATGACGGTTGCCCGCGAGGTCATGGGTGACGCGGGGGCCGAGATCGCCGGCGGCCACAGTTCCCAGGGCAGCGAGCTGACCATCGGGTTCAGCGTGACCGGACGATGCGACACCCCCATCCAACTGTCAGGCGCGCGACCCGGCGACCATCTGATCCTGACCAAACCGATCGGGTCCGGGGTGATCATGGCGGCAGAAATGGCGGGCAAGGCGCGGGGCGCAGAGGTCCACAGCGCCATTCTGGCCATGTGCCAATCGCAGGCCCGGGCCGCGGTGATTCTGCAGCACGCGCATGCCATGACGGATGTCACCGGCTTTGGCCTGTTGGGACACCTGCGCAACATTTGTCTGAACTCCGCAACCGGCGCCGAGGTCTGGGCGAACGCCGTGCCCTTGCTGCCCGGTGCCCTGCGGTTGGCAACGGTCGGCGTCCGGTCCAGCCTCTTTGACGACAATCGCAGCGGCTTTCCCGATCTCGCCGATACGCCGCGCCATGACCTGTTGGTTGATCCGCAGACTTCCGGCGGTCTTCTGGCGGCCATCGCGACGGACCCCCAGCAGATGATAGCGGACCTGAAATCAGCCGGTTACGACGCCGCACACATCGGAATCGTGACGGCAAACGCCGGTCAGATCGGGATCCGCTGAACCCGTTCGGCCAGGCGGTCGGCCAGGCTCTCCAGCGAAGACCGGTCGAGCGAGTCGGTCTCTTCCCGCGCGACGACATCGGGCTGTGTCGCCCGCATGGAGGTTCGATACGCCGGATCGTAGTGATCCGCCGCAAGCGAGGCGCAGAGCGCCAAACGATCGCCCTGCGCGATCAAGTCGTCCCAGTGATCGACCAGGGCATGGCCACGGTGATAACGCAACGGCATCAGTTTCTGTCGCAGGCTCTCGGCATCGGCCAGGATATCCTCGTAGGCCTGCGCCAGATAGGTCGCCCGCGCCTCGATTGGGGCCGAGATCTCGATCCACGGCGCAGATTTCATGACCTCCCAAAGTGAAGGCGGCAGGTTGATCTGGCCGATCTTGCTGCTCTCGGCCTCAACCAGAACCGGGCGCGCCGGGTTCAGTGCGTTCAACGCCTGCGCCAGGTCGGATTCGAATCCCTTTTGCGACGGCTGCCCACCTGGCATTTCCCCCAACAAGGACCCGCGGTGCCGGGCCAGCCCCTCGAGATCCAGGACCTGAACGCCACGCTGCTCCAACAGGCCCAACAATTCAGTCTTTGCGGTGCCTGTATATCCACCCAGCAGGATGAGACGATGCGGCAGCGCATCATCGTAGAGGTAGCGCGTGACCAATCGGCGGTAGGTTCGATAGCCACCGGCCAGCACCTCTGCCCGCCAGCCAATTTCGCGCAGCATCCAGGTGAAGGAGCCGGATCTCTGCCCCCCGCGCCAGCAATAGACAAGTGGTTGCCAGCCGCCCTCATGATGCGACAGGCTGGCCTCGATATGCTGGGCGGCGTTTCGAAACACCAGCGCAGCGCCGATCTTGCGCGCCTTGAAGGGATTTTCCTGCTTGTAGATCGTCCCGACCCGCGCCCGCTCGTCATTGTCCAGAACCGGTAAATTGATCGCACCGGGCACCCGGTCCTCGGTAAATTCCGCCGGACTGCGCACATCGATCACGGTATCGAACCCGTGAGAATAGAAGATTTCGAGGCTGTCAGCGGAAAGCGTCATGGGGCGGGTGTAGCCCGCTCACCGCCGGTTGGGAAGAGGGGGCAAATTCCTTGCTTTCCCTTGTCAAAACCCGCTGGACACCGCCAAGGACCTCGGCTAAACCGCCTTCACCCGAAGCAATCGCTTCACCCGTGCCCGGGTAGCTCAGGGGTAGAGCAGTGGATTGAAAATCCTCGTGTCGGTGGTTCGATTCCGCCCCCGGGCACCATAAAAATCAATAACTTAGACCCCGTCCGGTTCAATGCACTCAAGTGCACGTGTAATTCGTGTGTAATCAGGCCGAACTTTTCGGCTTTAGCTTGCGGATGTTGTCTTCCTGGGTGCCGCTGACCCGCCCTTCTAGCCGATCCATTGCCGCTTCGATGTGCGACCCGCTTTGATGCGCGTAACGCGCAACCATGGACAGCGTCTTGTGACCGGAAATGCGCTGGACTGTGGGCAGGTCGACGCCCGCCTGAACCAGATGCGTCACCGCCGTATGGCGAAGCGTATGAGGGGTGATCTGTTCAGGATCAAGGCCAGCGCGTTCAGCGGAGCGGCGAAAGGCCTTGCGTATCGTGTGGACGTGGCCGGTGGCGCTTCCCGGAGAGGGAAACAACCATTCGCAGCCGGGTGGCAACATATCCATGCGCTTTCCAAGATACTCGGCCAGTTCACGCGTGATCGGTTGCTCACGAGACCCCGCCTTCGCCTGCGGAACCCAAATCACCCGCTTTCCGACATCGACATCTTCTCGACGGATCGCGAGAATTTCCGCATGACGCATCCCAGTGTGAAGTCCAACCATGACGAAGGCGTGGACGTTTTCGTTGTGATCCGATGCTGCCGCTTCCAGCAGTCCAACGCACTGGTCATCTGTCAGGTACACGATCCGCTGGTTGTCTTCTTTGAAGCGAGCGATCTTTACCGACTTGCTTTTGATCCACTTCCATTCGACGGCTTGGTTCAGCAAGTGGGAAAGCGTGGCCAATTCCCGGTTCACCGTCGCTTTCGCTGCGCCATCAGAGCGGCGGGCCTTCTTGTAGCGTTCAACGTCGAAGGATTCGATGGCACTCAATGGCTTGGTCGCAAGAAACGGGACCAAGTGCTGCCGTAGCTGACGCTCTTTGATGTCGATGTTTTTTCCGTCACTATCCCGAAGCCTCAGAACGTAGCGGTCTGCGGCTTCTTCGAAGCTCAGTGGCGTCTTACGCCCTTCGGGCAACTCCAAGCGTTGACGCCTTGCATCGGTTCTGGCTTGGGAAATGAAGTCTTCCGCCTGCTGTCTCGTCACGCCTTCGGACTCTCGACCAATCACACGATGAATACGCCGACGGTCGACCATGATATTGACGGAGTAGACGCCGTCACCATTGGTATCACGACGAAACGTAATGCCGTGTTCGGTAATGCTCTCGCCAAGCTTCAAGGCCCGGATCGCAGGACGTGTCAGCTTCGAGTATTTTGTAGCCATTTTGAATACCTCAGAAAGGGATTTCGTCGTCGATGTCCCGAGCCTTGGGTGGGCGAAGACGGGGTAGCGTGTCCCCGTCTTTCTCGCCCGCCGCGACCGCAAGCAGGCCTTCCCAATGTTCATCGATCCTATCGCGAATGATGTCGTCTAAGCTGACCTGGTAGTCCCAGACATTTCCTTTCCAACGACCGCGCCAGAAATATCCGTTTTCTTCAATCAAAGCCCAAATGTGCTGTTCTTCGAACGTCATCAACTCTGGAGCGATGATGCCTAGAGATACAAGCCGTTGGCTTTCTCGGACGTGCCAAAGAACATCCGCCTGGTCACCGAATGTGTCCGGCTGATCTTGACCTGTGTCGCGCCACTTGTTGATTACCTGCGTCTGAATGTGTTCGGCCAAGGTCGCTTCGATGAATGACGACTTGGTTCGCCTCTGAGACCGAGCTGCCAACTCACACAGATAATTCAGGCGCGGATCAAGCCGAATCGAGACCGTCTCGGTCCTGCCTAGCTTGGAGCCTGCGCCCTTGGGAACCTTGATCGCCATGATGTCCTCGTGTCGAAACGTTCTGTCATGATCCATTTTGCACGTTGCGTATTGAGTTTCAATACATGTCTTGCTCTTCTTATCGTGTGCTGACCAAAGAAGCCTGTTGAGCAAGGAAACAAACCATGAAAATCGACACCGATACCCAGCGCGTCTTCATTCACCCGGACGGGCGGATGGATCGCAAGAACGCGGCCCGCTACCTTGGCTGCTCGCCGAAGACGCTCGCCGACTGGGCAATGAAAGGCCAAGGACCGCAGTACGTTCTGTTGGGTGGACGCGCTTTCTACTTCCTCGAAGACCTGCAGTCCTGGATCGCCGCCGCCCCTCGCCTCGCCGGAACTGGCGGTCGGGAAATCCGGGCGAGTAACTAGGGCCGAGAAGATGCCGGGAATCAAGAACCCGGACCGCAGGCGTATCCGCATCCGACGCACCTACTCGGTGCCGGAAGTAGCGGCTCTTCTCGAAGTTCACGTTCACACTGTGCGCCGATGGCTGAAGAACGGGTTGGGTACGATTGATGGCCAAAGCCCAACCCTGATCCACGGTGCAGAGCTTCGCAAATATCTGGACGTCCGTGCCAAAGGCAGGAAACAAAAGTGCGGCCCAGACGAGATGTATTGCCTTTCATGCCGTGCACCGCGCCTGCCAACCCTAGGCTCCGTTCACATTGCCGATCTAAACGAGAAAACAGTTCGTCTGGTTGGGGCTTGCTGCACATGTGGAGGGAGAATCTGCCGCGCCGGGAGCGCTTCACGACTGCAAGAATACACCGCGGCGTTCGGGCCACTCCAGAGGCGGACCCCAAGCCTAAATGGGAGCTGTATTCCCCTCTTGAATGGTGACTCTAAGGAGCAAGACGAAAATGGACAAATTCAACGCGGAAAATGAACGGATCAAGCGTGAATACGCTGAGTTCCTACGCGAAGCGGATCAAAAGGCAGAAGCGACCGTGCGCGGGGTCGAAAAGGCGATCCTGCGCTTCGAGGAATACACCGGCTTCTGCGACTTTGGACGCTTCAATCGCGATCAGGCGAGAGGTTTCCGGGCGGCCCTGTCCGCCCCTGCCGACGAAAGCAAACGGCTAGGAACCTCGACAGTGCTTTCTACGCTGAAAGCGGTGCAACGATTCTTCCGGTGGCTTTCAGTGCAGCCCGGGTTCAAGTCCAGGATCGACACCAACGCGATTGCCTACTTCAACCTCTCCGAAAAGGACATACGCGCGGCGACATCTTCACCTACGAAGCCCTCACCGACCATGGACCAATTGAAGCGCGCACTGGCATCGATGCCTTCGGAGACCCTCTTGGAGAAACGTGATCGCGCCGTATTTGCCCTTCTCATGATGACGGGAATCCGCGACAACGCAGCTGCCTCCTTGCTGCTAGGCCATGTCGACATCGACCGGCAGATGATCGTGCAAGACCCGAAAACCGTCCGCACCAAGAACAGCAAGCTGATCGAGTCGGTGCTGTTGCCGCTTGGGCCTGAGATCGAAGGCGTTCTGTATTCTTGGGTCAACTACCTGCGTGATGAACTTCATTGGCAGCCCGACGATCCCCTGTTTCCTCAATCGCGGCATCGGATCGACCCTGAAAAGGGACCAGTTGTTGACGGCCTCAAACGTCAAGTCTGGTCCAACTCCCAACCAATTCGACAGATTTTCAAGCGGGCATTCGCTGGAGCTGGGCTCCCCTACTTCACCCCGCACAGGGTGCGGAATGCCGTCGTGGAGTATGCCTATCTGACCTGCCGTACGCCGGAAGAGTTCAAGGCATTCAGCCAAAACCTTGGCCATGAAAGCGTTGTCACGACCCTGTCCAGCTACGGGCAGATCCCGCTTGCACGACAACGCGAACTGATCCGCAATGCCGGAAAATCGCTGGGCATCGACGAGAAGATCGAATTGATACTGGCTCGGCTCGGTGCATCTGGAGATTGAGTGCCTGCGGCAGCCGCCATTCACTTGGTTGCAGGTATGGCCGTTCCTTCACATAGTGGGCCAACAGATTCTGTTTCAGGTAACCCTCTATAATCAAAGGCCTGCACATGGCGGACATCCGCACCTCCGACCTCGGCTTCGAGGCCGAACTCTTCAAAGCTGCTGACCGCCTGCGCGGCAACCTTGAGCCGTCCGAGTACAAGCACGTTGTTCTTGGCCTTGTGTTCCTGAAGTACATCTCCGAGGCGTTCGAGGGCTACCACGCCAAACTGGCCGAAGACGACTACGCCGATGCGGAAGACCCGGAAGAATACCTTGCAGAAAACATCTTCTGGGTGCCGCAAGAGGCGCGCTGGTCTAACCTGCGCAACAAGGCGCGTGATCCCAACATCGGCAAGATCATCGACGACGCGATGGAAGCGATCGAGCGCGTCCCGGCCAACGAAAAGCTCAAAGGCGTCTTGCCCAAGAACTACGCCCGCCCCACGCTCAACAAGGAGATGCTGGGCGACCTGATCGACCTCTTCTCGAAGATCGACATGCGCGGGAACGCGACCGAGGCGCGCGACCTGCTGGGCCGGGTCTATGAATACTTTCTCTCGGGCTTCGCCTCATCTGAAGGCAAGCGCGGCGGCGAATTCTTTACCCCCCGTTCGGTCGTCAAGACGCTCGTCGCCATGCTGGAACCCAAGCAAGGCCGCGTCTATGACCCCTGCTGCGGGTCGGGCGGCATGTTCATCCAGTCTGAGAACTTCATCGAAGACCATGGCGGTCGCCGCAATGACATCTCGGTCTACGGGCAGGAGATCAACCACACCACATGGCGGCTGGCGATGATGAACCTCGCCGTGCAGGGCATCGACGCCGAGATCAAATGGAACAACGAAGGCTCGTTCATCCGCGATGAACTGCCCGATCTGCGCGCCGACCACATCCTCGCCAACCCGCCCTTCAACATCTCCGACTGGGGCGGCGAGCGGCTGACCGAGGACGGGCGCTGGAAATACGGCACGCCCCCCAAGGGCAACGCCAACTACGCCTGGCTCCAACATATCCTGCACCATCTCGCCCCGCGCGGCACGGCGGGCGTGGTGCTGGCCAATGGCTCCATGTCCTCGCAGCAATCCGGCGAAGGCGACATTCGCCGCGCTATGATCGAGGCGGACAAGGTCGATTGCATGGTCGCCCTGCCCGGGCAGCTGTTCTATTCCACGCAGATTCCTGCCTGCCTGTGGATCTTGGCCAATGACAAATCCGCCAATGGCCACCGCGACCGGCGCGGCGAGGTGCTGTTCATCGACGCGCGCCAGATGGGCCATATGGTCGATCGTGTGCGACGTGACTTTGAAGATACCGAAATCGAAAAGATCGCCGACACTTACCACCGCTGGCGGGCCAAGGCACCCGATCAGCCCTACAAGGACGAACCGGGCTTCTGTGCCAGCGCTGATCAGGGCGCAATCCGCAAACATGACTACGTCCTGACGCCGGGCCGCTATGTTGGTGCTGCGGATGAGGAAGACGATGGCGTTCCGTTCGAAGAAAAATTCGCCACACTTGCGGCACAGCTCGACACGCAACTGACGGAAAGCACCCGCATGGCCGCCCTGATCCGCCGCACGCTGGCGCGCATTCCGGGAGGCCCGCGATGAAGCTGGAGCTGTCATCCTTCGAGAAAGCCCTCGCCTCGCTGGAGGAGGCGCTTGCGGAATTCGACCGCACCCAAAGCCAGTTCGTCAAGGATGCCTGCATCCAGCGGTTCGAATACACTTACGAACTCGCCCACAAGCTGCTGAAACGGCAGTTGGAGGCGATGTCGCCCAACCCGTCCGAGATCGACCAGATGAGCTTTCCTGACATGATCCGGTCAGGCGCGGAACGCGGGCTTCTGGCCAATGGCTGGGACGAATGGCGGCGCTTCCGCGATGCGCGCAACGCCACCAGTCATGCCTATAACGAGCAAAAGGCGAACGAGGTTTTCGTGCGCATCCCCGCCTTTCGGGATGAGGCGGCGGTGCTGCTGGCGCGCCTGCACGAGCGGAACGCGGAATGACCGCCAAGATCGACATCAGCCCCGCTGAGCTGGCCATCGTGCAGGGAATTTTGCGCGATCACCTTCCCAAGGGCACACTGGCCTGGTCCTATGGCAGCCGCGTGACATGGACGGCGAAACCCTTTTCCGATCTGGATATCGCGCTGGAAGGGGCCGCCCCCCTGCCGCCCGATGTGCTGATCGATCTGGAGGAGGCCTTCGAGGCCTCGGACCTGCCGTGGAAGGTGGACGTGATCGACCTGAACGCCGTGTCGCCGGAGTTTCGGGCGATTGTGGAGCGGAAGAGAGTGCCTGCGGATTGGAAAGAGAAAAATCTATCAGACGTCTTTGTTTTTTCTTCAGGACTGTCAAAACCGCGTTCGGAATTTGGTTCTGGTTTCCCATTTCTCACTTTCAAGGACGTGTTTTACAGCACGTTTGTCCCGTCAGAGTTGGGTGGCCTGGTAATTTCAACTGAGAGGGAACGCGCTAAATGCTCTGTCCAGAGGGGCGACGTTTTCCTGACGAGAACGAGCGAAACCTTCGACGAACTTGGTATGAGCTGCGTTGCTTTGGTCAACGTTCCAAACGCTACTTTTAATGGGT
Source organism: Paracoccaceae bacterium (assembly GCA_034670345.1). Lineage (GTDB taxonomy): Bacteria > Pseudomonadota > Alphaproteobacteria > Rhodobacterales > Rhodobacteraceae > Antarctobacter. The sequence goes on along the minus strand of JAXMNQ010000018.1, from coordinate 52,975 downwards.
TCACGAAGCGCCTCAGACCCAAAGTGCCGGAGGAGTTATCCCCTGAATATCTGGGCTACTACTTCAAAAGCCCAAAGTTCAGAAGCGCGGTCAATGCCGTTTCTACGATGTCCACGCGCGCAAGTCTGAACAATGGAATGCTCGCTGTTCTGCCTCTTGTTCTGCCACCGCTTTTTGAGCAGGCAAACATTGCGGAGGTCCTAAAAACCCTCGACGACAAGATCGAGCTGAACCGGCGGATGAATGAGACGTTGGAGGCGATGGCCCGGGCGGTGTTTCGGGATTGGTTCGTCGATTTCGGCCCCACCCGCCGCAAGGCCGCAGGCGAAACCGACCCCGCCGCCATCCTCGGAGACCTCCTCCCCGACCCGACCCAAACCACCCCCCTCGCCGCCCTCTTCCCCGACAGCTTCGGAGCAAACGGCCTGCCGGAGGGGTGGGAAGAGCGAACGTGTACCAATTTCATGGACATTCTCGATAGCAAAAGGATTCCACTGTCAGCGCGGGAGCGCGAGAAGAAAGCTGGCGACATACCATACTACGGCGCAACCAGTGTGATGGGCTATGTTGATGAGGCGCTTTTTGACGAGGTATTGCTGCTGGTCGGTGAAGATGGGTCAGTGGTCCGGCCCGATGGAACACCCTTCACGCAATATATTTGGGGGAAGTCTTGGGTTAACAACCACGCCCATGTGTTGAAAGGGGCTGGGATATCTACCGAACAGCTCAAAGTCTTCTTCGATCAAGTCCAAATTCAGCCCTATGTGACCGGCGCTGTCCAAGCAAAACTCAATCAAAAGAATATGAAAACCATCCCTTTCATTTTTGGAGGTGCGAGGCTGCACCAGAGTTATGACTCCTTTATCCAGCCGATCTTTGGCTTAATCCGCAACAATACGGCGGAAAACCAAACCCTCGCCGCCACCCGAGACCTCCTCCTCCCCAAACTCATGTCGGGCGAACTCCGCCTGACCGGCGCGGAGGCTGCGCTATGAAAACCCTTCCCAACTACTGCCGCTCTTTCCGGCAAGAAGCGCATCAGGTCTGGCGTGACATGTCGGAGGCTGAGGGCTTTAACCTACCGCGCAACGAGGAAACGACAACCGAAGAACTTCTCCTGAGCCTTGCGCGCAGGCACATGGGACGTGGGCTTGAAATCAAGGCTTACACCAAAAAAGAAGAGGGCAGGAACGGTGCAGATTGGGCTTTTTGGTTCACAAGCGGGTCTTGGAACGGGATAGGCGCCCGCATTCAGGCCAAGCGGCTGTTCGCAGACGATGGTGCCTACAGCTCGCTCTTTCACCAAAGCAAGACGCAGAAGAAGGCCAGCGAGGCCTCCGGCAGTTTGACACCCAATCAGTGCGAAACCCTGTTGAACCACCGGGACGGCCTCGTACCGCTTTACGTGTTCTACAATTCGGATCAGTTGAAGCTGACCTCATCGTTCTCGTTCCGTAAGCAGCTGGCTTGGATGAATCTTCGCGGCTTACTGTTTTTCTCGCCAGATTGGGGGATCAGTGCCGCAAGCGCACTGGCAGTCAAGAACGCAAATTGGGGCAAAGACAACAGCCCTGGCCAGTTTCCAATGATCCCCTGGCATTACCTTGTATGTGGATGCTGCTGGGATGATCGCCCCGCTGATCCTTCGCTCCCCTTCTTGGTCGGTCACGGGCTACGGCAACTCTATGGTTCCAGTATTGGCGATGGTGACGATGATCCGGGCTTTTCGTTCGAGCCCACAGACAACGTGCCGAAATGGGTCTGGCTGCTGCGGGAAGGCAGCGACACTGAGGGCCGTTTGGACGAAGAAATGGACCGTCTGAACCTGAAGGGCATTGCTATCATTGAGGAAACGGAAGCCCGCGATGAGTGACCTATACCCCAACATCGAAGCGTTTTGCCGTCACTGGTCCAATGCCGCGATGCTCCAGCATACCTACGAGGCACTGGAGCGCGAGTTCAAAGCTGGGAACGACGGCTGCATCGACGCAGCCAAAAGCATCCTCGAATGCGCCTGCAAAACCCTAGTCGAGGAACTGGATGATCCGATCAACCCCATACGGGAACGCCCTGACAGCCCAATAAAGAGCGACAACCCGAGCCTCGGAAATTGGCTGACTGCTGCAATCCGCCTGCTCAACCTCGTCGATGATCGCACCGACCCTCTGAACAAGGTGATTTCGCAGTACAACACACTGACGGTCGAGCTGGGAAATTTTCGGAAAAAGGCCGGGCCACTCAGCCATGGCAAGCTGGGCTTCGTGAATCGACTAAGCGAACACCACCGGCGGATGGCGATAATCGCAGCCGACACCGTCATCGGTTTCCTGCATGATGCCTATCTGGATCAACAAACGGACCCTGTGCGAACCTTTGAGCCGTACGAGCGCTTCGGCGTCTTCAATGAAAAAATTGATGCTTACATCGGCTTTGCGGGTGCGCGGATAGAAGACGGAAGACTGATCGTCGGTATTGAACTGGAAGAGTTCGACACAAGACGCATCGACGTCAGCGTATCCCAACTGTTGTTCGGCGTTGAGCGGCAGACCTATAAGGAAGCACTCCGCCGGACAGCTGCACTCCCGCTTCCTGAAGCCGAGGAGGAGGCCGTCGATGATTAACGAAGACCTGGTCGAACAAGCCGCGCTTGCCATTTTGCAGGATCAGGGCATCCCATATCTTGGCGCGGATGTGATCTCTCCCGATGGCAAAGAACCCGAGCGCGCGTCCTATGGCGAGGTTTTGTTGATGGGGCGGCTTCAAGAGGCTGTCACCCGGCTGAACCCCAACATCCCCGAAGATGCGCGCCGGGACGCGCTGCGGCAGATCACCGGTGCGGCGTCGCAAAGCCTGACCGAGGAAAACCGGCGCATTCACGCGCTGCTGGTCAATGGCGTGGATGTGGAGTTCAAGGCGGACGACGGAACGATCCGCGGTGACAAGGTCTGGCTGGTCACTTTCGACGATCCGCAAGCCAACGACTGGCTGGTGACGAACCAGTTCACCGTGATCGAGGGCAAGCACAATCGCCGCCCGGATGTGGTCATTTTCCTGAACGGCCTGCCCGTCGCAGTGATCGAGTTGAAGAACGCCGCAAGCGAGGCTGCGACCATCGAGGATGCCTTCGCCCAGCTTCAGACGTACAAGCAGCAGGTTCCGTCCCTGTTCCGCACAAATGTCGTGTTGATCAGTTCGGACGGGTTGCTGGCCCGGATCGGGTCGCTGACGGCGAATGAAGAGCGGTTCATGCCTTGGCGCTCGGTCACGGGAGCGGTGGGTGATTTCACGCCCGAGGGGCCGCAGGAAATGGCTACGCTGCTCAGGGGCGTGTTCGACAAGGGGCGGTTTCTGGAGTTGCTGCGCGATTTCACGGTGTTTGGCGATATGGGAGAGGGTCCGTTCAAGATCATCGCGGGGTATCACCAATTTTTCGGTGCACGAAAGGCGTTGGCCAGCGCAATCAAGGCGTCCCAGCCCGAGGGCGACCGCCGCATCGGTGTGATCTGGCACACCCAAGGCTCTGGCAAGTCACTGCTCATGGCGTTCTTCGCGGGCTTGTTGGTGCGAAACCCTGCAATGGAGAACCCGACGCTTGTCGTCCTGACCGACCGCAACGATCTGGATGACCAGCTATTCCAGACCTTTGCCATGACAAAAGACCTGATCCGGCAGACGCCCGAGCACGCCGAAAGCCGGGAGGAGCTGCGCGATTTACTGGCCCGCCAATCCGGCGGCGTGATCTTCACCACCATGCAGAAGTTCACCCCTGAAAAGGGCGAGGAGCGTTTCCCGACCTTGACCGAACGACGGAACGTGATCGTCATCGCCGATGAGGCGCATCGCAGTCAGTACGGTCTGGACGCCAAGGTGAACACAAAGACCGGTGAGCGAAAGTACGGCTATGCGCACTACGTGCGTCAGGCACTTCCCAATGCCTCGTTTGTCGGCTTCACCGGGACGCCGATTGAGACCGCGGACGTGAACACCCCGGCGGTGTTTGGAGATTATGTCGATATTTACGACATTACGCGGGCCGTCGAAGACAAAGCCACGGTGCCGATTTACTATGAGAGCCGGTTGGCCCGTATCGAACTTGACGAAGACGAGAAGCCGAAGATCGACGAAGAGATTGCGGCGATCCTGGAAGACGAAACGCTGTCTGAACAGGAAAAGACCAAGGCCAAATGGAGCACCGTTGAGGCACTGGTCGGTGCAGAAAAGCGGCTGAAGCAAGTGGCAGCCGACCTTGTCGAGCACCTGGAAGCGCGGACTTCTGCCCTTGGCGGAAAAGCCATGGCGGTCTGCATGAGCCGCCGTATCTGCGTAGCGCTCTATAATGAGATTATCGCCCTTCGCCCGAGCTGGCATTCTGACGACGATGCATCCGGCGCGGTCAAGATCGTCATGACCGGATCGGCATCGGACCCACTTGAGTGGCAAACTCATATCGGAAACAAGAAACGGCGTGACGACTTGGCCAAGAGGGCGCGCGACGCAGAAGACTCACTGAAGCTGGTCATCGTTCGGGACATGTGGCTGACCGGCTTCGACGCTCCGTGCATGCACACAATGTATGTCGACAAGCCTATGCGCGGACATGGGTTGATGCAGGCCATTGCCAGGGTGAACAGGGTTTTCCGTGACAAGCCTGGAGGACTGGTAGTCGACTACATCGGCATTGCCCAGAACTTGAAGAACGCTCTGTCACAGTATTCCGACGCCGACCGCGAACGCACCGGGATCGACGAGGAACAAGCTGTGGCGCTGCTGGCTGAAAAGCTCGACGTAGTCCGCCACATGTTCAATGGTCATGACTACAGCGCAGGCCTGCATGGCACGGCCCAGGCTCGCTTGCAGGCTCTTGGTGATGCGGTTGATTGGATTGTCGGGCAGCAAGCTCAGACTGCGCGCCAGAAGTCGTCCGACGTCGACAGGAAGAAGGAACTATCGCGTTTTCAGGACGCAGCCCTAGAACTCTCACGCGCCTTTGCCCTGGCATCATCCAGCGATCTGGCCAAGGACGTCAAAGACGAGGTCGGCTTCCTTCAGGCCGTCCGAGCGGCGATGACCAAAACCACGGCCAAGGGCAAACTTTCTTCGCGGGCGAAGCAATTTGCGATCGAGCAACTGGTCAACAAGGCAGTCGCTGATGCGGAAATCGTAGACATCTTGCATGCGGCGGGCATCAAGACACCAGATATTTCGATCCTGTCCGATGAATTCCTTCTCGAAATTCAGTCTATGGAGCGCAAGAACCTCGCCTTGGAGGCGCTAAAGAAGCTCCTGAACGGAGAGATCAAGAGCAAAGCCAAGCGAAACGTAGTGGAAAGCCGCGCCTTCAGTCAGCGCCTCGAAGAGGCCGTCGCCCGCTATCACGCCAACGCAATTTCTACAGTAGAGATGATTCAGACCCTCATTGACCTCGCCAAAGATGTGAAGGCGTCTGCGGCAAGGGGCGACGCTGAAGGCCTATCTGACGAAGAATTGGCATTTTACGATGCCCTTGCTCAGAACGACACTGCTGTGGAAGCAATGGGAAACGAGCAGTTGCGCCTGATCGCGCATGAACTGCTTGAGCAGGTCCGCAAAAACGCGACGGTTGATTGGCACAAAAAGGAAAGTGCGCGGGCTCGTATGCGCATTTTGGTTAAGCGCATTCTAAAAAAATATGGCTACCCACCGGACCTGTCACAGGAAGCTGTCCAAACGGTTCTTGAACAGGCTGAAGCTTTACTTAGAGAAATCGTCTAGACTGTTCACTTGGAACAAACACAAAACGCTGCATGATCCGCGGTGTAATTTTCGTGTAACCCGGGTCGGAACGTTCCGGCAATGTCCAGCATGCTATAGGGAGATGCGAGGCGGACAACTGCGGCATTCTCGTTTGGAAACAGACCTTTCCGTACGCTTCCGACGAGAAGGAACCGGTAGGGTCGAAAATTGAAAATCCTCGTGTCGGTGGTTCGATTCCGCCCCCGGGCACCACTAAAACAAAACAAAATCAATCGCCTATCTGTATCCGGCGGTTAACCTCGGTCTTCATAAAAGCCTGTGGGTAACATTTGGGTAGCGGGCTGTTCCCGAAGCTTCAAAGCCTCTCAATCGTGAGATCTCCTCACACCCAGTGCTGCGGGGCCTCCATGAAGCCGGGAGCAATCTTCAAGGATATTGGTTGGGTCACTGGACTCCCTACGAGCCTTTTGCCAATGATGAACAGAACGCCCTTGGCGACGTCGCATTACCGCAGCAGATACAACCTTGAGATAGCCGTGGACGTCTTGAACGATACGGCGGCCATCTGGACCAGCTCTTGGTCCTGCGCTTCCAGCATAATCACACTCAATCCGAGTCACTATCCTTCTTGGACAACTCCTCCAGAGCCTCAAGGTCATCTTCACTAATGTCTGTGAAAAGTGTCAACGGCGGAGTAAAAACCGGCCACGTGGCGGCGCAAAATTAGGCCAGTGGCGGGGTGCCAAGCGCCATGGCGCGCGCGCTTCCCAGATAGCTGGCGCGTGCCATGGCGCATTGGCCCGCAGGGCCAATCCTGTGCTGGATGATCAGGTTGAGGCTTCGGCTTTTCGGGCGCGGCTTTGGCCGAGCCGATAGCTGTCGCCGTTCATCTCGAGGATGTTGACGTGGTGTGTCAGCCTGTCGAGCAGCGCGCCGGTCAGGCGTTCGGTGCCGAAGGTTTCGGTCCATTCGTCGAATGGCAGATTGCTGGTGATCATCGTGGACCCGCGCTCGTAGCGCTGCGAGATCAGCTCGAACAGCAGCTCGGCCCCGGTCTTGGACAGCGGCACAAAGCCCAGTTCATCAATGATGAGCAGCTTGACGGCGGCCAACTGCTTTTGCAGGCGGAGCAGACGGCGCTCGTCGCGGGCCTCCATCAACTCACTGACCAGCGTGGCGGCGGTGATGAAGCGGACAGGCAGCCCCTTCTGGCAAGCAGCCAAACCGAGGCCCAGAGCAACGTGCGTCTTGCCGGTGCCGCTTGGCCCGAGGGCGATGACATTCTCGCGCCGCTCGATCCATTCGCAGCGGGCGAGTTCCAGCACCCGCATCTTGTTGAGCTTCGGGATTGCCTTGAAGTCGAAGCTGTCGAGGCTCTTGGTGGCCGGGAACTTCGCCGCCTTGATGCGGCGCTCGATCATCCGCCGTTCGCGGTCGATCAGTTCCAGCTCGACCAGTCGCGCCAGGAACTGAACGTGATCCAGCCCCTCGGCGGCACATTGGCGGGCAAGCTTGTCGTATTCCCGCTGGAAGGTGGGCAGCTTCAGCCTCTTCAGGTGATCAGAGAGCAGGATCATCGGGGCCCCGGTCATGCCGCATCTCCCGATAGCAGAGACATGTAACTTGCCGCCGACGTGGTCCCGACATCCGCGCGCGGCAGGTATGGGTAGACATCAAGGTCCAGCTTCGGTGGCCGTTTCTCGACCTGACAGAGGACGAGATGTTTGACGGCATCGAACCCAACCGCTCCCAGTTGTAGCGCCTTCGTCACGGCGGCATGCAGATCGTCGAGATCAGGGCAACGAGCCAGCGGGCTTCGTCGTCGAGCCTACGGCATTCGGATTGCAGGTCGCGGATGGCTTCTAGCGGGAATGTCGCTCGGTCTTCCACGCCTGCCTTCCGGTCATAGTAGACCCGCCCGAACGGGTTGTTGATATCGACCCCGATCTCTGCAGTCGCCAAGTTGATCACCGAGCGAACCGTGCCAAATACCCGTGTGATGCTGCTGCCTGCCAGTTCCCGGTTGATCAGGTCGTCTCGGAAGGCGTTCGCGTCTGCTTTGGTGTACGCCGTGATGTCCTTGTCACCGCAGACATCAATGACATAGCCACAGGAACGCTCGGCTGCCCTGTGAAACGTGACAGGACGACCCTGCCCCTTGAGGCGTAGGTAGATGCCGACAGCCTCGGAGAGCTTGACCGTCTCAGTGGTCGCAGCTGCCGGATCGGCCCCTGAAGGGACCACCTGACCACCTTGCGCCATTCGCAGCATGTGTTTTCCTGGCAGGTCCGTGTCCTTGACCCTGAGGTGATACCAATACTCGTCCAGCTTTTGCGCGGCTCGGATCGCCCGGGACGCCGCGACCGGGGCTGACCGGGTCCGCAGCGAATAGCTGATCTTTCGTGAGGTGTAGTGTTGCTGGAGGTCCTTCGGCACGCGCCTGCTGAAGTAGTAGACCCCGTCCTTCACAAATGAGAAGGCTGCAGCTTTGTTCTCCGCCATGTACTACGCTTGCTCCGTCTTAAGACAAAGCTGAGGCATTCCAGGGGGATAGCTTGAGAGGTGGTGCACCTAAAAGGAGAAACCTCGAACTCCCTGTTTGCGGTTATGTCTGCATGGGAGGAGGCTCTACAGCGCCACCAAGGATGAAGAAAAAGCTAATCGTGTAAGGCCTTTAAGGTTGCAAAGGGGTCGTTCGCTTCGCAATCGTGTGTTATAGCACCCTTATCAAGACGCGATGTTGCGAAGCGAACGCACCATAGTCAGAATGAACCTCTGCGAGAGTTTTTGAAGAAATTGGATAAGATTTGACTGGTACTCCGGATAGTTTTTTGGAAGTGCGGTGCACCTCACTGATAGCTGACGAAAGCGCCATCGGTCTGTGCGCTGGGTACGAAGGGAAAAAATGGCGCGCAAAAAAACTAGCTGCACACATTTTCTCTTGGTTACCTCAAGTTGCTTTGGATCAGACACGAAAAGACACGCTTGATGCTGGCAATTGGCACGAGCGCGTCGAACTTGCCGCCGCTCATGTCTACAGGACGAAAAAGACCGGAAGCCGAGGGGAGATTGGGGAAATACTTCTGCACATTGCCTGTGTTCAGGAGTTCGGCACACTTCCCGTTCTGTGCAAGCTGATACTAAAAACTAGCCACAATGACACTGTCAAAGGTTTTGATGCCGTTCATGTCGTTTACGACGAAGGCAATATTGAACTTTGGCTTGGAGAATCGAAATTCTACACTGATCCCAAACGCGCGATCCGAGACGCCTTAGCGTCCGTACGCGAACATCTGCTTCCTGCATTTCTGGATACCGAGAAGGCGATGCTCTACGGACATATACCAGAAGGAATCCCTCAAGCTGATGAACTTCAAAAGTTGCTGCACCAAAATACAACCAGCGACAAATTGCTTAAGCAATCGGTTTTCCCTGTGCTTATCGCATACGAGAGTATTGCAATATCGAAACACGCTGATTTGACCGTTGAATTTCAACAAGAAGTCGAGAGTGAAATCAGTTCACTTCACCAACTCGTTGCAGATAGCAATAGTGACATAAAGGTTCGGCTGCAAATCATCTTTGTGCCGATGCATTTGAAGGCTGACCTTGTGAAGTATTTTGATAAAAAGCTGGAGGCTTTTGCATGACTTCTCTTGATATTCTCCGCAATCTTGAAGAAGAGCAAATTCTCTCTGGCGACGACATCTTCGAGGCGATCTCAGAGGCAAGTAGTATTGTACGCTCTGAACGATATGAGGACAAAGATGCTCTTGAGATCGCGATCCGTCTGCTGAATGCGAGCGAGAACGGGCAAGTGCCGTTTGGATCACATGATGCCATTGAACATCTCGCCGAAGCTTGCGGTCTGTTTCCCTATATTGACGTTAACGGCCTGAACCCATTGCGGGCGATGGCAATGGAAGCGTTCGCCGTTCATCTGGACAAGAAAGTCTACCTTCACGCAAAACAGATGGAAGTGTTGTCCCATCTACTTTCAGGTGAGAATGTTGCGCTCAGCGCACCGACCAGCTTCGGCAAGAGCCTTATCGTAGATGCCTTTATTTCTGAGAAGAAGCCGAACTGCGTTTGCGCTATTGTTCCAACGATTGCTTTAATCGATGAAACCCGCCGAAGATTAGAGAGAACCTTCGGTAGAGAATATCAAGTAATATCGAAACAATCTGATAAGCGTCACTACGAAAAAGTGATCTACGTTCTGACGCAAGAAAGGTTTCTCAATCGTGATGACTTCGAGGGTATCGACTTCCTCTTCATAGACGAATTCTACAAGCTTGACCCGCACAGAGAAGACCATCGCTTCCAGACACTGAACGTCGCACTTTACCGTGCTCTGCGCATGACGACCCAGTTCTTCCTCGCAGGACCAAACATCGCCTTTTTGAACGTTGGCCCCTCGTGGAAGGAACGCCTGGTGTTCTTACGTTCCGGCTACCAGACGGTTACCGTCAACACAGTTGATCGCACAGCGGAAAAAGAGAAATTTAGATGTTTCCTTTCAGATTTGAGCGGGGCAAGTGATCAGCAGTCTCTGGTGTATTCTAAGTCGCCGCCTGCCATGCGGCGTTTGGTACAAGAACTTCTCGATGAGAAATTCAAGGCTGAGTCCGAAATCGCTGACGAACTCAGTGCTTGGGTGCGCGAAAACTACCATGATCAATGGATATTGGCAGAGGCATGCGAAGCTGGCATCGGCATGCATCATGGGAAAATCCCTCGCGCGGTTGCGCAGTTCTTTGTAGAGCTTTTCAATGAAGGGACTTTGCCTATCCTATTGTGCACTTCGACCCTGATCGAGGGAGTAAATACTTCAGCAGAAAACGTTTTTGTCTACGACAAGGAGATTAGCACCAAGCCTTTTGATTTTTTCTCTTTCTCAAATATTAGAGGAAGGGTTGGAAGGATGATGCAACACTTCGTAGGCAACGTATTTCTGTACTATTCGCCTCCGCATGAAGACGAATTAACTGTAGACGTTCCAGTTCTTTCCAACCCAGACCAAACTGACGAATATATCTTGATGAACTATGAGCCATCGGATCTTGGACCAGTCGGATTGGAACGACAAAGGAGCCTTCCGTTGGAATATGATCTATTACCAGAAACACTTAAACAATTTGGACATTTCGGTACGGAAGTACTGAGTGTGTCAAAAGACGATTTAAGAAAGCGTTTAAAAGAAAAGCGACATAGGTTCGAGTGGTCTGGTCATCCAGATTACAATCAGAGACTTACGCTCGCTGAGGTCATCCGCCCCCTTCTTCAATCCAAAAATGACAAAACGACGCGACTATCTGTGAAGCAAATGGCTTGGGCATGGGATATGCTCTTGAAAAAGCCCACGCTCGCAGAATTCCTGACTTGGTTCCAAGAGGTTTTTTCGAAAGATGAGATACAAGAAGGCATTGAACGCTCATTCGAGTTTCTTGGCGCTTGCGAGTTCAATCACGCCACTGCCGTCGCTGCAATAAACGAACTTCTCCGAGAAATTGATCCGAGCATCGACGCAGACTATGCCTTTTTTACAGTGGAATTAGAGTCGTGGTTTCGTCCCCGGTGGGTCAAAGAGATTGATGAGGTGGGAATTCCCGTACCTCTTTCAGAGCGTTTGCTTCCCATGCTTGGACAGCCCAGCCACTATACAGAGGCACTCGTAAGAATTGCCGACCTTCCAGAACAAAAATTATCGGACTTTTCAGAAATAGACCTTCGTCTGATAAAGCGTGCAACGGAGTCACTTCAGTATCGCATGTAATGCTTCAGGTTTAATGAAGTTGCAGCGTTTGGGCGCAAATGGTTTGATGAGTGACACCCCACCACAAATGCGGGATCAGGTCAATATGCGTTGCACATTTGGAACTTGATCGCAGTGCAGACAATAGCACTAAGACTATTCGCAGTGGGTGATTCGCTCACTTCGGATGTCACCGAAACTAACACGCCCTTCAAGTTGTTTCGTTGATGTATGATTTTGTAGGTTGCTGGATGTGCGGTTTCCCAAGACCCAAATCATAACTTGTCTGCGACCGTTGATCTCGCTCTCTTTAAATGTATGATTTTCCGAATGGGTGCATGTGCGATTTTCCACGAAAAAATGTCATTTAGACTTTCCTTTTCAATGACTTGCAAGGCGTTCTAGCTTGTTGTCACGCCTCGAGTTTCCCTCGAGTGCAAATCCAGAAGACAAGCAAGGAGAGTTCGAACATGTCCAACCCTACTGACACCAGCAACGTGGTCCCGTTCATCCGGCCCACAGAACTTGATCGTGATGATGATCGCCCTGACTTCAGGGTTTATGAACCGCACCTTGAGAGGTTCGGTCTGTCTCCGGCTCAGCGTGACGAGTTTCTCAAGGTCCTCTGGACCATCCTTGTCGGCTTCGTCGACCTCGGATACGGAATTCATCCTACGCAGCATCCAAGCGTACCCGACGACTTAGATGATGCGATCCTTCGGACGGTCGATGAGTACTTCAAGGATGCCGCGTAAGCGCTTTCACCTTTCAAATGGCTTATGCAGCGGGTTTGGCTCGCTGCAGCCAAACCTCAGGGAGGCACCATGGATAAGAAGACTCCTACAAGTTCGCCCCAGAAATGCGTCATCTATGTCCGTGTTTCTTCGAGAAAACAGGTTGGAGAAGGCGCTGGTCTTTCTAGTCAGGAAAAGAGCTGCAGAAGATATGCGGCGGAAAAGGGATATGAAGTTGTTGAAGTATTCAGCGACGTTATTTCTGGCACTATGGGAGAACGAGCGGGGACAAAAGCGCTCGTCCAGTATCTACGAAAGCACCGGTCCAAAAACCTCAGAGTGATCGTCGATGATGTCGACCGGTTCGCGCGAGATGTTTCCGTTTACGGCGACCTTTACAAGAAACTGCAAGCGGTAGACGCACGTCTTGAGAGTCCAAACTTCACCCTGTCAGAAGACGCGCACTCGACTTTCGAAATTAAGCTTCGAGTGCTCTTGGGCGAACTGGAGGTCGGCAAGAATAAAGAACGTTCACGACAACGGGTCATCGCGCGGCTCTCTTCGGGATACTGGACCTTCGCAGCTCCTGTTGGTTACCGATACGAGAACAGGCGCAGCCCAGAAGGCAAGGTCTTGGTGCGGCATGAACCGGTTGCGTCAATCCTTGCAGAGGCTCTGGAAGGTTTTGCCACTGGTCATTTTCAGTCACAGTCGGAAGTGAAGCGATTCTTGGACGCTAAACCTGAATTTCCAAAGGATTATCGAGGAACCGAGGTCAGATTTGATCGTGTAAAGCAGCTCCTGACAAACATGTTGTACGCTGGGTACTTGGAGCGGCCAGAGCGGGACATCCCACTGACCAAAGCTGTGCACGAACCGCTGATCTCTTACGATACCTTTCTCATTATTCAAGATCGCCTACAGGCTTCGGCAGTCGCGCCAGCACGACAGGACATCGATACGGAGTTTCCACTACGCGGCTTTCTAGTTTGCTCCAAGTGCGGTCGCAAAATCACGTCTTGCTGGTCGCGCAGCGGAACTGGTCGGAGGTATCCGTACTATCTGTGCCAATATCGGTCCTGCTCAGAAAAGGGGAAGTCGGTACAGCGTGACAAAGTCGAGAAACAGTTCGAAATGCTGTTGCGATCTCTTGAACCGGATGAAGCGACATTCGCGATTGCGGACAAAATCTTTCGAGACGCATGGGATCGAAGAGGTGCGTGGGCAAAGAAGGAGATCTCCAGACTTCGGAAGCGCATAAGCCAAGTCGAAATCGATAGTTCGAACATGATTGACCGCGCTGCTCGAACTCAAAACGATACCGCAGCCGCAGCGTACGAAGCTAAGGTAAGCGAATTGCAGTCAGAGAAGGCCAAGATCGAGGCCGAGATTAAGCGAATGTCCTTTCCTGCACGCTCATTCGACGAAATGTTCGAACTCGCCATGGAGTTTCTCTCAAGCCCCTATAAAATATGGAGAAAATCCAGCTACACCCTCAAGAGAATGGTCTTGCGGCTAGTATTTTGCCACCCCTTGGAGTTCGATAGAATCGACGGTGTTCGAACTGGAGAAACCACCTTACCCTTCAAGGCCTTAGGGTACTTGAAGGGTGCCGATCTGAAAATGGTGCCCCCACACGGACTCGAACCGCGGACCTACTGATTACAAATCAGTTGCTCTACCAGCTGAGCTATAGGGGCACCTTTGTCCACCCTGCAGAAGCAAAACGAACAGTGGGCGCGGTTTAGCTTTTCTTGCCGGACAAAGGAAGACCCGTTTTCGTCCTGAATGGCCTATCTGGCGGTTAAATGCTCGGTTTTCCTGACGGGCAACCCGGGTATACTGGGGCCGAGCCAATAACACGAAAAGTGCCATGCAGGTCATCCTACACACCGGCGTTCACTGCACCGACGACGACCGTCTGCTGAAATGCCTGCTGCGCAATGCCGAGGCGTGGCGGCATGAGGGTGTGGCGATCCCGGGGCCGTCAAAATATCGCAACCTGCTGACCGAGGCGCTGAACAAGCTGCGCGGCGGGTCGCCCGGGCCGGAAACGCGGGAGGTCTTGCTCGATGCGATCCTGCAGGAGGATCCGGGACAGATCTCGCGCCTTGTCCTGTCGAACGGCAACTTCTTCTCGGTGCCCAAGCTGATGATGCAGGGCGGCTATGTCTACCAGCGGGCAGAGTCGCGGTTGCGCAGCTTTGCCGATATCTTTGCCGAAGACGAGATTTCGCTCTGCATTGGGGTGCGCGACCCGGCCAGCTTTCTGCCTGCCGCCTTTGCAACCACCCCGCATCAGGATTTCCAGGAATTCATGTCTGGCGTCGATCCGATGCAATTCCGCTGGTCGGACCTGATCCGGCGCATTCGGATCGAGGTGCCGGAGATGCCGATCACGATCTGGTGCAACGAGGACACGCCCTTTCTCTGGGGGCAGATCATCCGCGAGATGGGGGGGATCGCGCTCAGCCGCAAGATCATCGGGGCCTTCGATCTGTACGCGCAGATTATCTCTCGCGAGGGAATGCAGCGGTTCCGCGCCTTTCTGAAGGAAAACCAGACAATCACCGAAGGCCAGAAGCGGCGGGTGATGATGGCCTTCCTCGACAAATATGCGCTGGACGAGGAGATCGAGGAGGAGCTGGATCTTGACGGGTGGGACGGGCCCTACGTGGACATGCTGACCGAGCTTTACGAGGAGGATATGGAAGTCATTGCCGGGATGGAGGGCGTGCGGCTGCTGACGACCTGAGCCGGTACTGTGCCAGAGCGTCCACGCGAGGGCACCCGGTCGACGCAACGATTTCAAAACCTTCCAGAGATCAATCTACATGTTGTCAGGCATTCGCTCTGCAACAGGCCCTGAAAAATGCCGCGTCACCTGCCTTGCGGGTGTTACTCGGGCAGGCTCTGTCCAAAGGGCGGCAGGCTGTCCAGAGCCAGTTTCAGGGCCTCGCCCCACCCCTGGCTCACGGTCTGGAAATAGGGGTCGTCGATCTCGATGCGCCCGGTCTCTCCGCGCACAAGACTGTCCGCGCTGTAGAGGTGATAATCGAAAGGCGCGCCGACACTCAGGTTGGCCTTGACCGTGCTGTCAAAGCTGACCAGCAGCAGTTTCATCGCCTCTTCAAAGCTCATCGCCGGATCATAGGCCCGCACGAGGATCGGACGGCCGTACTTGATTTCGCCGATCTGAAAGAACGGCGTGTCGGCCCCGGCCTCGATGAAGTTGCCTTCGGGGTAGATCAGGAACAGCCGGGGCGGCCCGCCCGAAATCTGCCCGCCCAGCAGAACCGTGGCGTTGAACGCGCTGTCGGCCCGCTGGCCGCTTTCGGAATTGCGGGCGATCACGTCGCGCAGCGTGTCGGCCACGAGGCGCGCGACCTGAAACATCGAGGGCATTTCAAAGATGGAGGGATGCCGTTCGCCATGCGCCTTGACGCGTTCGTCCAGTTCCGAAACGACAGCCTGCGTGGTCGCAAGGTTTCCGGCGCTGAGCAGCGTGATGACCCGGTCGCCCTCTGCCTCCCAGATCTTCATCTTGCCGAAGGTCGAGATATTGTCGAGACCGGCATTGGTGCGGGTGTCGGACATGAAGACCAACCCCCGGCCCAGCATCATTCCCACGCAATAGGTCATTTCGGCGTTGCCTCCCCGGGCCCACGAATCGCGCGGACATTAGGGGCTGCGCAGCGGCAGGCACAAGGGAATTAGCGAATGCAACGTGAGTGGACAAAAGGGCGGCTCGCGGGCAACAGATTGCCTATTGCTGCGCGACCTCTATTTGCACCTCGAGCGTTTCCTTGTCCCCCCCGCCCTGTCGGGTGCCGCGCACCGGGGCGGCGTCGTGATAGTCGAGGCCGGTGGCCACGCGCACATACCGCTGATCGGGGGACATGCAGTTCGAACAGTCGAACCCGACCCAGCCCAGTCCGGGCAGATAGGTTTCGGCCCAGGCATGCATCGCATCCTGTTCGTTGGTGTGATCCAGCAGCAGGTAGCCGGAAACGTAACGCGCCGACAGGCCCATTTCCCGCGCGCAGGCCAGGAAGATATGGGTGTGATCCTGGCAGACGCCCCTGCCTTCGGACAGCGCCTGTTCGGCGGTCCAGTCCGGCTCGGACGAGTCGATGACATAATCGACCGCCTCGGCGATGGCCCCCATCAGTGCATGTGCGCGTTCCAGATCCGACCCCTCGGGCAGCGCCCGCACCAGATTGCGCACCCCCTGCCCCGCCTTGGTCTGCGGAGTCGCCCGCCGATAAAGCCAGAGCGGCGCCGGTCCGATATGTCGCCCCAGCACGCCATGCGAATTCTGCAGCTGGACCACGCCCTCGCAGCGGATCGTCAATTCGGTGACGCCCCGGTCCAGCCCGATCAGTTCCACCGTGTTCAGGTGTTGATCCACGTATTCCAGCTGCTTCACGCCGCCGGTGACCTCGGTGTTCCAGGTGACCACCTCTTGCTGGTGGCGCGACTTCGGGGTCTTGCGAATTTGTTGCAGGCCAAAGTTCACCGGTTCTTCAAAGATATAGCGCGTGGTATGCGCGATCCTGATCTGCACCGGGGTGTCGGACGGGGGTTCGGGGCCGTCATCCTGAGATTGCGACTGCGACTGGGTCATTCGTAGAACCTGTAATCTATTTCGATCTGCTGACCGAGGTCGGCGAGCATGAACAGCAGTTTCTGGATGAACTCATGCAGACCATAGTCGAAAACGGCGTCGATGTCGAAACTGAGATAGGCCCGGTCGATATGGTCGATCTTGGTAAACGACGGCGTGCGCTGGCCGTAATCCGAATTCAGCAAGTCAAGATTGTCGCGCAGCTTGCGCGCGCAAAAGGCCAGCGAGCGCGGCATCCGGCGGTTTAGGATCAGGAACTGCGCGATGTCCTGCGGATCGACCGCGGCCCCATATTCCATGCGATAGCCGCCGTGTCCGGACACCGACCGCAGGATCGTTTCCCATTGCACGTTGTCGATGCTGCTGCCCACCGCAGAGACAGAGGGCAACAGGACGTAGTATTTCACATCCAGGATGCGCGCGGTGTTGTCGGCGCGTTCCAGAAAGGTGCCGATGCGGGCGAAATCGTAGATGTCGTTGCGCAGCATGGTGCCATGGGTCGCCCCCCGCACCAGCCCCGTGCGCTGACGGATCATGCCCAGGACCTGCGGCAGATCCCGCTCGGCCACCTTGCGGGCCAGCACCTCCTGCACGCGCATGTAGGTGCCGTTCATCGCCTCCCAGACCTCGCCGGTGAGGGCGGTGCGCACCATGCGGGCGTTCATCCGTGCCTGTTCGATGCAGCACCGCACCGAAGAATGATTGTCCTTGGAGCGCAGCAGCCAGTCGATGGCGGCCTCCTTGGTCGTGCTGTCATGAAGGGCGTCAAAGCCTTCGAGCGACCCGGCCGTCTGCAGGACAGAACGCCACTCGTCGTCCGAGGTGCCCATCCGGGTCAGCGCGATGCGCTGGCCGGTTTCGATCAGGCGGGCGGCGTTCTCGGCCCGCTCAAGGTTGCGGTACATCCAGAACAGGCCGTTTGCGGTCTTGCCAAGCATCGCGGTCAGTCCTCCAGCACCCAGGTGTCCTTGGTGCCCCCGCCCTGCGAGGAATTGACCACCAGAGAGCCCTTTTTGAGCGCAACTCGCGTCAGGCCACCGGGGGTTATGTTGATGCCCTTGGGGCTGACCAGAACGTAGGGCCGCAGGTCCACGTGGCGTGGCGACAGACCCTTCTTGGTAAAGATCGGCACGGTCGACAGGCTGAGCGTCGGCTGGGCGATATAATTGCCCGGGCGCGCCTCCAGCTTGGCCCGGAAATCGGCCAGTTCCCGCTTGGACGAGGTCGGTCCGATCAGCATACCATAGCCGCCGGAACCGTGCACCTCCTTGACCACCAGATCCTTGAGGTTGTCCAGCACGTAGGCCAGCGAGTCCTTGTCCGAACAGCGCCATGTCGGCACGTTTTCCAACAGCGGCCGTTCGCCGGTGTAGAACTCCACGATCTCGGGCATATAGCTGTAGATCGCCTTGTCGTCGGCGATTCCGGTGCCCGGTGCATTGGCGATGGTCAGGTTGCCCGCGCGGTAGACATCCATGATCCCCGGCACGCCCAGCGCGCTGTCGGGGTTGAAGGTCAGCGGATCGAGGAAATCGTCATCGACGCGGCGGTAAAGCACGTCGATGGGTTTGTATCCGCGCGTGGTGCGCATGGTCAGGAACCCGTCCTGCACCCGCAGGTCGTGCCCTTCGACCAGTTCGACCCCCATCTCGTCGGCCAGAAAGCTGTGTTCGAAATAGGCAGAGTTGAAGATGCCCGGCGTCAACACCGCGACCGTCGGCTTGCGCCCCGGTGTCGGCGGCGCGCAGGCGGCCAGCGAATTGAACAGGTCCGTCGGATAGGTCTGCACCGGCTGCACCCGGTTCTCCGAGAACAGTTCGGGGAACATCTGCAGCATGGTCTCGCGGTTTTCGAGCATGTAGCTGACGCCCGACGGCGTGCGGGCGTTGTCCTCCAGCACATAGAACTCATCCGGTCCGGTGCGGACAAGGTCGATGCCGACGATATGGGTGTAGACATTGCCCGGCGGGCAGACCCCGATCATCTCGGGCAGGAATGCTTCGTTCTGGCTGATCATCGCCTCGGGCAGGCGCCCGGCCTTCACGATCTCCTGACCATGGTAGATGTCATAGAGAAAGGCGTTGATCGCCCGCACCCGCTGTTCGATGCCACGGCTGAGTTTCTGCCACTCACGGCCAGAGATGATGCGCGGAATGATGTCGAAGGGGATCAGCCGTTCCTCGGCCTCGGCCCGGCCGTAGACGTTGAAGGTGATGCCCGTGAGGCGGAAAAGATCCTCTGCCTCGCGCTGCTTGGCCCTAAGATGCCTTGGATCCTCACCATCGAACCAGGTGTTGAAGGCGGCGTAGGGGGAGCGCAGCTGTTCCTGTGTGCCCCACATCTCGTCGAAATACGATTGGTCGCTCATGCTCGCCTGCCCACCTGTGCAACCCACCTCTGTTAACGTCTTGTAACAGGGAGGCTAACCGCCCGTGAGAAGGCATGCAACGGCATCCGGTTCCATGCGCAATCAAAGAAACGAACCCGCGCCCAAGATTTAGGCAGCGGTCTGCGGGCGGTTTGATGTTTCCCCGCCCGCAGCTGCGCTCACCCCATGCCCAGGGCGGCCTTGTACATGTCCAGCACCGCCTCTTCCTCGGCGATGTCGTCAGCATCGCGCTTGCGCAGGGCGATCACCTTGCGCATGACCTTGGTGTCGTAACCGCGGCCCTTGGCCTCGGCCATGACCTCCTTGATCTGCTCCGCGACTTCCTTCTTTTCCTCTTCAAGGCGCTCTACGCGCTCGATGAACTGCTTGAGTTCGCCGGCGGCGACGCCATAGCTGTCCGAAGAATTGTCCTGCATGTTCTCTCTCTGCCTCGTGACCTTCTGAGGCCTTTCGATACCCCATGCGCCGCGCGGCCATCAAGAGCGCATGGCAGGGGTTGCGCGAATGGGGGCCGCTGCGCTACCCGCACGGCGACGCATGCAAAGGGGACAAGGCAATGGCAGCACTGATCTGGGGTGGCGCGGCGGTGTCGCTGGCGGGGCTGGCGGGCCTTGTCTGGTGTATCCTGCGCGTCTGGAAGGCGCGCCGCGCCAACCTGTCGGACGAGGACCTGCGCGACGTGGTGCGCGGCGTGGTGCCGCTGAACATGGGCGCGCTGATGTTGTCGGTGATCGGGTTGATGATGGTGATCCTCGGGATTTTCCTGACCTGACAGGCTGCTGAAGAAACTCATCAGCAATTTCCGGATCGAACTCCGCGAAATCGTTCTTCGGCACACCAGCCACACACTGGCGGGGGCAGAAAGCGCGGGCCGCCCCGCACGTTGCCGTCAGACATTCTTTACCCCTGCCCGGCAGTTTCATCCGTGATCGATCACTGAAAACCGGATCACCTCGCCCCGACAGGGGCGCCCGTGATGCGCGCAAGGACGGGGCGAAAGCCCCCGATGGGCCGGGGCCTGGCAATCCCGGAACTCCGATCCGTTTCGGCGGCCGCCGTTTTCAGCCTCACATAAGAGGATGGCAAGACCACTCCCGCCCGGCCGGACAGGCCGCCGGCGGGCGTTGGTCGTGGTCATTATTCCTGCTCTTTCGAACACACCTTCGCGCACGGGTTCTCAACACCCAGAATAGCACCGTGTGGGCGGTGACCATTGGCGTTGACAAAGGGCTCCCTTGCCCACCGGTTC
Source organism: Paracoccaceae bacterium (assembly GCA_034670345.1). GTDB lineage: Bacteria > Pseudomonadota > Alphaproteobacteria > Rhodobacterales > Rhodobacteraceae > Antarctobacter. Next base: position 32,488 of record JAXMNQ010000018.1, on the reverse strand, counting down.
AGTCCCGCCTTCGCGCGGTTGGGCCGTTGCACCCAGAATGGCACCGTGTGGGCGGTGACCTTTGGCTACGCCAAAGGCACCCTTGCCCACCGGTCTAGTCGCGCCTTCGCGCGGTTGGGCCGTTGCACCCAGAATGGCACCGTGTGGGCGGTGACCTTTGGCTGCGCAAAAGGCACCCTTGCCCACCGGTCTAGTCGCGCCTTCGCGCGGTTGGGCCGTTGCACCCAGAATGGCACCGTGTGGGCGGTGACCTTTGGCTGCGCAAAAGGCACCCTTGCCCACCGGTCTCGTCGCGCCTTCGCGCGGTTGGGCCGTTGCACCCAGAATGGCACCGTGTGGGCGGTGACCTTTGGCTGCGCCAAAGGCACCCTTGCCCACCGGTCTAGTCGCGCCTTCGCGCGACTAGACCGGCATGTTGTCAAAGCCGTCTTCGACGTCCTGATCGTGGGCGGTCTCGGCCATTTCCCGGGCCCAGGCAGGAATATCCGCACCGACACCTTCCAGACCCAAAACCGCCTGTTCCACCTTTTCGACCAGCGCCTCGCGGGTTTCGCCGCTGGAGGCGGCAATCTCGACCCGCAGTTCTTCGAGGCGAGCTGTAAGTTGCTCGGTCATGTCCGTGTCTCCTGTCAGTTGCGCGCCACGGTCAGACCGACGCGGCGCATGTCTTGCAAAGCGGCGTCTCGGGCAGGACCGTCAGCCTGTCATCCGCAATCTCGTCCCCGCAGCGCGTGCAAATGCCGTATGTCCCGCGCGCCATCCGATCCAGCGCCGCGCGGATGCGGGCGATTTCGGCCTTGCCGCTCTCGCCCAGCCGTTCCAGCACCTCTTCCCCTTCGCGTTCGACCGCCATGTCTTCCCAATCCCTGGAATGTGGCGACTCAAGCGCGTTTTCGATATCCTCTAACCTTACGCCCAAAGCACGCAGACGTTCCAGCAAAGCGTGTTTGTGAACATGATGGGACATGATTCAGGGCCTCCTTTTTCCGTTGCCCCACTCTGTCAAAGCGTCGCACCGGCAGCCTTGACACAGGTCAATGCCGATCCGCCCTTGAAACATATTCACGTTTGAGTATATGAATGAGGAAATCCTGTGGAGGGAGCGAAATGAAACCCGAAGTTACCGCCTTTTTCGACGAGGTCACCAACACGATCTCCTACGTCGTGCGCGATCCCAACGGATCCTCCTGCGCCGTCATCGACAGCGTGCTGGACTTCGACTATTCATCCGGTCGCACTGACACCAAATCCGCCGACGCGGTCATCGCTTTCGTCAAGGAAAAGGGATACACCGTCGAGTGGTTGCTGGAAACGCACGTCCACGCCGACCACCTCTCCGCCGCGCCCTATATCCAGAAACAGCTTGGCGGCAAGATCGGCATCGGCGATCAGATCAAGATCGTGCAGGACACCTTTGGCAAGGTCTTCAACGAAGGCACCGAGTTCCAGCGCGACGGCTCGCAGTTCGACGCGTTGTTCGTCGAGGGGGCCAGCGTTCACATCGGCCAGTTGCGCGGCGACGTGCTGCACACCCCCGGCCACACGCCGGCCTGCCTGACCTATGTGATCGGCGATGCGGCCTTTGTCGGCGATACGCTGTTCATGCCTGACTTCGGCACCGCGCGCTGCGATTTCCCCGGCGGCTCGTCCGCGACGCTCTACGAGTCGGTGCAGAAGATCCTTGCCCTGCCCGAGGACACCCGGATTTTTGTCGGCCATGACTACAAGGCGCCGGGCCGCGATGAATACGCCTGGGAAACCACAGTGGGCGAGCAGAAGGCCGCCAATGTGCATGTCGGCTCGGGCAAGACCAAGGCAGACTTCGTCGAGATGCGCGACACCCGCGACGCGCAACTGGCCATGCCCAAGCTGATCATCCCCTCGCTGCAGGTGAACATGCGCGCCGGCCAGATGCCCGAGCCGGATGAAAAAGGGGACGTGTTCCTCAAGGTGCCCGTCAACAAGCTCTGACCTGACCGGCTCCGACCGGGGCGAACATCGGACAAAAGGAAACTAAACCATGCCAATCGACTGGATCTGGGGCCTGATCGGCGGACTGCTGATCGGCACGGGAGGGGCTGTCTACCTCCTTGGCAACGGACGCATCATGGGCGCCAGCGGTATCATCGGCGGGCTTGTCGACGGATCGGGATGGTCGACCGCTGTCGAGCGTGTCGTCTTTCTGCTGGGCGTGGCGCTGCTGCCGCTGCTGCTGATGCCGTTTTACGGGTCGGTGGACACCCACATCACCGACAATTTCTATGTGCTGGCCGCCGCCGGGTTGCTGGTGGGCATCGGCACGCGGATCGCCAATGGCTGCACCTCGGGTCACGGCGTCTGCGGCATCTCGCGGCTGTCTGTGCGCGGGATCGTGGCGACCGTCATTTACATCTTCGCCGGCGGCCTGGGCGTCGTGCTGTTCCGCCATCTCCTGGGAGTGATCTGACATGAACAAACTCATCGTGGCCTTTCTGGCGGGCGGATTGTTCGGCGCCGGCCTCTTTATCTCCGGCATGACCGACACCGCCAAGGTGCAGGGATGGCTGGATGTCTTCGGCAACTGGGATCCGACGCTGGCCTTTGTCATGGGTGGGGCGATGATCCCCATGGCCGTCGCCTGGCGGGTCCGCAATCGCCGCACCACGGCGCTGACCGGAGGCGCGCTGCCACCGCCGCCCTCGACCAGGATCGACGGCAGGCTGATTGCCGGGTCGGTGCTGTTCGGCATGGGCTGGGGGCTGGCCGGGCTGTGCCCGGGGCCGTCAATCGCCTCGCTCAGCTACGGCGGAATCGGGCTTTATGTCTTTGTCGCCGCGATGATCGGGGGGATGCTGATTACACCCTTGCTGCGCGCACGGCTGGACAGGGCCGTTCCGGCGGAATAAACCCAAGCCATGACACCGCACGCCATAACCGACCGCTATCATGTCTCACCGCAGATCGAACCCGTGGATGCCGCGGCGATCAAGGCCGCCGGCTATTCACTGGTGATCTGCAACCGGCCGGACAACGAGGTGCCACCGATGCTGCAGGCCGCAGCGATCCGCGCGGCGGTCGAGGCAGAGGGGCTGCGCTTTGAGGTGCTGCCCCTGACGCACCAGACCATGACTGCCGAGAATATCCTGAAACAGTCGGATCTTGCAGCCAGCGCGGACGGCCCGGTGCTGGCCTACTGCGCCTCTGGGACGCGCTGCTCGGTGATCTGGGCGCTGGGCCATGCCGAGGAACTGGGCGCGGATGCGGTGCTGGAGGCGACGGCAAAGGCGGGCTACAACCTGTCCGGCCTGCGCCCGACGCTGGAGACGCTCGCCAAGCCCTGAGGCCCGGACCATCCGGCGCAGGCGGCGCAGGCGGCGACACTATTTTTCGTCGAAATCGAAATCAATCGGCGCGGCGGCAAAGCCGTCCCCCAGATCCATTTCTCCCATGTCCATCTCCGGCAGGGCCGCCATCGGCTGGGCTTCATTCGCGCCACCCTCTGGCCCCTGTTCAGAGAAATCCGCCGAGTCGAGATCGAAATCCGCCACATCAGCCCCGAAGTCGATGGACGGAAGGTCGGGCAGCCCCCCTGCGGCCTCGACAGCGTCGCCCTGTGGGTCGGGCGGGGGAACGGTTTCGGCGCGGGCCGAATCAAGCGATCCGGCACCGGAAAAGGCCCCGCTGTCCGGCTCATCGGAAGACGGTTTGGCTTGGCCGCCGCGCGCCATCGCCGCTGCCCCGCTGACCGGCAGGTTCAGGCGCACTGCGCGCAGGCCGTTGAGCTGCCCCAGACGCCCCCGCGCCACATGGTTTCCCCGACCGGCTGTGATCTCGACCCTGTCGAGCGCATCCGGCGGCAAGGACAACAGGTCACCGGGTTTCAACGCCTCTGCCCGGCTGAGCGGCAGGGTGATCCTGCTCAGCACCGCCGAGAGCCGCACCGGCACCCGGCTCAGCCGTTCCTCATGTGGTCCCGGCCCGGCATCCGTCCCGGGCGCGGCGCGGCGCGGTTTGCGTTCCGGCAGGACCAGTTGCAACGCCCCACGGCGCCGCCCCAGCGCAAGATCGACCTCGGCCCGGAACACGCGGTAGGCGGCCGCGTCCAGCAACAGCGAAACGGCGCGCGAATCCTCGATCAAGGCGCCAAAGCTGTAGCCCTGCAACTGCCCGTGCAGGGGATGATCGGCCAGCGTGTCAGCCATGCGTGACAGGGCGCCGTCCAGCAGCGGCGCCATCATGGCGGCATCGGTCTGGGTCAGGACGCGGTCCTCATCGACCGGCATCTGGGTGACCTGCGCAATGGTCTGCACCTCGACCACGCCGGTCAGGACCTGCCGGTCGATGGCGGCGATTCCCACCGCACCGTCGGGCCCTTCCAGCAGGACCAGCAGATCGCGCGGGCCAAGCCCCTCGACCAGCTCATCCTGATCCTTCATCTCGACCGTGACATTCTGCGTGACCAGCGCCAGATCCCACAACACATCCGCCGTCCGCGACAGGGCGCGGCGCAATGCCTTGGGCATGGACATCCCCCGCGCCTCATAAGCGCGCTGAGCCGCCTGAGCCTTTTGTCCCAGAACGTCGTTGCGTGCGCCATCAGCCATACAAAAGAATGCCCGTCATTAACCGCCTCCTAGGCCGTTATCGGCCGATTTGGTTACCAACCGCTTTAACACTCCACCATTTCTTTGGAATTTGCCTGCACCCGGGCAGTGGTCTCGGGCGGGGCTATTGCGCCGCCATTGCCTGTCTGATCGGCAGCCGCACGCGGAAGGCTGCCCCGCCGCGATCCGCCAGATAGCTGATCTCGCCGCCCAGACGATTCACGATCTGGCGTGAAATCGCCAGCCCCAGCCCCGCGCCACCGGCCTTCTGATCGCTGACGCGGGCAAATTTCTCAAAAATCACGTCCTGCGCATCGGGCGAGACACCAGAGCCGTTGTCGACAAAATCGACAAGGACTTCGCCACGCGCCTCGGTCACCGAAATCCGCAATTCCTTGTCCTCGGCGTCGCAGTATTTCTGGGCATTGGCGATCAGGTTGATGAAAACCTGGCTCAATCGTTCGACGTCGGTGGACAGAATGACCTGTTCATTGACCCGCCGCCGTTTGATCCGCAGCCCCGACGAGGCCTCGTTCGCCAGCGCCGCCGATACCGCGCGGTCCAGAACGTTTTCCAGCCGCCCCTCCCCGAGGTTCAGACTGACCTGCCCGTTTTCCAGCACCGACAGGTCCAGCAGGTCATCCAGCAACCGGGTGAGGCGCAGCGCCTCGTCATGGATGATCGAGGCATAGCGGTTCTGCTCGGACCGCGTCAGGCCATCCGCGTCACGCAGGATTTCGGAAAAGGCGCGGATCGAGCTCATGGGGGTGCGCAATTCATGGCTGATCTGACTGAGAAAGGCGTCCTTCTGCACCGACAGGCGGGTCAGCTTTTCATTTGCACGGCGCAATTCCTCGGCGGTGCGCGACAGTTCCTGCGACTGCGTCTCCAGCCGGGCGGAATACTCCATCATCTGCGCGGTTTCATCGGCGACCGCCATCAGGTCCTCGACCGAGACCATGGCCCCGCCGACGATCTGGCCAACCATGGCATGCGCTGTGGCCGCCCCGACCGATCCGGCCAGTTCCCGTTCCAGCTGTTGCAGGAAATCCGGTGTCGGCGCGGGCAGGTCTCCTTCGACGCCCTGCGCGCGCGCCTCGCGCAGGAACAGGGCCTGCGCCTCTTCGGCGCCCAGAATGCGCTGCGTCATGACCATCAGGTCTTCGCTCTGCGCCGTGCCCTGCAACCAGCTGCGCGGCCCCGCCCCGGCGCGCTGGGCCGACACGAACTGCGCCCCCTGCAACCGCTCCAGCGGCGAGGCGTCGCTGAACAGCGAGCCGGCGACAAAGGCAATGCTGTTCAGAAGCAGGCTCCAGAACATCGCGTGCAACAGGGAATCGTTCAACGAGAGCCCGAACAGCGCCTCGGGACGCAGCGCCGCGATGCCCAGCGGCCCTTCGGTGAACCAGCTTGCGGGCAGGACAACGCCCTGCCCCACCGAGGGCAGGTAGAGCGTGTACATCCAGGTCGCGAAACCGGCGGTCAGCCCGGCCAGCGCGCCGTAGCGCGTGGCCCCACGCCAGAAAATCCCACCCAGCAGCACCGGCATCACCTGTGCAACCCCGGTAAAGGAGATCAGGCCGATGGTCGCCAGTTCGGTGCCGCCCCCGGACAGCGCGTAATAGAGGTAGCCCAGCGCCAGGACCCCGGCGATGGAAATGCGGCGCGACAGCAGCACCACGTTGCGCACGTCGCCGGACACGCTGGCGGTGCCCGCGCGCATCCGCAGCCAGACCGGCATGACGATATGGTTCGACACCATGGTCGAGAGCGCAATGGCCGCCACGATGACCATCGAGGTGGCCGAGGAGAACCCGCCCAGAAAGGACAGCACGGCCAGCCCGTCCTGCCCCTGGCTCAGCGGCACCGTCAGCACGAACAGATCCGGGTTCGCGCCCTCGGGCATCAGGTCCAGCCCGACCACCGCAATCGGCACGATGAACAGGCTCATCAGCATCAGGTACAGGGGAAAGGCCCATGCAGCCATGCGCAACTGGGCGTCATTGTCATTCTCGACCACCAGCACCTGAAACATGCGCGGCAGACAGATGAAGGCCGCGGCCGAGACCAGCATCAGCCCGGCCCAGCGTCCGTTATTGACCTGCCAAGTGCCAAGCGGAGAGTCGTCGATCCGGGCCAGGGTTTCTCCGACGCCGCCGGAGATGCCCCAGACCACAAAGATCCCGATCGCCACCAGCGCGCACAGCTTGACCACCGCCTCGACCGCGATGGCCATGACGACACCGTGGTGCCGTTCATTGGCGTCGAGGTTGCGGGTGCCGAAGATCACGGTGAACACCGCCAGCCCTGCCGCCACCCAGAAGGCGGTTGCGTATTTTTCGCCACTGTCGCCTGTGTCGGGCGGGGAAAAGACCTCGACCGACAGGGTCACGGACTGCAACTGCAGCGCGATATAAGGCGTGGTGCCGATGACGGCGAGGATGGTGACGCCAATGCCCAGCAGGTTGGACTTGCCGTAGCGCGAGGAAATCAGGTCCGCGACAGAGGTGATCCTCTGGTTGCGCCCGATGCGCACCAGCTTGCGCAGGATCCACCACCAGCCCAGCATCACAAGACTGGGGCCAAGATAGATGGTCAGGTATTCGAACCCGCCCCGCACCGCGCTGCCCACCGCCCCGTAGAAGGTCCATGCGGTGCAATAGATCGACAGCGAGAGGGTATAGACAATCGGCGCGCGCAGCCAGCGCCCGTGCCCACGCTGCGCCGCCCGCTCTGCAAAGAAGGCCACGGCAAACAGCAGCGTCACGTAGCTCACAGAGATGACCGCCAGAGTATTGATCGAGTTCAAGGCCGCTCCTCCGGTCCGGCCTGTGGATCGGGCAGACGCTCCCGCTCGATCAGCCGGATCAGCCGCGCGGCACAAAGCGCAAGGCAAAGCCAGATGCCAAAGATATAGGTCAGCGCGATCGAGGCCGGAATGGCCTGATCCGCCCCGGTCCAAAACAGCGGCAGCCACCACAGGACCCACCCCAGCAGAGGCAGCGCGCAGGCTGCGTCCACAAGACGGCGTCGGCGAAAGGTCCGGCGTTCGACAAAGTTGGGGACCGCCGCCCCCGGCATGGGCCTTGTCGGCGGCCGGGGTCGTTCGCCCGTGGGCCGCGTCATTGCGACGAAAGTGCCCGCACGGCGTCGAGCACCTCGGAATTCGAGAACGGCTTGGTCATGAAACGGCTGGCGCCCGCGCGCTCGGCCAGTTCGCGGTCCTTGGTCTGTCCCCGCGCGGTCAGCATCAGCACCGGAAGGTTCGCGTGGGCGGGATCACCGCGCAACTCCCGCAGGATGTCATAGCCGGACCGTCCCGGCAGCATGACGTCCAGGATCACCACGTCCGGCGACCTGTCCCGCACGATCTGCACCGCGTCCGTGCCGTTGGAATGTGTGTGCACCTGCCATCCGTCCCGCGACAGGATGAACCTGATCGCCTCGATGATATTGGGCTCGTCTTCGATCAGCAAAACCTGACCTGCCATATCTTCTCCCCGCATCCTGCCTCCCCCGGATCTTGTGGCGTCCGTCCCTTGCAGGTGCCGGGAGTTTAGGCGGTATGTGCAGGCGCTGTCAAAAAACAGTTGGCCTTTTCAGCATGTTTCCCTCGAATGACCCGATGGTCCTTCAGCGCCGGGTCGACGAGGCGAGGATCGACGGTTCGCGGCGCACCTCGCAGGTCTCGCGCGGACAGACCCGGCACGCGACGCCAAGCTGCGGCACCGAGGCGGGCGCCTCGGCCCCCGGCGGCAGCGGACGCACCAGCTTTTGCGCCTGATAGATGGGGTCGGCATTGACGGACGGCCCGGCAATCGGCGTGGCCAGCGCCTCGGCCCAGAGGGCGACACCCGCGCGCCCGGCCTGCGCCACCGGGCCGGCAAGAATCACATGGGGGCGGCTGAGCGCACGATAGAGCGGCCAGAGCGGACAGGCCGCACCGAACCGCGGCATCGGGAAGTCGGGCAAGGGTTTGCGATAGGTCAGGACACCCGAGGCATCGCAGATCGCAAGACCGACCGGCGTCGGCAGCAGATCCGGCGGCAGCGCCGCCAGCCGTCGCATCACGCGCGCCGGATCGGCCCCCAGCGCCTGCGCCAGAACCGCCGGGTCCGGCCCCGATTTCCCGATCTGCGGCATCAGCATGTCCAGGGGCAGCGCATCGGCGTCCCGCGCATAGCGCTCCAGCCAGACCCGCAGCAATCCGCGCGCCGGCGAGGACAGACCCTTGCCCAGCCGATCCAGCGCACCGTCCACATCGCCCCCCTGTTCCAGATCGGGGACGGTATGACCCGCCGCCTCCAGCGCGGCATCCAGTTCCTCCTGTGGCGCGCCGGTTTCCAGCGACGAAGTGTCATCCGCCTCGAGATAGGTCACCAGACCCCGGCTGGTTTCGGCCAGCCGGGCGCTGTCTTCGTAGATGTTGCGGTGAAAGCGGGCCTGCCATTCGGCGTCGATCTCCCCCGGTTCGGCAAGGATCGAGGAGGCCGAGTGGATCGCCGTCACCGTCGACAGCATCTCGTGCAGCGAGGCCGCCAGATGCGGGTCATGGGTCATCCGGTCATTCAGCGTCTCAAGGCTGCGCTCCAGCTGGGTGATGCGGTTGCGGCCCTGCGCCAGCAGTTGCGCCCAGCCCGGAAACCGCCCGGCGAATTCATCCACCCGGTCGGTTTCCGCCCCGGCCTGCGGCATGTCGGCGGCGGCTTCGCGCAGCGTTGCGATCATCGCCGCCCCCGCGCCTTCGGTCAGGATGGTCGGCTCGACACGCAGAATATCCGCGATTTCCAGCAGCAACTTTCCGCCGATTCTGCGGCGATTGTGCTCGATCAGATTGAGGTAGGATGCCGATATTCCCGCAGAACGGGCAAGGTCCGCCTGCTTCATGCCGCGCAGCACCCGCCTTTCGCGAATGCGCGACCCTGTCAGCGTGTCGCGGGGCATTTGGCATTCCTTTGGCGTTTCAAGGGCTTTCTGCGGCGCAACATAAACTCCTTTACAGGATGCCACGGTCTACTTTTCAAACGTTGACAAAAAAAGCGTTTTTAGTAAAGCGCTTGTTGCGCGGTTTTCCACTTCCCTGTCATACTGTGTTTGCACAAATGTGCAATCGCCCCGCGCACTGAGGAGGGCCAGGGGCGCAATCTCGAAACGGGAGGAATTCATGTCCAAACTGCATGTGACGCGCCGCGGCGTGATCAAGACCGGTGCGGCCGCCGGCGCAGGCCTCGCCCTGCCCACTTATCTGTCCGCAGCCAGCCACTCAGGCTACACCAACGCGCCCACAGGTTCGACCGTGACCCTGGGTTTCAACGTGCCGCAGACCGGCGCCTATGCCGATGAGGGTGCCGACGAACTGCGCGCCTACGAACTGGCGGTCGAGCATCTGAACGGTGGCGGCGACGGCGGCATGATGTCGACCTTCTCGTCGAAGTCTCTCGACGGCACCGGCATTCTGGGCAAAGAGGTCCAGTATGTGACCGGCGACACCCAGACCAAGTCGGACGCAGCCCGCGCATCGGCGAAGTCGATGATCGAAAAAGACGGCGCAATCATGATCACCGGCGGCTCCTCGTCCGGCGTGGCGGTTGCCGTTCAGGGTCTCTGCCAGGAAGCCGGCGTCATCTTCATGGCTGGTCTGACACACTCGAACGACACCACCGGCAAGGACAAGAAGGCGAACGGTTTCCGTCACTTCTTCAACGGCTACATGTCGGGCGCCGCGCTGGCACCGGTGCTGGCCAAGATGTACGGCAACGACCGCAAGGCCTATCACCTGACCGCCGACTACACCTGGGGCTGGACCCAGCAGGAATCCATCGCCGCCGCCACCGAGGCGCTGGGCTGGGAAACCGTCAACAACGTGCTGACACCGCTGGCCGCGACGGACTTCTCGTCCTACATCGCGCCGGTTGTGAACTCGGGCGCCGACGTTCTGGTCCTGAACCACTACGGCGGAAACATGGTCAACTCGCTGACCAACGCGGTTCAGTTCGGCCTGCGTGACAAGATGGTCAACGGCAAGCAGTTCGAGATCGTCGTTCCGCTCTACTCGCGCCTGATGGCCAAGGGTGCCGGTGCCAACGTCAAGGGCATCTTCGGCTCGACCAACTGGCACTGGTCGCTGCAGGACGAGGCGTCCAAGACCTTCGTGAAGTCCTTCGGCACCAAGTACGGCTTCCCGCCGAGCCAGGCCGCGCACACCTGCTATGTGCAGACCCTGCTCTATGCGGACGCCGCGCAGCGCGCCGGTTCGTTCAACCCCTGCGCCATCGTCGAAGCCCTCGAAGGCTTTGAATTCGACGGCCTGGGCAACGGCCCGACCCTGTACCGCGCCGAAGATCACCAGTGCTTCAAGGACGTGCTGGTCGTGAAGGGTAAAGAGAACCCGACCTCGGAATTCGACCTTCTGGAGATCGTCGAAGTCACGCCGCGCGCGCAGGTGGAATACGCACCGGATCACCCGATGTTCGCGGGCGGTTCGCTGGGGTCGTGCAACCCGGGCGCCTGATAGACACGCAAGGCCCCTCCGGGGCCGCGTGACGGGCAGGGCCAGTGCGCCCTGCCCACCCACACTTCACGCCCTCTCGGCCCGCTGTCACGGGTCCTTCTTCTTTTCCGCACTCCGACCGCAAAGGGTGGGACAATGGACGCAATCTTCCTGCAAATCCTGAACGGGCTCGACAAGGGCTCGGCTTATGCGCTGATCGCGCTGGGCTTGACACTCATCTTCGGCACGCTCGGCGTGGTGAACTTCGCGCACGGCGCGCTGTTCATGATCGGTGCGTTCTGCTCGGTGACGCTGCAGCGCATCTTCAACCTGTCGTTCGAAACCATCGATCCGGAACAGACGGACTTCCTGGGCAACCCGCTCAAGGTCAAGACCCCCTACATCGAGAGTTGGTTCGGTCCCGAAGTCGGATCGTCGATCATCGAATGGTCCGTACCACTGGCGATCCTCTTTGCCATTCCGGTCATGATCGCCATCGGCTATGTCATGGAACGTGGCCTGATCAAGCATTTCTACAAGCGCCCCCATGCCGACCAGATCCTGGTGACCTTCGGCCTGGCCATCGTGCTGCAGGAAATCGTCAAATACTACTTCGGCGCCAACCCGATCCAGACCCCCGCCCCCGCGGCCCTGCAGGGCGTGGCAGAGCTGACATCGACAATCTCCTACCCGATCTGGCGGATCGTCTACTTCTGTTTTTCCGTTGCCATCATCGGCGCGGTCTTTGCCTTCCTGCAGTTCACCACCTTCGGCATGGTGGTCCGGGCCGGCATGGCTGACCGCGAGACCGTGGGCCTGCTGGGCATCGACATCGACAAGCGGTTTACCTTCATGTTCGGCCTCGCCGCCGCGGTCGCCGGTCTGGCGGGCGTGATGTACGGGCCGATCAACGCGCCAAACTATCACATGGGCATGGACTTTCTGGTGCTGAGCTTCGTCGTCGTCGTCGTGGGCGGCATGGGCTCTCTGCCGGGCGCCGTCGCCGCCGGGTTCCTGCTGGGCATTCTCGAGAGCTTTGCCTCGATGAAAGAGGTCATCACCGTCATCCCCGGCATCAACCAGATCATCATCTACCTTGTCGCCATCGTCATCCTTCTGGTCCGCCCGCGCGGCCTGATGGGTCGCAAAGGCGTGATGGAGTAAATCGCCATGTTCGGACTTGGAAAAAAGGACGGGATGCTGCTGATCATCGTGGCGGTCCTGACCCTGCTCGCCCCCTTCATCCTCAACCCCTTCCCGAGCGAAAGCGGGCTGGCGCAGTTCAACGCCGGTTACCCGGACCTGATGCAGCGCTTCGTGATCTTCGGGATCTTCGCCATCGGCTTCAACATCCTCTTCGGCCTGACCGGCTATCTCTCGTTCGGCCACGCGGCCTTTCTGGGGGTCGGCTCCTACTCGGCGGTCTGGATGTTCAAGCTGCTGTCGATGAACATCGTCCCCGCGATCCTTCTGTCGGTGGTCATCGCGGGCCTCTTTGCCCTGCTCATCGGCTTCATCTCGCTGCGCCGAACGGGGATCTACTTCTCGATCCTTACCCTGGCCTTTGCGCAGATGTCCTTTGCACTGGCCTATTCGGTGCTGACGCCGCTCACCAACGGGGAAACCGGCCTGCAACTGTCGCTGGACGATCCCCGGATCCTCGGCGCATCGCGGACCGCTGACGGGTCGATCCCGGTCACCAACCTGTTCGGCCTGGAAATGCGCTCGGCCTACGACCTGGTGGTCGGCCCTTGGTCCTTCACCTTCTCGATCGGCTACTACGTCTGCGCCGTGGTGATGCTGCTTGCGTTCTACCTGTCTGTCCGCATCTTCCGCTCGCCTTTCGGCCTGATGCTGCGCGCGATCAAGTCGAACCAGCAGCGCCTGAACTACACCGGCCTGAACCCCAAGCCCTACACGCTTGCGGCCTTTGTGATTTCGGGCATGTACGCTGGTCTCGCCGGTGGCCTGATGGCCTCGATGGACCCGCTGGCAGGCGCCGAACGGATGCAGTGGACCGCATCCGGCGAGGTTGTCCTGATGACCATCCTGGGCGGTGCAGGCACGCTGATCGGCCCGGTTCTGGGCGCTGGCATGATCAAGTACTTCGAGAACATCTTTTCGAAGATCAACGACAACATCCTGCACAGCTGGTTCAGCTTCATGCCGGACGGGCTCGAGGATTTCATGGTCTTCATCGTCCACCCCTTCGTCGGCAAGGGCTGGCACCTGACCCTGGGCATCATCTTCATGCTCGTCGTCATCTTTCTGCCCGGCGGCCTTGTCGAAGGTGGTCAGCGCATCGGGCGCCTGTTCAAGGGCAAGAAGGCCAGTGATGATCCCAAGTCGGCCTCGACCGAACCTGCGGAATAAGGAAACAGATCATGGGTATCCTTGATATCAAAGACGTGGGCAAACGGTTCGGCGGCCTTCAGGCGCTGTCTGACGTGAACCTCTCGGTGCAGGAAAACAGTTGCCACGCCATCATCGGCCCGAACGGGGCAGGCAAGTCGACGCTGCTGAACTGCCTCGTCGGCAAGCTGATCCCCGACACCGGCTCGGTCATGTTCCAAGGCCAGTCGGTGCTGGGGCGCAGCCCGCACGAGATCAACCAGATGGGGATTTCGCGGGTCTTCCAGACGCCGGAGATCTTTGGCGACCTGACGGTCTTCGAAAACATGATGATCCCGCTGTTTGCCAAGCGGGACGGCGCCTTCCGTCTGCATGCGGTCGAATCGGTCTCCGATGAGCGTGATCTCATCGCCGAGGCCGAGAAGATGCTGGAAGAGGTGAACATGCTGGACAAGCGCCACATGCATTCCGCCTCGATGTCGCGGGGTGACAAACGGCGGCTGGAGATGGCGATGTGCCTTGTGCAATCGCCCAAGCTGCTGCTGCTGGACGAACCGACCGCCGGCATGGCGCGTGCCGACACCAACAACACCATCGACCTGCTCAAGCAGATCAAGGATGAGCGCGACATCACCATCGCCATCATCGAGCACGACATGCACGTGGTGTTCAGCCTTGCGGACCGGATCACGGTGCTGGCGCAGGGCACGCCCCTGGTCGAAGATGTGCCCGAGAACATCAAGGGTCATCCGAAAGTGCGCGAAGCCTATCTGGGGGAAGCCCACACCTGACGCCGCCCATCGCGCCCCGGCCTTCGCGCCGGGGCCTCCACCCTTGAGGTCCCGGCGCACAGGCCGGGACGGGAGTAGCCACAGATGAACGTCCGCCCCGATTTTTCCAAGAACGCCAATCTGGCAGAGACGGCTCCGGCCTTCCTGTCCGTCTACGACATGCACTCTTACTACGGTGAGAGCTACATCGTGCAGGGCATCAGCTTCAACGTCCACGAGGGCGAGATTCTCGCCCTGCTGGGCCGCAACGGCGCCGGCAAGACCACCACGTTGCGCTCTATCGCGCGCATGGACAGCCCGCAGGTCAACCGCGGCGAAATCTGGCTGGATCACCAGCCGCTGCACAAGATGAAATCGCATCAGGCCTCTGTCGCCGGTCTGGGGCTGGTGCCCGAAGACCGCCGCATCATCCCCGGTCTGACGGTCGAGGAGAACCTGCAACTGGCACAGATCGCCCCGCCCATCGGCTGGTCCATCGAACGCATCTACGACCTGTTTCCGCGCCTCGGCGAACGCCGCAAGCAAGAGGGCGTGACGCTGTCGGGCGGCGAACAGCAGATGCTCTCCATCGCCCGCGCACTGGCGCGCGACATCAAGGTGCTGCTGCTGGACGAACCCTACGAAGGCCTTGCCCCGGTCATCGTCGACGAGATCGAAAAGACCCTGCGCCACGTCAAGGAACAGGGCATGACCACGATCATCGTCGAACAGAACGCGGTGCGCGCGCTGCAACTGGCCGACCGCGCCGTGATTCTCGACACCGGCTCGGTCGTCTTTGATGGGACTGCCATCGAAGTGCTGGAGAACGATTCGCTGCGGGCCGAATACCTGGCGATCTGATTTCCGGCCTCGCGACCAATGCAGTACTTGATTTCGGGGGCGGGGAGGTTTTCCCTGCCCCCAAGCATTTCCGGAGGAGAGCTACGATGAGCAAAACATACCCGCCGTCCGATGACATGGTGAAAAACGCCCACGTTGACGCCGCGCGTTACGATGAGATGTACTCGGCTTCTGTGTCCGATCCCGATGGCTTCTGGGCCGAGCAGGCGCAGCGTCTGGACTGGATCAAGGCGCCGACCAAGGTCAGCAACACCGATTTCACTCTTGGCCAGGTCTCGATCAAGTGGTTCGAGGACGGCACGCTGAACGTCGCCGCCAACTGCATCGACCGGCATCTGGAGAAACGCGGCCAGCAGACCGCGATCATCTGGGAGCCCGACGACCCCACCGAGCCCGCCCAGTCGATCAGCTACGCCGACCTGCACCGCCGCGTCTGCCGCATGGCCAACGTTCTGGAGACGCTGGGCGTGCGCAAGGGCGACCGGGTCATCCTCTACCTGCCGATGATCCCCGAAGCCGCCTATGCCATGCTGGCCTGCGCCCGCATCGGCGCCGTCCACTCCATCGTCTTTGCCGGTTTTTCGCCCGATGCGCTGGGTCAGCGCGTGAACGGCTGCGACGCCAAGCTGGTCATCACCGCCGACGAGGCCCCGCGTGGTGGTCGCAAGACCGCGCTCAAGACCAATGCCGACAAGGCGCTTTTGCACTGCAAGGACGACGTCAAATGCCTTGTGGTCAAGCGCACCGGTGGCCAGACCACATGGGTCGAGGGCCGCGACTTCGATTACAACGAGATGGCGATAGAGGCGGACGACTATTGCCGCCCCGTCGAAGTGAACGCCGAGGACCCGCTGTTCATCCTGTACACCTCCGGCTCGACCGGTCAGCCCAAGGGTGTTGTGCACTCGACAGGTGGATATCTGGTCTACGCGGCCCTCACGCATGAGGTGACCTTCGATTATCACGAAGGTGACGTCTATTGGTGCTCGGCCGATGTGGGCTGGGTCACCGGGCATTCCTATATTGTGTACGGCCCCTTGGCCAACGGTGCCACGACGCTGATGTTCGAAGGTGTGCCAACATACCCCGACGCCAGCCGGTTCTGGCAGGTCTGCGAAAAGCACAAGGTGAACCAGTTCTACACCGCGCCGACGGCGATCCGCGCGCTGATGGGACAGGGCAATGATTTCGTAGCGAAATGCGACCTGTCCTCGTTGCGACTGCTCGGGACGGTGGGCGAACCGATCAACCCCGAGGCCTGGAACTGGTACAACGACGTGGTTGGCGGCGGTCGCTGCCCGATCGTCGACACCTGGTGGCAGACCGAAACCGGCGGCCACATGATGACCCCGCTGCCCGGCGCCCATGCGACCAAGCCGGGCGCCGCGATGAAGCCGTTCTTCGGGGTGCAGCCGGTGGTGCTGGACCCGCAGTCGGGCGAAGAGATCGACGCCAGCCCGACCGAGGGCGTGCTGGCGATCAAGGCCAGCTGGCCGGGACAGATGCGTACCGTCTGGGGTGACCATGAGCGGTTCGAGAAGACCTATTTCTCGGACTACAAGGGCTATTACTTCTCCGGCGATGGCTGTCGGCGGGATGCGGACGGCGACTACTGGATCACCGGCCGCGTCGACGACGTGATCAACGTCTCGGGCCACCGCATGGGAACGGCCGAGGTCGAATCGGCGCTGGTGGCGCATGAAGATGTCGCCGAGGCGGCGGTGGTCGGCTACCCGCATGAGATCAAGGGCCAGGGCATCTACTGCTACGTGACCCTGATGAACGGGATCGAGCCCACCGACGCGTTGAAAAAGGAACTGCGCAGCTGGGTCCGCACCGAAATCGGCCCCATCGCCTCGCCCGACCTGATCCAGTGGGCCCCCGGCCTGCCGAAAACCCGCTCCGGCAAGATCATGCGCCGCATCCTGCGCAAGATCGCCGAGAACGACTTTGGCGCATTGGGCGACACATCCACCCTCGCCGACCCTTCGGTCGTCGATGACCTGATCGACAATAGAATGAACCGCTGAGACCGGGACCAGACTGTGAAAGGCGGGCCACAGGGTCCGCCTTTTTTCCTTGCCGGCCTTGTACCCGTGGACGCAGCACTGTCTGACTTGGCCCTGCGCCACGACAGCCCGACAGGTTCCCGACCATGCACCAGACCGGCCTTGCCTACCGTCCCGAAGTCGATGGGCTGCGTGCGCTTGCTGTGCTGCCGGTCATCCTGTTCCATGCCGGGTTCGGGTTTGCGCCGGGCGGGTTCATCGGCGTCGACGTCTTCTTTGTGATCTCCGGCTTTCTGATCACCCGGATTCTGATCGAGGATCTGGACGCCGGCCGCTTTTCCATCCTCGATTTCTACGAACGTCGTGCCCGCCGCATCCTGCCCGCGCTCACGCTGGTCCTCCTGGCCAGCTTGCCGCTGGGTGTGCTGTTCATGCTGCCCTATGAGCTGCGCGATCTGGGTGAGAGCATGGTGGCGGTCACCTTCTTTGTCTCCAACATCTATTTCGCCGAAAACGTCAGCTATTTTGGTGGCGTGGCCGAGGAAATGCCGCTGCTTCACACCTGGAGCCTTGCGGTCGAGGAGCAGTTCTACATCGCCTTCCCCCTGCTGCTCTGGTTGATGCGCAACCGGCGGCGGTGGATCGTGCCGGTGCTGGCCGTCATCGCCCTGATCTCATTAGGAGTGGCGGACGCACACGTAAACCGCGTGCCGGACCGGGTGTTCTACCTGATCTGGTTCCGCGCGTGGGAGCTGTTGGCGGGCAGTCTTGCCGCGATCTACGTGATGCGGCGCGGTCAGCCGGGCGGAGTGATGGCCGAAACGCTGGGGCTGCTGGGACTGGCGGGGATCGTGGTCCCGATGGCGGCCTATGGCGACTGGGTCCCCTTCCCCAGCTTCTGGGCGGTACCGCCGGTTCTGGGCACCGCGCTGGTGCTTGTGGCCGCGACCCCGCAGCGCATCGCCGGGCGTCTTCTGTCGTGGCGACCCTTTGTGGCCGTGGGCCTGATCAGCTATTCCGCCTATCTCTGGCATCAGCCGCTCTTTGCCTATGCCCGGCTGGCGACCGAGGGCGCGCCAACGCCTATCCTGATGGGCACCCTGGCGTTGCTGACGCTAGGCCTGTCCTGGCTCAGCTGGCGTTTTGTGGAACAGCCCTTTCGCAACCGCAGCCGATACACGCGAACGGTGGTCTTTGGCGCATCGCTGGGCGCGGGCCTTGCCGTGCTGTCGCTCGCCGGGTTGCTGGTGGCGACCGGCGGCCTGCTGAACCGCTATCCGGAGCCGCAGCGCGGCTGGGTGGCGCAGACCAACCTTGAACACGGGACCTATGTCGCCGCCGCCTATGAGGCTGCCCGCAACCGTCCGCTGGACGGGGACCGCCCGAATGTCGTGGTGGTCGGCGACAGCTTCAGCGAGGACGTCTTCAACATGATCCTCGAAAGCGGGGCCTTTGCCGGGTATGCCTTATCGACCCTTCAGGTCCCGGCGCGCTGTCAGATCGTCTACGGTCTGCCGAAGGACGAGATCCTGCAATGGGTCGACCCTGGCGACCGGGGCCTGTGCGCGCGCCGGTTGTTGCGCGACAAGGATGTCGCCCGGTTGCGGCAGGCCGACATCGTCATCCTTGCCGCCAGTTGGCGGCACTGGTCGGCAGAGCATCTGGCGGCGACCATCGCCGCCCTGCAACTGCCAACGGAGACAAAGCTTTTGGTGATCGGCTCCAAGAGTTTCGAACCGTCACGCCGCGCCCTGCTGCGGGTGCCGGACCCGGCGATTGCGCGGGTTGCGCCTACGGAACGGGCGGCGGAAACCACCGCGATCCTGACGCGGACCCTGCCCGAGGGGATCTTTGTGAACACGCTGGCGCAGGTCTGCCCGGGGGGCTGCCCCCTGTTCACGCCCGAGGGGGCGATGATTTCGCATGACGGCCATCACCTGACGCAAGAGGGCGCGCGCCACCTGGGCAACATCCTGTTCCGCGCACCGCCGCTGAACCGGGCGTCCGGCCTGCCCCTGATCGAGGCGGGCCTTGGCGACTGAAGCCTTGCCGGCAAACTCTGCACAATTGGAGGCAACCCGCTGCCAAGGCGCGCGTTTCTTGGTATTCTCTGAAAGTGGGGGCGCTCTGGATGGAGCAGCCTAATGCAATTCCTAGTTCCGCCGTTGCTGAGTGCGCCGCTGGTTACCGGCCACCCGCAGGGGCTGCCCGGCGATCAGCCGGACCCGATGGAGCAGACCCGCGTTCAGCCGGTCTCTGACGCCCGTGACCCCGAGGCGCGCATGAAAGAAGGCCAAAGCCCGACCCAGTTCTGGGCGGCGGTCAACGGCAAGCCTGACCCTGACAATCATACGGCGCCGCCCTCTATCATGCAGATCACCATCAGCCGGATGCTGGACGAACAGAATCCGGCGCGCAAACGCGAGGTCGAGGCGCCACCCGTCGAAGAACCCGAACCAAGGTTCGAGACGCGCGCCGCAACAGAGCCGCGTGAGACCCGGCAGGCAGAGAGCGGCCCGGACCAGCCGGTTGCGGTCGCCACGGACTCGCCGGATCAGCCGTCCGAGACAAAAGAGGCCCGCAGCTCGGTCTTCAGCACCTTGCCGTAATTGTTCTTGGGCAGCGCCTGCAGCGCAACGTAGTCCTTGGGCCGCTTGAAACGCGCAATGCGGTCAAGGCAATGCGCGTCCAGTGCGGCGGCATCCAGCGGCCCGTCACAGACGACAAAGGCCACCACTTCCTCACCCCATTCCGGGTGCGGGCGGCCAACCACGGCCACTTCCTTGATGGCGGTATGCTCCAGCAGCGCCTCCTCGACCTCGCGCGGATAGATATTGGTCCCGCCCGAGATGATCAGATCCTTGGAGCGGTCCTTCATCGTGACATAGCCATCGGCATCCATCGCCCCCAAGTCCCCGGTCCAGAGCCAGCCGTCTTTCAGTGTCTTGGCGGTTGCCTCGGGGTTTTCCCAATAACCCGGCATGACGATATCGCCGCGCACGCAGATTTCCCCCACTTCATCCGGCGGCAGGGTCTGGCCGGTTTCATCCGCGATCCGCACCTCCGTGGCCGATTGCGCCCGACCGACCGAGCCCAGCCGCGTGCGCCAGCGCGGATGCCCGCGGTCTGTCACATCAAAGCGGGACAGCGCGGTGATCCCCATCGGGCATTCGCCCTGCCCGTAGATCTGCACGAAGACCGGGCCGAAATGGTCCACCGCCTGAATGATATCGGCAATGTACATCGGCCCCCCCGCATAGACGATGGTGCGCAACCCCTCACCCTTGCGGCCCGTCGTCAGCGCATGGCGGGTCAGCCGCTGCACCATGGTGGGCGCCATGAACAGATGCGCACCCCGGAAATGTGCGGCAAGGTCCAGCGTCTCACCCTCGTCAAAACCGCCGGAGAGTGGAAAGACATGACGCGCCCCGGCCCGCACATGCATCAGGTTGTAAAGACCCGCCCCGTGACTGAGCGGCGCGGCATAGAGCGCGCTGTCGTCCGGCCCGACAAGGTCACAGTCGCATTGATAGCACAGCGCCATGGTCACCAGCATCCGGTGCGTGATGATCACCCCCTTGGGGCGGCCCGTGGTGCCGGATGTGTAGAACAGCCAGGCCAGATCGTCGGGGGCGCGATGCTCCGGCTCTGGCAAGGGCGGATGATCCAGCAGGCCGACCCAGATCTCTGCGCCGGTTTCGATCACCGGGACGGTGGTGACCTCGGCCAGCGCCGCCGCAAGACCGGGCGTCGCAAAGACCAGCCGCGCGCCGGAGTTGTTGAGGATGAAATCGGCCTCGCGCGGGTGCAGCTTGGCATTGATCGGAACAACCGCCGCGCCGGCGTACCACGCACCGTATTGGGCGATCAGGTAATCGGGGACGTTTTTCATGAACAGCGCCACCCGGTCGCCGGGCTGAATGCCCCGCGCCCGCAGGGCCGCGCCCAGTCGCAGGGCTGCGCCGTGAAAGGCAGCGTAATCGGCCACCAGATCGGTGCCAAGGAACAGCGCCGGTTTATCCGGCGTGATCCGGGCCGTGCGGGCCAGCCAGGTGGATATGTTCATGCGCCCTCCTCCCCGGTGGGAGATGCTAGGCGGGCGGGGCGGGCGGCGCAATGTCCCCGCGCCAGATGGCAATGGCGATAGCGCTCACGCAAGCTGCGCGGCATCGCTTTTCCTTCGCCGCGCCTTGGCCTATAAGCGGCGCAGACCCCCTGCGGGTGAGACACATGGCGAGGATGGCATGAGCGAAAACAGGACCGAGGCGGACGTTGCCTTCATCGAGGCGCTGGCGGAAGTACTGAACAAGAACGACCTGACCGAACTGGAGGTCATGCGCGAATACGGCGATGACGACAGCCTGCAGGTCCGCATCAGCCGCGCCGTGACAGTGGCGGCCCCGGCCCCTGTTGCCGCCGCCCCATACGCGGCACCTGCTCCGACCGCTGCCCCGGTCGCCCCCGCCGCCGAGACGCCGGAAGACCCTGCCGCCCACCCCGGCGCCGTCACCTCGCCCATGGTCGGCACCGTCTACATGCAGGCCGAGCCCGGTGCGGAGTCCTTCATCAGTGTCGGCACCACGGTCAAGGAAGGCGACACGCTGCTGATCGTCGAGGCGATGAAGACCATGAACCACATCCCCGCCCCGCGCGCCGGAACCGTCCGGCGCATCCTCGTCGAGGACGGCGCGCCGGTGGAATATGGCGCCCCACTGGTCATCCTAGAGTAAGCGCATGACCCAGAAAATCCTGATCGCCAACCGCGGCGAGATCGCGCTCCGCGTCATCCGGGCCTGCCGCGAGATGGGCATCCCCTCGGTCGCGGTGCATTCCACCGCCGACGCCGACGCCATGCATGTGCGCATGGCGGATGAGACCATTTGCATCGGTCCCGCACCCTCGCCCGACAGCTACCTGTCCATCCCGGCCATCATCTCGGCCTGCGAGGTCACCGGATCGACGATGATCCACCCGGGCTACGGCTTTCTGTCGGAAAACGCCCGTTTCGTGCAGATCGTCGAGGACCACGACATCACCTTCATCGGTCCCTCGGCCGAGCATATCCGCACCATGGGGGACAAGATCACCGCCAAGGAGACGGCCAAGACGCTGGGGATTCCGGTTGTCCCCGGCTCCGAAGGTGGCGTCAACAGTGTCGCGCAGGCCAAGGAGATCGGTGCCTCCTTCGGCTATCCGGTGATCGTCAAGGCCACCGCCGGCGGCGGCGGGCGCGGCATGAAGGTCGCCCGCGACGAGTCCGAGATGGAACGCGCCTACCAGACCGCCCGCTCCGAGGCCAAGGCCGCCTTCGGCAACGACGAAGTCTATATCGAGAAATACCTGCAGCGCCCGCGCCACATCGAGATCCAGGTCTTTGGCGACGGTCAGGGCAACGGTGTGCATCTGGGTGAACGCGACTGCTCGCTTCAGCGCCGCCACCAGAAGGTCTTCGAAGAGGCCCCCGGCCCCTCGATCACGCCGGAGGAACGGGCGCGCATTGGCGGGATCTGTGCCGATGCCGTGGTGAGGATGGGCTATCGCGGCGCTGGCACCATCGAATTCCTGTATGAGGATGGCGAGTTCTATTTCATCGAGATGAACACGCGCCTGCAGGTCGAACATCCGGTGACAGAGGCGATCTTTGGCGTCGATCTGGTGCGTGAACAGATCCTTGTCGCCTCTGGCGAAAAGCTGTCTTTCGCGCAGGACGACCTGAAGATCAACGGCCACGCCATCGAGGTGCGGATCAACGCCGAGAAACTGCCGGAATTCCGCCCCTCACCCGGGACGATCTCACATTTCCATGCCCCCGGCGGGCTGGGTGTGCGGATGGATTCGGCGCTCTATGACGGCTACCGGATCCCGCCCTATTACGACAGCCTGATCGCCAAGCTGATCGTGCACGGGGCGGACCGTCCCGCCGCGCTCGCCCGTCTGAACCGCGCGCTGGGAGAGCTGATCGTGGATGGTGTGGACACGACGGTGCCGCTGTTCCATGCGCTCCTGCGCGAAAAGGACATCCACACCGGCGCCTACAACATCCACTGGCTGGAAAAATGGCTGGAAGCGGGCGGGCTGGACTGAACCTCACCCGTCCCGGCCCTGCGCCGGGACCTCTGCGCCGACAAGAGGTCCCGGCGCAGGGCCGGGATGGGTTTTGCCCTCCGTGCCAAAAGGATAGTCTCGGCGCATGAGCGTCACTCCCGAGCTTCTCTTGCACGCCTACCGCACCGGCATCTTTCCGATGGCCGAACGGCGGGACGATCCCGAGATCTTCTGGGTCGATCCGCGCCGCCGGGGGGTGCTGCCGCTGGACGGGTTCCGCATCTCGCGCAGCCTTGCCAAACGGTTGCGCCGCGACGACTACAGCGTCACCCTCGACCAGGACTTCCCCGGTGTGATCGACGGCTGCGCCGACCGGGACGAGACATGGATCAACTGCGAAATCCAAGATCTCTATCACGCGCTGCACGGCATGGGTCATGCGCATTCGCTGGAGGTCTGGCGCGACAATGCCCTGATCGGCGGCGTCTATGGCGTCACCGTGGGCGCGGCCTTTTGTGGTGAGTCGATGTTTTCCCGCGCCACCGATGCCTCGAAGATCGCGCTGGCATGGATCGTCGACCTGCTGAACCGCAGCGGCTTTACCCTCTTTGACACCCAGTTCCTGACCCCCCATTTGTCCAGCCTCGGCGGGGTCGAGATCACCCGCCATGCCTATCGCGAACAGCTGTCCATCGCCCTGAAGAAAGAGGCGGACATTCGCGCAGCACCACTTGCCGCCAGCGGCGCCGACGTGGTCGCGCGCAACCGCGTTGCCACGCCTCGGGCCGCATCGTAGAAGGTTTGCATGCTGAACACGCTGACACAGGGCACCGCCCGGGGAACCCCGCTGCTGATCGTCCACGGCCTCTATGGCTCCGGGCGCAACTGGGGCGTCATCGCGCGCCGCCTGTCGGACCGTTGGCAGGTGCTGACACCCGACATGCGCAACCACGGCGACAGCCCGCAAACCGACACCCACAGTTACCATGACCTTGCCGCCGACCTGGCCGAGGTGATCGACGCATATGGCGGGCAGGCGCATGTGGTGGGCCATTCGATGGGCGGCAAGGCCGCGATGGTTCTGGCGCTGACGCAGCCGGACAAGGTCGCCTCGCTGCTGGTCGCCGATATTGCGCCCGTGGCCTATACCCACAGCCAGATCCAGTTCATCGAGGCCATGCGCGGCGTCGATCTGAGTCGGGTCGAGAAACGCTCGGACGCGGTGGAACAATTGGCGAAGACCGTACCGGACAAGACCCTGCAAAGCTTTTTCACCCAGTCGCTGGATCTGAAGGAAAAGCGGTGGAAGCTGAACCTCGACACGCTGGCCGCCGAGATGTCCGAGATCCTCGGCTTTCCCGAGGTGTCCGGCAGTTACGACGGGCCAACCCTGTTCCTCTCCGGCGGTCAGTCGGATTACGTCCTGTCCGAACACCGCGACCAAATCCGCCCACTGTTCCCGCGCGCCCGCTATGCCAAGATGCCGAAGGCGGGCCATTGGCTGCATGCCGACGATCCGCGCGGGTTCGAGGCCTCGGTCCGGGCTTTCGTCGACCACGTGGAACCGTAGGGCGGGGTTTACCCCGCCGCCCGCGCGGCCCCGGCAAGGCCCCGCCCCAGTTTCGGAAATCCTGAAACTCCGGGTTTCCCTTCCGAAATCCACATCTTGAACGTTTACAGAAGATCCGCAGGCGGCAATCTAGCCGCATGCAACAGGTTCCCCCGCCGATTGTGCGCCCGAGTCGCGCGCGCTCAGCTTTCCAGTACCCGCAATTCGCCCTCCAGCCAGGGCAGCTGCGCCAGCGCGGGGGAAATCACCATGTCGCGCACCAGGTGGCGCATGGTCCGCGCCACGTCGCGCGGCACCTGATCGGCCCAGTCGGTCCCCGCGAACAACGAGATGGTACGCGAAAAGGGTTTGAAGGGCAGCGGGTGCGCCTCCATCCGGTCGTGGTAGCGCCCCGCCCGCATGTAGCCCAGCGGCGTCGTGATCGCCCAGCCGGTGCCGCGCGCCACCAGCGTCATCAGCGACAGATGCGCGCCAATTTCGAACCGTTCCGCAAATTCCAGTTTCTGCCGCGCCAGATGCGCCTCGATCTGCCGTCCGATCAGCTGAGCGCGATCGTAGCGCAGGATCGGAAGGCTCTTCATCAGCGCATTGATGCCACCTGCGGCCTCGACCGCACCCTTGGCGCAGACAAGGATATAAGGGTCTCTGACCAAGGGATATTCCACGATCCCCTCCATCACCTCACCGCTGCTGGCCGAGATGGCGAGGTGCAGGCGCCGCGCCTTGATCGCTTCGGAAATCTCGTGGCTGGGCGCGGTGATCAGCTTGAACCGGCAGCGCGTCATGCTTTCGGCCAGAATGGTAACAAGGCGCGGCGTCAGGTCGTTGTCGAAATCGTCGATCACCCCAAGGCTGAGGGTGCTGAGATGGGTCAGGTCCATGACCGTCAATTCGTTCTGGGCCAACCGCAACTGGCTCAGCACCGCCTGCGTCCGGGTCAGAAAGGACCGCCCCGCCGGGGTCAGCCGCATCGGCCGCCTTGCGTGATCCACAAGGTCGGTGCCCAGCGCCGCCTCGAGGTTGCGCATCTGCTGGCTGACGGCGGGCTGGCTGAGCCCGGTCAGTTCGGCCGCCTTGGCGACGGACCCGCTGGAGGCCAGCGCCTCGAAAACCTCCAGACCCCTGAGGGTCACCCCCTTCATCACCATCGCGCAAATTCCCTGCCCACAGTTTCCGTTTTTGTGAACCTGTCCCCTCTCGTCAAGGAAAACACATGCCGCCCCGCCAGATAAAATCCGCCCCCGGCCTGCCGACCGCTGCGGAGACAGACATTGTCGATACCGTCCAGATCATGCTCGCCCGCCTGAAACAGGGCGGCGAAGCGGCGGCGCTGGATTACGCGCAGCGCCTCGACGGATGGACCGGCCCGGTCGAAGTCACGGCCAGGGACGCCTCCAGCGCAGGCGACAGCCTGCCCGACGATCTGAAACAGGCGCTGGACTATGCGCATGAAAACATCCGCGCCTTTGCGCAAGCGCAACGCGGCTCTGTCACGGATTTCGAGGTGGAACTGCGCCCCGGCCTGATAACCGGGCAGAAAAGCCTGCCGGTCTCTGCCGCCGGGTGTTACGTGCCGGGCGGGCGCTATGCGCATATCGCCTCGGCGCTGATGACCATCACGACGGCGCGCGCCGCCGGAGTGCCGCATGTGACCGCCTGCGCCCCGCCGCGCCGGGATGTTGACGGCACGGCCCGGGGCATTGATCCGGCCACGCTCTACGCCATGTCGCTGGCGGGCGCGGACCGCATCCTCTGCCTTGGCGGGGTGCAGGGCATCGCCGCCATGGCCTTCGGCCTGTTCGGCACGCCCCCCGCCGATGTTCTTGCCGGTCCGGGCAACGCCTATGTGGCCGAGGCCAAGCGCCAACTCTTTGGCCCGCTGGGCATCGACATGTTCGCAGGTCCCACCGATGTGCTGATCCTCGCCGATGCCACCGCCGACCCGTCGTTGGTGGCGCTGGACCTTGCCGGTCAGGCTGAACACGGGCCGACCTCGCCCTGTTGGCTGATCACCGATCACGAACCGCTGGCCCGCCGCGTGCGCGACCTGATGCCCGAGACCTGCGCCCGCATCGGCGGCAGCAACGGTGAGACCGCGCTGGCCGCCTGGGAGGCGATGGGCGAAATCGTCCTCTGCGACTCGCGCGAGGAAATGGCCGCGGAATCAGACCGCTACGCGCCCGAGCACTTGCACGTCCAATGCGCCGAACTGCCGTGGTGGCAGAGCCGGCTGACCGCTTACGGCTCACTCTTTCTGGGCGCGGGCACCACCGTCGCCTTTGGCGACAAGGCCGCGGGCCCCAACCATGTTCTGCCCACCGGGGCCGCCGCGCGCTATACGGGGGGATTGTCGGTTCACAAGTTCCTGAAAACCGTCACATGGCAGCGCGCCGATGCAGAGGCCCTGCCCGATCTTGCGCGTGCCACCTCGATCATTTCCCGCGCAGAGGGCATGGTGGGTCACGCAATGACCGCCGAAGCCCGCCTGCCCCAAACAATCCTGCGCGCCTGCGCCGCCAACGAAAGCTGATCCCTATGAACCTCGCCAAGTTTCCCCGCGTTCGACTGGCCCATCTGCCGACTCCGCTGGAATTCATGCCGCGCCTGACAGAGGCACTGGGCGGGCCGGAAATCTGGATCAAGCGCGACGACTGCACCGGCCTCTCGACCGGCGGCAACAAGACCCGCAAGCTGGAATACCTGATGGCCGATGCGCTGGAACAGGGGGCAGAGGTGGTCCTGACGCAGGGCGCGACGCAGTCCAACCACGCCCGCCAGACCGCCGCCGCCGCCGCCAAACTGGGCCTCGACTGCCATATCCTGCTGGAGGATCGCACCGGCTACAACCACGAGAACTATCGCTATAACGGCAACGTTCTGCTGGATGTGCTGCACGGCGCCTCGATCGAACATCGCGGCCCGGATCTGGACATGAACGCCGAGATGGAGGCGGTGGCCGACAGGATGCGCGCCGCGGGCAAGCGCGCCTATACCATCCCCGGCGGCGGGTCGAACGCCATCGGTGCGCTGGGCTATGTGAATTGCGCGCTGGAAATGATCAACCAGTTCAGCGAAATGGGCCTGCGGGTGGATCATATCGTGCATGCCACCGGATCCGCGGGCACGCAGGCCGGGTTGATCACCGGCCTGTCGGCGATGAACGCAGGCATTCCGCTGCTGGGCATCGGCGTCCGCGCCCCCAAGCCCAAGCAAGAGGAAAACGTCTACAACCTCGCTGTGAAGACCGCCGAAAAGCTGAGCTGCCCCGGCGTGGTCAAACGTGAGGACGTGGTGGCCAACACCGATTACGTCGGCGACGGCTATGGCATCCCGGCGGAAAGCACGCTGGAGGCGATCGACATCTTTGCCCGGACAGAGGCGATCCTGCTGGACCCGGTCTATTCCGCCAAGGGCGCGGCGGGCCTGATCGACCTGATCCGCAAGGGCCACTTCAAGGAAGAGGAGCGCGTGGTCTTCCTGCACACTGGCGGGGCCATCGGCCTGACCGGCTACACCCATGCCTTTGACGTGAAATCCCGCGCGTGAGGTCCGCATGAGGCCGGTGGGCATTCTGGGCGGGATGGGGCCACAGGCCACCATCCTGTTGATGCAAAAACTGCTGGACGCCACGCCGGCGCAGGATGACGCGGACCATATCCCGCTGATCGTGCATCAAAATCCCGCCGTGCCTTCGCGCATCAAGGCATTGATAGACGGCACCGGTCCTTCGCCGCTGCCGGTGTTGCAACAGATGGCGCGGGACCTGGCGGCGGCGGGGGCCACGGCGCTGGCCATGCCCTGCAACACCGCGCATCACTACGCGGGTGACATCCGTGCCGCCAGCGATCTGCCCTTTCTGGACATGCTGTCGGCCACCGCGCAGACGCTGACGGACAAGGGCCGGATCGGCATTCTCGCCTCACCGGCAACGCGCCTGACCGGCGTCTTTGACGCCTATCTGGACCTGCCCTTTACCGGGCCGGTGGACGATGCGCCGTTGCTCGAGATGATCCGCGCTGTCAAGGCGGGCGCATCGGCACAGGAGATCCTACCCGCCTTCACCGAACAGGCCCGACGCTTGCAGGAACGGACCGATCATATCCTGATCGCCTGCACCGAGTTGTCGCTGGCCGCGCCGCTGCTGCCGCCGGATATCTCATGGACCGACAGTCTGGATTGCCTTGTCGGGCGGATCATCGACCACGCCCAAGGCCCGGCCTGAGCCCTCAGGTGGCGCGACAGACCGTTTCCGCACGCGCCGCAAAGGCCTTGTACCGCTGCCAGAACGCCTCATGCCGCGGGTTGTCGGACTGGCGGATT
Source organism: Paracoccaceae bacterium (assembly GCA_034670345.1). Taxonomy (GTDB): domain Bacteria; phylum Pseudomonadota; class Alphaproteobacteria; order Rhodobacterales; family Rhodobacteraceae; genus Antarctobacter. The sequence goes on along the minus strand of JAXMNQ010000018.1, from coordinate 3,488 downwards.
TCCTGCGCGCGGTGCGGATCGGAAAAGAACGTCACCGCAAGGCGCTGATCCGAGGCGCTCAGATCCTGATCGGCGACCGCCTGCACGCAGCCGCACCGCCGGGTGTTCGCCTCCTTGCGGCCTGCCCGGACGCAGGCATCCGCCACAGCGCCAGAGGCAGTGCGCACTTGCACGCCGCCGCCCGTATATCCCCGTTCTGTCCGGCTGTTTCCTCCGCCGCAGGCCACCAGTGCCAGGCATGCGGTCATCAAAATCGCTTGCTTCATATCACCTGTCTCTCGTTGCCCGGGTGCGGGTTTCCCGTCTCCCCCGGCGCTGCCCTCGGCGGCCATCATGCGCTATTCGGCGGCAAGCTTCAAGAATCGACCGGCAATCGGGCAAAGGCCCCGGCGACAAAATCCGCATAGGGCGCCCAGGCATCCGTCCGCGCCCGGTAGACGCCGCGCCGCACCTGCCCGGCAGAGGCCGTGTGCACCCGCCGACCATTGCGTTCTGGCGACAGGCAGGCAGCATCCCAGTCCAGCCCCAGATCGGCGATCAGCGCCCGCGTCTGTGCCTCTGGGTCATGCGTCAACGCCGCGTAATCCAGCCTGCGCACCCGCCCCGGCCAGTCGCTCTCGCACTGTTCCATCCAGTCGCGGTACAGCCCGTGATAGGCCACCACGTCGTCCAGATCGTAACAATAGCCCAGCGACGCGGCGGTGAAATACTGCTTCAGGTTCGACCAGCAGACAGAGGCCGCATCCCGCACCACATGAATGATGCGCGCCTCGGGCAGAGCCGCCGCGATCAGCGGCAGGAAACAGAAGTTGTGCGGCATCTTGTCGGTCACAAAAGTCGCCCCCTGCGCGTATTGCGCCAGGCCCTCCAGATAGGCCACCCGAAAGGCACGCAGCCGGTCTTCGGTCTGCGGTTCGCCTGCCACGATGCCGCGCAGCAGATCTGCCGCCAGAGTCAGTTCCCCGGCCCCGGCAACCTGCGGATGTGCGGAAATGATCTGCTCTGTCAGTGTCGTCCCCGATCGCGGCATCCCGAGGATGAAGATCGGCACCACGGGCGCGGGCTCGATCCCGACCAGCGGCTTTACATCGAGTGCGGAAAGCCGGTCGAACAAGGCCCGGTCCTGCGCGAAGTCATAGCCCATCAGCGCCTTGCGCAGCGCATTCCCCTCTCGCAGATAGTCCCACGCGCGGTCATGCTGGCCCAGCCCGTGCAGCGCATCGAACAACCCGAAACAGACCCGCGCGCGGTCCATCGGTGACACCGCCGGATCGGCATGCAGCGCCTCCATCTGCGCAAGCTGCGCATCCTCATCCTGCCACTGCCGCAGCGCCGACAGGTTGCGATGCGCCTCGGCAAAGCGGGGCGCAATTTCCACCGCCTTGCGGTAACAGCCCTCCGCCTCGGCAAATTGCCCTTGTTCATAGGCGGCGACGCCCAGGATATTCTGCGCCGTGGCCACCTGGGGATCCTGCGCCAGAACTTCGCGGCAGAGGTCAGCGGCGGCAGGCAGATCGCCCCGGTCCGCCAGCACGGAGGCCAGTTCCATCAGCGCCCCCGGCTGCCCCGGGGCGAGCGCCCGTGCCTGACGCGCCTGCGCCTCCGCCGCCCCAAGCCGCCCCAATGCACGCAGGGCCACGGACAGGTTGACCCGCGCCTCCGGCAGATCCGGCCGCAGATCTGCAGCGCGGCGCAGGGACTCCTCCGCCGGAGCAAAGGCGCCCAGTTCCAGCAGCACCCCGCCGTGGATCTGCCACAGCACATAGCTTTCGGGATAATGTGGCAGCAGCTTCGCCGCTTCCTCGGCCACCAGCGCCGAATGCCCCGACCTGTGCGCCTGAACCAGAGCCTCCAGCAGGTCCTGCGGCGGTTGCGGTTCCGGCAGACGCGCCATCAGCTCCCTTGCCCGCGTGTTGCGCGGATAGCGCTGCAGGACGTCTCGGCACAGCGCCCGTGCGCGTCCCGGGTCGCCTTTGCGGTGATGCGCCTTTGCCCGCGCCAGGGATGTTTCTATGGTCGCCATGTGTCCTCCGTGGCCGCGACCCTAGAGGCAGGACGGTAAACAGCAGGTTGCCAGCCCTGCGAGACCTGTTGCAATGCCTCAGCACCGGCCAAAGTGGCCAGTTCGTCCACGCGGACAGCCTCTGTCGCGGCCCGGCGGTCAGTACCGGTTTCATGACGCGGCGCTTCTGGACCCATACGGTGGCCACGATCTTTCCGAACGACACCGGGCAGGAGAATACCAACGACACATGGGCGGCGGACTTCGGCGCGACGCCCTGCGTGATGGGCCGAAAACGAGCCCTTCCGCCGCGAATTCTGAGACCCGGCCAAGGCCGTAGGGCGGGGTTCACCCCGACTTCAAACGCCCAGAAGCTTGCCTAGTATAACGACGGCGCCCGACAACAGCCCTCCCACACCAGCATAGCGCCCTACGACGCCCGCCGCTTTCGACAGATCGCTATCGTAATGCTTGGCAAGTGCCGGAATTTTCGTCCAGTCACGAGCCTGCTGCGCCAGCCGCGAGATTTGACGACGCAGAACGATGGAGCGATAGGTTGACGCCAACCTGCGCGGCCCGTCCGGCATGTTCTCTCGCGCCGCGTCAATGATCTCACCGAACAGGATCTCCGCAGCGTCTTCGCGCGTAGTCTCTGCCGCTGGTGCATCAAGCATGGCACCGCTGAGGGTAAGCGCCGTCTCAAGCAGATCCGCATCTTGCTCGTTCAGAGTGACCGGGGGCTTCGGATAGACCCGTTCCAATTCCTGCGCAATGTCAGGCTCCATGTCGCAGATTGTAGAAATGCAGGCCGAATTCGCGGCCTGCAACAGACGGATAGGCTCATCGTCCGCGTATTCCAATGCGTCGATTTGGCGGCGGATGCTTCTGTTTACGTCAGTCAGGTCAAAAGCAATGCGCTCGGGATCGTCCGAGTACTTGGCGACCAAACGCTTGATAATCCTGTATTCGGCCGTGCGCTCGGACAGCCCGTTGTTGCCACCCAGGGCAAGCATGTCTTCCAATGCGTCTTCGACGCGCGACAGGTGCCGCGCAAGCCGTTCCTCGTTGGATGCTTCTATCGGCTGCGCAGAGTACCGAAGCGTGGAGTCGTCCAGTACCAATCGCTCGATGATCTGCGCCTGATGGGAGACCCACTCAGCCTCAATCTCCGCAATCGCCTCGGCCACGGCATCCGCCCCGGCCTCCCAGACCTCCGGCGGGATCAGCGCCACACGGCGCTGCAACTCCCAATCCATCGGCGCGCCGCGCACCATGCCGTCATACCAGCGTTTGAAGAAAGCAAAGCGGGGATCACTGTCGAGCAGCGTCGGGCCGATATCCTCGGGCGACAGCCCCTCCGGCCAGCCGAGGTCGTGCCACAGCGATGTGGACAACATCGCCACCGGGGCAAGACCTGCATCGGAATATGCGGCGGCGCGGGCGGCGGTGGCGGCGGCGGCGGCGCGGGCGGCGGTGGCGGTGGCGG
>JAXMNQ010000017.1:0-103182 GCA_034670345.1 Paracoccaceae bacterium | reverse complement strand
TGGGTGAAGGCCGACTACGTGCAGGGCCACGCCTGCCATTGGGCGCCGAAGAAGAAGCACATCCAGCAGTGGGCACCCAAGAAGCACCACAACCAGACCTGGAACTACAACTACTGATCCCTCCCAGGATCCCGGCGCCGGTTTCCTCCTCCCTGGCCGGCCCGGCCCACTCGCGGACTGACCGACATGGTCAGTCCGCTTTTTTGTGTCGAGCATTCAGCGCCAGCTCCAGGGCCCGCCGAGGCCGGCAAAAGTAGGGATTTTCGTGGTCAGGAATGCCAGACTTAAGAAAATGTCTTCACCGGCGTAAGGTTTAGGCACAAGATGAAAAGACAGACCAATAGAACCAGATCATAAATCCAAAGGAACCGAGCCATGAAAACCTTTATCATCTCTGCCATCACCGCAGCAGCCACCCTGGCAGGCACCGCCGCCGTCGCAGACCAGGTATGGGTTGGCAACAGCCACCTGAACTATCGCACCGGCCCGGGCCAGAACTACCCGGTGGTCGGGACCTTCACCCCCTGCACCGCGCTGCAGACCTATGACACACAATACGGCTGGGTGCAGGTCCAGTACCAGAACACCTACTACTGGGTGCACGGCGATTACATCCAGAACTACCAGTGCACCTGGACGCCGCCGAAGCCGGTCTACAAGCCCGCGCCGACCTACAAGCCCAAGAATACCTACAACGCGCCGAAGAAGCAGACCTACGGTGGCAACAACTACTGATCGCATTGCCGATCCGGTCCGGAGAATGTCTCCTCATCTCCGGACCACGCACAGACGGGCTGACCTTCCTCCCGGGTCAGTCCGTTTTGCTTTTCCAGCGGACCATCTGGCGCATCATGCCGTGCAGCATCTGCACCTCGGCGCGGGTCAACGGCAGCCGTGACCACATGTTGCGCAAGTTGACCTTCATGCTGTCGGCCTTGTGGTCGGGAAAGAAGAAACCGGCCTCCTGCATCCGGTCCTCGTAGTGCCGGGCAAGGTGTTCCACCTCGTGATGCTCGGCCAGATCGGTTCCGGCCATTGCCTCGACCACCGCAGGCGCAGTCTCGGTCGCCCGTTGCCATTCGTAGGAACACAAGAGCACGCATTGCGCGAGGTTCAGCGAGGCGAACTGCGGGTTGACCGGGACAGAGATGATGCCGTTGGCAAAGGCGATGTCCTCGTTCTCCAGCCCGGCCCGCTCCGGCCCGAACAGGACCGCCGTCTTTTCGCCACGCGCGATTCGCCTGGCCATCTCGGTCATGGCGGCCTCGGGCGTGTAGACCGTCTTGGTCATGTCGCGGGGCCGCGCCGTGGTGGCCAGCACAAAGGTACAATCGGACAGCGCGCCCGGAACATCCGGCGACAGCAGGGCCTCATCCAGCAAACGTCCCGCCCCGCTGGACATGGCGACGGCCTTTTGATTGGGCCAGCCGTCGCGCGGCGCGACGATCCGCATCCGGTCCAGCCCGAAATTCCACATCGCCCGTGCCGCCGCGCCGATGTTCTCGCCCATCTGGGGCCGCACCAGCACCATGGCCGGTTGGGGATTGCCCGTCGCCATCTGTCACTCCCTGTCGATCGGCGCTGGCCTAGCGGTTGCCGCCGCGAAGGACAAGCCTTGGCCGCAAGCTGAAAAAGCGCCGTGCATTGGTGCGCGACCCGCGCTAAGAGGACCACCGGACGAGGAGCCAAGACCATGACGACCCCAGACCAGGACGCCCCGCAGATCTACCTTGTGACCCCGCCCGAATTTGATCTCGGGTCGTTCCCGGACAGTCTGGCGCGCGTCATGGATACGGTCGAGGTGGCCTGCCTGCGGCTCAGCCTGGCCACGCGAGGCGAGGATCGGCTGACACGGGCGGCGGATGCGGTGCGCGAGGTGGCGCACCGGTTGGACGTGGCGCTGGTGATCGACACGCATGTGGTGCTGGCTGACCGACTGGGGCTGGACGGCGTGCACCTGTTGGACGGGTCCCGGTCTGTCCGGTCCGCGCGCAAGACGCTGGGGGCCGATGCCATCGTCGGCGCAGGGTGTCGGCAATCGCGGCATGACGGCATGACCGCCGGTGAAAGCGGCGCGGATTACGTGTCGTTCGGGCCTGTGTCGGGCGCGCTGGGGGATGGGGAACTGGCCGAGGCAGAGCTGTTTGGCTGGTGGTCCGAGATGATCGAGCTGCCAGTGGTCGCCGAGGGCGGGCTGACCCCCGAACTTGTCCGCTCGCTGACCCCCGTCACGGATTTCTTTGCCATCGGCGAAGAGATCTGGAGCCAGGACGATCCGGCGGCCGCGTTGCAGGCGCTCGTCGCAGCCATGAAAGGCTGAGCGCCCCTTCGGCTATTACAGTGCCGGATCAACGGGTCCGCGTTCCGACCCATGCCCCTCCCTGACATACTCTTCCAGAGCGCGGGCAAGGCTCTTGCGATTGGCGTAGTCATCGACCCGCACCGGCGGGTGATAGGTCATCACGACACGGCCCTGCCGCTTTTGCGCGAGGATCTGCAAGAGCGACGGCCCGAATTCCATCTCACCCCACCAGCCATAGAACCGGGGAGACGCCCCTTCCGGCGCATGGTAGACCACGCTGACCGGCTGCACCCGCATCCGGTGCCGCAGTTCATCGGAAAAGAACGCCTCGAACAGGGTGGTCTTGAAAGGCAGGACACGCAGTCCGTCGGTCGACGTACCCTCCGGGAAGAACAGAAGCCGATGCCCGGCGGCCAGCCGGTCCTCGAAAATGCGGGTCTGGCTCTGCGCCTCACGCCGGTCGCGGCGAATGAACAGTGTGCCGGTCGCGCGCGCCAGCCAACCGATCCCGGGCCATGCGGACACCTCTGACTTGGAGACAAAGTAGATCGTCTTGCGGCTGTTCAGAACAAAGATATCCAGCCACGACGTATGGTTGGCGACAATCGCCCCCACCTCTTGCATCGCGCGTCCGCGCACCTCTACCGGCAGGCCCATCACTTTCAGAACGGTGCCACAGACAAATTGCGTGATGTATGGCGTGACCGGGCGGCGCAGACCATAGAGCGGACGTTCCACCAAACGGACAAGCAGCAAAAGCGCCAGACAGCCAAAAATCACCACGATCATGACAGGCGCGCGCCACGCGATCCGCAGCCAGCCCGCCGTCTGGATCGGCGGATACTCGGGCGGTTCGGCCCCTTGCCATGTCTGGCTCATGACCGCCTCATGTCGCCCGCTCTTGGGTATAAAGCGCGCGCTGCCGTTCGTTCATGCGGGCGGTGTCCATCACCAGGCAGACGTCCGTGGTGTTGAAGGCCCGGTCGACAAAGGCCCCCTCACCCACAAAGCCGCCCAACCGCAGGTAGGCCTTGATCAGCGCCGGCACCTGCAACATGGCCTTGCGCCGGTCGATCTCATCCTCGGACAGCAGGTTCATCGGCTGAAACGCCCGCGCCCGCACTCGCAGGTCCGACGGCGCAAGGTGGCGATGATGCAGCAGTGACAGGGGTTCGGCCAGTTTCGCGGCATCGGTGCCATGGAAACTCGCCACGCCGAACAGGACATCGATCCGGTGTTTCAGGACGTAATCCGCCAACCCCTGCCACAGGTGGAACATGGCCGCGCCGCCCCGGTACTGGCGGTGCAGACAGGATCGCCCCAGTTCCAGCAATTTGCGTCCGCTTTTGCGCAGCGGAGTCAGGTCATATTCATCTTCGGAATAGAACTGCCCGGCGGATACCGCCTGATCGTCACGCAAGAGCCGGTAGACCCCCACGACATCGCCATTGCGGGTCTCGTCACAGACAAGCAGGTGGTCGAAGAACGGGTCAAAAGCATCGCGTTCAAGCCGGGCCTCATGATCGACCAAGGCGCCGTCGCCGCCCAGTTCCTCGACAAAGACCTCATATCGCAGCCGCTGCGCTGCGGCGATATCATCGTCGCTGCCTGCCAGTCGGACCGAGAAGGCCTCCTTCACTGCGGTCGCTCCTGTCACCGTTCGCTTCGCGTCCTGTGCTCATAGGCAAGGCTCGGTTTGAGTGCAACTCTTGCCAAAATTCCGAAAGTGCAGTTAACCAAACATCAACCCCTGACCCACTACGTTAACCATCATAAACGGGGACCAGAGTGACCCTGGCGCCGTCCAGAACCACCTTGCCCTGTTCGCGGAAGTTGACAGTAATGCGCCCGCCGATGTTGGACTGCACCTGACCGATCCCCCAATCGGGCTGGTCGGGATGTTGAACCAGCATACCGGGTTCAAGTAAAGAGTTGAGATCGTTCATCCTTATCCTTCCTGACGGAGCCATGCCATGTCCCAGTCCAGCGCCAAACTCGCCGCACTTGTCGGGTCGCGCCTGTGCCACGACCTGATCAGTCCGATCGGCGCAATCCAGAACGGGCTGGAATTGATCGCCCTGTCCAGCCCGGGTGACCCTAGCCCCGAGATGGAACTGATCCAGGACAGTTGCCAAAGCGCCTCTGCTCGGATCCGGTTCTTTCGCGTCGCCTTTGGCAGTGCCGAGTCACAGCAAATGATGAGGCCGCGCGATGTGATGTCCACCTTGTCAGGGCTGGGCAAGGGCGGCAAGACACAGTGCGACTGGCTGCCGACCGAGGACCTGCCACGCCCGGAGGTGCAACTGGCCTTCCTCGCCTTTCTCTGCTGCGATACCGCCCTGCCCCATGGCGGCACCGTCCGCTTTGAACGGAATGCTGCGGGCTGGTCGATCACGGCGCAGGGGCCGCGCATCGCGGTGGATCCGATGCTCTGGGATCACCTGAACGGCAGCGCGCCGCTGGAGGATCCCGCCCCGGACAGGGTGCAGTTCGCCATGTTGCCGATCCTCGCCGAGGCGCGGAGGTTGAAAGTCATGAGTACACTGCGCGATGAGGTCATCACGATCAAGATCGCCTGACAGGCAAGGGAGCGGCGCGCTCAGTTGCGCACCGTTCCGTCCCCGGTCACGATATACTTGAAGCTGGTCAACTGTTCTGCGCCCACCGGTCCGCGCGCATGCATCTTGCCTGTGGCGATGCCGATTTCCGCCCCCATGCCGAACTCGCCCCCGTCGGCGAACTGGGTCGAGGCATTGCGCATCAGGATCGCCGAATCCAGCCGTTCGAAAAAACGTGCCGCTGCGGCGTCATCCTCGGTCAGGATACAATCGGTGTGGTTCGATCCATATTTGCGGATATGGGAAATGGCCTCGTCGATATCCGCGACCACCCGGGCGGCGATGATGCTGTCGAGGTATTCATGGCCCCAGTCCTCGGAGGTCGCGGGCACCGTGCCGGGAATGGTCTGCAACTCGGCGCCGGCACGCACTTCGACACCGGCCTCGATCAGGTTGCGGATCACGCCCTGCCCGATGGTTTCCGCCACGTCCTTGTGGATCAGCAGGCACTCGGCCGCGCCACAAATGCCGGTGCGGCGGGTCTTGGCGTTACGCACCACGGCCAGCGATTTGACCGGGTCGGCCTCCTTGTCGATGTAGATATGCACGATGCCCTCGAGGTGGGCAAAGACCGGCACCCGCGCCTCGCGCTGGACCAGCCCGACCAGTCCCTTGCCGCCGCGCGGAACAATGACGTCGATGTAATCGGTCATGGTCAGCATCTCGCTGACCGCCGCCCGGTCGCGCGTCGGCACCAGCTGGATCGCCGCAGTGGGCAGGCCTGCCGACCGCAACCCTTCCACCAGACAGGCGTGGATCGCCCCGGAGGAATGAAAGCTCTCCGAGCCGCCGCGCAGGATCACGGCATTGCCCGCCTTCAGACAAAGCGCGCCCGCATCGGCGGTCACATTGGGCCGGGATTCGTAGATCACGCCAACCACGCCCAAGGGCGTGCGAATGCGCTGAATATGCAGGCCGGTGGGGCGGTCCCATTCGGCCATGACGGCGCCGACAGGATCGTCCTGCGCCGCGACAGAGCGCAATGAGGAGCAGATGCCCTCGATTCGCGCCTCATCCAGCATGAGGCGGTCCATCATCGCCGTGCTCAGCCCCTTTTCACGCCCGAACTCAAGGTCCTTGGCGTTGGCTTCGATGATCAGCGCACGCCGTTCCCAGACGGTGTCGGCGGCAGCCTCCAGCGCCTTTTGCTTCTGCTCGGCTGGGGCAAAGGCCAGTTCGGCCGCGGCGGCACGCGCCTGTTCGCCAATGTCCTGCATCAGGGCGGGAATGTTGTGGAGATCTTTCATTGGATCAGCCCTCTGGCCAGCGGTGGATTCGCGTAGTTTTAATGACAAGAAGCGCCCCGGTCAAAGCCGCAGGTCACACCGCCATGTCATCGCGGTGGATCAGCACGGCGCGTCCTGGATAGCCAAGGATTCCTTCGATATCGCGGCTGTGATGGCCCGCGATGGCGCGGGCCTCTGCGGCGGTATAGCGCGTCAGCCCCTGCCCCAGCGTCTGGCCGCCCACGCTGCGGATCGTGACGGGTTCGCCGCGTCCGAAATCACCATCGACCGTGCGCAGCCCGGCAGGCAGAAGGGACTTTCCGGCAGCCAGCGCCAGAACCGCCCCTTCGTCCAGCCACAGCGTGCCCTGCGGCTTCATCGCCGCGATCCAGCGCTTGCGGGCGGTGTGCGGATCCAGATGCGGGGTGAACAGGGTCGAGGGCGCGCCCTCGATCAGCCGTTGCAATGGGTGCAGGTCCGCGCCGTGACCGATGATCATCGCACAGCCCGAGGCGGTGGCGGTCTTGCCTGCCATGACCTTGGTCTTCATCCCGCCCTTGGACAGCCCCGACCCGGCATCCCCGGCCATCGCCTCGATTGCGGGAGTGATGTCCGAGATCACCGCAAGACGCTGCGCATCCGGGTCGCTGTTGGGGTTGCCGGTGTAGAGACCATCCACATCGGACAAAAGCACCAGCAGGTCCGCGCCAATGGTCACCGCCACCTGCGCGGCAAGGCGGTCGTTGTCACCATAGCGGATCTCGTCCGTGGCAACCGTGTCGTTTTCATTGACGATCGGCACCGCGCCAAAACCCAGCAGGGTTTCGAGTGTCGCCCGCGAGTTCAGATAACGGCGGCGGTCGGCACTGTCTTCCAGCGTCACCAGCACCTGCGCGGTGGTCAGCCCATGCGGGGCCAGCGCCTCTTCCCATGCGCGGGCAAGACGGATCTGACCCACGGCGGCGGCGGCCTGAGACTGTTCCAGCGGCAGATCGGCCGTGGGCAATTTCAGGATGCCACGGCCAAGCGCGATAGAACCGGAGGAGACCAGAACCACATCCGCACCGCGGGATTTCAGGGCCTTGACGTCCTGCGCGATGGCGGCCAGCCATTCGGTGCGCAGATCGCCGGTCTGGCGATCGACCAAAAGGGCCGAGCCGATCTTGACCACCACGCGGCGTGCCGTGGTCAGCAGATGCTGGCGCGCTTCGGTCAGGGTTGCCACGTCTCGTCCTCCTGCTCGGGCGCGGGGCGATCCTGTTCGCGCCGCGCCTCGACATGGGGCCGCAGGGTGCGCAGAACCTCTGTCACGCCTTCCTTGCTGGCCCCGGACATGAGCATGACGGTCCCGGCTCCCGCCGCCTCAAGCTCATCCTTGAGAAAGACCCGTTCCTCGTCGTCCAGCGCGTCGATCTTGTTCAGGACCGTGACGCGCGGTTTGTCGGCCAGCCCCGCGCCGTAGGCGTCGAGTTCATCGCAGATCGTCTGGTAATCCTCGATCAGCGTGCCCGACGTCCCGTCGATCAGATGCAGCAGCACGGCGCTGCGTTCGACATGGCCCAGAAAGATGTCGCCTAGGCCCCTGCCTTCATGCGCGCCTTCGATCAGGCCCGGAATGTCCGCCACAACGAATTCGGTGTTGTCCACCGACACCACCCCAAGATTGGGGTGGAGCGTGGTAAAGGGATAATCGGCGATCTTGGGCCGGGCGTTGGAAGTCACCGAGAGAAAGGTGCTCTTGCCCGCGTTGGGCAGGCCCACAAGGCCCACGTCCGCGATCAGCTTGAGCCGCAGCCAGAGCGTGCGTTCGACGCCCTCTTGCCCCGGGTTGGCGCGGCGCGGGGCCTGATTGGTGGCCGTCTTGAACTGCGCGTTGCCCCAGCCGCCATTGCCGCCCTTGGCCAGCAGCACGCGATCGCCCAGTTCTGTCAGGTCAGCGATGACGGTTTCTTCATCCTCTTCGAGGATTTCGGTTCCAACCGGCACCCGCAGAACGATGTCCTCACCGGTCGCGCCGGTCCGGTTAGAGCCTTTGCCCGCCTCGCCATTCCGGGCGAACCAGTGTTGCTGATAGCGAAAATCGATCAACGTGTTCAAACCGTCGACGGCCTCGACCCAGACAGAGCCACCGTTGCCGCCGTCGCCGCCGTTCGGTCCGCCGAATTCGATGAACTTTTCGCGGCGGAAGCTGATACAGCCATTTCCGCCCGCGCCGGAGCGGATGTAGACCTTGCAGAGATCGAGAAACTTCATGGGACAGGCTTTCTGGTCACGGTGAACCGGGGTCTACAGAGGATTGCGGGCAGAGGAAAGTCGCAGCGAAAAGTCACGAAGCGCCCGCGCCGGGATGGCGCAAGACACGGTGGATGGTAACATCACTGCCCAGAAACTGCGCCCGGCGCGTCACGGTTTCAAGCGCCGAGAACCCCAGTTTGCCAAGCACCGAAGCCGAGGCCTCATTTCCGGAGATATATCCGCTGTAGATGTCGCCGCCTGACGTCCGGTCATGCCACAACAACAGCGCGCGGGCAGCCTCGGTCGCATAGCCCCGGCCCCAGGCGGATTCACGCAGCCAATAGCCCAGTTCCGGCAAGGATGGACGATCCGGGGAAAACCGGTCGGCCGCCTCGATCGAAATGACGCCCAGCGGCTCGCCCGCATGCTCTATCGCCCGGAACCCGGGGCCAGTGGCGAGTTCCGAGATGAAGGTTTGCGCGTCCTGCAGCCGGTAAGGATGCGGCGGCGAGGTCAGCCAACGCTGGACATTCGGGTTGGCGATCTCGCGCGCGATCCAACCGGCATCCGCGGAAACCATCTGCCGCAGGACTAGCCGCTCTGTCGTGATCACCGCTCAGCCCAGCTTGCGAATGTATGTCCATGTCGGGACCTTGGAATTGCGCGCCAGACAGAACGCCTCGGCGTCGCCGATATATTCAAAGCCGCTGTTGACCAGCACCCGGGCCGAAGCCGGGTTGTCCTGAAACACCGAGGCGAACATCGTCGCGTTGCCCATCGGGTTGGCCTCGACCAATGCACGCACGGCCTCGGACGCGAGACCCGTGTTCCAGAACGCCGGGGCAACCCAATAGCTGACTTCGGACTGGTTCCTGTCCATGCGGGACAGCGAAATCAGGCCCATCAGTTCGGAGCCACCAACCTTGGTCGCGTCCATGGCCCAGACGTCCTCGGTCCGCTCGGAGGCGGTGACGCGGTCCAGAAAAGCCTCGCAGACGCCGGGCGGCAAAGGATGCGCGATCGTCGCCGTCATCCGCGCGACCCGTTCATCCCCGGCATACAGCTGCATCAGCCCGACATCGGACTGACGCACCGGGCGCAGGTCAAAACGGTCCATCGAAACGGTTGGCTGATCAACCGAAGTAACAAGGCCCATATGCACGCTCCTCCTGTGCAAGGCCGGATCCGGCTCGGTGCCTGCAACCAAGGTGCAGGTCGGTTTGTCCAGAGCAGGGCTGATCCGGGACCTTTCAAAGGCAAGGGGGACCGGCTGACTGGCCGATCCCCCTGTCCATTTTCAAAACAAGTGCTTCGGCGTTATTCCGCGGCCTCGGCCACCGGCAGGACCGAAATGAAGGTTCGCCCCTTCAGGCCCTTGTGGAACTGAACGGCGCCGTCGACGGTGGCAAAGATGGTGTGATCCTTGCCCATGCCCACGCCTTCGCCCGGCCAGAACTTGGTGCCGCGTTGACGCACGATGATGTTGCCCGGGATCGCAGCCTGACCGCCATAGAGCTTCACGCCAAGGCGACGGCCTGCAGAGTCGCGTCCGTTGCGGGAGGAACCGCCTGCTTTTTTATGTGCCATATCTGTCTCTCCTTGACTGTCTCAGGCCAGCGTCTTGGCCTGTTCGACCCACTCGGGCTTGACCTTGGTCGCCTCGAAGGTTTCCGGGTCGACGGCGGCGAGCGCGGCGAAAGTGGTGATGCCGGCTTCGGCCAGCTTCTTGGCGGCGGCGGGGCCAACACCTGTGATCTGGGTCAGGTCGTCGCCGTTTTCAACCGGTGCGGCGGCGACCGCAGCAGTGGTTGCGGCGGCTTTGGGCGCGGAACCCGCACCGATCGCGGCCTTGACGCCGGAGGCATCTGCACCCTCGGCAAGGATCTCGGTCACGCGTACAAGGGTCAGCTTTTGACGGTGCCCCTTGGTGCGCTGCGAGCCGTGCTTGCGGCGGCGCTTGACGAAGTGGATCAGCTTGTCGCCCTTGACCTGGTCGATCACTTCGGCCTGCACGGCCGCGCCTGCGACGGTGGGCGCGCCGATGACGGTGGTGTCACCGCCCAGCATCAGGATTTCGTTGAACTGCACGGTTTCACCCGCGTCTGCGGCCAGCTTTTCCACTCGGAGCGTATCGCCCGACTGGACCTTGTACTGCTTGCCGCCGGTCTTGAGTACCGCGAACATGCGTGTCTTCCTTTGCTTTTCCCGCGTCCTGCGGCCCCTTGCGGCGTTTTCCGGGACCAAGGCCCCGCCTTCGGACAGCGCGCCCCTTCCGGGACGATCGTTGACTAAAAACAAAAAGGCGGGACCGAAGCCCCGTCTTTCACGTGCGCGGCTTATGGCCGTGGCGCGGACCTGTTGTCAAGCCTTTGTTGCGGATCCTTTGGCGCCGCGCCGGTCAGAGTTCCTGCTGCTGCATCATTTGCGCCGCGGCCAGACCGAGTGCAAAGGACACCTCATCGTACATGTCGTTGAACCCGGCAAAAAGCGCCCGGTTCAGCGCCCTGCCCTGCGTTGTTTCGGACAGGGCGATATAGGCGTCGAGCTCCTCGTCCGACAGCGGCTCATAGGCCAGCAGCAAAAAGGCGTAGATCCACTCTCGCGTATCGTCGCGGGTTTCCTCTTCCTGCGACCAGACGTCCTGCAGGATATCGGCCTCGCTCATGCCCAGCCCGCCGCCTTGCACCAGACCGGAATAGAACCGGAAGGACGCGTTCAGCGCCCCGGTGACATTGGCCTCCAGCAGGTCATTGACCGCGATGAACCGCTCGATCTGTTTCAGGCGCGCATCATCGGTGCCCCTGAGGTCGAGATAGCTCTGCCGCGCCGCCTCTTCGACCACATCGTCGATCATCGCGCGCCGCGCGGAGAGCTCCAGCTGAATGATCCGTTGCCCCAGGTCAGAATTGAAAAACGCAATCAGTGGCGTCGGGTCGGATTCTTCGATGATCTCGGCAAAGCCGCGCCGCATGATGGTATGCATCTTGTCCGGATCATAGATCTGCGTCAGCAAGCTCTGCCAGCTCTGTCCGTGACCGCCCGGGATCATGTCGTCGGCCAGCTCTTCGCCGTAGGCCAGGCCTTCGGCACGCATGATCTCCAGCATGTCGTTGATCTGCAACGACTCCAGCAAGTCGTCGACCGGTTCTGCCTTCACAGGCGCGGCGGCAATCACGTTCGCCAGCGCCACGGTCGTGGCCAGCACTACGCCCTGCATCCAGCGGCACAGGCGGTTGGGATTTATCAGGTCCATGAAGTCCTCGCGCGTTGTTGCAACACAGGTAGAGCACCGCAGGGGGCGCAACAACCACCACTGGATCTGGCAAGCGGTCGGACGCTTGTGCCTCAGGTCTCGGCAGGCAAATCCGAGGCGGTTGAAGATTCTGCCTTTTCGCGGTTGCGCATGAGTTTGGAATTGTCTAAATGCCCCTTCACCCAGATCCCCGCGGAGAGGTGCCGGAGTGGTCGAACGGGGCGGTCTCGAAAACCGTTGTCCCTTCACGGGGACCCAGGGTTCGAATCCCTGTCTCTCCGCCACTTTCTCTAAGCCCCTGAAGGCAAGGGAGAAAATCTGACGATGCCCAAGAATCCGTTGTCCATAATGGACCACAACAAGGTGGCTGAGGACATGGATTATCTGATACAACCTCGTGGCCCGGCACTGGCTGGGTATTTCGCATGGTCACCCCATCGGAGCTGATCGGCCACACGAACCCGTGGACAGGCAAACCCTTCGGAAAGGAGATCAGACGCGGGTTGGGGACCCCGAGTGGTCGAGACACCCCAGTACCAGCGACAGGCGCGCCGCCAGCCCCGGAAGCTTTCCAATGAATGACAGCATCAGCCCTTCGGTCTGGATTTCCCAATCGCGCACAGTCAGGCGGAATACGTCCATCAGCCCGCGCGCATCTTCGGAGAAGGGGATGAACCAGGGGCGCGTCTCGCCTGTCTCATCTGTCACCATTTCAAGAGACAGCAGCCGCTCTATGGCCTGGTCCGCAAGTGTTTCATCGGCCCAGGCCTGCGGGCGGCGCAGCGGTGCAGGATCGGGCCAGATTGGCAGGAAGCGCGCCAAAAGCCCGCCATCATCGGACTTGAACAACAGGGTTTTCAGGCGGTCGGGCTGGATGCCACCCAGCACGCCAATTGTCAGCCGGTCGATTGTCAGGGGTTCCCGGCCCATACGTTCGACCGTGAAGCCACGGCCCCCGAAGGCTTCCAGCCAAAAGGGGCGGTCGCTGCCGCCGCCGGAGTAGCGTTGCATCCCTTCCAGCCAACCGGCCAGTTCATCGCGCATCTGCAATGTGCCACGCGGGTGTCGTCCCAGAATTGCCCCGAGACGTTCAATTGTGCCGTCATTGACCACCGCCGGGGGATGTGCGGTTCGGGGCCTGCATTAGCGGCCTGTGGCCTTTCCGGGGGCGTCTCGCCCACCCTGATTGCCGACTTGGCGGCTTCCTTCCAAGTGGACTCGGCAAGCTTGGCGAGGTCTGCCTTTTCGGCCCAAGCGGTCCGCGCGGTTTTCGCGGCTTCACGCAACGGGCGCTCAGCCTTTCGAAGCGGCTGCAATGCGGCGTCTATCGCCGGGCTTTTGCCCGAGCTTGGCAAGCCGACGCACATGGTTCAGATCACTGGCGGTTCTGCCCAGCCGCGCCAGGGCGAAACCCAGCGGGTATTGCCGATAGTCGCGCCAGCCACCGCCAGCAGTGACGCAAAGACAAAATCGGGGGGAGCGCCTTTGGCCTCGGCCGCATATTCCACCCATTGCGCCAAACGCTGCCCCAGCACGTCACGCAACGTCAGTTCAGGAGCGGGAGGCAAGTCAGAGCGCAGAAATCGCGCGGCGGGTTCCGGCCAATCCGGCGCCAAGGGTATCGGTTTGGGGGCATTCATCTGCGTTTCCCTTTCATGTTCAGAATTTCATTCCAGTCGCGACCCTGTGGCTCGGGCAATAGCGAAACGTCCCATCCGAGCGCCTGCCCCGGCAAAAGTCGAATGGTATGACGGCAAGCGTCTCGCAACAAGAAAGACCCATCCAGGAAGGTTAACCGCGCCGACCGATCGCCGCGGAGTCCCGTGCGACCAGCGGGCATTCGACCTTGATCTGATCAAGGCCCGATTGCAGCCCCCCCGCAACGTCCAGCAACATTTCCGACGCCAGCGATCCCATTTCGTAATGTGGCAGCACCAGCGTCGTCAGTGGTGGCCGCATGAACTGGGCGATTTCGCGATCATCGAAGCCCACAACCGCAACATCGTCAGGAATGCGCACCCGCAATTCCTTTAGTGCGTCGTAACAGCCGAGCGCCATCATGTCATTGGCACAAAAGATGCCGTCGGGCGGGTTGTCGCCTGACATCAGCTCCATCGTGCCCGCATATCCGGCGGAGGGTTCCCAGTTGCCCGGATAGACAAGCGCCGGATTGTAGGGAATGTCGGCGCTCGACAGCGCCTGTCGATACCCCCGCAGACGATCGCGCGAGGCATCGATCCCCTTTTGACCGTTGATCAGTGCAATGCGTTTACAGCCGTAGCGGATCAGGTGTTCCGTCGCCGTGCGCCCGCCGAGCACTTCGCCCGGCAGGATGGAGGGCAGCTTGCGACGCGCGTCATAGCAATTGACCAGGACCGAGGACGTCTCGAAGAACACCTTGGGCGGCTGGACCAGCCGGGTCAGCATGGTGGCATAGATCAGGCCGAGATGCGGCTTGTGTGAGAGCTGGTCGATTAGCTGGCCGCCGAGATCCTCCTCGCCGCGCATCACTGCCATGGTCATCGTGACGCCGAATTCGAGCGCCTTGGACCGGGCGCCTTCAAAGATGAGCGGAGTCCAAGGGTCTGTCGCGACCTCATCGGCCACGAAGACGATCAGCTTGTCCGTGGCCGTGGTCTTTTTCTGGCCCCGGTGCGCCAGCTTGTAGCCGAGTTCTTCGGCGACCTCCTTGACCTTCTTCTTCGTCGCATCTGTCAGACGCGCCCCCGCGCTGCCGTTCAAGACCAACGACACCGTTGCCTGCGAGACCCCCGCCCGCGCCGCCACGTCCATCATCGTCGGTTTCAAGGGCTTCTTTCCTCCCTTACGGTCAGTTTTAGTCATACGTCCTGCAGGATCCTTACGTTCTGGCGTGCCGAATGCGGTCGAAAGAGACCGCAATGACGATGAATGTCCCGATAAACATTCCCTGCCAGAAAGTCGAGATGCCAAGCAAAATCAGCGAGTTCCTGATAACCTCTATCAACAGAGCGCCTACAACCGCGCCAACTGCCGTGCCTTCGCCGCCGTTCAGGTTCGCGCCGCCGATAACCGCCGCAGCGATCACCGTGAGTTCCATCGCGTTGCCGAGATTCGTCGTGACCGAGCCAAGCCATCCGGCCATCAGGATACCCGTGATACCGGCGGTGAAGGCGGAGAACATGTAAATCGTCACCTTGGTCCGCTTGACCGCGATCCCGGTCAGCGTCGCCGCCTCTTCATTGGACCCGATGGCAAAGACATACTGACCCCACCGGGTCCAGCGATAGACAAAGCTCATCACCAGCGTCAGCGCGATCAGCGCAAAGAGCGGGTGCGGAAGACCGAACGTCGACCCTCCGCCGATCCAGAGCAGCAGGTCGTGGTCGGGGCCGAATTCCCAGATCATCTTGTTGTTCGACAGGACCATCGCCGCCGACCTCGCGGCCGACAGCATCCCAAGGGTCACGACAAAGGCGGGCATCCCGGCATAAGCGATGAGAACGCCATTGATCGCGCCGACAAACAGCGCCATGCCGAGCGCCGCGATAGCCGAAAACCAGAACGGATAGCCGGACTCCATCAGCACGGAGATCACCATCGCGGTCAGCACCACGGTAGAGCCGACCGACAGGTCGATCCCGCCCGAGGCGATAACGGTGGTCATGCCGACGGCAATGATCGCAACAAAGGCGAAGTTGCGCGCGACATTGAAGAGGTTGCGCTCGGTGGCGAAGGCATCCGTGAGAAAGCTGAGCGCGAGACAGGCCAGAACCGCGGCGATGAACACCCAGAAGACCTGCAGATTCGCCATACGCGACAAGACGCTCTGGTGCTGCGCATGTCCGATGGCCTGTTTGAGTGTATCCGTCATTGTTTGCTCCGTCAGGCGTATTCGATTGCGCCGGTGATGAGACCGGTGACTTCCTCAGGCGAGCTGTCCGCGGCGCGTTTGCTGGCAACCAGCCTGCCCCGCCGCAGAACCGCGATTGTGTCGGCAACGGCAAAGACGTCCGGCATCCGGTGGCTGATGAGGATCACGCTGATCCCCTGCTCGCGCAGGTTGCGGATGAGGTCCAGCACTTCGGCGATCTGCCGGACCGAGATCGCGGCGGTCGGCTCGTCGAGCAGCACGATCTTGGGATGTGACAATAGCGTCCGCGCAATGGCCACCGCCTGCCGTTGCCCTCCTGACATCCGGCGCACCACGTCGCGCGGTCGGGTTTCCGACTTGAGACGGGAAAATAGCTGTGCCGAGATCGTCCGCATCTGCTCGTAGTCGATGACCCCGATGGGGCCGACCCGCTTGACCGGCTCGCGGCCAAGAAACACGTTCGAGGCCGCCGTCAGATGATTGCAGAGCGCAAGATCCTGGTAGACGATCTCGATCCCCTCGCGCTGCGCGTCGATCGGTTTGTGAAATTCGACCGGCTTGTCGTCGATCCGGATTTCTCCGGAACTGGCACGGTAGTTGCCAGCGATGATCTTCACCAGTGTGGACTTGCCGGCGCCGTTGTCGCCCATCAGCCCCATGACTTCGCCGGGCGCAAGCTCGAGCGAGACATCGTCCAGCGCCCGGATCGCCCCAAAGCTTCGCGATACGCCGGACATCTTCAGCCGTGACATCCTGTTCCTCCCAAGGCACGGGCCCCGACCGATCCTCCCGGTGTGACCCTGAATTGGCTCAGCTTGACCGGAAATCTTTCCGCGTTCCAGCAGCACTCAGCTAATTTATTACTTGACGTGCTAATATTAGTAAATAATCATTATCAACAATAAGTGCCGACAAGGCCACAAATAGAACAGGGGGAGAAATGCGACTGCTGCTGACAGGCGTCACGGGGAAGGTTGGCCAGAATTTTCTGCCCGCCTTTCTGGACACGGACCGGTTTCGCGACTGGCACGTTACCGCTGTCTGCAACAATCGCACTATCCCCGAAACGGATCGAATCACCGTCATACGCGGCTCGCTGGCGGATCAGGAAACCATCGACAGGGCGCTCGATGGCGTCACCCATGTATTGCACATGGCCGCCGTGAAGGAAGCGGCGGACCTCTGCATGGACATCGCGGTGAAGGGCATGTTCCTCATGCTCGAAAGTTTCCGCCAGTCGCCAACCGCGAAACAGTTCATCCTGATCGGTGGCGATTGCTCGGTCGGACATGCGTTTCAGGAGTACGGCGGCCCCGTGACCGAGACCTCGCCGCGCAAGGCCTACCCCGGCTGCTACGCGCTGACCAAGGTTCTCGAAGAAGTCATGCTGGAGCAGTACCGGATTCAATATGGTCTGAACGGCACGATCCTGCGCGCGCCGTGGATCATGGAAAAGGACGATTTCCGCTATGCGCTGAGTTTCGGCGACGACCAGTTCGGCGGCCCGGCCTGGAGTGAATATCTGTCCGACGAAGAGATCGCGGAATGCGCCGAAGCGGGCCTCGTGCCGCGCGTCATCGACCGGGACGGCCAGCCGCTCCGGCGCAATTTCGTGCATGTCGATGACCTTGTGGCAGCCATTCTTGCGGCGCTGGACAACCCGGCCGCCGAGGGCGAGTTGTTCAACATCGCGATGGACCGGCCCGTTGATTACGGCGAAGTCGCCGACCACCTGACGGCGACGCGCGGGCTCAATTCCAGGACGGTCACGACGCCTATGATCAGTAACTGGCTGGACAATGCCAAGGCCCGTCTCACGCTGGGATGGCGGCCAAAAGTCGATCTCGAACAACTTGTCGAAAGGGCATGGGAGTATCGGCGAAGCGCCGATGACCCGAGGAAGATTTGGTACCCGGGCTGACCCGGATCCGAATGACGTCAAATTAAACTGGGAGGAAAAAAGTGACCTATTACAAAGCTCTACTGGCGGCTACCACAGCAGTCGCCGCGCTTGCCGCAACGACGGTGAGCGCTCAGGACAACAAGACCCTCGCGATTGTCGTGAAGGGACTGGACAACCCGTTCTTCGAGCAGATCAACCTTGGCTGTCAGGAGTGGAAGGCAAACAACCCCGACAGTGAATACACCTGTCTCTACACCGGGCCGGCATCGTCGGCCGACGAAGCTGGCGAAGTCCAGATCGTCGACGATCTGTTGACCGCGGGCGTTGCGGCAATCGCAATCTCGCCGTCAAACGCACCGGCGATGGCCAACCGCGTGCGCTCGATCGCACCGGGCGTTCCGGTGATGACGATTGACGCCGACTTCCTCGAAGGTGACCGCGATATCCGCGCCACCTATCTTGGGACCGACAACTACCTGATGGGCGTCAAGATGGCGGAGGAGGCCGCAAAGCTGAAGCCCGAGGGCGGCACTGTCTGTCTTCAGCTCGGCAACGTGGCAGCGGACAACATCAATGCCCGCGCGCAGGGTTTCCGGGATACCGCAGCCGGCGCAGAGGACGTGGATCGTCTGACCGGCCAGAACGGCTGGACGGAAATCGACGGCTGCCCGGTCTTTACCAACGACCAGGCCGACCTTGCAAACCAGCAGATGTCGGACGTCTTCACGGCCAATCCCGATCTCGACGCCTTCATCCTTGTCGGCGGCTGGGCACAATTCGCACCGCAGGCCTACGCGCAGGTCACAGATCAGGTGATGGACAAGCTGAAGTCGCAGGACCTCATCATCATTGCAGGCGACACCCTGCCCCCGCAGACAGATGCCTTCCGCAAGGGGCGCAGCCATGCGCAGGTCGGTCAGCGTCCGTTTGAAATGGGCCTTCGCGCACCTGACGTGATGATCCAGCTCATCAACGGAGAGACGGTCGAGGATCCGCTCTATACCGGACTTGACGTCTGCAACCAGGAAGACCCCGGCTTCTGCGCCGACAACTGATCCCCTTCGGGAGAGTGCCTCCGGCCCTGTCCGGGCCGGAGGCATTCGGGACCCCGTTTCCTTAATATTAGCAAGTCGCAAGACAAGAAACGCGCCAACGAGCGCACATGAACCTTGGGAGGAAGACATGCAATTCAGAACAACGGTGCTGCTCGCCGCCATGACGGCTGCGGTGGCTACGGGCGGATACGCTCAGGAAAAACCGAAACTCGCCTTTGTGGTAAACGCGGCGTCCGACTTTTGGAAGTTGGCCGAGGCGGGCGTCGAGGCCGCACAGGCCGAACTGCCCGACTATGACCTGCAGTTCCGCTACCCCGCTCAGGGCACCGCGGCGCTTCAGAACGCCCTGATGGACGATCTCGTCGCAGCAGGGACCAATGCAATCATGATCTCGTCCGTTGATCCCAAGACCTCGATCGACGCCTTCAACCGCATCGCCGCCCAGGTGCCGCTGTTCACAACCGACTCCGACGCGCCCGACAGCGATCGTATCGCCTATCTCGGCTCGTCCAACACCGACGCCGGCATCCAGGCCGGTAAGATCGCGCTCGAAGCGCTGCCCGACGGTGGCAAATGCATGGGCTTCGTCGGCTTCCTTGGCGCTGACAACGCGGTCGAGCGCATTGCGGGATTCCGCCAGGCGGTCGAGGGTTCGGGCATCGAACTTGTCGATGTACGGGGCGACGATGTGGACTTCGCCCGTGCCCGGTCGAACGTCGACGACGTCTTGGCCGCGCAACCCGACGTTGATTGCATGGTCGGCTTCTATTCCTACAACCCGCCAAAGATCTACGAGGCGCTGCAGGCCGCAGGCAAACTGGGCGAAATTACCGTGATCGCCTTTGACGAGGATCCAATCACGCTTGGCGCGGTCCGTGCCGGCTCCTTCGCCGGAACGGTTGTTCAGGACCCCTACCAGTGGGGCTACCAGGGTATGCACCTGATGGCGGATTTCCTTGAAGGAGACAAATCCGGGGTTCCAGAGGATGGCCTGATCATCGTCCCGACGAAGGTGATCGACCAGAGCAACGTCGATGACTTCGAGGCCGAACTGAAGGCCAGGATTGCCGGATAAGCGGTGTCCGCCGCTTGAAGCGGGCTGCACAGGGAAACGAAAACCTTCTTGTGCAGCCCAACCTTTCCGGAATTTGGAGGATCGCGTGACCAGCGCACAGATCAACCTTGCACTCACCGGGATCACCAAGGTGTATCCCGGTGTTGTCGCGCTAGAAGACGTCGATCTTTCGATCCGGGGCGGTGAGATCGTCGGGCTGATCGGCGAAAACGGCGCGGGCAAATCGACCCTGATGAAGGTGCTTGGCGGGACCATCGCGCCAAACCTTGGCGCAATCGTCATAGATGGCCAGAAACTTGCCGCGATGACCCCGCGCGAGGCAACGGATCACGGCATCGCGTTCGTACATCAGGAGCTCAACACCTTCTCCAATCTCGATGTGGCGGGCAACATCCTGCTCGGACGCGAACCCGTCACCGGCCCCTTTGGCGCGCTGGACCGTAAGGCGATGCTGCGCGAAGTGCGTCCGATCCTTGCGTTGCTGTGCGCCCGGTTCGATGCCGAAGACTCCGCCGCCGACCTGTCGCTTGCGGATCAGCAATTGCTGGAGATCGCCAAGGCGCTGTCGATGAAAGCCCGGCTCGTCATCTTCGACGAGCCCACGTCAAGTCTGACGCTGTCGGAAACCGAGCGGCTGCTCGACGTGATGAGGCAGCTGCGCGCCGACGGCGTTGCCGTTCTCTTCATCAGCCACCGGCTTGCCGAGATCGCCAGCATTGCCGACCGTGTCGTGGTGCTGCGCGACGGGCGGAACGTGGGCAATCTGGCGCAGGGCGAGATCACAAGGGACCGCATGGTCGAAATGATGATCGGCCGCAACATCGGGCGCGACGAAGACCGGACCGTCCGGATACAGGGTGAACCGGTGCTCGAACTCCGGGCCGTCAAGACCGCCGCCCATCCGTCCGCCACGGTGGACCTTACGCTTTACAAGGGAGAGATTCTCGGGCTGGCCGGGCTTGTCGGTGCGGGCCGTTCGGAACTGATGCGGTCGGTCTTCGGGGTCGATACGCGGCAAGGCGGAGACGTGATCGTCGATGGCAATCCGCTTGCGGCGAACTCGGTCGCCGCCTCTATCGCGGCGGGGATCTGCCTTGTGCCCGAGGACCGCAAGAAAGAGGGCCTGATCCTTGATTTCGCGGTGCTCGACAACATCTCGCTGCCAAATCTGCACCGGATGCGGCGCGGCTGGTTCGTCGATCGCGTGGCCGAGGGAGACCTCGGGACGGCTTCCAGATCCAAGCTCGGCATCAAGACGGCAACCCTGGAGACCGCGGTTGCATCGCTCTCGGGCGGCAACCAGCAGAAGGTCGTGCTGGCCAAATGGCTTGCAATGGAGCCGCGCGTCATCATCATGGATGAACCCACGCGCGGCATCGACGTGGGTGCGAAGGGCGAAGTCTATGCCTTGATGCGCGCATTGGCAGACTCGGGCGTCGGCATTCTGATGATTTCGAGCGATATGGAAGAAGTGATCGGCGTCTCCGACCGTGTCGCGGTCATGCGCGCTGGCCGGGTGACAGGGATCTTGCCGGGCGACGCGCTGACGGAACAAAACATCCTGCGACTTGCTGTCGAGTGATTGGTATTTAGGCCCGGGGAGGGGCAAAAGCATTGCAGAAAAAGGACATTGGCCTTGGAGTCCTCGTGCTCACGGTTGCCGCCGTGGTGGCCGTGCTGAACCCGCGTTTTCTGTCACCGATCAACCTTGCGAATACCGCGAACCTGATCGGCCTGTTCGGCCTGTTCTCGATCGCCGAGGCTTTCGTCATCGTGACGGCGGGCATCGAGCTTTCGGTCGGGTCGGTCATCGCGCTGTTGGGGGTGCTCTTTGTCGACATGATCGTGAACCAGGGTGTCCCCTGGCCAATCGCGATGATCATCGTCCTGATCCTTGGCGGCATCATCGGCACGTTGCACGGGCTGCTGGTCACCAAGCTCAAGCTCCAGCCCTTTGTCGTCACGCTCTGCGGCTTGCTGATCTACCGCGGCATCGCGCGGTTCTATACCGCCGACGGCACTGCGGGCTTTTCCTTTGGTGACGAGTTCCCGATGCTTGAATGGCTGGTCTCGGGCCGCACGTCGGGTGTTCCGCACTCGATCGTCGCCTTTGGCGTGATCGCGGTTTTCTCATGGTTCCTGCTGCACCGCACCGTCTTTGGGCGGCATCTGTATGCGGTTGGCAAGAACGAGGAAGCGGCCCGGTTCTCGGGGATCAACACCACCCGTGTCATCATAATGGCCTATGTCATCTGCGCCGTGCTGACCGGCATCTCGGCCGTGTTCTTCGCGATGTACACA
Source organism: Paracoccaceae bacterium (assembly GCA_034670345.1). Lineage (GTDB taxonomy): Bacteria > Pseudomonadota > Alphaproteobacteria > Rhodobacterales > Rhodobacteraceae > Antarctobacter. Next base: position 81,361 of record JAXMNQ010000017.1, on the reverse strand, counting down.
CGCTCCATTCACCCGGCCTCACACGGCAATTTTTACGAACTGTATGCCATCGCCGCCGCTGTGCTGGGAGGGTTCTCGCTGCGCGGCGGTGAGGGGTCCATCGTGGGTGTGGTGCTTGGCGTCGTGCTGTTGCAGGTGCTACAGAACCTTGTGAACCTGCTTGGAATTCCGTCGTCGCTGAACTTCGCCGTGATGGGGGGGGTCATCCTGATCGGTGTCACGGCCGACACCCAATTCGCAAGATACCGCACCGCCCGACGACAGGCCGCGGCGATGGCTTCGCTGGGAACCACGCCAGAGCCAAGGACGCAGGCAGAGTGAACCGAAAGAAACGAAGAAGTCCGCGGGCAACGCGGTGTACAAAAAAACCTCAGGGAGGAAACTGACCGTGAAAACACTTAGAATAGTCGGCATTGCAACTGCCGTGGCGGCGAGCACGTTCACCGCGAGCGGCGCCTTCGCCGATACCTCCGACAAGCGGATCGCCTTGTCGAACAACTACGCGGGCAACTCGTGGCGTCAGGCCATGCTCGAAAGCTGGGCAAAGGTCACTGGCGAGGCCGTCGAAAGCGGCATTGTCGCCGCGGCCGATCCCTTTACGACCGCCGAGAACCAGGTGACCGAACAGGCCGCGCAAATTCAGAACCTGATCCTGCAAGGCTATGACGCCATCGTCATCAACGCCGCCTCACCCGAGGGGCTGAACGGCGCGGTGAAGGAAGCCTGCGATGCGGGCGTCGTGGTCGTCAGCTTTGACGGCATCGTGACCGAACCCTGCGCCTGGCGGATTGCCGTCGATTTCGCGCAGATGGGCAAGGACGAAGTGCTCTACCTGTCCGACAAACTGCCCGACGGCGGCAAACTGCTTGAGATCCGCGGCCTCGCCGGTGTTTTCGTCGACAACGAAATCAGCGCGGGCATCCACGAAGGCGTCGCCGAGACCGGCAAATTCGAGATCGTCGGTTCGGTCCACGGCAACTGGGCGCAGGACGTGGCGCAAAAGGCCGTTGCGGGCATCCTGCCCTCGCTGCCCGACGGTATCGTTGGCGTAGTAACCCAAGGCGGCGACGGCTACGGCGCGGCGCAGGCCTTCAAGGCCGCGGGACGCGACATGCCGGTGATCGTGATGGGCAACCGCCATGACGAACTGACCTGGTGGAAAGAGCAGAAAGACGCCAGCGGCTATGAGACGATGTCGGTTTCCATCGCGCCGGGCGTTTCCACACTCGCCTTCTGGGTCGCGCAGCAGATCCTCGACGGCGCGGACGTGCCCAAGGACCTGACCGTGCCGTTCCTGCGGATTGATCAGGACAACCTTGAGGCAAACCTTGCCAAGACGCAGGCAGGCGGGGTCGCAAACGTCGAGTACTCGCTCGAAGATGCGCAGGGCGTTATCAAGGGCGCGATGTAAGCACGCGATCAGGACCCATTGATGCAGCCCAACGCACCGATTGTCCTTCTGGACAGCGTCGAAAAGAGTTTCGGCGCTGTTCGCGCGCTTGCCGGGGTGACACTTGAACTGATGCCCTCGGAGTGCCTCGGCCTCGTCGGTCACAACGGGGCGGGCAAATCCACCCTGATGAATGTCCTGTCCGGCAATCTGGTGCCGGACGGCGGCGCGATTTCCGTCTCTGGCGCCAACCTGACCGGCAAGCTGACGCCACAGAACGCCATGTCCCATGGCGTGCGCTGCGTCTATCAGGAGCTTTCGCTCTGCCCCAACCTCACCGTCGCCGAGAACGCGCGGATCACACATCCCGCCATCGCCGGGGTCGGCTGGCGCGGGCGGGCCCGGCGTCTGATCACGGACATGCTGGACACGATATTCCCGGGCCACGGCATTTCGGCCAACGACATTGTCGGCGACCTGTCCATCGCGCAACGGCAGATGGTCGAGATCGCGCGCGCCTTCGCGGTCACAACCGACGAAGCCCGGGTGGTCATCCTCGACGAGCCGACCTCGTCACTTGATTCCGTCGCTGCCGAAAAGCTGCTGCGGCACGTGCGCCGCTATGTCGAGGCCGGCGGCACCTGCGTCTTGATCTCGCACCTTCTGGGAGAGATCCTGAACACCTCGGACCGCATCGCCGTGATGCGCGACGGAACCGTTGTCGCCATCGACGCGGCAGCCACATTCGACCGGGCCTCGCTGGTGGCCGCAATGGGCAGCGTGGCCGAAGCCGCCCGAACCGAAACCGCCGACTCGATACGCCTGCGTGACAGCGCCTCCTGCGTGGTCGAAGCCCGGCCCGATGCAGCCGAGGGTCTTTCGCTTTCGGCACACCGGGGCGAGGTCGTGGGCCTGGCCGGGTTGAGCGGTCAGGGACAGAACGAGCTGCTGGTGAAGATCTTCGACCGCCGCGCCGGGACCCGCGTTCAGGGCGACGTGGCACTGGTGGCGGGTGACCGGCAAACCGACGGCATCTTCCCGCTCTGGTCCATCGCGGAAAACATCTCCATCGGCTCGCTGCGGGCGTTCTGCAAGGGCCCGCTCATCGACCATGGCGCGGCGTGGAACTTTGCCGACGCGTGGCGAACAAGGATCGGCATCCGCACACCGGACGTCGATCAGCCAATCCTGTCGCTTTCGGGCGGCAACCAGCAAAAGGCACTTTTTGCGCGAGCGCTCGGCTCGTCGGCGGAGATCATAGTCATGGATGACCCGATGCGTGGTGTCGATGTGGGTACGAAACAGGAAGTTTACAGAATGATCCGCGACGAAGCCGCGAAGGGGCGCACGTTCCTCTGGTACACCACCGAAATGGACGAATTGCGCAACTGCGATCACGTCTACGTCTTTCGCGAAGGCGCAATCGTCGCCGACCTGCCGCGCGCCGCAGTCAGCGAGAAAAGCGTCATTCAGGCCTCCTTCCGGAGCGATGCATGAGCGCGTTCTTTTCGCCCCGACTGCTCCGCAGCCTGCTGCCACCGCTTTCGCTTGCCGCGCTTCTGATCGCAATCTTCTGGCTGCAGCCGCGCACCATGAGCTATTTCGGGCTGAACCTGCTTCTGAACCTGGCGGTGCCCATCGCGCTGGCCACCATTGCGCAGATGTTCATCCTCTGCGTCAACGAGCTTGACCTGTCCATTGGCGGCTTTGTCAGCCTCGTGGCCTGCATCACGGCGACATGGTTGCACGACACGCCGCTCCTCGGGGTTCTGGCTCTGGTCGCGCTGATCGGGATCTATGCCCTGCTCGGCGCCTTGATCCACCTGCGGAACCTGCCCTCCATCGCCGTGACACTGGGCATGTCCTTTGTCTGGCTCGGCCTCGCGGTGCTGGTGCTGCCGACACCGGGCGGCAAGGCGCCGGAGTACATCCGCTGGCTGATGACCCTGAAGCCTGCCTTGATCCCCTTCCCTATCATCGCATTGGGCGTGCTGGCGCTGATCGTGCATGGCGCGCTGATGCGCTCGGCCTACGGCACGGTGCTGCGGGGCGCGGGTGGCAACCCGCGTTCGCTGGAACGGGCGGGTTGGTCGCTGTTGAAGATCAAGGTGACGATGTTCGCCCTGGCCGGTTTCTTCGGGGTGCTGTCCGGCGTTGCGCTGGTCGGGCTGACCACCTCGGCTGATGCCAATATCGCGCTGCGCTACACGCTGCTTTCGATTGCGGGGGTGATCCTTGGCGGCGGCGAGTTCGTCGGAGGGCGCGTATCGCCCATCGGGGCCGTGATCGGGGCGGTGACACTGGCCTTGGCCGGGTCGTTCCTGTCGTTCCTGCGGCTCAATCCCGACTGGCAGATCGGGGCGCAGGGGGCGATCCTGATCATCGTGCTGGCGCTGCGGGTCCTCATCAGCCGTGCGGAGAAACGGGCATGAGCGGCGCGGCCTCCGTCCTGCGTCAACCCTGGCTCTGGGCCTGGCTGGGCGCGATTGCGGTCTGGCTCGCCACGGCGGTCTTCATCGGCGGCAGCGGCTCGGGCGGAGTGCTGTCGGCGGCAATGACCTTTGGCGCGTTTTTCGTGATCGTGGCGCTGGGTCAGATGTTCGTCATCACGCTCGGGCCCGGCAACGTCGACCTGTCGATCCCGGCCTGCATGACGCTGGCCGCCACCGTCGCGATGAAGACGATGGACGGACAGGCCGCCATGATCGTGGTCGGGCTGGTCCTCGCGCTGGTTATCGGGGCCACCGTCGGCATCGTGAACTACGCGCTCATCCGCCTGCTGCGCATCCCGCCCATCATCGCGACGCTGTCGTCGAGTTTCATCTTCCAGTCGGCGGCAATCTGGTGGAACCGGGGGCTGCGGGTAAAGCCGCCGGAACCGCTTGCCGACTTCACGACCGCCAAGATCGCGGGCATTCCCGTCATTGCCATTGCGGTCATCGTGCTCGCCGCACTGGGCCACATCCTTCTGACACGCACGGTCTATGGCCGCAGTGTCGTCGCGATCGGCCAGAACATGCGCGCGGCACATCTGGCCGGGGTCAAGGTCGAGAGGGTGCGGGCGGTGACCTACATCCAGTGCGCGACACTGGCGGGCCTCTGCGGTTTTTTGCTCGCTGCGTTCTCGGGCGGCGCTGCGCTCAACATGGGCGAAGAGTATCTGCTCAGCTCCATCGCCGTCGTCGTCATCGGCGGCACCTCGGTCGCTGGCGGCTACGCCAATGTGACCGGCCTGTGGGGCGCGGCCCTGTTTCTCTTCCTGCTCGTCACGATGCTCAACACCTTCGGCGCGGCTGCCGGGGTGAGGCTGGTGCTGACCGGGCTCATCATCATCGGCGTGATCGTGTCGGCCAGCGGCGGCGGGCGGCAAATTCGCGGGTAAATATGTCGGGAATGCCGCCCCCCTGCCCCGGTCAGTGCGGGGCCGCGGGGTCGTCTTCCGAGGCAAACAGATGCGCCTGCACCGGGTCAAAAGTCAGGTCGACACTTTCGCCCGCCTCGAAAACCTTGTCCTCGCCAAAGGTGGCGATGAACTTGGTGCCGTCCTTCAGTTTCAGATCAACCACGGTCTCCGCGCCCAGCCTTTCGGTCAGGGTCACTTGTCCGTGCAGCATCCCCTTGCCGGGCTCCGCAGCACGGACATGCTGGGGCCGGATGCCCAGAACCGCCCTGGCGCCGCCATTGATCCGGTTCCTGTGCGCCACCGCGATGGGTTCGAGCGCCGCGTTGGTCACCTGCGCCTTGTCAGCATCGCTGGACTGAACGTCCACCTCGACGAAATTCATCGAGGGCGCGCCGAGAAAACCCGCGACGAAGCGGTTGGCGGGCTCGTGGTACAGTTCCATCGGGCTGCCCACCTGCATCACCTTGCCGTCCTTCAGAACGACGATCTTGTCGGCCAGGGTCATCGCCTCGACCTGATCGTGGGTGACGTAGATCATCGTCGCATCAAGCTGCTCATGCAGCTTGCCGATCTCCATCCGCATGTCCATTCGCAGTGCGGCATCGAGGTTGGACAGCGGTTCGTCGAACAGGAAAACCTTGGGTTTGCGCACGATGGCCCGCCCGATGGCGACACGCTGACGCTGGCCGCCGGACAGTTGCGAAGGACGCCGGTCAAGCAGGTGTTCCATCTGCAAGATGCGGGCCGCCTCCATCACCTTTTCCTCTTTCTCGGCCTTCGACGCCCGGGCGATGGTCAGCCCGAAGGCCACGTTCTCGCGCACCGTCATGTGCGGAAAGATGGCGTAGGACTGGAACACCATGGCGATGCCACGCTCCTTCGGCGGCAGGTCGTTAACCACTTTGCCGTCGATCTCCAGCGTGCCGGAGGTGATGTCTTCCAGACCCGAGATCATCCGCAGCAGCGTGGACTTGCCACAGCCCGAGGGGCCGACAAAGACCACGAACTCACCGTTCTCGATTTCCAGGTCCACGCCCTTGATCACCTGGGCGGCGCCATAGCTCTTGCGGATGTCCGTCAGTTTCAGCGTTGCCATGTCAGTCACTCCGCAGGTTGCGAGGGCCGCTCGACGCGGAGCAGGCCGTTGTTGTCCAGAACGACAGATTCGGGATCCATCACGAAACCGCCGAAATGCCCGTCGGGCACGTGGTCGCTGAACCCCATGATCACCAGCCCGTCGCCGGTATCGAGGATACGCGCGGCGTAACGGCGGCAGGGCAAATCCCCGTCGAGGAAATTGCCCGGGGCGATCTGCCATGGCCCGCGCGGGCTGTCGCCCGTAAGATAGTGGTTGCCGGTCACTGGGCCGGTGGGGGTCGCCTCGGCCCGGGCCTTGGAAAAATGCTCGGCGGCGGTGCAGAACAGGCAGAACCAGCGGCCATCCACGTCGAAGACCTGCGGCACTTCCATCTGACCAAACCCGCCGGTGAAGACCGGCGGCTGCAGCGTCCAGTTGTGCAGGTCGGGTGACGTGGCAAAGCCGATTGCGCCGCCGGCATTGGGTTCAGCGATTCCGGACGCACGGGCGGTGAAATACATCAGCCAGCCCTGCCCTGCCGGATCGCGCATCACCCAGGGGTCGCGCATCGCGCGGTCGTGCCAGAAGCCCTTCAAGTGATCCTTTTCGTAGTGCTCCGCCTCTGGTCCGGTCAGGTCGAGGCAGAGCCCGTCGCCGACCCGTTCCCAGTTGTGCATGTCGGTCGAGGTGGCATGGCCGACGCGTTGGTAGAGGCCCTCCTCCGCCTTGCAGGTGCCGGTGTAGAACAGGTGCCAGAGCCCGTCATCTCCCTGCACCACCGATCCGGTCCAGGTGGTGAAGTCGTCCCATGCGGGTCCGGCGGCGGGTTCGAAGGTGGTGCCGAGATGCTCCCAGGTCACCAGGTCGTCGCTGACCGCGTGGCCCTGGCGGACGTTGAAATGGCGCAATTCCGGGTTCACCAGAGACTTTGGCGCCTTCAGGAAAAATCCGTGCCAGCGGCTGCCGTCATGGGCATACCAGCTGTCCCAGATCCAGTCGTTTTCGAGTGCGAGTACCATGGGACTCCTCAGCCCTTCACACCGGTCGAGGCGATCGACGAGATGAAGGCGCGTTGCATGACAAGATAGAACAGGATGACCGGGACCGAGATCAGCGTGAGATACGCCATCACCTCGCCCCAGGCGATCTGCAGTTGAAAGAAGTAGCCAAGCCCCACCATGACGGGACGGTGCGCCTCGTCCTGGACCACGATCAGCGGCCAGAGGTATTGCTCATTGTACATCTTCAGCGATTTCAGGATAGCCGCGGTGGCCAGCACCGGCCCGGAAAGCGGCATGACGATCTTGCGGTAGATCAGGAACCAGCTCGCGCCTTCGACGCGGGCGGCCTCGATCAGCTCGCGCGGCAGATCCTTGAAGAACTGCACGAAGAGAAAGATCGTCAGCGCGTCCACGATCCACGGGATGATCTGCACCCGGTAGGTGTTGAGCCAGCCGAACTCCAACCCTTCCCAGCCGATCCACGGCAGCTTCGACACGAACAGCAGAAGCGGCACCGCGATGGTTTCGAACGGGATGATCAGCGTGGCAAGGATCACCGTCAGCAGGATGTTGCGGCCGGTCCATTCGAGGAAGACGAAGGAGAAGGCCGCCAGCGAACACAGCAGGATCGACAGCGTGACCGTGACCACCGTGACCATGACCGAATTCATCATGAACAACCCGATAGGCGCGCGTTGGAACGCTTTGACGTAGTTGTCGAGGCTGATGTCCCCCACCGGCAGGAAGGCCCGGAACGAGGAGGTGTCGCTGAGCAACTGCTGGTCGGGCTTGAAGCTGGAGACCACCATGAAGACCAGCGGGAACAGGAACACGATGGCCACGAGGCACAGCGTCGCGTAGCGCGCCGCCAGCCTGAGGCCGCGATTGTCAGACGTAACAAGGGCCATTACTTGCGCTCCCGGGTGAGATAGCCCTGCAGGGCCGAGATCAACAGGACGAGGACGAAGAGGATCACCGAGATGGTGGACCCGCCCGAGATGTCCTGCCTGCCATAACCGCGTTCGACCGCCTGGAAGACCAGCGTCTGCGTGCTGTCCAGCGGCCCGCCATTGGTCATCACGTCAATCTGCGCGAAGACGGCGAAGGTCTGCATGGTGATGACGATCAGCACCAGCACGGCGGTGTTGCGCAGCCCCGGCCAGGTGACATAGCGGAAGGTCTGCCAGCGGCTCGCCCCCTCGATGGCCGCGGCCTCGTAGAGCGTGGGAGAGATCGTTTGCAACCCGGCCAGCCAGATCACCATGTGAAAGCCCACCGCCTGCCATGCCGACATCGCGATGATCGAACCGAGCGCCGTGTCGGTCTGGCCCAGCCAGTCGATACCGTCGAAGGCGCCGAAGGTCAGCGTCGACAGGATGTTGTTCAATAGCCCGTCATCGCCGGAGTAGATGAACCGCCACAGCAGCGAGATCACCACGATCGAGATCACCACCGGCATGAAATAGACCGTCCGGAAGGCGTTGATTCCGCGCAGCTTCTGGTTGATCAGCAGCGCCAGCAACAGCGCGCCCCCACCCTGCAGCGGCACGATGAACAGCGCGAAGGTCAGCGTGTTGACCAGCGCCTTCATGAAGACCACGTCGCTGGCGATCACGACCTTGGCGGTGTCCCCCCAGTGCCACCGGAACCATTCGCGCATGCCGCGATATTCCGGGAAGTCGTCGCTGCGGGTGATGGTCCGCACACGCGGATACTCGGGTGTGCCGTCCGCGTCGCGGAGCATTTCTCCGGCCTCGTCGCGTTCCGGTTCCAGCGTCAGCACCGCCACACTCAGCAACTGGCGGTAGTTCTCCAGCCCGACGAACTCAGTCGGGTTCGGAGAGACCAGCCGCTGGTTGGTCAGCGACAGCCAGAATGCAAAGAAGAACGGCACGATGATGAACAGGAACAGCAGCGAGACGCCGGGCAGCGCAAAAAGCCATCCCGCCCGGTTCGAGCGTGTCAGCTTGGTTGACATGAATGTCCCTCCCCCGGAACGTCGGGGCCGCCCACGGAGTGGCGGCCCCGAATGGTCCGGTCAGTGGCCGTAGCCCTGGTTGTTTTCGATGTCGCGGTCGATCTCGTCCACGGCGGCGTCAAGCGTGTCGATCACGTCCGCCCCGTTGGCGATATCGGCCAGCGCTTTCTCGAACACCTTGGCCTGCACCACGTAGCCGGGGCTGACCGGGCGCACTTTCGCCTGCTCGGCAGACAGGTCGAAATAGACCGCCAGCGGCCCGCCCTCGGCGTAACGCTCGGTCATCTGTGCCGCTTCCTTGCTGGCGGGGATCAGGCCAATGCCGTCCGAGAACGCGGCCAGGTACTTGTCCTGCAACGCGAATTCGACAAAATCCGCCGCGCCTTCCGGAGACTCGCAGGCGCTGGAGACGCCGAATTGCCAGGAGGCCGCGCCAATCGTGTTGCCATCGCCGAAATCGGGCGCCGGCAGGAACAGCACCTCTTCATCAACCGCGTCCAGCGTCGCCGCGGCGGCCCAGTTGCCGTTCCACGAGAAGGCATAATCGCCGTTGTTGAATCCGGTATCCCGATCCGCAGGATCCTGGCTGGTGCCGGGCGCGTAGCCCTCATCAAACAGCGACTGCCACCACTCGCCGAACGCCACCGCCGCGTCGCCGTTCAGCGCGCCCTCGGCGGTCTGGTAGGTCGAACGGTCGACAATGTCGCCACCAAAGCTCTGCAGCAGTGGCGAGTAGGCGTAGGGATACCATTCGCCGGTCCAGGCGGTGCCCAGGTCCAGCGCGTATTCATAGTTGCCGCTGGCCTTGGCCGCGTCCAGCGCCGCCATGAACTCTTCTTTGGTCCACGGCTCTTCCAGGGTCGGCCGGCGCAGGTCCAGCGCTTCCAGTGTGGAGGCGCGGGCATAGAGCGCGACAGCCGCATCCCACAGACCCACCGAGTAGATTTGCCCGTCCCAGCGCCCGATGGTGGCATCAAGGTGGCCCTCGATTGCCGTCTCGTCGATAGGCAGCGGTTGCAGATAGCCGGCCCAGGCCCAGTTCGGCATCACCGGCCCGTCCACGTCGAGGATGCAGGGCAGATTGCCCGCCAGCGCCGCGGCCACGACGGAATCGTTGTAGCTTTCCTGCGGGAAGCTCTCGACACTCACGATCCAGTCCGTCTGCGATCCGTTGAAGTCTGCGATGATGCCGTTCAGGATGTTGCTTTCGACCTCGTTGCCAGCGCCGTGATACCACAGGCTCAGCGCGGTCTGCGCGGCGGCAGGCCCGGCCAGCAGGGTCGTGGCGGCCAGTGCGCCCAATGTCGTCTTGGTAAGTTTCAAGGTTCTTTCCTCCCGGTTGAAATCCGTTTGTCGTGTGTGAGGGCGGTCACCGACGACCGCCAGATGACGGGTCCTTTCACACGTTCGGGCCCCCCAGATGCGGGGGGCGTGCCCCCGATCATTTCAAGCAAGCGTTCGGCCGCAAGGCGCCCCATCTCGCGATAGGGCAATTCGACCGTGGTAAGTGGTGGGTAGAGCATTTCCGAGATCGCCCGGTGATCGTCGTATCCGGCGACCGAGATATCCTCGGGCACTCGCAACCCGCGGCTGCGCAGCAGGCCATAAAGGCGCATCGCCATCTCGTCATTGCCGCAGCAGATGACGCTGGGCCTCGGGTCGAGCGCCAGAAGACGTTCCAGTGCGTTGGTCAGCACCCCTCCGGCCAGTTCCTGTCCCTCGACGTGCCCCGGCACCACAAGCGCCGGGTCGGCGGTCAGCCCGGCGGCTTCGTGCGCAGCGCGGTATCCCTCCAGCCGCAGCCGCGCGGCGGGCATTTCGGTGTCGAGTGTCAGGAACCCGATCCGACGGTGCCCGTTTTCGATCAGCCGGGCGACCAGGTCTTCACCTCCGGCGAAGTCGTCGGGCAGCACTGAAGGTGTGCCCAGGTCGTCGTAGCAGTTCACCAGCAGTACCGGACAGCCGGCCCGGGTCAGGTCCGCCTCGACCATCCGGTGATGATCGGCCACGTAGATCAGCCCCTCGACCCGGTGCTGCGCGAAGGTTGCGGCCAGAACCGGCACCGATCCCGTCTCATCGCCGGTATCTGCGATCATCATGATCATGCCACGCTTGGCCATGACCCGTTGAATGGCCTGAACGATGAAGAGGTCCGGCAGTCCGGTGGGGTCTGATGTGGTGGGCGTGCGCGAGATCGCCCCGGTGATCAGCCCGACAAGGCCCGACCGGGTCGAGCGCATCATGCGCGCCGCCTGCGAGGGCGCATAGCCAAGGGTTGCCATCGCCTCCCGCACCTTGCGGCGGGTATCTTCCTTGACGGGCGCATCGCCGTTCAGAACGCGCGACACGGTCTTCGGGGACACCCCGGACAGCTTCGCAACGTCATAAATCGTCGACAATATCTTCCCCCCAAAATGCCATGACACCGATGTCATGACACCGATGTCATAGAACATGAAGGCAAGCCCTGTCAAAGATTCGATGTAGATTTATTGCTGCGCGCAAAACCGAACTTTCTGAAACTCGGGGTTCCGGGCGATGCCATACGACAGGCCGGTGATGAGATCGCGACCCGTATCGCGACGGCCTTTCCCGTCTGGATCGGCGCACCGCCTCGGCCTTGATAAAACTCTCAGATTATCGCCTGCTCCAGAAACGGACGCCTTTCGGCAATCCGCTCATAGCCTAGTGGAGTCAGGTCCAGGGTGCGATAGGTACCGTAGACGATCATTTCCGATACGCCGCGCCCGGTTGCCGGGGCCTGTTGCAGCCCGTGACCGGAAAAGCCATTGGCAAAGATGAAGTTCTTCACCTCGGTATGCGGTCCGACCACAAGGTTGTGGTCCAGCGTATTGTAGGCATAGTGCCCGGCCCACTGGTTCATCACCTTGATCGCCTCAAAGGCTTCGGAGCGTTCGGCCAGCGCGGGCCAGATGATCTCTTCGAACTCCTGATGGCGCGGCTCGAAGTCGTCCCAGTCCACCGCCGGGTCCGGGTCGGGGCGGCAGCCCGCCATGAAATAGCGGCCCTCGGGGCGGCAAAAGACGCCGGATGGGTCGATCATCAACGGCAGGCGGCCCGCGTTCACATTGGCCGATCCCTCGGGCGATCCGGCGCAGTCGAATACAAAGACCGTCCGCTTGCGCGGCTCGACCGGGATTTCCAGCCCCGCCATGCCTGCGACCTGCGCGGCACGCGGCCCCGCGGCATTGACCACTGTGCCTGCGGCGATCTGACTGCCAGACGCCAGCGTAACCCCGGTCACACGGGGCCCGTCGCGCGCAATCGCCGTGACCTCCTGGGTGTGAAACTCGGCCCCCTGCGCCCGCGCCTTGGCGCGGAATCCGTTCATCAGCCCGGTGTTGTCGAACCACCCTTCACCGGACCGCCCGTAAGAGGCCAGTGCCACGTCCTCGACGCGCAAATGCGGAAAGGCATTGGCGAGGTCGTCGCAGTCCCACAGTTCCACATCCGCGCCGCAGGACGTTTGCACGGCGTGGTTCTCCTGCAAGATCCGGACCTGATCCGGGCTACGGGCCAGAAACAAGTAACCGCCGGGATGGAAATTCAGGTCGGGCCGGTCGCCGTCCACCCCCATTAGATCGCCAAATTGTCGAATAACTTCAGCACCATACCGGCTGATCTTCACGTTGATCTCGTTGGAGAACTGGGTCCGGATCGACGCAAAGGACAAGGCGGTCGATGACCGGGCAAAGCTGGGGTCACGTTCGAGCACCAGAACCGAGCCGTCGAAATCGGGATTGGCCGTCAGGTAATAGGCGACCGCGGACCCGATGACGGCGCCGCCGACGATCACCACATCGTAGCTGTCTTTCATTTCCGCCCCATCGCCCCGTGCCGGAGCCTCACCGCCCGAGGGTCAAGCTTTTTCTTGTGTTTTCAAGGCGGTTTCACGCATCTGCGACAGGGAAACCCGTGGTGTCAACGCCTCTGGCGAGATGTTCAGATCCAGAACCGCCCCGCGGTCAGAGGCCAGCGCCCGGTCAAAGGCAGCGGCGAACGCATCGGTTGTTTCGACCCGTTCGGCGTGGAACCCATAGGCCTTGGCCAGCGCCGTGAAATCCGGGTTCACACTCATCTCCGTTCCCGACACGCGGGTCGGATAATGGCGTTCCTGATGCGCGCGGATGGTGCCATAGATGCCGTTGTTCAGGATCAGGACAATCGGCTGCGCGCCATATTGCGCCGCTGTGGCCAGTTCCTGACAGTTCATCTGGAAATCCCCGTCGCCGGCAAAGCAGACCACGGTCCGATCCGGATGCCGGATCTTGGCTGCGATGGCAGCGGGCAAACCATAGCCCATCGCCCCGCACTGTGGCGCCAGCAAGCGCGCTTTTGGCCCGTATTTCAGGAACTTGTTCGGCCAGACTGTGAAATTTCCCGCGCCATTGGTCAGCACCACATCCTCGGGCAGCACCGCGCGCAGATGGGCGCAGACCTTGCCCATGTCCACCGGGCTGGGCAGATCGCCAAGGTTGAAACCGGCCTCCCACGTTGACCGCGCCTCTGCCCGCCACGTGGCCCAATCGCCCTTGACTGGCTGTTCCGCCATGGCCTGCATGAAGGCGTTCGGCCCGCAACAGATCCCCAGTTCCGGCTGGTAGACCTTGCCCAACTCGCCGTCAGAACCGTGGACATGGATCAGCCGCTGTTTCGGCACCGGCACCTCAAGCAACGTCCATGCCTCGGTCGAATTTTCGCCAAATCGGTTGTTCACGGCAAGGATCACATCCGCCTCGGTGATCAGCTTTCGCACGCCCGGTGTCATGCCGACCCCGGCCTCACCACAGAAACAGGGAGAGGAATTGTCGAACATGTCTTGGAAGCGAAAGACAGAAACCACAGGAATGTCAGAGGCTTCAGCGAATGTCTTGAAGTTCTTCCGCCCTACCTCGGTCCAGTTGGAGCCGCCATAGAGGATCAATGGCCGCCGGGCCTGCTCCAGAATGGCGCGCGTCTGTGCCACCGCCTCAGAAGCGGGCGCAGGTTCTGGATAGGCCGCCGGACCGGTCAGCGCAGGTCTCTGCGTGGCCGTGGTCAGCATGTCTTCGGGCAGCGCGATCACCACCGGGCCGGGACGGCCCGTGGTGGCGGTCTTCCACGCGCGGGCGAGGATCTCGGGGATACGATCCACATCGTCGATCTCGACCGCCCACTTTACCATGGTGCCAAAGACCGCACGGTAATCGACCTCCTGAAAGGCCTCGCGCCCGCGCATATCGGTGCCAATCTGCCCGACCAGCAGGATCATCGGCGAGCTGTCCTGCATCGCCGTATGCACCCCGATCGAGGCATTTGTCGCCCCGGGCCCACGCGTGACCATGCAGATCCCGGGCTCTCCGGTCAGCTTGCCCCAGGCCGAGGCCATGAAGCTGGCGCCACCTTCGTTCCGGCAATTGACGAAATCCAGCGCGCCCTGAGAGTCGTGCAGCGCATCCAGCACCGCCAAGTAACTTTCGCCCGGCACCCCAAAAGCCTTGGTCGCGCCAAGCGCCACAAGGCATTCGACCAGCAGTTTACCACCGTGTCGTGTCATTTATCCTCCCACACGGCCGGAACGCAGACCGCAAGCCACGCCTAGCCGCCCTTCAGCCGCTGCATCAGGTAAACTTCGTTTTCGGGGGAAAGCGCCTGATGGCGACCGGTCGACATCTCGCCGTCGATCACCACCGAAACGCCCGCCTCGATGATCGGGCCAAGGCCCGGATGCGCCGCCACCAGCGCATCCAGCATCCCGCCCACGGTCGCGGCCCGAACCTCGACCACCTCTGCGCCATCGGTCAGACGGCGCAGAGCGGACCACAGGTGAACGGAAACCGTTCCACTCATCGGGTCTTCACCCCTTGGCCTTGATCGCGGCCAGCACCTTGGGCGGGCTCATCGGCAGGTGCCGCATCCGCACACCCACCGCCTGATCTATGGCATTGGCGATGGCAGGCAGTGGCGGCGTGATGCCGGTCTCGCCCACGCCGCGCACGCCAAAGGGATGGCCCGGGTTCGGCACCTCGACAATCACCGTGTCGATCATCGGCAGGTCAGAGGCGACAGGCACGCGGTAGTCAAGGAACACGGAGTTCTGCAACCGCCCCTTGTCATCGTAGATGTATTCCTCGTTCAGCGCCCAGCCGATGCCCTGCGCGGCCCCGCCCTGGTACTGCCCCTCGACGTATGAAGGATGGATCGCGCGGCCCGCGTCCTGCACAACAAGGTAGCGCAGGATCGTCGTGCGCCCGGTTTCGGGGTCAACCTCCACATCCACCACATGCGCGCCAAAGCTGGCGCCCACGCCGTCGGGCTTGGACTCGTGGTGGCCCGAGATCGGCCCGCCGGTGTTGCCCATGTTGCCGGCGATTTCCTTGATGGTCATCGGGGGAAACTTGCCCGCGTTGGGACCGGCGGGCTGTGCTGCGCCATTCGCCCAGTCCACGGCCTCTTCGTCGATGCCCCATTCGTTGGCAGCGCGACGGCACATTTCCCGGATCGCGTTGGAGGTCGCCTCGACCGCCGCCTTGCCGGTGGCAAAGGTCGCGCGGCTGCCATGTGTCGGTTCGTTGACGCCAAGCGCCCCGGTCTCGACCACGTTCACGCGCACATCCTCGTAGTCAATGCCCAGCGTCTCGGCCACCATCAGCCCGATGGAGGCGCGGCTGCCGCCAATATCCGGCGTGCCGACCGATACCTGCACGGTCCCGTCTTCGGAAATCGCCATCGACACAGAGGTATCGCCGTTGTGGTTGAACCAATAGCCGACGGCAAACCCCCGTCCCTGGTTCGGGCCAAGCTCTGCCTGCAAGTTCGGATGCGCCTTGGTCGCCTCCAGCACCTCGACCAGCCCGATGGAACCGAATTTCGGCCCATAGCTGGCCCGGTCGCCGCTGTTGACGGCGTTTTTCTGCCGCACCTCGATCGGGTCCAGGTTCAACTCACGGCACATCTGATCCACAAGGCTTTCGACCGCGAAGGCCCCCATCGGCGAGCCCGGCGCGCGGTAGGCGGCGCATTTCGGGCGGTTTGCCAGCACGTCATAGCCGACGTGTTGCACCGAAGGCAGCTTGTACCCGGCAAAGGCGCAGTAGAGCGCCATGTCCACCGGCGCACCGGGAAAGGCTCCGCCCTGCATGCGGAACTCGGCCTTGGCGGCAGTGATGGTGCCGTCCTTTTTCATGCCGATCTTGACGTCCATCGAGGCACTGGCCGTCGGCCCTGTGGCGCGCAGAACCTCGGACCGGGTCATCACGATCTTGACCGGACGCCCGCCCGCCTTTTTCGACAGGGCCAGCGACAGCGGTTCCATGAAGATGGTGGTCTTGCCGCCAAATCCGCCGCCGATTTCGGATGGCGTCACGTTCAGCTGAGAGGCATCCAGCCCCAGAACCGCGGCGCACATCTTGCGGATGAACCACTGGCCCTGCGTGCAGACCCACATCTCACCCTTGCCGTCCGCGCCCATCTGGCCAAGGCAGGCATGCGGTTCGATATAGCCCTGGTGCGTGGCCTCGGTCTTGTAGGTGCCGTCGCGGACGATATCGGCTTCGGCAAAGCCCGCCTCGACGTCGCCGTGACCGAATTCCATATATCTGACCACGTTCGGATGCAGGCCCTCGGGCACGGTCGCATCCGCCGCGCCTTCGCGGATCACCGGCGCACCCGCTTTCATCGCCTCATCGACCTCGGTCACATGCGGCAAAACCTCATAGTCGACCTCGATCAGCCGCGCCGCCTCTTCGGCCAGCAGCTTCGAGGTCGCCGCAACGGCGGCCACCGCGTGGCCGTCATAGAGCGCGCGTTCGCCTGCCATGGTGTTTTCCTGCAGGTCCCAGTCGTCGCCGGTCAGACCCGTGGGGAAATCGGCGCGCGTGACCACGGCCTTGACCCCATCCAGCGCCTCGGCCTTCGAGGTGTCGATTTTCACAATCCGCGCATGGGCATGGGGAGAGCGGACAACCGCCCCCCAGATCATCCCCGGCGCCGAGATATCCGCACCATAGCGCGCGCGGCCCGTCACCTTGTCCAATCCGTCGGGGCGATCGGGGCGTGTGCCGACCAGCCGGAATTCCTTGAACTCGTCCTTCGCCATCACGCAGCCTCCCCACGCAGTTCCGCAGCCGCATCCATGACGGCGCGTATGATCTTGTCATAGCCGGTGCAGCGGCAGAGATTTCCCGCCAGCCAATAGCGCACCTCTTCCTCCGTCGGATCGGCGTTCACCTCCAGCAGCTTTTTCGCCGCTACCAGAAAGCCGGGCGTACAGAACCCGCATTGCAGCGCCGCATGTTCGATGAACTTGCGCTGCAGCGGGTGCAGGTTGTTGCCCTGCCCCATGCCCTCGATGGTTTCGATCTGCTTGCCCTCGGCCTCGACGCCCAGCACGAGGCAGGAACAGACCAGGGTGCCGTCCAGTGTCACCGAACAGGCGCCGCAATCGCCGGTGCCGCAGCCTTCCTTGGTTCCGGTCAGGTCCAGCCGGTCACGCAAGCTGTCCAGCAGCGTTTCACGCGGATCGGCAAGAAATTCGACCGTTTCGCCGTTCACCCGCGTCGTTACGTGTATCTTGCTCATTTGCCGGCTCCTCTTGCCCGGTCACAGGCGATGCGCGCGGCGCGTTTCGCCAGCACGCCCGCCACATCGGTGCGGAACGCCACGGTCCCGCGCTTGTCATCAATCGGTTTGCAGGCGGCGCTGGCGGCCGCTGCCAGCGCCTCCAGCGCGGCGTCGTCCAGCGTGCTGCCGATGATGGCCTCTGCGGCCTCGGGCACCAGCACCACGGTGGGCGCAACGGCGCCCAGAACCACACGGGCGGCGGTGATCGTGTCGCCCTCGACACTCAGGCTGACCGCGCAGCCGACCACGGCAATGTCCATCTCGGTGCGCGGAATGAAGCGCAGATAGGCGTCGCCGCCCCCGGCCCCGCGCGGCGGCAACAGCACGGCAGAGACCACCTCACCCGGCTTCAGCACGGTCTTGCCCGGCCCCGCCGGGATCTCCTCGACTGCAACGGTGCGGACACCGTCGCGCCCCGTCACCTCGACAGAGGCCCCGGCGGCCACCAGCCCCGGCACGCCATCCGCCGCCGGAGAGCCGTTGCACAGGTTGCCCACCAGCGTCGCGCGGCCCTGGATCTGGGTCGAGCCGATCAGTTCCATGCCCTCGACCACACCGGGCCATTCCGCGCAGAGCCCCGCATGGGCCCCCAGCGCGATCCCCGGAACCGCCACACCGATGCGCCAGCCGCCATCGGCCGTCTGCGCAATCTGGTCCACGCCCGGGATCTTCTTGAGATCGATCAGATCGTCGGGCGTCACCATGCCCGCCCGCATCTGCACCAGCACATCCGTCCCCCCGGCAAGGAACCGCGTCACGCCGGTCCCGGCCAAGGCAATTTCCACCGCATCCTCGAACGATGCCGGACTATGATATCGCATCATGACTCCCTGTCTTTGATCAGCGGTCCGGTCGCGCCGTCCGCCAAGGGTGCAGGACACATCCCCGCGCCCTGTCTTCTGACCACGCTCCGGGTTCGCGAATACCGGACAAACCGAACTCTCCCGAAACGCGTATCATGCGCCGAAAAACGCGCCGCATGATTTCGCGCACATCAAGACACTTCCAGTGGAAAGGGTCAACACGCCCCGGCAACTTCCTTCGGTTTCTTCACGTCTTTCCCGGCCACGCCCGCGTCCCCGCGGCCCGCCCTGCCTTCTTTGGTTTGAAAAATACCGCGGGGGAGTCGTCACGCAGGTGACGACGGGGGCAGAGCCCCCGACCCAACGCCGCCAAGGCGGAAACCACCCTCTCAGGTCTTGCGCTTCATCAATCCGCGCGACGGGTCATAACCCCAGACCGCCGCCGCCATCAGCACCAGCATCGCCAGCACCACCCACCCCAGCGCGGGCCAGTTCATTTCGACATAGATCGCAAACCGGATCAGCTCGACGCCGTGGGTAAAGGGATTGATCGCGCAGATATCGTGCAGCAGTTCCGAGCTTTCGGCCATTTTCCACAATGGGTAGAGCGCCGAGGACAAAAAGAACATCGGGAAGATGACAAAGTTCATCACCCCCGCAAAATTCTCCAACTGCCGGATAAAGCTCGACAACACCAGCCCCAGGGCGCCCAGCATCAGCCCCGCCAGCACCAGTGCAGGCAGAACGGTGACATAGCCCAGCGGCGGCATGGTGATGTCAAACAGCGCGGCGATGCCCAGAAAGGCATAGACCTGCAGGATCGAGATCGCGGTCGATCCCAACAGGCGGCAGGACAACAGCCACCAACGGGGAAAGGGGCTGGTCAGCAACAGCCGCATCGACCCCATCTCGCGGTCATAGACCAGCGACAGCGACGATTGCATGCCGTTGAACAACAGGATCATCCCGCAGAGCCCCGGCACGATGTAGGTCTCATAGGTGATATAGGTCTGATAGGGCGGAATGATCGACAGACCCAGCGCCGCCCGGAACCCGGCGGCAAAGACCAGCAGCCAGACCAGCGGCCGCACCAGTGCCGCAAGAAAGCGCTCCCGCTGATGCACGAACCGCAGGAATTCCCGGCCCACGACCGCGCGCAATACGCCCAGATGCCCGCTCATGCCGCCCCCCTTGTCTGGCCCGTTGTCTGGGCGACAAACCAGTCCGACAGCGGCGCATCCCCCCGCACCTCGCCGGTGACGCCATCGGCCAGGATCCGGCCACGGTGCAGCACCAAGAGGTGATCCTCGTCGCGGACCTCATCGGTCAGATGGGTGGTCCACAGCACGCAAATCCCGTCATTCCGGGCAAGGTCATGCACCTGCGCCGTGATCGCCTTGCGCGCCTCGACGTCCAGCCCGACGGTCGGTTCGTCCAGCAGCAGCACCTGTGGTTCATGCAGCAGCGAGCGCGCCAGTTCCGTCCGCCGCCGATGCCCGCCGTTCAGGGCCCGCACCTTTTCATCCGCACGTTCGGCCATGCCCAACCGGTCCAGCGCGGCGTCGATCTTTGCCGCCAGACCACGGCGCGGCAACCCGTGCAAGGCCGCGAAATACGACAGGTTCTGGCGCACAGTCAGGTCCAGATCCAGCGTCGGCTGCTGAAACACCACCCCCAGCGCCGCAAGCGCCCTGCGCGGGTGCCGCCGCATGTCGTGGCCCGCCACGTGAATTTCGCCGCCCGGTGCGACCAGCAGGCGGGTCAACAGGGCCACCAGAGTCGATTTGCCGGCCCCGTTTGGCCCCAACAGGGCGCAGAACCGCCCCTTGGGCACCTCGAAGGACACGTCGTCCAGCGCCTGTTTCGCCCCGTAGCTGAAGCTCAGCCCCTCGACCCGCATCCCGTCGCCCATCACCTTACCCATCCGTCAGTTCCGCCGGTGTCCCCGCCAGCCGCAGGATCCGGTCCGACAGCCGCTCTGCTTCTGCCCGGTCATGCGTGACGAACAGGGTCGCGGGGCGCGTCGCCGCCAGCAGGGATTCGGTCAGCGCCAGCATACGCTCCGCCGTCGCGTGGTCGAGCGAGGTAAAGGGTTCGTCCATGATCAGCAGGTCCGGCGGCCTGGCAAAGGCCCGCGCCAGGGCCAGCCGCCTTTGCTGGCCCAGCGACAGCTGGCCGGGAAACAGCGCCTCCTTGCCGCGCAGACCCACACGGTCCAGCGCCGCCCGGGCGCCCTCGGCCCCCAGATCGGGATGCACAAGTGTCAGGTTCTGCAAGACAGACCGCCAGGGCAGCAGCGTGGGTTCCTGAAACACCACCGCCATGCGTTCGGGCCGTTCAACAGAGCCCTCAAACGACACATCGGTGCCCGCGATGATCCGCAGGACCGTGCTTTTCCCGATCCCGGATTCGCCCACCAGCGCCACGCTCTCCCCCGGTGCGATGTCGAAATGCACACGCGCAAGCACCTGCACGTCGCCAAAGTGTTTCGCATCAATGCGGACACGAATCACGCGTCCCTCCAACGGCGCACACGACGCTCCCAGGGTTGCAGGATCAGCCACTCCACAAGCAGCATCACAAAGATGAACGACAGCGCGTAGACCAGCACCATCGCCACGTCGAAAAGCTGAAAATACAGATGGATCTGAAACCCGACCCCCGAGGAGCGGCCAAGGAATTCGACCACCAGAACGATCTTCCAGATCACCGCGATGCCGGACCGCGCGGCCCCGGTGATGAAGGGCGCAAGCTGCGGCAGGGTCACATGGCGCAGCCACGCGCCCCAGTTCATCCGGTAGATCCGCGCCATCGCGTCCAGTTGCGGGTCCATCGCCCGCGCGCCCTCGCGGATCACCGTGGT
Source organism: Paracoccaceae bacterium (assembly GCA_034670345.1). Taxonomy (GTDB): domain Bacteria; phylum Pseudomonadota; class Alphaproteobacteria; order Rhodobacterales; family Rhodobacteraceae; genus Antarctobacter. The sequence goes on along the minus strand of JAXMNQ010000017.1, from coordinate 60,223 downwards.
CACGTTGGGGATCTTGTTCAGCGTCACCGCAAGGATTGCCGCCGTCTCGTTCAGCCCGATCCACAGATAGCACAGCACGATCAGCACCAGTGCGGGCAGGTTGAGAAAGATCACCAGCCAAGGGTCCAGCCAGCGGTTCAACGCCTCGAACCGGCCCATGACCAGACCCAGCGCAATCCCCACCCCCATGGCCAGCGAAAACGCCCAGAGCACGCGAATGATCGTTTGCGACAGGTGATACAGCAACTCGCCCGAGGCCAGTTCCATCCGGAACGGATCAATCAGCGCAAGCGGAGATGGCAGAACCTGCGGGTCTGCCGTCCGGGCTGCGGCGACGACCCACAGGGCCAGCAGCAGGGCAATGGACAATGCCGTCACCCCGCGCGAGGCCGTTGCCGATTTAGTCGATGTCGGCAAACAACCCCTCCGGCACCGTCGAGGCCTTGCCGACCAGTTCCGCGCCGCCCAGTTCGGCCATCACCGACAGCATCTTGTTGGCCGCTTCCACGTCCACCGGGCCACGCGCCGGAATGCCACCGATCCAGTCGGCCTTGAGCGTATCGAACTGCGCGTCCGAGTTTGCGTTCATGCTCGGGCGGATCGCTTCCCACGCGGCGTCATCGCTGGACAAAAGGTCCTTGGCGTCGCGGCTGGCGTCATACAGCGCCTGTGCCAGCCCGGGGTTTTCGTCCAGAAAGCTTTCCTTCAGGTAATAACCCAGCAGCGGCGTGTTCAGGTCCAGCCCCAGCGCCTCGCCCGCCGTATCGACAGAGATCAGCTCGCGCATCCCGGCGGCCTTCATCTTGGCCAGGAAGTGCCAGAAGTTGATGGCCCCCGCATAATCGCCGCCAAGGCCGGATTTGAAGATCAGCGGCGGCGCACCGAACACCTGTTCGGTCTCGGCCTTCAGGTCCATGCCGTGCTCCTGCAGCGCATAGGCGCGCAGAATCAGCCACGACTTGTCCAGCGGTCCGCCCGCGATGCCGATCTTGCCACCGGCCAGATCCGGCAGCGCCTGCGCCTCCGACTCCTTGGGCACAAGGATCGAGCCGACGGCCCGCGAATAGGGAATAAAGACATAGTCCTTGCCCGCCGCGCGCTGCCGCGCGACCCAGATCCAGTCCGCGACGGCCATATCGGCCTCGCCGCCCTCGACCGCGATCCGTGTGGCCCCGTTGTCGGCATAGCCTTGCACATCCAGCGAAAAACCGTGGGCCTTGTCAAACCCGTTGCCGGTGATGGTCGCCAGTTCCCAGTTGACGGTCCCGATCTTCAGGACGGCGGCGCGGATCACCGGCATGTCCTGGGCCAGAACCGGGGCCGTGAGCGCCATGACGGCGGCACAGGCCACACCCAGACGACTGAACAGATTCAGCATGATCAATTCCTCCCGTATCTCTCCGGGCCTCCCCGCCCGGTCTCTGCCAAAGCCTAGAACACCCGCGCCACGGCAACGACGTATCCTTTGGTCGCGTAGTCAGGCAATGACCGGCCCCGAAAAAGAAGCCACCGCCCAGAGCGCGGGCGGTGTTCGGGACTCTTGCGCCAGCGGCACAGGCCGCTGGCTGCCACAGTCTGGCGCGGTCTTACATGCCGTCTCCGGTGGTCGCGAGATAGGCGATCACGTCCTGCCGGTCCTCTTCCTTGCGCAGGCCGGCGAAGGACATCTTGTTGTCCGGGATGTAGTCGCGCGGCTTCTCCAGGTATTCGTCCAGCATTTCCGGCGTCCAGGCCTCGTTCGCTTCGCCAAAGGCGATCATGGCGTCGGAGTATTTGAAGTCTTCCACCGCAGCGACAGGGCGGCCGACGATGCCGTTAAGCACCGGGCCGACGCGGTTCTTGGCGTCGTCGCCGACCTGGTGGCAGGCCTTGCACTTGCGGAACACCTTTTCGCCGGCGTCCGCATCGCCGGCCATTTCGTGGCTCTCGGCAAAGGCCAGTGTCGGCAGGATTGCAATGAAAGTGGCTCCGAGGATCTTCTTCATCATGGGATAGGTCTCTCCGATTTCTGTACGTCTGTCCGCGCGTCGGCATTCCGGGTCACAGCGGAACGTCCCGCCAAAGACATACGAAGCAAGCGTCGCCATGTACATCCAATGCCGCCCCGGTTCACCAAGTCGCGCCATCTTGTCGCTGACCTAGACGTATCAGGCCTTTGGGCAACAGGTCATTACCACCTTGGTCTAGAATCCGCCGACCCGACACGATTGTGACGGGCCGGAGACAGGGCGGTGAATGCGGCAATGACAGGGTTGTGACCGGACGAATCGTGAAATCCTGTCCTGACAAGTCCGCTCAGGCCGGATGAAACACGTAGGACCGCATCGAGACGGAGCCGAGGTCGATAGCGTCGGTCATGAAAGTCAGCGCATCGCGCGAGTCCGAGGCACCGGCGATGGTCAGCGCGGGCAAATAGTGATCCACGGAAGGATGCGCCGCATGCAACAGCGCGCCCAGCTTTTCGGCATCGGCCAGCGCGTCGAAATCGCGCTCTTCCAGACGCCCGGCAAACATCGCATCAAATTCCAGCGCGAAGTCGAGCGGTTTGCCGCCGGGCCTCATGGTGCGCAGGTTGTGCACCACGTTGCCAGAACCAAGGATCAGAACCCCCCGGTCCCGCAGGTCCGCCAGCGTTCGTCCGACCTCCAGCTGATGATCAAGCCCCCGGCTCATGTCGATCGAGACCTGAAAGACAGGCACATCGGCGTCGGGATACATGAATTTCAACAGGGTCCATGCGCCGTGGTCCAGCCCCCATGTATCGTCCCCGGCCGCATGATGGCTGGCCAGCAGGCTGACCACCTCGCGCGCCAGAGCGGGATCACCTTCTGCGGGATATTGCTGTCGATACAGCTCTTCTGGGAAGTTGTTGAAGTCATGGATGGTGCGCGGCGCAGCCGAGACATCGACAAGCGTCGTGCCCCGGGTCATCCAGTGGGCGGAAACCACGAGGATCGCCTTTGGCCGCGGCAGGGTCTTGCCCAGTTCGGTCCAGGCCCGGCTATAGCCGGTATCCTCGATCGCGTTCATCGGGCTGCCGTGTCCCAGAAAGACCAGCGGCATCCGGTCGGACGGCGTCAGACGTTCGCGCAGACGGTCGAGTTGTTGGATCGTGCTCATCAAGTCTCTCCTTCTGAATATACGGGCAGAACAGACGGGCCACTGGAAGGGCAGCCCGCCCCGGTCATGTGGTCCGGTCAGGCAAACTGGCCCAGTGTCCGCTGCAGAAGCGGCAGCCGCAGGGCAAAGGCGCCGCTGCCCAAAAGGGCGACCGCTGCCTGAACGATGGCCCAGAACACCGGGAATTCCCAGCCGCCACCTTCACCCGAGAACAGCCAGCCATTGCCGACATGGACCCAGGCCGCTCCAAGCAATACCGGGATCAGCGCCAGCGAGACCAGACGCGTCGCCACGCCAAGAATCAGGGCCAGACCGCCCGCCAGTTCGGCGAAGATGGTCAGATAGGCCAGAAAGCCCGGCAGGCCGAGGCTTTCGAAATAGCCGACGGTTCCCGCGACGGTGAAAACATTCACCTTCAGCAACCCGTGGGCAAGAAACAGAACGCCGGTCGAAACCCGAAGGACGGTGGCGGCATAATCCGAAGAAGTGGTCATTGGTGCGTCTCCTGTGTGGCGGAGCAGATCAGGCTGTCCGCTGTGTTGTGATGAGAGGCATCTAGCGCCTGCACACCTACAACAAAATGGCGACTTTATGGGATGACTATCCACATTTCATTCGCAATAAAGGGTCATGGATACCATCGAACAACTCCGCGCCTTTGTGGCCACCGCGCAGACAGGCTCTTTCACCGCAGCCGCCGATCAGCTTGGTATCTCGAACCGGCTGACCTCCAAATACGTGGCAGAACTCGAGGCACGGCTGGGCGTGCGGTTGTTTCAACGCACAACACGCAAGGTGGGCCTGACCGCCGCAGGGGCTGACCTGCTGTCCCGCGCGCCCGCCCTGCTGGACGATCTGGATGCCCTGCTGGCCGAAGTCACCGAAAGCTCGCGAGGGTTCACGGGCACCATCCGCATCTCGGCCCCGGTGACCTTTGGCGAAATATACGTCAGTGGTCTGCTGGGCCGCTTCGCCGCGCGCAATCCGGGCCTGACGGTGGATCTGCGGCTGACCGATCAATTTGTGGACCTAGCCAGCGAGGGCATCGACCTCGCCTTTCGGCTTGGCCAGTCCGACATGCTGTCCCTCAAGTCGCGCAAACTTGCAGTCTTCCAGACGCAAGTCGTCGCCAGCCCGGCCTACCTAGACCAGCACGGCACGCCGCTAACACCGCAAGACCTGAAAGCGCATGAATGCATCCTCGACACCAACCGGCGGAACCCGCGACGTTGGAGTTTCCACCGCGATGGCGCCGAACAAACGGTTCAGGTTCCGGGCCGTTTTCATGTGAATTCCGCGCGCGCGGCGGCAAAGCTTGCGGTGCAGGGGTTGGGCATTGCGCATATCCCGCGTTTTGCGATCGGCGACTTTCTGAAAGACGGTGAATTGCGGCCCCTGCTGACCGGCTACCAGGGGCAAGGTGGCCCCGTCACGGCGGTCTACCTCGAAGGCCGCACCCTGCCCCGCAAGATCCGCGCCCTGATCGACTTTGCCGTCGAAGACATGCAAGGCGCACAGATGCTGTGACACGCCGGCAGCATCTGCACGCCAATTAAGCACGCGTGGAAATCATGCCGCGCTGCGGCGCGATTTTTCTTGTCCCATGCCAGTCTGCCCCGCCATCCTCTCTCCATAGGCGGCAAGGGCGTCGCCGATTCCCGACAACGGGCTATGAGCAAGGCTGCTCGACCACTCGCAACTTCGGTTGCGTCTGCGTCGTGCGGCCTTTTTAGTTTTGGAAAGGTGACAGAGATGAAGAACTTTCCGATGTTCCTGCGCATGGACGGACGCCGCGTGGTCATTTGCGGTGGTGGCGAGGATGCGGCGCGCAAGGCCCGGCTGGTTCTCAAGACAGAGGCGCGGTTGATGATCGTGGGCCGTGATCTGGACCCCGAGTTGCAGGCGCTGGTCGACAGCGGCCGCGCCGATCTGCACCCTGAGGCACGCGAAGACACCTTCGACAATGCCGCGCTGGTCTTTATCGCCACCGGGGACAAGGCGCAGGACGCAGCTTTGGCCGCCCGCGCCCGGGCCGCCGGGGCCGTGGTCAACGTGGTCGACCGGCCAGAGATGTGTGACGCCTTCACCCCCTCCATCGTGGACCGCGATCCGGTGGTCGTCGCCATCGGGACAGAGGGCACCGCCCCCGTCCTTGGCCGCCGCATCAAGACAGAGATCGAAACCATGCTGCCGCCGCGCCTTGGCGGGTTCGCAGCACTGGTCGGGCGGATGCGCGGGGCCGTGGCCGACCGTATCGCGCCATCCGCGCGCCGCGCGTTCTGGGAATGGGTCTTTGCAGGTGAGGCTTTCCGCGCCCATAACGACGGTCGCGAACGCGCCGCCGCCACCATGCTGAAACAGGCCATCGATGCGGGCCACGCCCCGGCAGCCAAAGGCCATATCGCGCTGGTCGGCGCGGGCCCCGGCGCGCGCGACCTGCTGACCCTGCGCGCGGTGCAGCGCCTGCAACAGGCGGACGTGATCTTTTATGACCGGCTGGTCGATCCCGAAGTGCTGGAACTCGCGCGCCGCGACGCCGACCGGATCTATGTCGGCAAGGAGGTCGGCGCTTGCGCCTGGCCACAGGACCAGATCGACCGGCTGATCGTGGCCGAGGCCAGCAAAGGTCGGCGCGTCGTGCGTCTGAAGTCCGGCGACCCGTCGATATTTGGCCGCGCGCGCGAAGAGCTGGACGCCACACAGGTCGCAGGCATCGAGGTCGAGATCGTGCCCGGCATCACCGCCGCCTCTGCCGCCGCCGCCAGCCTGAAACAACCGCTGACCGAGCGCGGAGAGACCGACACCCTTGTCATCACCACCGGCACCTGCCGCCCCGGTGACGCCACGCCCGAGCGCGCCCGCCTTGCCCGTCCCGGCACCACGGTCTGTTTCTACATGGCCGTGGAAAAGGCGCAGGAGGTCAGCCGCGAGTTGATCGCCGCAGGTGCCCCGGCAGACTGTCCCGTGGATGTGATCTGCTCGGTCAGCACCGATGCGGAACGGCACGCGGCGACCACCCTCGCCCGCCTGCCCGACACAATCCGCAGCGAAGGCCTGCGCAGCCCCGCGATCCTGTTCCTGCGCTATCCCAAGTCATTGGCTGCCGCGCAAGCAGGGACGCAGGCCGCCTGACACCCCTCAGCGCCCGATGGCATAAGCCTGCATCAGCCGCGGCGTTGCCGCCCCACGCAGCAACCCGTCAGTGTCCCGCGAAACGCCCGTCAACCGCCCAAGGCTCCACGGCGCGGAAACGTCGACCCCGTGCCCACGGGCGCGCAGCTCAGCAATCACTGCCTCGCCCAGACCCGGTTCGACCATCAGCTTGCCGGGGTGGGACGCCCGCGGATAGAAACTGGATTGCAGATGCGCCGACAGCACCAGCGGCGCGTCGATGGCCTCTTGCAGGTTCATGCCGTGGTGCACGAGGTTGAGGAGAAAGAACAACTGCCACTGGTCCTGACCGTCACCGCCCGGCGTGCCAAAGGCCAGCCGCCGCCCGTCCGGGCCGCGCGCCATCGAGGGCGTCAGCGTCGTCCTTGGACGCCGTCCGGGGGCCAGCGTCGTCGGCAATCCCTCGTCCAGCCAGAACATCTGCGCCCGCGAGTTCAGAGGGACTCCCAGCCCCGGCACCACAGGGTTCGACTGCAACCACCCGCCCGAGGGCGTGGCCGACACCATGTTGCCCCAGCGGTCCACGACGTCCAGATGCACGGTATCGCCCTCGCGCTTGTCCAGATGCGCCATCGTCGGCTCTCCGCCCCCTGCACCGCCCGCATCCGGCACCGCGCGCGCCACCCGCTGAAGGAACGCCGCCGCCAGATGCGCCTGTCCCGGCACCGCGCCCGGGCGCTGCTCATTCGAGGCCCAAAGACCGATTTGCGCCGCCCGATCGTCTGCGTATTCCGCGGACAGCAGCAGATCCCCGGCAATGTCAGACTGCAGCGGATCGCCGTAATAGGCCTCACGGTCGGCATAGGCGAGCTTCATCGCCTCGACCCCCAGATGCACAAAATCCGCTGACCCCGGGTTTGTGTCGGCAATCCCCGTACGCTCCAACATCGCGAGGCTCTGCAACAGCGCCGGACCCTGCGTCCAGAACCCCGCCTTCCAGACCTGCCAGCCGTGATAGTCGCCGCTGACCGCCGATTCGACCGTGGCCTGCCAGCCCGCCATGTCCTGCCCGGTCAGCACCCCACGCCGCCGTTCGCCGGTGCCATCCATCACGCAGGCATCGCGCAGGTAATCGTCCACGGCCTCGGCCACGAAGCCTTGGGCAAACGTCCGCCGAGCCGCCTCGATCTGCGCCTCGCGCCCCTCTGCCGCCTCGGCCTCCGCCAGGAGGCGTATCCAGAACGCAGCCAGATCTGGATTGCGGAACAGCGCCCCGCCCTCTGGCACGTCGCCGCCGGGCAACCAGACCGCCGCCGAGGTCGGCCATTCCGCGCGGAACAGATCCGCATGATCGGCGATCACCCCCGCCGCCCGCGCCAGCAGCGGATGCCCCGCCTGCGCGTAGTGAATAGCAGGTTCCAGGACATCGCGCAGGGGCAGCGTGCCGTAGTCCCGCAGCATCAGCATCCAGGCATCAAAGGCCCCGGGGATCACCGTCGCCAAGAGGCCCGATCCGGGGATCAGGTCCAGCCCCTGATCGCGGTAATGCGCCACAGTCGCGCCCGCAGGTGCGCTGCCCTGTCCGCAGATCACCTCCGGCGCCTCTTCGCCTGCGCGCCAGACCAGTGCGGGCATGTCCCCCAAGGGCCCGTTCAGTTGTGGCTCGACCACGTTCAGGACAAAGCCCGCCGCCACCGCCGCGTCAAAGGCATTGCCGCCTGCCTCAAGGATCTTCATCGCCACCGCACTGGCCAGCCAGTGTGTTGTGGCCACCATGCCAAAGGTGCCGCTCAGTTCCGGCCGCGTGGTGAAACTCATGTGCCGCGCCTGTTGTGCAGATCCCGCATGGGGTCCCCCTGTATCGTGACCGCGCGGCTCAGAACTTGGCCCCCCAGCGCGGATGCTGATCGTCGATGACCAGTGGATGCCGGTGATCACGATGCCCCTGAAGATGCGGATGGTCCAGCGGCAGGTTGTCATGCCGGTGCGCTACTGCCTCGGGCGCGCCAGCCGGCCAGAGCCGCAGGGCCGCGAAAACCCCCACCCCGGCCAATGCTGCCAGCCCGATCAGCGCAGGAACTGCCCCCAGCGCCGTCATCAGCCAGCCGGACAGCGGATAGGTCAGCAGCCAACAGGCATGGCTCAGCGCGAATTGCGCGGCAAAGACAGCTGGCCGGTCCTCGGCATGGGCCGAGCGTTTCAACAGCCGCCCCGACGGCGTCAGGACCGCCGAATAGCCCAGCCCGACCAGCGCCCAGATGAACGCCAGAAAGATCCAGCTCAGCCCGCTGACTTGTATCCCGACGGCCAGCGTCAACAAGGCCACCACCATCAGCGCCGCCCCGCCCAGCATCACCGGCCGGTCGGGCAACGTGTCCAGCAGACGTGGCAGGACCAGCGCCGCCGCCATCGACCCCGCGCCAAAGGCGAACAGCGTCCAGGCCAGCGCGCTGTCGCCGAGCCCCAACTGCCCCCGCACCAGCACAACCGAGTTCACCAGCACCATCGCCCCCGCCGAAGACACCGCAAGGTTCAACGCCAGCAACCCGCGCAACCGTGGCGTGGCAAGGTAGATGCGAATGCCCCGCGTGGTCCGGTCATAGATGCCGCGACGCGCGCTGGCCTTGGGGCCGGGCAAAAGAACCGACACCACCAGCGCCGCCGAGCCGAGGAACCCGACCACGGTCCCGAGGAACAGCGTCTGCGAGGCCATGACAGCCAGCAGCAGCGCCGCCAGTGTCGGGCTGACGATATTTTCCAGATCATAGGCCAGCCGTGACAGCGACAGCGCACGGGTATAGCGCGCCTCGTCGGGCAGCACGTCCGGGATCGTGGCCTGAAAGGTCGGGGTAAAGGCGGCAGAGGCCGATTGCAGCACAAAGACCAGCGCATAGACCTGCCAGACCTCGCTCACGAATGGCAGGCACAGCGCCGCCGCCGCGCGGATCACATCCAGCGCCACCAACAGCGTGCGCCTGTTCACCCGGTCGGCAAAGGCCCCGGCGACAGGTGCGATGCCCACGTAGGCCACCATCTTGATGGTGAAGACCGTGCCCAGAACCATGCCCGCATCATCACCCGCCAGATCATAGGCCAACAGGCCCAGGGCCACCGTCGCCAACCCGGTGCCCAGCAGCGCCACAACCTGCGCCAGGAACAGATGGCGATATGTGCGGTCTGACAGTACCTCAAACACCGCAGCCTCCTGAATGCACAGTGTCTCTCCGGCGACTCTAGAGCATGTTCAGCACCGGTGAAAAGAGGCCCTTGACGCGGGAGCGGTTTCCCAACGGCTGGAAAAACCGCCTCTGGAAGCCATTGTTTTTGTTGCGCCGCCGGACTGTGCGCGCGTGGACTGCCCAATTCCGGCTATCGTCAAGCGGCCCCTTCCTGCCTCGCCACAGATCCGCGCCTCCGAGCTTTGCATGCGCCTTCACAGTGGTCCCGCGTCTGTCACCGTGTTGGTGTCGCGACGCGCAAAACCGCAGACGCAGGGTCTCTCCTCGCTCACGCACAGCCCATCGAAACCGCAACTCGAATGACTCCGACTCGCAATGGGTGGGCAGAATCCTACAATTTTAAGTAGAGTTGCTTCAAATCGACCGGACAGGAATGCGCATCTGCGGAAACATTCTCCATTAACCAAGGTTAACGGTTTCTTACCCCGCACCAATGACGTGGTTTGACCTTTTTCCGGCCCACAGGCGCACAAGATCACTGGTCAACTTTTGTTCAAGGGCCGCTGCCAATCGGTCCACTGCTCGCCACGCTGCCTCAGGACGGACAAGATGAACCGCTGCTACCGGCATTTTCATGCCAACTTCACACATCCCCATAGCGAAATGCCGCGCATCGCGGGTGACTCCGCGCACGCCGCGAACCTTTCCGCCAAGCCTCTTACGGTTCACGCTGCCCTCCTGACGTTGCCTCTTGCCGCCCCTGCCCGGCCGCTCCTCAGCCGCCCGCGCGGCTGAGACCATCGGAGACCGATCCCATGTGCTTCCTCTGCCAAAGCCTCGATCCGACGATCACCGAATATGACACCCACGGGTTGACCTCGGCCACGACGTCCGACGACCCGGTCGCCTCGAATTCACCGTCCAAGCCGACCTACACGCTGGATCAGGTCGCCTACCAGTTGACCGACGGCTACTGGGAATCGAAAGGCGGCGATTGGCGTAGCTTTGACGTGCAGGCCGGGGGCACACTGACCGTCAACATCGACGGGCTGGACGCCACCGGACAGGCTGCCGCGATGAATGCGCTGGCGGCATGGACAGCGGTTTCGGGGCTGCAGTTCCAGACCACGTCGCTCGCCGCGGACATCACCTTTGACGACGAGGATTCAGGTGCCTACGCGTGGTCGTCGATCTATGTCGGCTGGAACCAGATCGCCTCCAGCCACGTCAACGTTGACTCCGCCTGGCAGCAATACGGCGACTACTACACCCAGACCTTCATCCACGAGATCGGCCATGCGCTGGGCCTGGGCCACGGCGGCAACTATAACGGCAGCGCCGATTTCGAGAGCCAGGCGCTCTACGCCAACGACAGCTGGCAGATGTCGGTCATGTCCTACTTTTCGCAGTGGGAAAACGACAATGTCGACGCCAGTTACAACTTCCTTGCCACGGCTTCGATGGCAGACATCCTTGCCATTCAGAACCTCTACGGCACCCCGGACAACGTGAACACCGGGGCCACAACCTATGGCGACAACACCAGCCTGTCGCAACTGGGCATGGATCTGACGCGTGACTGGGCGGTGACGATCTTTGACAGTTCGGGCGAGGATATCATCGACCTTGGCACACGCTCTTATGACCAGCGGCTGGACCTGAATGCCGAAACATGGTCCGACCTGAACGGCGAACTGGGCAACTTCGGAATCGCCCGTGGCGCGGTGATCGAAAACGCCGTAACCGGATCCGGCGATGACAAGGTGACCGGGAATTCGGCCAACAACGACATTCAGACCGGCGCGGGCGCGGACACCCTGCTGGGCGGCGCCGGGGACGACACCCTCGACGGCGGCGACGGCAATGACACCGTTATGATCGACGGCAAGCCCTTTGGCTTTGAGCTTGGCTGGGACGGGCAGTCGCTGACCATCAGCGACATTGACCTGTCCGCCGGGGCCGACCAGGGCACAGATACCTTGAAGGGCATAGAAACGCTCATCTTTACAGACGGGTACACCGGACTCTTCGAAAGTGACGCCACCACCACCACACTGCGCGTCTCTGCCGACAACAGCGCTCTGACCACGCGCCTGCTGCAAATGGATACCTCGGACAGCTTTGGCTGGACCACCATCGCCCGCACCTTTGTCAACGGACAATGGGAAACGCAGACCAATATCTATGACAATGGCCGCGTGCTGGAGGTGGCATTCACCGACGGGCTGCGCACCGGTGCCACGATGACCGATGCCGCCGATGTCTATGCCTGGGACTCCTATACCGACGCCTACGACGAGAACGGCACGCGGATTTCGAACGAAACTATCTGGGACACCGGCAAGACGGTCACAACCTACTATGACGAGGGGCAACGCAGCGGATCGCTGGTGACCGACGGCGCAGATGACCACACATGGCAAAGCATCGAACGCAGCTACGACGATAGCGGCGTTCTGACCCTGCAGACCAATACCTATGATGACGGCCTGGTGCAGGAGATCGCATATACCGATGGTGTGCGCTCTTCGATCAGCATGACCGACACCGGCAACACCGAAACCTGGGCCAGCTATGCCGATTTCTACGACACCACCGGCGCCCGCACCCAGCGGATCATGACCTATGACGACGGGCGCGAGGTTACCAATACCTTCAGCGGCGGCAAGGTGATCGAGAATACCATCGAGGACGGCGCCGACGCCTTCCTCTGGACCTCGACCACGCGGACTTGGGATGCGGCAGGCAATCTGGACAGCCAGACGACCCTCTATGACGACGGCCGCCTGCACGAGATCGACTTTGTCGACGGGCTGCGGTCCGGCTCTGTCCTGACCGATGTGGAAGACGCCTATCTTTGGGACAGCGCAACAGAGACCTATGACGATGCGGGCAACCTGATCGAACGCCTCACTATCTGGGATGACGGCAGCCAGAACGTGATGACCTACTGACCAGCCCTTGACCGGAGACTGACGCAAACGCCGCCCGTTCAGCCCTCTTGCGGGCGGCTCCAGCTTTCCTCGACCGGGATCACGTCAACGCTGTGGTCGGTGCTGTGAAACCCGGAACTGCGCAGCGATCCCTTGACCGGGGCAACATCCGCGTAATCCCGCCCCACCGCGACGGCGATATGATCGGCCCCGACCCGCATGTTGTTGGTGGGGTCGATCTCGATCCAGCCGACCTCCTGCCCGCACCATGCCCGCACCCAGGCATGCATCGCATCCGCACCGGCGAGACGCTCCTCGCCCTCTGGCGGTTCGGTCCGCAGAAACCCCGAGACATAGCCGGCAGGCACGCCGATGCCCCGCAGTGCCGCGATCATGATATGGCTGATGTCCTGACAGACGCCGCGTCTTTGGGCAAAGGCCTCGGCCGGATCGGTGGTGACATCGGTCGCTGTCGAGTCAAAGGTGATTTCCTCATGCAGCGCGGCAGAGACCGTTTCGACCGCGCTCAGCACCGGCTGATTCAGCCGGGTTATGTTGCGCGCAAAGGCGGTGATCGACGCCACCGGCACAACCCGCTCTGACGCACCAAGGAAATGATGCGGCGACTCCGGCGAAACGCTGGGCATGTCGACCAACTCGCGCGGCAGATCGGCAAGCTGGCAGGACAGGTCCAGTTCGTTCGGCAGATCCCGCCGTTGCACGCGGCCGGTAAAGCGAAAGACCACCGACGACAGCGGCGCGTTATAGGAAATCTCGGTCAGCGCGTTGCCAAAGAAATCCACCCGATCACGGCGGTAATCCGGTTCCGGTTCCGCCTCCAGCAAGCCCGAGACCAAGCGCTGCCGATCCCCGCTGCCGGGCATCATGCGCAGGTACATCCGCGCCGCGCCAGCGGGCTGTTCATAGGCGTAGCGCACCGCAAGCATCACGTCATAGAGCATTGCTCATCCCATGTACTCGGCCAGGATCGAATCCGAAACCGCCTGCAGATCATCGGCGATCATCACCAGCTTTTCACTGTCAAAATGTTCCGGAGTGCCCACCGACAATTCGGTATGCAGGTTCAGGATCTGCCGCTCGACCTGTGTCAGCTGGGTCGAACGGATGCGCCGGGGCAGTTCGGCCTGCTGGGCCCGCAGAATCCCGGCCTGATAGATCACCGAGCGGGGATTTTCCGGGTCAAGCGCCAGCAGGTCAACCACGGTGTTGCGGTTGGTTTCAACCGAATAGCGCCGACGATGGGTCATCACGCTGTCGCCGATTTCCAGCGCGGTGTCGAAACTGCCCGGCGGCGCAGACCGGCCCGCAAACTCAGCCAGAAGCTCGGAGGTCTGGATGCCCCGCTCCAGCGCCCGGCCCATGGACAGGAAGCGCCAGCCGGAAAAGCGGAACATGTTGTCGTTCACAAGACCGGCAAACCCCGCCAGCTTGCGCAAGAGCGCGCTCAGTGCGCGCCCGGTCTGATCGCCCGGTTCCAACCCCGACGCCAGTTCGCGCGCCGCCTTGTCCAGGTCGTCCAGCGCGTACCACCCGTCATCCGCAAACCTATCCCGCACCTTTGACGCGCAGCCGCGTGCGCGGTCCAGCAATTGCAGGAACTGTTCCGGCATCGGATGATCGCTGAGGTTGTAGCCGCGCCCGTCGATGAAGTCGCGCAGCTTGCCAAAGACCGGCACCGGGGTGACGCCGTGATCCTCCAGCCGCAGGTGATAGGCGCGCAGGCAGCGGGCGATGAAATCGGACCGCTCGACGTAGCGGCCCAGCCAGAACAGGTTGTCCGCCGCGCGGGACGGCAGCCGCCCGGGCATGCGCCGGATGAACGGACCTTCGGCCTGACCGCTGAGGGTATCGCTTTCAACCTCCTCATCGGATACCACCCAGACATCCGCCACCGAACCGCCGTTCTGCATGGCCAGCGCGGTGGGATCGTTGTTGCGCCCGATGCGGGCATAACCGCCCGGCATAACGGTCCAGCCGTCGCGGGTGCGCACGGCAAAGACACGCACCACCATGGGGCGCGGCACCAGTTTTCCGTCGATCATGGCGGGCGTCGTGGACAGCGTCACGGCCTCCTGCCCGACAAGCGCGCCACCGCTTTTTTGCAGCCATTCGCGCACCGGCGCCTTGGCGTTGTCGCGGAACCGCCCGCCAAGGGCCGTGGAACTGTCGATGTCGAACGGCAGTTGCGTCGTCAGCGCCGGTCCGATCATCATCCGTTCCAGGTTTTCGGCCACGTAGGCGCGTTCGGCCTCATGCCCGCACCACCATGTGGCGATGTTCGGCAACTTCAGCGGCTCATTCAGCAGCGCCTCGGAAATGCGCGGCAGAAAGGCCATCAGCGCCCGCGCCTCCAGCACGCCGGAGCCAAGGCAGTTCAGCATCGTCACCGCGCCAGAGCGCAGCGTGCTGACCATCCCCGGCGTGCCGATGGCGGAACTCTCATCAAGTTCCAGCGGATCGGCAAAGCGGGAATCCAGCCTGCGCCACAGGACGCTGACAGGTTCCAGTCCGCTGATGGTGCGCACCATCAGCTTGCCGTCGACGGCCACCAGATCCTCGGACTCGAGCAATAGAAAGCCCAGGTAGCGCGCGATATAGGCGTGTTCGAAATAGGTGTCGGTGTTCTGCCCCGGGGTCAGGATCGCCACCTGCCCCTTTTCCGGGCCGCGCAACTGCGTCAGCCGGTCTCGGAAGGTGCGAAAGAACCCGGCAAGGCGGTGCACGTTGGCATCGGGATAGAGCTCGCTGAACACCCGCAGCGTGGCCATCCGGTTTTCCAGCGCAAAGCCCGATCCCGAAGGCGCCTGTGCCCGGTCCCCCAGCACCAGCCAGGTGCCATCCGGGGATCGCCCGATTTCAAAGGCCAGCACATGCAGAAAATTGCCGGACCTGGGCTTGGTTCCGACGATGGGCCGCAACCACTCGGCATTGCGCGCGATCAGTTGCGGCGGCAAAAGCCCGCGTTTCACAAGGTCGGCCGGACCGTAGAGATCGGCCATGACCATTTCCAGCAGTTCGGCCCGTTGGGTGATCCCTTCGGCCAGATCTTTCCACTCGGATTCGGCGATCAGCACAGGGATATGGCTGAGCGGCCAGTCCCGCATGGTGGATTCGTCACCCGTGTAGTGGCGATAATAGACCCCCGCATCCTGCAGGTAGAGGTCGCCCCGGGCAAAATCCTGCGCGGTCTGTTCCGGTGTCCGCGCCGCCAGGTGGTCAATCAGGGGCTGCCAGACCGGACGCAGGCTGCCGTCAGGCCGCAAAAGCTCATCGGCCACACCTTCGTGCGGCCGATAAAATTCCAGAGGCTTGGGCCGCGCTTGGGCGGCGGGGCTGGTGTCACCCATATTCTAGATCCAGGGCGCCCTCCGCAGGTCCAGCGTCATCGGGAATTCGGGATGCGGGTTTTCGGGCGTCGGCCAATAGGTGCCGGGCGTGTGCCCCCATTTCTCGAACCGTGCAAGCCTGCGGGCGTCCGCCTCATTCGTGTTGACCGGGAAAGTATCATAACTGCGCCCGCCCGGGTGCGCCACATGATAGGTGCAGCCGCCGATGGACCGGCCCGACCAAGTGTCGAACACATCGAAGATCAGCGGCGCATTCACCGGCAGAACCGGATGCAGCGCCTCTGACGGTTGCCATGCCTTGAACCGCACGCCGCCGACCCGCCGCCCGCTGGTGCCTGTTTCATGCAGCGGCACAGGGCGTTGGTTGCAGCAGACGATATAGCGCGACGGATCCGCCGTGGTCAGTTGCACCTGCATCCGCTCGACCGAACTGTCTGTGTAGCGCACCGTTCCGCCGATCGCGCCGCGTTCGCCCATGACATGCCAAGGCTCCAGCGCCTGCCGCACCTCCAGATGCACACCTTCGTAATCCACCTCCCCAGCAAAAGGAAAACGGAACTCGCGCTGTGCCTCGTACCACTCCGGGTTGATGTCAAAGCCATGTCCCTTGAGGTCGCGCAGCACGTCGAGGAAATCGGCCCAGACAAACTCGGGCAGCATGAAGCGGTCATGCAGCGTCGTGCCCCAGCGCACCGGCTTGCCCTTGACCGGGCTCTTCCACAACCGCACCAGAAGCGCGCGCAACAACACCTGCTGCGCAAGGCTCATCCGGGCATCCGGCGGCATCTCGAAGCCCCGGAATTCAACCAGACCCAACCGCCCGGTCGGGCCGTCCGGCGAATAGAGCTTGTCGATGCAGATCTCGGCCCGGTGCGTGTTGCCGGTGACGTCGATCATGATGTTGCGCAACAGACGATCCACCAGCCAGGGCGGTGGCGCCGGCCCCTCATCCGGGTCCGGAATCTGCGACATGGCGATTTCGAGTTCGTACAGCGTATCGTGCCGCGCCTCGTCGAGTCGTGGCGCCTGGCTGGTGGGACCGATGAACAGGCCCGAGAACAGGTAGGACAGCGACGGATGCCGTTGCATGTAAACGATGAGAGAGCGCAGCAGGTCCGGCCGTCGCAGGAACGGCGAATCCAGCGGTGTCGCCCCGCCCACAACCACATGGTTGCCGCCGCCGGTGCCGGTGTGTTTGCCGTCGATCATGAACTTGTCGGCGCCAAGTCGGCTCACCCGGGCCTCCTCGTAAACGCCGGTCGTGATGTCGACGCAGTCCTTCCAGTTCTGCGCCGGATGCACGTTGACCTCGATCACACCGGGATCGGGCGCGACCTTGATCTCGTTCAGGCGGGGATCGCGCGGCGGGGTGTATCCCTCGATATGCAGCGGCAGGTCCAGCGCCTCGGCGGTCTTTTCGGCGGTCGAGATCAGTTCGAGGTAATCTTCCAGCATCTCGACCGGCGGCATGAACAGGCACAGCTTGCCGTCGCGCGGTTCGATGGCGATGGCGGTGCGCACTTCGCCGCCCTCTGGCGTGACCGCCTGTTCGCGTTGCGCTTCGGAGGGTTCACCGCTTCGCATCTTGGTGACCGGCTGATCGCGCCCCGGGGTCACGTCGGGCAGCGTCTCGCTTTCTTCCCGGGCGATGCGGCGCAGTTCCTCGTAGACGGCGAGTCGCTTGTCGTCCAAAGCGTTGTAATCCGGCAGATCCTCGACCGGGACCGTCGGGTCCGCAGGATAGGTATAGGGATAGGCCACCTGGCTGATATGGGGCAACGTACCCAACGGCAGGCGAAAGCCCACCGGGCTGTCGCCGGGGATAAGGTACAGGTTGCCGCGCCGCGTCCGCCAGCGTTCGGACCGCCAGCCTCGGCCAAAGGCACGCGACTGCCAGCGCTGGATCGGCAGGACAAAACCCGCTGCCGTGTTCAGGCCCCGCTCGAAAACGCGTGCGATGCGCGCCCGTGCCTCCGGGTCCTTCAGGCGTGAATCTTCGGGCGTGACATTGTCCGGCAGTTCCGCCTCTTTCAAGATCCAGACGGCCGGGTCCTCAAAGGCCGGTTGCACGTATTCGGTGCCAATCTCCAAGGCCTTGGCAAAGCCGATCATGAATTTCTCGGCATCGGATTCGTCGGCATCCCGGGACGCCTCACGCACGATCAGGTCCTGGTTCTTCCAGATCGGCTTGCCGTCGCGCCGCCAGTACAGCGAATAGGTCCAGCGCGGCAGGGTCTCACCCGGATACCACTTGCCCTGACCGTAGTGCAGGAAACCGCCGGGCGCGAAACGGTCGCGCAGCCGCCGGATCAGATCATCGGCCAGCGCGCGTTTCTGCGGGCCGACAGCGGCCGTGTTCCATTCCTCGCTTTCGAAATCGTCGATCGAGACAAATGTCGGCTCGCCGCCCATTGTCAAGCGCATGTCCTGCGCCTCGATCTCGGCGTCGACCTTCTTGCCCAGCTTGTCCAGCGCCTGCCAGGCCTCATCCGAGAAGGGTTTGGTGATGCGCGGGTGCTCGGCGATCCGGTGCACCTCCATCTCGAACTCGAAATCGGTCTTGGTGTCCTTGTGGCCGGCAAAACCGCCGACGATGGGCGCGGCATTCGAAAAATGCGGCGTGGCGGCCAGCGGGATGTGGCTCTCCCCGGTCAAGAGCCCGCTGGTCGGATCCAGCCCGATCCAGCCCGCGCCGGGCAGATAGACCTCGCACCATGCATGCAGATCCGTGAAATCGTGATCTGTGCCGGACGGACCGTCCAGCGCATCCAGATCCGGCTTCAGCTGGATCAGGTAGCCCGAGACAAAGCGCGCCGCGAACCCCAGGTGGCGCAGGATATGCACCAGCAGCCAGCTTGTGTCGCGGCAGGAACCCGATTCCTTGGTCAGCGTCTCTTCCGGCGCCTGCACACCGGGTTCCATGCGGATCAGGTATTCAGTTTCCTGTTCCAGCCGCCGGTTCAGCTCGACCAGCATGTCGACGGTGACTTCGGCCTTTTTCGGCGCGCTTTCGACCCATTTCTTCAGCAGCGGGGTCAGCGGCACGGTCTTGCGGTAGATCTTGAGATCTTCGGCGATCTCCTCGGGGTATTCAAAGGGGTATGAACGCGCCACCTCATCGACAAAGAAATCGAAGGGGTTGTAGACCGTCATGTCGGCCACAAGATCGACCTCGATCCGCAACTCTCTGACCGGCTCTGGAAAGATGAAGCGGGCCAGCCAGTTGCCGTACATATCCTGTTGATGGTTCACGAAATGCCCGCCCGGGCTGACCTTCAGCGAGTGGCTGATGACCCGTGTGCGGCTGTGCGGGGCGGGCCTCAGCCGGATGATCTGTGGCGAGAGGGAGACCGGCCGGTCGTACTTGTAGTGGGTCAGATGCCGGATACTTGCGGTGATCGCCATGTTTTTCCCATTCGTCGCGTTTGCCTTTCGCCCACAGAAGCCTTCGCGTGGCAGGATGTAAAGGCGCGGCGCCCGCTGTGGGTCAATCCGGGCGGGACTTCAGGGGAACCAAGGTGCTGGCATCATCGGGCGATTAAAAATTGTGCAAACCGTAATGGACGGCCGGTGCAGCGGCGCAGTCTTGCTGCCCCAATATGCAACTTGCAAAAAGGGCCGGGCAAGCGCAGTTGCCCGGCAATACGCGTCGACGTGTCGCCGCCAAATGTCAGGCGGCTTTGCCTTTTTTGTCTGCCACACGTCCGCCTGACCGGCCCGAGGCAAAATGACCAACCGTCTCGCTGAGCGAGCGCGCGTCGTTGCGCATCATGTGCGCCGAGGCGGTCGCCTCTTCGACCATGGCGGCGTTCTGCTGAGTCACGCGGTCAAGGTTCGAAATGCCGACGTTGATCTCTTGCAACCCGCGCGCCTGTTCGCCTGCGCTGCCAGCGATTTCCGTGACCATTCCAGACACATCCGCGACCTTTTCAAGCACCTCGTCCAGCGCGCCACCGGCCTCTTCGACCAGCCGCACACCGGCGTGCACCTGCTCTCCCGCGCCAGAGATCAGATCCTTGATCTGCTGCGCGGCGGCGGCGCTGCGCTGGGCCAGCCCGCGCACTTCGGTGGCGACCACAGCAAAGCCCTTGCCGCTTTCACCGGCGCGGGCCGCCTCGACCCCTGCGTTCAGCGCCAGAAGGTTGGTTTGAAAGGCAATATCGTCGATCACATTGGTGATTTCGCCGATCTTTTCAGAGCTTTTCTCGATCGCCCCCATGGCCTCGATCGCGGATTTCATGACTGCGCCATTGCGTTCGGCAATCTCCCGCGTGACGCGGACCTGCTCATCGGCGCTCTGGGCATTCTCCGCCGCAGAGCTGACGCTGCCAAGCAGTTCCTCCAAGGCAGCGGCCGATTGCTCCAGCGTGGCGGCCTGGGTCTCTGTCCGCTTGGACAGATCGTCAGAGGCCGCCGCAATCTGGTTGGCATTGTCGACCAGGCTGGTCGAGGCCATCGTGACCTCGTCGATCACCCCGCGCAGCTTGCCAAGCGCGCGGTTGTAGTTCGAGCGCAGTGCGGCGTATTCGGGCGGAAATGCGTTTTCAATCTCGCGGTCAAGCACGCCATCAGCCAGCCGATCCAGCGCGCCACCCAGATCCTGCACCATGACCGCCTGTTCCTGCTGGTTCCGCGATCTTTCATCTTCGGCGATGCGCGCGTTGCGCAACGCCTCCAGCAGGGTTTCCATGTGTTGCCCGATCGAACCGAATTCGTCGCCTCGCCCCTCCATGCCGACGCCGCTGTCATAGTCGCCCTTGGAAATACGGTTCACCGCCTCCGTGACCTGCGCCAGGGGACGGCCAAGCGAACGCCGCAAGACCAGCAGCGTCAGGGCCATCATGACCGCAAAGACCACGGCCCCGGTCAGCAGGATGCGCAGCTTGTCCGCGGTCACAGCCGCCAGCGCCGCATCCGCATTCCACGCCATGGCCACAGCGCCGATTGCCTGGTCGTCGGGCCCCGCCATGACCGGCGAGGCCACCAGCAGGCCGTCAACGCCGAATTTTTTCGTGCCATCGCCCAATGCCGCGCCGGCCAATGCGGTGATCCCTGCGACCTGCCCGGCATCGTCACCGGACTGCGCCATGACGGCCCCCTCGCCGTTGAGGATCACCATGGCCCGTCCCCCGGACCCTGCGGCACTCAGCGCCGCCTCCATTTCTTCCTCGATCTTCGGCAGGGCCTTGAATCGGATCGGCTTGAACAACGCTTCCGCCGACAGCGATACGGATTTGGCGGCCTGTTCCTGCACGCTCTTGACCGCCAGACCATTGATCAGTTGTGCCGATTGAAACGACAGGACGCCGGCCACCACGATAGTGGTGACCGCCATGATCCCGGCGCACCGGACAAAGACCGATCTCAGACCTGCGCCCGTCCGCTTGTTACCGCTCTTACCAGTCATCTTTGCGTTCCTTGCCCGATGGTGTCCTGTTCGTTCCGCATTGGGCCCGGTTACATCAGCGATTCCGCGTCGATCCCGACGGTCATGGCGCCAATGGGGTCGCCGCTGGCCGGATCTGCGATGGTGATCGAAATCTGCGCCTGATAGGTCTGGCTCGATTCATCGAACTCGATCTCGCCAAAGTGGACGGCAGCGGGACCCTTGGAATAGGTTTCCTGAAACTTGGCCTCATCGCCCTGCCAGTAGTCCGAAGTCGCACCCGAGGCGGCAACGTTCAGCCCATGGGCATCCATGATGAAGACCTCGGTGATCTGTCCGCCGCTGGCATCGACCTGCCCGCGCAGGAAATCCGCCGCCGCATTCATCAGCACGCCGTCGACAAGATCCGAGGCAGAGCCGACCTCGGCGCGCCATGTCTTGTCCAGTTCGTCGATCCGGGCCGCGTCGTACCCGGAGGTCATGGCATTCTGCGCCTTGATCGCCTCGATGATCGTGGCGTCCTGCGCCCAGGTCATGATTTCACTGTCGACATAGGCCTGCATCGCGGCATGGGGTTCGACGGCTTGCGCCATCGGAGCGGCGGCAGCAAAGGCCGCGGCCAGCAGAAATACACGGTTCATGAGAAGTCTCCGGTTGGGATTCGAGTGCCGGAAACTTAGGCACGTCGAATTTACGTCCGCTTAACACCCTGTAAAATTGACATTACTTTTTGGGCCGGGTCGAAAGCGACATGGCGTCGGAAACGGCGCAGACAGGGGAAACCGCGTGGGGAAACCTTCACCCATGAACCGGGAGCATGTGACACACAGCCTGATCCTGAGGGTGATCGGAGCGCGCCGGGGGCGCGCGGCGCGGGGACGCCCCCGGCGGCGCCAGTCCGCCTTTGGCTCAACCGTTTTTCCGATGGAGATCACCCTAAAATGACCGCTCCCCTTTCCCGCCGCAGCGGCGGACGCGCCGCCCGGGTCGCCGCCCGCGCCACGGCCCTTTCCGACAACATCCGCCCTATTCGCCCGGGCCTCTCCGGCGGCAAGTACCGCCCCCTGACCGAGGCACAGGTCCTGCGCATTCACCAGACGGCGCTGGCCGCGCTGGAACAGATCGGGCTTGCCGATGCGCCGCCTTCGGGTGTCGAGATCATGACCGGCGCAGGCGCAATACTGGGCGATGACGGGCGTTTGCGCTTTCCACCCGCGCTGGTCGAGGACATGCTGGTCAAGGCTGCGCGCGAGATCACCCTGTGCGGCCGCGACCGGCGTTATGACCTGACCCTTGCCGATCAGCGCGTCCACTACGGCACCGCTGGCGCCGCGGTTCACATGGTCGAACCCGATGGCCGAAGCTACCGTGAAAGCACCCTGCAGGACCTGCATGATGCCGCCCGCATCGCCCATGTTCTGGACAACCTGCACTTCCTGCAACGCCCCATGGTCGCCCGCGACGTCACCGACAACCTGGAGATGGACCTGAACACGCTCTACGCCTGCTGTTCGGGAACGACCAAGCACATCGGAACCTCATTTTCCGATCCGGCCCATGTGGCCGATTGCATGGAATTTCTGCACATGATCGCCGGGGGCGAAGACAAATGGCGGGACCGGCCGTTTGTGTCCAATTCGAACTGTTTCGTCGTGCCGCCGATGAAATTCGCAACCGAAAGCTGCGAAACGATGGAGGCCTGCGTCCGTGCCGGGATGCCGGTCCTGTTGCTGAGCGCTGGCATGGCCGGAGCCACCGCGCCGTCCACCGTGGCCGGGGCCATCGCGCAGGCGGTTGCCGAGTGTCTGGCCGGAATGATTTACGTCAATGCCATAGCACCTGGGCATCCGGCCATCTTCGGGACCTGGCCCTTCGGGCTGGACCTGCGGACGGGGTCGATGTCCGTCGGTTCTGGCGAACAAGCCCTGTTGAGCGCGGGTTGCGCCCAGATGCACGCGTTCTACGGCCTGCCCGGTGGCACGGCGGGCGGGGCCTCGGATTCGAAACTGCCCGATATGCAGGCCGGTTGGGAGCAGATGTGTTCCAACGTCATGGCCGGGCTGTCGGGGGCGAACATGATCTACGAGGCTGCGGGAATGCATGCCTCTCTGCTGGGGTTCTGCCATGAAAGCCTGATCCTCGGGAACGACCTGATCGGTCAGGCGATGCGCTGCGTGCGCGGGATCGAGGTGGATGACACGACGCTGGCTCTGGAACAGATCCGCGCGGTCTGCATCGGCGGTCCGGGTCACTTCCTCGGACAGGACGAGACATTGGGCCGAATGCAAAGCGATCACGTCTATCCTGCCTTCGGTGACCGGTCCTCGCCCCGCGAATGGGAGGAAAAGGACAAGCCTGATCTTGTCGCCAAGGCGACGGCGCGCAAGCTGGAGATCCTTGGCGCCCCTGCCCACGCCCGTTTTGACCCGCTGACAGATGCGATGGTGCGGGCCCGTTTCCCCATTCATCTGCCGCGATAAGGGATCGGGGGCGGCGCCGGAGGGCCGCCGGAACCGGAGCCCCGTCGCGGCAAATCAAACCGCCGTCTTGCGGACATCGGTGCCGCCCTCTACCCCGGAGGCAACAGTCTCCGGAGGTCCCCATGCCCTACATGTATCTTGCCCTCGCCGTTCTGGCCGAAACCATCGGAACGACGGCGCTGCAGGCCAGCCAACAGTTCACCCGGGCCGGACCGACCATCATCGTCATCCTTGCCTATGGCGCGGCCTTTTACCTGTTGGGCATCGCGCTCAAGTATTTCCCGGTGGGCATCGCCTATGCCATCTGGTCCGGCCTTGGCATCGTCCTGATCGCCGTGATCGGGTTTGTTGTCTTTGGCCAAAAACTTGATCTGCCGGCGGTGATCGGGATGGCGATGATCCTTGCCGGAATCCTGATCATTCACCTGTTTTCCAAGACCTCGCCACATTAAGCCCGCGCAGCCGATACACCGGCTCCCGGCGACCTCGGCCCGACCGGAGACCCTGTTCGGCACGCCAAGGGCAACGCCGTTATTTTTGGTTTGCCCGTTGTTTTGCGGTATCATGGGATTTTGGGGCTGCGACCGAAAGGGCTCTTGAATGGCGGGTTCGATCCTTGACAGCTATCCGATCATCCTCGGGGAAGGGTCGATGTATGAGCGGCTGAGACGCGGTGCGTCAGAGACCTTCGATCCGGAAATCGCCTATGGCGGCATGCTCTACGATGAAAAGGGCAGAGAGGTGCTGGCCGACACCCATCGCGAATATCTCGATATTGGTCAGCGTCATGGCCTTCCCATGCTCGCCGGGACCCCGACCTGGCGGGCCAATGCAGAGCGGATCGCGCGCTCCCGTCACGCCGACAGACCGGTGAACCAGGACGGTAGCGATTTCATCAGGGAGGTGCGGGACAGCTATGGCCCCAACGCCGCGCCAATTCTGATCGCGGGCATCACGGGGCCAGCCGGTGACGGCTACAAACCCGAGGAAGCACCGGACGAAAAGGGCGCTATCACTTTCCACGCCCCCCAGATCGCGGCGCTGGCCAGCAGCGGGATCGACCTGTTCAAGGTGCAGACCCTTCCGGCATGTGGCGAAGCCTGCGGTATTGCCCGACTGATATCCGACACAGGAGTCCCCTACGTCGTCAGCTTTGTCATTCGCCGTGACGGCACGCTCCTCGACGGGACGCCGCTGGAACAAGCCATCGCCCGGATCGACGATCAGACACCCAACCCTCCGTTCGGCTATAACATCAATTGCGTTCACACATCCGTCTTCACGGCCGCGCTGAATGCAATCCACGAACGGGATCCCGGCACGGTTGCCCGAATATTCGGCATCGACGCCAACACATCGGCAAAGACGCCAGAGGAACTGGACGATCTGGAACAGATCGACACCGAAGCGCCGGTCGACTTCGGCCGCAACGTCTTTGCCCTGCGGGAGGCGTTCGGGCTTCGCTACCTTGCCGGCTGCTGCGGGTCCTCAACGGATCATATTGCAGAGTTGGCGAGACACTGCGTCTGATCCCGCAATGGGCCCCGACTGGCGTTGCCCCCGGATGGCCTGGCAAATCCGCCGCTGGAAAACAGTTTTCCGACAATGAAACTATGGCCGACGTCAGACGCGCCTTGGAAAGAAAAATCCCCCCGGAGTTCTCCGGGGGGACACGGGCCTTACACGATCACATGGGAGGGTGATCAGAAGCGGAAAGTGGCGCGCAGCGAATACGTCTGACCGTCGACATCGACACCGGATCCACCGATGTCTTCGAACCGGTGCGACAGTGCCTCGCCACCGACGGTGAAGGTGTCGTTGACCTTGTATTCCAGACCAACGCCGCCGACCGGACCGGTCGCATCGCCCAGCGAACTGTCGATCCGGGCAACGCCGGCGGTGCCGTAAATCAGGGTGCGGCCCGCGTCATAACCAAGACGGCCCTTCAGGCGAGAAATGTTGTCGACCTTGACGCCAGCGATACTGTAGTCAGCGCCAGCCTGGAAATCGAGTTCGCCGCCGACGACGACATTGCCGAAATCATAGTCGTAGCCGCCGTAGATCCCGTAGACGCCACCGTTGTCCCAGGTGTTGCCGGTCTGGGTGTTCAGATTGCCGAAGCTGAGACCGACATAAGGGCCGGACCAGTCCGAGCCGAGCGGGGCCGCTGTCGGGACAACCGCGGCTGTCGGGGCCGGATCGACGGGTGTATAGTCAAGGCTGCCGGCAAAAGCCGGAGCAGCGCCAAGACCGGTGACGGCGATCAGTGTGATGATGCTCGTTTTCATGTCATTCTCCTATTCCGTGTTCCGCAGCGCCTTTCGATAGCACCGCGTCTGAGCCGCAGGTAACGACCTTCGATGCAACTTCAACGCCGTCTCCGATCAACTGTTCCGTGATCAAATGGCTGCCCCCGCGGAACCGGCCAAATGGCGCGCAAGCGCCCTGCCCGCTGCGCTGCAAACCGCCGGTTCCTTGCGAATGCTGCACAGCGGAGAACCGTCTCACTATTGCAACACGTGCCTTGCGGCAGATTGGCTCTGGCATTTTGTGCCGCACCCGGCTAGTCCCGCGCCAACTCCGGACAAAGGAACCGTCTCATGGATTTGCGCAACGTCGCGATCATTGCCCACGTCGACCACGGCAAAACCACGCTGGTGGACGAGTTGCTGAAACAATCCGGCGCCTTTCGCGCCAATCAGGCCGTGGCCGAACGTGCGATGGACAGCAATGACCTTGAACGCGAACGCGGGATCACCATTCTGGCCAAGGCAACAAGCGTCGAATGGAAAGGCACTCGGATCAACATCGTCGACACCCCCGGCCACGCCGATTTCGGCGCCGAGGTGGAGCGGATCCTGAGCATGGTCGACGGCGTGGTGCTGCTGGTGGATGCCGCCGAAGGCCCGATGCCCCAGACCAAGTTCGTCACATCCAAAGCGCTGGCGCTGGGCCTGCGTCCCATCGTGGTGCTGAACAAGGTCGACAAGCCTGACGCCGAGCCTGACCGCGCGCTGGACGAGGTCTTTGACCTGTTTTCGGCGCTGGACGCCGACGAAGACCAGCTGGATTTCCCGCATCTCTACGCCTCGGGCCGCTCCGGCTGGTGCGATGCCGAGCTTGACGGCCCGCGCAAGAACCTCGACACGCTGTTCAAACTGATCGTCAACCACGTCCCGGCGCCCAAGCAACTCAAGCAGATCGACAACGATTTCCGCATGCTGGCGGTCACGCTGGGTGCTGATCCCTTTGTCGGCCGGATGCTGACGGGCCGGATCGAATCCGGACGCGTCAGGGTCGGCCAGACCGTGCAGGCCTTGTCGCGCATCGGCCAGAAGATCGAACAGTTCCGTGTGACCAAGATCCAGGCTTTCCGCGGCTTGCAGATGCAGGACATCGACGAGGCAGACGCCGGTGACATCGTCAGCCTTGCGGGCATGACCAAATCCACCGTGGCCGACACGATCTGCGCGCTCGCGGTCGAGGACCCGCTTGAGGCGCAGCCGATCGACCCGCCCACGATCACCGTCACCTTCGGCATCAATGACAGCCCGCTGGCGGGCCGCGACGGCAAGAAGGTGCAAAGCCGCGTCATCCGCGACCGTCTTTACAAGGAGGCGGAGACAAACGTCGCCATCCGCATCAAGGACACCCCCGGCGGCGAGGCCTTCGAGGTATCGGGCCGCGGCGAATTGCAGATGGGCGTGCTGATCGAGAACATGCGCCGCGAAGGGTTCGAGCTGTCGATTTCGCGCCCGCAGGTCATCCTGCGCGAAGAAGACGGCAAGACGATGGAGCCGGTCGAAGAGGCCACCATTGACGTCGACGATGAATACACCGGCGCGGTCATCGAAAAGCTGACAGGCGCACGCAAGGGCGAATTGGCCGAGATGAGACCGGCAGGCGCCGGCAAGACGCGGATCATCGCGCATGTGCCGTCACGCGGGTTGATCGGATATCACGGCGAATTCCTGACCGATACTCGCGGCACCGGCGTTCTGAACCGCGTGTTCCATGGCTGGACTCCGCACAAGGGGCCGATCCCGGGCCGTCGTGCGGGTGTCCTGATCTCGATGGAGGATGGCGAGGCTGTGGCCTATGCGCTGTGGAACCTCGAAGATCGCGGCAGGATGATGATCGGCGCGCAGACCAAGGTCTATCAGGGCATGGTCATCGGCGAGCACAGCCGCGAAAACGATCTTGAGGTGAACCCGCTCAAGGGCAAGAAGCTGACCAACGTCCGCGCCAGTGGCACCGACGAGGCTGTGCGTCTGACAACCCCGATCATCCTGTCGCTGGAAGAGGCCATCGCCTACATCAACGACGATGAACTGGTCGAAGTCACCCCCAACGCCATCCGTCTGCGCAAACGCTACCTTGACCCGCATGAGCGCAAACGCATGGCCCGGTCTGTCTAAAGTGGATCGGCAGGGGGCGGTTGGGCCGCTCTAATAGCGGTCAACCCCTCTGACCAAGCCACTGTGCCGAATCTGTTCCCTTTCGTCATTGCCGGGATCATGATCCATATCCCGGGGCCAATAGGCCGCGCTATCCTGCTGCAAGACTTGCTTGCGTATATCCCGCCAGAACAGATGTTCGGGAGCGTGGTAATCCGCGACCAGATCCACGCTCAATAATGTGAAACTCGCTGTGGTGCCGGATTTGCGGGCTTCCTGCGTGACCAGCGACTGTCTGGCCAACGTATTGCAACCCGACAGACTGGACGCAAGGCAGCCCGCGCCATGCCCCGGCTCGAAGGCAGATTTCAACCAACCAGCGAGCAGACAAAGAGAAAGGCGCGGGGTGGCAGTCCCCGCGCCTTCCTAAAATCACAGCTGATGCCGGATTACTTGCAAGCAGCTTTCTTGGCCAGGTAGTAACCGGCCTTGGCGAGATGTTTGGTTTCCTTGTAGACCGCCGGATAGTGGACCTTGACCATCTGGCCATTCTTGTATTCCCACTCGGTGTGGGCGGCCATGATCAGGTGGCTTTTGGATTCATATTTTGCCGGCACCCAGACCTTGTCATAGCAGGCCACAACCTTGCCTTCCCAAGCAAAGGCCGGAGCCGCGAAAGACGCTGCAAGGATCGCGCCAGCAAGAACTTTTTTCATGATCTTTCTCCCAAGAAAATTTAAGGTATCCAAACTCTAGCCAACAAATTCGGGGCGGCGCGACAGGAATTCCTGACTTGGCACGGCAAAAAACACCAAGCCCCCCATTTTCTTGCCGGAATCACATAATCTGTGGTGGAGGTGCAATAGTATTGCAACGGTCGAACAGAAACCTGAATGACCATTATTTTCGGTATAGGAAACTGTTCTTGAAATCGGAAAATTTGCGGTGCGTGATACGCAAGATGCGAAACAGTCTCACGAATCAGCAGACTTCCCAATACAGGTGATTTCGCAGCGGCAGGAGCTTGCTCAATCCGTTCGAAACTCGGGCGAAAATGCGCCGATCCGTTCAGATGTCCGGCCAGACTTCGGCGCCAAGCGTCAGAAGGCCACCGGACAAGACGGCGCAACACCATCCACCGTGTCCGCGCAGGGCCATGTATCCGCCCTGCCCCAGTGCCGCCTCCATCCGCGAACAGGGCGCGCAGGGG
Organism: Paracoccaceae bacterium; assembly: GCA_034670345.1. Taxonomy (GTDB): domain Bacteria; phylum Pseudomonadota; class Alphaproteobacteria; order Rhodobacterales; family Rhodobacteraceae; genus Antarctobacter. The sequence continues at coordinate 31,039 of JAXMNQ010000017.1, read as the reverse complement.
GCCGTCACCTGCAAGCGCACCTCCCCGATGCGCAGCCCGAATTCCCGCAGGGCGGTCAGATTGATGCCGGAAATCGCCAGATTGCGGCGCAGAACCTCGGGCGTCACCCTCGTCCCCGCCGACAATTGCGATATCACCGGCAGATGTTCGGCCTGTATCATGGTTACAGCCCGCTTGCCTGACCGCCCGTGATCGCCGCAAGGCCCCGACTCTGTAACTGTGACGGATGTGACCGACGTGACCATGCCTTTGCGTTCCGGACGCAGACCAATCCAGTCAAGCCGCCCCGGCCCCGCAAAGGACCGGCGCAACTCTGCCAGCGGTGTCACTCGTTGGTCTCGACCACCATGAGTTCACGCTCGGAGGCGCCGCGCGCATGGCTCAAAGCCTCTTGATAGGCCGCGGAGTTGTAACATTCGACCGCCGCCTCGACCGAAGGAAAGCGAGCGACCACATTCCGCGGCCGTTCCTTGCCTTCAAGTTGTACGAACCGCCCGCCGCGCGCGATGAAGGTTCCGCCATGCGCCGCGATGGCCGGACCGGCCAGTTCGGCATATTTTCCATAGGCCTCGGCGTCGCTCACAGTGACATGTGCAATCCAGAGTGCGGGCATTTCAGTGTCCTCCAATCACGGCTTCGGCGGCCTTGATGGCAGCCTGCGCATTTTCGACCGATGCCGCGCCGCCCTGTGCCATATCCGGACGGCCGCCGCCGCCCTTGCCGCCCAGTTCAATCACTGCGGCCTTGACGATATCCACAGCCGACAGGCTGCCCTTGAGATCCTCGGTCACACCGGCGGCCACGGCAGCCTTGCCGCCCGCATCCGCGATCAACAGCACGGCGCCGGACCCGATACGGCCCTTGTGTTCATCGATCAGCGGCGGCAGATCCTTGCCTGTCACCCCGTTCAGCACCTGCGCAACAAAAGAGACGCCGTTGATGTCGCGGATCTCGGCACCGCCGCCCTGCCCGGCGCCACCGGCCATGGCCAACTCGCGGCGAAGTTGCGCGACTTCACCTTCCAGCTTCTTGCGGTCGTCCAGCAGCGCCTTGACCCGGCCCGGCACATCCGCGGCCCCGGTCTTCAGCACATTTGCCACCTCTGCCAGGCGATGATCCTGCTGGCTGAGATAGTCAAAGGCCGCCGCCCCGGTCAGCGCCTCGATCCGGCGCACACCGGCGCTGGAGGCCCCGTCCCCCAAGGTGACAAAGAGACCGATGTCGCCCGTCTGGCGGACATGGGTGCCGCCGCAGAGTTCGATCGAATAGGTCTGCCCCTCCGTGCCCTTGCCGGAGCCGTGTTGCACACCCATCGAAACGACACGCACCTCGTCGCCGTATTTCTCGCCAAACAACGCCTGCGCGCCAATCTCGCGCGCATCGTCCGGCGTCATGATCCGGGTGCTGACCGGCGCATTCTGACGGATGAAGGCGTTCACATCCCGTTCGACCGAGCGCAATTCTTCAAGGCTCAGGGCCTTGTTATGGCTGAAGTCGAACCGCAGGCGGTCCGGCGCGTTCAAAGATCCGCGCTGCGCCACGTGATCGCCGAGCGCCTCGCGCAACGCCTCATGCAGCAGGTGCGTGGCCGAGTGGTTCGCCCGGATCGCCGAACGGCGTCCGTGATCCACCTCCAGTTGCAGCGCATCGCCTCTGGACAGCGCACCGCGCTCCACCGAGACATGATGCGCGGTGACCTTGCCGCCCGCCATCTTCTGCGTGTCGGTGACGGCAGCACCTTCGTCCTCGTTCTCCAACCGGCGCAGCCAACCGGTATCGCCTACCTGACCGCCGGACTCGCCGTAGAACGGCGTCTGGTTCAGCACGACCCACCCGGACCGGCCCGGCTTCAGGCTGTCGACCAAGGCCCCCTCGACGACCAGTGCCAGAACCTGTCCCTCAGCGGTTTCTGTGTCGTAGCCAAGAAAATCCGTCGCACCGTGGGTGTCAGCGATATCGAACCAGACAGTGGCATCCGCCGCCTCGCCCGAACCGCTCCACGCTGCACGGGCCCGCGCCTTTTGCTCGGCCATGGCCGAGTCAAAGCCTGCGACATCGACTTCCCGAGACTTCTCGCGCAGCGCATCCTGCGTCAGGTCGAGCGGAAAACCGAAGGTGTCATAGAGTTTGAAAGCCGCGGCCCCGGGCAGCGGCGCGCCCTCGTCCAGATCGGCCAGTTCGTCATCCAGCAGCTTCAGACCGCGATCCAGCGTGACCTTGAACCGGGTTTCCTCGGATTTCAGGGTCTCTTCGATCAAGGCCTGGGCACGGCCAAGCTCGGGATAGGCGGCCCCCATCTGCCGCACCAGCGCAGGCACCAGACGGTGCATCAGCGGATCCTGCGCACCCAGCAGATGCGCGTGGCGCATCGCCCGGCGCATGATCCGGCGCAGGACGTAGCCACGTCCGTCGTTTGACGGCATCACGCCATCGGCGATCAGGAACGAGGTCGAGCGCAGGTGATCGGCGATCACGCGGTGGTGCATCTTGCCCGGCCCGTCCGGGTCGGCACTGGTCGCGTCGGCACTGGCCTCGATCAGGCTGCGCATCAGGTCGGTGTCATAGTTGTCGTGCTTGCCCTGCAACAGCGCACCGATCCGCTCCAGCCCCATGCCGGTATCGATCGACTGCATGTCCAGTGCCTTCATCGAGCCGTCCTCGAACTGCTCGTTCTGCATGAAGACGACGTTCCATATCTCGATGAAACGGTCGCCATCTTCCTCGGGTGATCCCGGCGGGCCGCCCCAGATGTGATCGCCGTGGTCGTAGAAGATTTCCGTACAAGGACCGCAGGGCCCGGTCGGTCCCATCTGCCAGAAATTGTCCGAGGTTTCGATCCGGATGATCCGGTCCTCGGGCACGCCGACCTTCTTCCAGATCTCGAACGCCTCGTCATCGGTGTGATAGATGGTCGTCAGCAAGCGGGCCGGGTCGATGCCGAATTCCTTGGTTATCAACTCCCAGGCAAAGGGGATCGCCTCGGATTTGAAATAATCCCCGAAAGAGAAATTGCCCAGCATTTCAAAGAAAGTGTGATGCCGCGCGGTATAGCCCACGTTGTCGAGGTCATTATGCTTGCCGCCCGCCCGCACGCATTTCTGCGACGTGGTGGCGCGCACGTAGTCGCGCCGTTCCACCCCGGTAAAGAGGTTCTTGAACTGGACCATGCCCGAGTTCACGAACATCAACGTCGGGTCGTTGCGCGGCACCAGCGGGCTGGAGGCAACGACCTCATGCCCCTGCTTTTCGAAATAGGTCAGAAAGGTCGAGCGGATATCGTTCAGGCTTGCCATGTCGGGCCTCTTCGCGGGCGAGTGATCGGCGAAGATGTATCCGCGCCATCCGCCGGTGTCCACAGGCCGGACCGCTTCCTGCGCTGTCTTCTGCGCCTCATGGACAAAGGGCGCCCCATCGGGACGCCCTCTGCCAAGGAACTGCGCGCCGGGTCAGTCCTCGACCATGTCCTCCGGGTCCGCCTTCGGCATGTCGAACTCCAGCCCGTGGGCCGCGCGGATCTTGTCCTCGACCTCCAGAGCAACGCGGCTGTTTTCGCGCAGGTAGGTCTTGGCGTTCTCGCGCCCCTGGCCAATCCGCTCATCGCCGTAGCTGTACCAGGCGCCGGATTTGTCGACGACGCCGGCCTTGACCCCAAGATCCAGCAACTCGCCCATCTTCGAGATGCCTTCGCCATACATGATGTCGAATTCCACCTGCTTGAACGGCGGTGCGACCTTGTTCTTGACCACCTTGACCCGGGTCGCGTTGCCGACCACCTCGTCCCGGTCCTTGATCGCGCCGATGCGCCGGATGTCCAGCCGCACCGAGGAATAGAACTTCAGCGCGTTGCCGCCCGTGGTGGTTTCCGGCGAGCCGAACATGACGCCGATCTTCATGCGGATCTGGTTGATGAAGATCACCATGCAGTTCGAGCGGCTGATCGAACCGGTCAGTTTGCGCATCGCCTGGCTCATCAGGCGCGCATGGACCCCGACGCTGCTGTCGCCCATGTCGCCTTCGAGTTCGGATTTCGGCGTCAGCGCCGCCACGGAGTCGACCACCACCATGCTGACCGCGCCGGAGCGCACCAGCGTATCGGTGATTTCCAGTGCCTGTTCGCCGGTGTCGGGCTGCGAGATCAGCAACTCGTCCAGATCGACACCGAGTTTCCTTGCGTATTGCGGATCCAGCGCGTGTTCAGCGTCGACAAAGGCGCAGACGCCGCCCTTTTTCTGCTCCTCGGCAATGCAATGCAGCGTCAGCGTGGTCTTGCCCGAGCTTTCCGGACCGTAGACCTCGATGATGCGGCCCTTGGGCAGACCGCCGATCCCCAGGGCGATATCAAGGCCAAGCGACCCGGTCGAGGTCGACTCGATGTCCTTGATGGGGTTGTCCCCGCCCAGCTTCATGATGGACCCCTTGCCGAACTGCCGTTCGATCTGCGCCAATGCGCTGTCCAGGGCCTTTTGTTTTTCCGCCGTACGCTTGTTGTCCATGCTCAGAAGATCTGCCGTTGCCATGCGTTTCAGTCCTTATTCCATATGCCGGGGAGCGCGGCAATCGCTGCTTTCGTTCACCTCTTGTTCCCAAAGTCTATGAGATCAAATCGTGAACAATTCAAGTCAAATCTTTCCCTTTCAAGACTGCGACAGGTTGGTTAAGGCAAGGTTACCAAGGTGGAGACAATTTGATGTTGGTGTTCTGGAAGGCGCGCCTGGTGATGCTGGCGGTCCCGAAAACGGGGACCTCGGCCTATGAGCGGGCGCTTGCGCCACTGGCCGGTATGGTCGTCTCCGATCCGCCGGAACTCAAACACGCGCCGGTCTTTCGGTACAATCGATTCTTCCGCCCGATGTTCGAACGCGTCGGTGGCGCGGAACTGGAGTTGCTCGCCGTGGTCCGTGAACCCGTGGACTGGCTTGGGTCCTGGTATCGCTATCGGCAACGCGCCTTTCTGGACGGTAAACCGACCTCGACCAAGGGGATCAGCTTCGATGCCTTTTGCGAGGCCTATACGCGCGGCGACCGACCAGACTTTGCCGAGGTCGGCAGCCAGGCGAAGTTCGTTGAACCGCGGCCAAACGGTGTGTCCGTCAAACACCTGTACAAATACGAAAACCAGTCCGGGTTGCTTGCCTTCCTCGAGGATCGATTGCAGACCCCTGTCGACCTGCCGCGTGAGAACGTCTCCCCCCGGCGCGATCTGTCCTTGTCGGTGGAGACCGAAGCAAAGCTGCGCCGCAAATGTGCCGCCGATTTCGAGGTCTGGGAGAACGCCCTTTGACCGAAACGGCGGCTAGTTCAACTGCTGGTGGACGGTCTCTGTCAGGTCTGAGAGCGAGAACGGTTTCGGCAGGAACACCGAGTTCGGAATTTCCTCACTGCCTTCTCCGAAGGCATCCTCGGCGTAGCCCGAAACAAACACGACGCGCGTGTCCGGTCGTTTTTCGCGCGCCATTCTGACCCAGGTTGGCCCGTCCATACCCGGCATGACCACATCGGTCACGAAGATATCCACGGCAAGTTCCTCGTCCTGAAGTGTCTCAAGCGCATCCTCGGCGGTTTCCGCCTCTATCACCGTGTAACCGCGCAACCGCAGGGCCCGGGCTGCGAAGGCCCGCACCGGGGCTTCGTCCTCGACCAGCAGAACCACGCCCGAACCGTGTTCCGGCAGCTTCTTGCGCGCCGCCACGGGCGCTTTTGCGGTCTCTCTCTTCGCCGCCTCATGCGCTGGGAAAAGCAAGGTGAAACAGGACCCCTGGCCGACAACGCTGTCAACGAAGATGAAGCCGCCGGTCTGTTTCACGATCCCGTACACGGTCGAAAGACCCAGCCCCGTGCCTTCACCCGTGCGTTTGGTGGTGAAGAAAGGCTCAAAGACCTTTTGCAATTTGTCCTGCGGAATGCCCATACCTTCGTCCGAGACCCGGACCGAGACGTAATTTCCCGGCGCAACAACGGCACGGTCACGGGACAGGGGCTCTGTCAGAACGCGCCGTTCGGTTTCGACGACAATTTCGCCCCCGTCGGGCATGGCGTCCCGGGCGTTGACGACGAGGTTCATCATGACCTGTTCCAACTGCCGCCGATCACCGCGCACCTGCGGAAGAACCGGATCGTGTTTCAGCGTCAACCGCACCTTTTCGCCTACAAGGCGGTTCAGCAGATGTGCGAGGTCGGACAGGGTATCGCGCAAATCCATGACCTCTGGCTGCATGGTCTGTTTGCGCGAAAACGCCAGCAGTTGCCCCACCAGCGCCGCCGCCCGGTTCGCGTTCTGATTGATCTGCACCAGGTCGCCGTAATCCGGGTCGCCCTGATCATGGCGCAGCAAGAGAAGGTCGCAATGACCGGAAATCGCGGTCAGGAGGTTGTTGAAGTCATGCGCAACGCCGCCCGCCAACTGCCCGATGGCCTGCATTTTCTGGCTTTGCACAAATTGCGCTTCGAGGGTTTTCAGCTCGGTCGCGTCGTTCAATACGGCGACCAGCGCGGTTTCCCCTTCGTCGATCACGCGGTTGAGCGTCACCTGAACAAAAACTTCGCGGTCCGCCCGCGTCAGACGCAGGAACTCCGAGCGATGCAGGCCGCGCCCGTCCGCCGCCTCCTGCAGCCAGTCCTTGATGGCACGGCCCAGCCCCTCCATGTGTTCTCCGATCAGGCCCGGTTCACGTTGGCCAAGGTCGAGAAGGCGGCGCGCCTCGGAATTCGCGCGCTGGATCTGACCGTCCGGAGCCACCTTGAGCAGCGGGACGGGCAAACCGTCAAAGCTGCCCATGACATCGTTCCGGTTGCGGTCCTCGGCAATGGGCGAAAGGACCAGTTCCTGACGGCCGCCGCCAATATCGGCACTGTTCACCAGGACACTCTGGCCCGCATGCGACCCTTTCAGGTAGTGCACGCCCCCGGGGCGCAGAGGCAGATCGGCAAACACATCGTCCAGCCGTTTCACCCGTTTTCCGACGAGGTTCCGGGCCACCGGGTTCATGTAAAGAACCGCGCCGTTCCTGCCCAGGGAAATGACCGCCAGATCCGCCCGGGACCGGCCGCCTGCGCGCTGCGACTCATTTTCCAGCCGCCAGAGAATGAGATCAGGCTCAAAAGCGCGCACGTAGATTCGATACCCCTCGGAATGGCTGGTCACATCCTCGACCGCCGTCCCGTCGCGCAGGGCTTTTTGCTGCAACCGGTAGATGATGCCTTCCGAACTGGCAAAGACCTCTCGCAGGTGGTCCGACAATAATCCGTCTTTCTCTGCCGAGAACTTGTTGCGCGCGGCGCTGTTGGCCTGCCGGACATGGGCAGAACCATCACAGAGGAAACAGAAGGAAGGTTCGCTTTCTATGAAATCGCTCAGCATGTCAAAATGTCGTTGCCGCCGTCCACCGGCAATGCGTGCGAGAATCAGCCAGCCAAGCGCAAGAAAGCCAAACGCACCGGTTGCCGCCAGCCCTGCCACGTGAACGGCCCGTATTTCCGCCGTCTGCGCGATCAAAAGCGACAGGCTCGCCAACAGCGCAAGCGCGGCCACGCCAAATACCGGCGTCACACCTTTGCCCTGTCTGCTTTCGATATTGACCGACGCCTCCAAGAAGCCCCCCGAGTTCGCGATTCGTCTCAGGTCATAATGCCTTCCCGGGGCGTTAAAGCCACGTTAACTCTCTCGACAATACACCTAAAAAGTGCATCCGGAGGCAATCGGGGCACTCACTTGGCGCGCGCCATCACCGCCACGAAGAACCCGTCACCAGCGGAATCCGGCAGGAACTGCCGGGATTGTGCGATTGAGAACGTCGGTGCTCGCAAAATAAACTCCTGAACCTGCGCGGTATTTTCCTCCTGCAAAACCGAACAGGTCGCGTAGGCAAGAATGCCGCCCGGCGCGACCAGCCTCGCGGCCTTGTCGAGGATATCCGCCTGCACCTGCCCAAGTTCTGCAAGGCGTGCCAGAGTCAGTGTCCATTTGCCTTCAGGCGAACGGCGCCAGGATCCGCTGCCGGAACAGGGTGCGTCACAGAGGATCAGGTCATAGGGCCCCTTGGGATCCGCAACAATGCGCAGGTCAGCCCCGGCACGGGCCGCCCGCGCCGGCAGGTCGGACATCCGGCGGGGGGCGGCGTCATGGGCCTCGACCGGACCGCCCTGCATCCGGGCCGCCATGGCCAGGGCCTTGCCGCCACCGCCCGCGCAGTAGTCAAGCACCCGCAGGCCCGGCCGAAGCGGCAGCACCTCGATCACCGCCTGGCTGGCCGCATCCTGAAGTTCGACCTGCCCCGCCAGATACGGCCCGCTGCGGGCCACCTTGCGCGCGCCCTCGGTCACGCGCAGCGCGGTCGGAACGAAGGCATGTTGTTCGGTTGTGATGCCTTCTTCGGCCAGATCGGCCTGTGCCCCGGTCAGCGTTGACCGCAGCAGGTTCACCCGCAGGAAGACCTCGGCCCGCGCGCGAAGCGACAGCGCAGCGGCCTGTGCCTGCGCGCCCAGCCCGTCCCGGAACCGGTCGGCAAGCCAGTCGGGCAGGTCCCAGGCTTCAGCCCCTTCGGGCGGTCGCCCGGCGGCGCGCTCTGCATCCGTCAAGGCGGAAGGCCCATACCCCTGGCCGCAAAACAGCGTATCCAGATCCTGCCCCTGTCCTCGCAACAGGCCGATCATCCGCGCGCGTCCAGCCTCGCCGCCCCCGAGGGCTGCGGAAGAGCGCCAGCGGCGCTGCGCGTCAAAGACGAGGTCGCGGACGGCAGCGCGGTCCTTGGAGCCGGCGTAACGGGCGGTTCGCCCCCACGTTGTCAGGGCCTGCTCGGACGGCTTGCCCGCAGCTATGGCGTCCAGCAATTGTATTGCAGCCTCGACTCGGGCGGCTGGGGTCATCGGGGTCCCTCCGACTTCGGTTTTGCCTGCCTCCTATCGCAGCTGGAGGGGGGCCGCTAGGGCATGCGATCGGGATGGCTCGAGGCCTGACGGATCGTCCACTTGCGGTCATCTCTGCGAGGTTCGAACGCGCGGGGTTCCAGCAAGGACTTCCCGTCAAACTTCTGTTTGACCCTGTGGGATGGCCTCACCAGCACCCGCTTTCAGACAGGCTTGCAGCCACCAGAAGCCCCTGTCGGAGGCTACACAGGAACCTTCACCACGCGGCGTGCGAACCGAAGCTGCCGGCGGCAAGGGACTTGCACCAAGGCCGCTGCCGTCGAGGTCACCTGAGGGGTTCCGATGATCTGACCCCCTGCCCCGTTGTTTCGGGCCACGCCTTGTCGCGAAGGCAAGGGGTCGCTCCTTGGCGGGAAAACCAGCGCGCAGCGGCACGGCCACTCCACCAGACGTCAAAGGTCGCGTTGAGTTTTCATCCATCAAGGCGTTTCATGCAGTTTCACCCATGAACCCAACCTCTGTGGGCGAAACAGCGGCCGGGCGGAGTATGCCCCGCTCACTTGTGACGGCGCGCTGGAACAAAACCGCGCTGCGCCTGTTCGCCGTCCAGAAGACGACCTGACCGACGAAGAGGCCCGCGAAGCTCTGGCGCGGCGTCACATCCCCGCAGAGCGGGAGTCCATTGGCCAAAGATCGTGGATAGACCAATTCGGATAGGGCCCGGCACCGATTCTCGTCGGTTACCACTGGCCGTTCCTGCCGCCGACCTACGCCGATCAACCCTATGGTCCCTATCGGGGTCCGGACCCTGCCGGACGACGACGGCGCAGAGCCGGTCATGCGGACCGTCACGGGGTGCGCTGATGCGCATGACCTTTGACTGGAAGCCCAACGACATTCGGATGACACAATTCATAAAGGTCAAGATCGATGAGATCGCGCAGTCCATGAACCCCGACAGCTGGCAGTCCAGCTTCAAGGGCGAAGGCGCGCGCTATGATGTCACCCCGTTGCAGGCGATGAACTGCGTGCGATCCGCCGTTGGCTGGCAAAGCGAGAAGATACTCTTCCCCGGCTGTTTGTGTCGGAGCCCCAACAGCCTGTCTGCCGCCAAGCAGTCAACCACATCATCGCTGCTTCCGGCGCTCGCGCAGGTCTGGGTCACGTCCAGGGGGAAGGGCTGCGAGGCGAACAAAAGGCCAAGGGCGTTGATCGAAGCAGCATGAGATTTCGAAGGGAAAACAGCACCCGTCTTTGCGGCAGACGCAATTTCTCTGACGAGGAATGCAGAACTGTCCGGTGCTTTTCAGGTTGATCAGGGCCGAATTGCCCACCGCGATCATCGTGATCAGCCCGAAAATCCAGGGCGGAAAGCCGGGCGCCCCCGCCTCCACGACCTTCAAAGGAGGTGTATCGCCATCGGCCAATTCGTCCACCGGCACGATCGAGATCGCCACGAAAGAGACAACCAGGTACAACAGGGCCGCGATCCCGAGCCCGGCAAAGAGCATCTTGGGAAAGATCCGGCTCGGCTCATCGGTTTCTTCGGCCATATTCACCGAAACATCGAACCCGACCATGGCGAAAAAGGCCAACGTCGTCCCCGAGATGACCGGCCAAAAAATGCCATCCCCGGACTCTCCGAACTCGAAGGCCTTGCCGATGTCGGCCACTCCGGCCCCGAAAACCATCATGCCGATCACGACGATGATGATCAGGCCCGTCAGTTCGATGCAGGTGAAGACCGCGTTGACCCACACGCTCTCGCTTACCCCGCATATGTTGATCAGGGTTATGACGCCGACAAAGCCCAGGCCGATCATCGTCACCGCCCATCCCCCAAGATCAAGCGCGAACCCGGTCGAGAAATTCTCGGCGAAGGCCCACGCGGCCGTCGAGGACGACGTGAGGCCGGAGGACATGACCGCGAAAGCGACCAGGACAGTGACGAAATGAATGCCGAACGCCTTTTCCGTATTCAGCGCAGCACCGGTCGCCTTGGGAATTTTTGGTCACCAGTTCAGGAAGCTTTCCCGATCGGTGCCGGAATATCCTCCTTCGGCAAGCACGTTCTGCTGCTCCTGCGGCGAGATCCAGTCGCCGGTCGGGCTGCGCAAAGGGTTCGGCATTGCCTTGGTCATGGCGTAGGTCCTCCTGAAACGAGAACTGGCCATCGTGAACCGAGGTTCCCGACAGGTTCCGCCGTGAACGACAGCGGCAATGGCCCGCTCAGTCGATCCAGTCTTCGACGAGGGCCAGGCTGGCGTGGAAAATCGGCTTGCGGTCAGAATCCCTGACGGTCACAGAGACCGAGCTGGCCATCTCATCGGAAAAGGCATCTCCGGCAATCGGGGCCAGGACCGCAAGGGCCTCAACGCGGGCCGCATGACGATCCGTCAGTTCCGTGCCGGTGTCGTCGCGGCTGAATTCTCCATTCTTGACGTCAAAATAGAAACGCATGACTGGCGCCTCCTCCAAGCCGTTGGTCTTCGGTTCTCAATCGCCGCCGACTGCGGCGTCTGCGAGATGCAGGTAGTCCCCGTCGAACTGGGCGAACTCCCGCAGATGTTCGATGTCCGGCACGGCGACCCGGCAGTCCTGGACAGTGACAAGCCCTTTGTTCCGTAGCCCGGACAGCACCCTTTGCGCATGAACCGTGGATATTCCGAGAATATCGCCGAGTTCCTCCTGGGTCAGGGGCATCAAGGCATCCTGCGTTTGGCCAACAGCATTCAAACGCGCATGCATTTCGCAGAACAGGTGCGCCATCTGCTGGTCCGCCCGCCGCCGTCCCATGTTGACCAGCCATTCCCGCAAGATGGCTTCGTCGACCAGCGTGGACCAGAACAGCGCCTTGCGGATCCGCGGATGATTGTCGAGCAGATCCTCGATCGTGTGGCGCGAGATCTTCACCAACCGGCAATCGGTCACTGTTCCGATGCTGTGATCCATGCGGCCCAGAATGGCGACATGCAGGTCGCAGATGTCGCCGGGCAGCATCAAGGCCACGATGGCGCCCCTGCCGTCCGGCAGCACCTTGTAACGGCACACCATCCCGCTGAGGACGAGATGCACGTTCTCCGGATCATCCCCGTGCTGGATCAGGTCCGCACGGGCCTCGAGATCAAATGGCTCTGCGATAACCTGATCAAGCCTTTTCAGGTCCTCCGGGTCGAGCCGTCCGGCATTCCAGAGTTTTCGGGCAAGAACATTCTCATTTGGTGCATGCATCAGACATTCGTTTGCTTCATGGTCTCCACTTCATCTGGCATGTTAACAGGAAAATCGACCGTCATCACGGTCCCGTCGCCGTCTCCGTCGGACCATTTTGCGACTCCGCCCAGTTCCGAGGCAAGGGATCTGATGATACTGGTGCCCTGCCCTTGTCTTTCATGCGCCATGCCAACCCCGTTATCGGCGACACGGAATTGACAATGGTGCGCGTCCGTCGCGTCAACAGCAACGTCGATGGTGCCTCTGCGGCCATCGGGAAAGGCGTGTTCGACGCAGTTTGTCACGGCTTCCAGCAGGATCCTCGAAGCGGTCTCTGACGCCCTGGGCGAAAAGGGCACGGCGGCATCGAGGTGAACACGCACCGTGGCGCCAGCTTGCTCTCCGATTTGCTGCCACAGGGGTTCGATCTTCTCGACGAAGCCCGCGAGATTACCTGTGTCGGCTTCGGAAAGTGCGCTTTGCTGGGCTGCCACTGTTTCGATCTGTCGCAGGACAACACCCAATCTTTCTTGCGCCTCCTGCCCTTCGGATTTTGACAATTGCTGACGCGTAACGGCTTGAAGCAACTGGAAAGCGTTGCTCATTCGGTGGCGTATCTCAGCGATCCTCAACGTTTCGGTATCTGACTTGAAATCGTCCATATCTGTCTTCCCCCTTTCCCGTATCCAAGAGGCTTTTCTGGCGCACAGGATGATGGATGTCGGGGTATCACGTCGACAACAATTGTTGGCTTCCTGCTTTTGCCAGCGACACTCCGCACGACTGCCATGGACCGCATGGCAAACTTCTCAGGGCTCACATGTCTTTGGAATGACCCCACTGTCGGGACGAAAAGTGATTTGGAGACGTGTCGAAACCGGCAAGGGCAGAGGTGCCAACGCAGTCGATGATTGGCCCCGGAAGGGCCCTCGCGCCAACGGGCTACCCGACGGTCCGTCAGCACCGGCTGCGGCGGAGCGGCGACACATTCGCCGCCTCGGCCGGAAAGTGGATGCAGACCCGAACGTCCGCATCCACTTTCATCCAGACTTGCGGTCCGTTCTGGGACTCTCCTGCATTCGCTTGAACACTTTTCCGTTACTATCCAATGCGATAGTTCGGTGACTCTCTTGTAATCTGCACGTCGTGCACGTGGCTTTCGTTCAGCCCTGCTCCGGTGATCCTGACAAATTTGCAGTTGCCCCGCATTTCTTCGATCGTTGCACAACCGGTATAGCCCATGGCGGCGCGCAGACCGCCGACCAGCTGGTGAATGACCACGCCTGCAGGGCCTTTGTACGGTACTTGCCCTTCGATGCCTTCGGGCACCAGCTTGTCACTGGCGGCATCCTTCTGAAAGTAACGGTCGGCAGAGCCCCGCGCCATCGCGCCCAGCGAACCCATGCCGCGATAGGCCTTGAACGTGCGCCCCTGATACAGGATCACTTCGCCCGGACTTTCGTCGGTCCCGGCGATCATGCTGCCCACCATCGCGCAGGAGGCCCCCGCCGCAATCGCCTTGGCGAAATCGCCAGAGAACTTGATGCCGCCATCGGCGATCACCGGCACGTCGCCCGCGGCCTGCGCGCAATCCATGATCGCGGTCAGCTGCGGCACACCGACGCCCGCGACCATCCGCGTGGTGCAGATCGAGCCCGGCCCGATGCCGACCTTGACCGCGTCGGCACCGGCGTCGATCAGCGCGCGCGTCGCCTCGGAGGTGGCGACGTTACCGGCGATGACCTGCACTTCGTTCGACAGGCGCTTGGCTCTGCCCACTGCGTCGATCACGCCCTTGGAGTGTCCGTGCGCCGTGTCGATCACGACGATGTCGACGCCGGAATCGACCAGCGCCTCGGTCCGTTCGAAACCGGAATCGCCGACGCTGGTGGCCGCGGCGACCCGCAACCGGCCCAGATGGTCCTTGCAGGCGGTGGGGTTCAGAACAGCCTGTTCCGTGTCCTTCAGCGTCAGCAAACCTGTCAGTCTTCCGTTCTTGTCGGTGACCAGCAGCTTTTCGATACGGCGTTCCTTCATCATGCCGATGGCCTGATCGCGGTCTGCCGGTTCATGAAGGATCGCAAGGTTCTGATGCGTCATCATAGCCTTGACCGGCGTGTTGTTCTGCGCGGCAAAGCGCATGTCGCGGTTGGTGACGATGCCCACGACGCGATGCTTTTCATCCACCACCGGAAAGCCGGTGAACCCGTAACGTTCGGTCAGCGCCCTGGCATCGGCCAGTGTCTGCTCCGGTGTCAGGGTGACGGGATTGTAGACGATGCCGCTCTCAAAACGTTTGACGCGGCGCACCTCGCGCGACTGTTCCTCGACATTGAGGTTCTTGTGGATCACGCCGATGCCGCCGGCCTGCGCCATGGTGATCGCCATGCGGCTTTCGGTGACCGTGTCCATGGCGCTGGACAAGAGCGGGATGTTGAGCGCGATGGAGCGCGTCACGCGTGTCCGGGTGTCCGCCGTGGACGGCAGCACGCTGGAAGCTGCGGGGACTAGTAGAACGTCATCGAAGGTCAGGGCCTCGCGAATCTCCATGGGGGCACTCCTTGGGAGGGATCGGTTGGCGCGTCCCTATCGCATGGGCGGCGAGGAAAGGAAAGAGCGCGCGGACCGCCGCGGCGCCCTGCCCTTTCCCGGCGCAAACACATTCTCGTTCAGCGGTGCGTCCTTTGGTCCGTCAAAGGGAACGATCCTGCCAGCGATCCTCCAAGATGAGGCTGTCCAGATCCAGCCGACTGCGCCAGCCGCGTGCCTGCAGTTCGGGCTGCGAAAAGCACTCGTCGATATGTCCGACACAGAGATAGGCAACGGTTTCCACATGGTCGGGCAGATCCAGCAGGCCGCGCAGATCTTCCTGCCGGAAGATGCTGACCCAGCCGACGCCCAGCCCCTCTGCCCGCGCCGCCAGCCAGAGGTTCTGCACCGCGCAGACCGTGGAATAGATGTCCATGTCGCGGTTGTGGGTCCGGCCCAGCACGACCTTGCCACCGCGCGTGCGGTCACAGGTGACGGCGATGTTCAGCGGCGCGTTCAGAATGCCTTCGAGCTTCAGAGCCGAGTATTTGCCGCGTTTTTCAACCTCGAACATCTGGCAAGCCTCGGCATTGGCGCGTTCGAAGGCGGCATGCACCGCCCGGCGGCGCGCGGCGTCACGGATCAGGATGAAGTTCCAAGGCTGCATGAAACCGACCGAGGGCGCGGCATGGGCCGCCTCCAGCACCCGGCGCAGCCTGTCGGGGGCGATGGGATCGGGCAGGAATTCGTTGCGCACGTCCCGGCGCGCGTTGATGACATCATAGAGCGCACGGCGTTCGGACGCGGTGAATCTGCGCGCCCGTTCGGGCACGTTGGTGGAATCGGACATGTTCGGCTCCGCGATTGACTGCGACCGCGCGCGTTCCACAGCGGCGGTCCATGTCGTCAGGCCGGTCTTCTGGCTTGGGGTCTTCCGATGTGGACGCCTTCCCGGGGCGTGCCCCAGTGGCCTGTTGTCCACGCCGTCCCCCTTACAGCGGCGGGCCCGCGCCGGTCTTGCACCGGCTTCCCGATTCTCCCCGTGGCGGGGCACCTGACGCGGGCAGAGTGCGTCGGCCTGCCTGGTGTGGCAAGCGGGGATCGGGCGAAACGGGTCGCCCGATCCGGTGGTGGGGTCATTCGGCCTTCTTTTCAGCGGCTTTCTTGTTTGCGGCCTGCACCGCCTCGCCGATGGCCTGCACGGACCATGCGAAATCCACGTCCAGCGCGGTGTCAAAGACCCAGAAATCACGCGGCACGTAGAAGTTGGCGGCATAGCCAGTGCCGCGCCCGCCCCAGGCGGCAAGTCCGTGGCAGGTCATGCAGTTGGTCTGGATGCCCAGATCGGTTGTGATTGTCGACCATTTGTCCCCCTGCGGGATCTGCACGGTTTCTGTAATCGAAACTACGGGCGTGCCGAACCCGGCCTCCAGATAGGGGTTGAAGGCGGTGACAAGCGCGCCGACGTTCCTGCCCCCAACCAGCGGCTGCGCCGGGACCAGCATGGAATAGGCCGGGGCCATGGCATAGTGCTCCGCTTGCGCGGTCAGGGTCGCGGGCCGCGCGGCGGCGATGGCGGCGCTGGAGGGCGTGTTGGGATGCGCGGCATTTGCCTGCCACCAGAAGGTCTGCCAAGTCCACTGTGTCACCTCGCGCGAGGTGACGTGCATCGCCACCAGCAGCGCGATGGCAATATCGCCGCCGATCTCCTCGGTCTCTCCGGTTGCCTTGTTGAGGAACCCGCCGTCGACGTCCTTGAGGTTCACGGCGATGAAATCATCGACCGAATAGATGTTGCTGTCTTCCGGGCTGGCGCAGTTCACGTCCACGCCGGTCGACGTGGTGCGGCCTGTCAGTTCCAGATCGACATAGACACATTGCTGCCAGAGCGTTTCGGGATAGCCGCCCTCTTTCATGTCGGGCGTCCAGTTGGTGATGTCCGGAATGCCGGGCCAGGCGGTAAAGGCATAGAGCTTGCGTGTACGCCCATTCGCATCGGTCCAGTCCGACAGCCGGTCTTCGGTGATCAGCTTGTAGACCGGTTTGACGTTCACAGCGTCATCGGGGAACCGCACCTTGTCGCCTTCGGCCAGCAGCCGGTCCAGCACCTCGGGTTTGCCGGTGCCGGTTTCCAGCAGATAGGCCGCCGAGGGCGGGCTGTAGGCGACATTCTCCAGCACGTCGGTGTTCACGGTGATCCCGGCGGCGTTCTTGACCGGTTCTGTCCCGTCCTTCTTTTCGGAAGCGTCATCGGCAAGGAAACCGTCCACCAGCCCGTGTTTGAACATCTGGTTCGACTCGCCCAGCAGGAAGTCCTTTTCCGGCGCCGTTCCGGTGAAGACCGCGATCACATCCGCCTTGGTCAGCCACGTCTGATAGGTGACGCGGGCAAATCCGCCCTCGCCCTCCACCGGCTTGGTCAGCCCGGCCCAGATCCCCCAGCCATGAGCGTGAATCGCGTCGGTGTTCTGCGGATCGGCGTAGATCCAGCTGTCGATCACATCCTCGGCCGTAGGAAAGGTGACCCCCGGCGCAGGCTCTGCCGGCATGTCCACGCCGAAATTCTGTGCCGCCGCCGCCAAGGGCAGCATCAGCATGGCTCCGATGGCCCCGGTCCTTCGTGCGAATCCTGTCATCTCGTGTCCCCTTGCAATCTTTGATTGAACTAAAGTGACGTCACGTTAACCGCAGTGCGCGGGAATCCAAGAAAAGAAATGCAACCAGTGCGTGCTTAATTTTCTTGACAGACTTCCCGCTTGCTCGCGCGTCCTGTCCGGCTAGGCTGCCGTCACACAAGGAGACGCCGCATGAGCCACGGATACGAGACCGGTCGCCTGAACCTGCCCTTTACCGGCATCTGCACCTTTGCGCGCGCGCCCTATCAACCGGACTGGTCGGCGCTGGACGCCGACGCGGCCATTCTCGGCGCGCCTTTTGACGCCGGCACGCAATGGCGGGCTGGCGCGCGGTTCGGCCCGCGCGGGGTGCGCGAGGCCAGCACACTGTTCAGCTTTGGCCATGCGGGTGCCTATGACCACGAAGATGATGTCACCTACCTCGAGGGCGTGCGCCTCGTGGACATGGGCGACGCCGATATCGTGCATACCGATACGCTCACCAGCCACGCCAACATCCGCGAGGGCGTCGAGGCAGCTCTGGCCGTGGGCGCCCTGCCCGTCACCATCGGCGGCGACCATTCCATCAACATCCCCTGCATCGAGGCCTACGAGGGCCGCGCGCCCTTCCACATCCTGCAAATCGACGCCCATCTGGATTTCGTCGACGAACGCCACGGTGTCACCCGAGGCCACGGCAACCCGATGCGCCGGGCCGCCGAAAAACCCCATGTCACCGGTCTGACGCAGGTGGGCATCCGCAACGTCTCCTCCACCGCGCGCGACGGTTACGAAGACGCCCGCGACCGCGGGTCCGACATCCTGTCCGTCCGCCAGATGCGCAAACTGGGGCCAGAGGCCACCGCCGCGCGCCTGCCCAACGGCGCGCCGGTCTACATCACCATCGACATCGACGCCTTCTGCCCTTCGATCGCCCCTGGCACCGGCACCCCCAGCCACGGCGGATTTCTCTACTACGAAGTGCTGGAACTGCTGCAACAGGTCAGCCAGAGCCATCCCGTCGTGGGCATCGACCTCGTCGAAGTCGCCCCGGACTACGATCCGACGGGCAGCACCTCCATCCTTGCGGCGCAACTCCTGATGAACCTGCTGGGCTTTGTCTTTCACGCCCGCCTGCCGCGCCCTTGACTGACCAGCCTCCCCGGAAAAGGTTTTGCTTTGGCGAGCCCTGAAGCTGAAATCCCCCGCATCCGACACAAATCAAGGCTGATCCCGCACCAAACTCCGGCCATCCACCGCCCGCGATAAAACAGACCCTTGCCGTCACCGCACCGTCGCGCTTCTGTGGCAGGGAGCATAAAGACCCAAACAACAGGACCCGCCCATGACCGCCCCCCTTGCCGGATACGTGATTCTCGACCTGACACATGTGCTGGCCGGACCGTTCTGCACGATGACCCTGGCGGATATGGGGGCGCAGGTCATCAAGGTCGAGTCGCCCAAGGGTGGCGATGACACCCGCACATTTCCGCCCTTCAAGGATGGCAAATCGGCCTATTTCGCAGCCATAAACCACGGCAAGAAGAGCATCGCGCTGAATCTCAAGGCAGATGAGGACCGCGCGATCTTTGAACGTCTTCTGGTGCGGGCCGACGTGATCGTCGAGAATTTCCGCCCCGGCGTGATGGAGCGGCTTGGCTATGGCTGGGAGGATCTGCACGCAGTCTTTCCGCGCCTCGTCTATGGCGCGGTCTCCGGCTTTGGCCATACCGGACCCGATTCCAAAAGGCCCGCTTATGACATGGTGGTGCAGGCCCGCGGCGGCGTCATGTCGATCACCGGGGAAAAGGACCGCGATCCGGTGCGCGTGGGGGCCTCGATCGGGGATATCGTGGCGGGCATGTTCCTGACGCAGGGTATTCTGGCGGCGCTCCTTGACCGCGACCGCAACGGCGTCGGGCGCAAGATCGACGTCTCGATGCTGGACAGCCAGTTGGCGATCCTGGAACACGCGGTGGCACTGACCACGGTGACCGGCAAGGCGCCGGGTCCCTCCGGCGCGCGACACCCCTCTATCACCCCGTTCGAGACCTTTCACGCCAGCGACGGGCTGTTTGTCATTGCCGCCGGCAATGACAGGTTGTTCGAAAGGCTGTGTATCACGCTGAACCTGCCGATTTCCGACGATCCGCGATTTGCCACCAACCCCGAACGCTGCAAACACGCGCGCCTGCTGAAAAGATTGATCGAAGCGGTGACGCTGGACAACACCCGCGCCTTCTGGATCTCGCGGCTGACGGCGGCGGGCATTCCCACGGGCCCGATCCAGACCGTCGATCAAGTGCTGAAGGACCCGCAGATCATCGCTCGCAACATGGTGGTGGACATTCTCGACAAGAACGGGCGGCAGGCCTACAAGGCCGCCGGCAACCCGATCAAGATGACCGATGCGCCAGATCCCAAGTCGCGCGGCCCGGCCCCGGATCTCGACGGCAACCGGGGCGAAATCCTGCGCTGGCTGGGCCAGAACTGAGGCGGCATCTCCGCGATGCCCCCGCCTGCGGCCCTCGGTGCCGTTTTCCGCCCGGAACCTGACGTCTGACGGCTTTTCATTGCCGCATCCGACGCTATGGTCCGCGCAATCCGGAGGTTTACCAATGTCCCAAGACCCGCTCGTGATCTTCACCCCCTCGGGCAAGCGCGGCCGCTTTCCCGTGGGCACCCCTGTCCTGACCGTCGCGCGCCAACTGGGCGTCGACCTCGATTCGGTCTGTGGTGGGCGCGGCATCTGTTCCAAGTGCCAGATCACCCCGTCCTACGGCGATTTCCCCAAACACGGCGTCAGCGTGGCAAAGGACGCCCTGTCCGAATGGAATGCGGTCGAAGAACGCTATGACCGGGTGCGCGGGCTGAAATCCGGCCGCCGCCTGGGCTGTCAGGCCACGGTACAGCGCGACATCGTGATCGACGTGCCCCCCGAAAGCCAGGTGCACCGGCAGGTGGTGCGCAAGGCCGCCACCGCCCGCGTGATCGAAATGGACCCGGCCACCCGCCTTTACTACATCGAGGTGCAGGAACCGGACATGCACGAACCGACCGGCGATCTGGAGCGGGTGCAGCGGGCCATGTCAGAACAATGGGATATCCCCAGGATATCCGCAGACTTTTCCACACTCTCCCGGTTGCAGCCGATCCTGCGCAAAGGCGGCTGGAAGATTACCGTCGCCTTGAACAAGACCGCCCATGACGCCATTCCGCGCCTGGTCGCCGCCTGGTCCGGCCTGCATGAAGCCGGGATATTCGGCCTAGCCATCGACCTCGGCTCGACCACCATCGCGGCGCATCTGACGAACCTCGACACCGGAGAGGTGGTGGCCTCCTCGGGCATCATGAACCCGCAGATCCGCTTTGGAGAAGACCTGATGAGCCGGGTCTCCTATGCCATGATGAACCCCGGCGGCGATGCCGAAATGACCCGCGCGGTGCGCGAGGCCATCGACACGCTCGCGGTTGAAATCGCCAGGGAAGCAGAGATTGACCCGTCCCTGATCCTTGAGTTGGTTTTTGTCTGCAACCCGGTGATGCACCACTTGCTGCTGGGGATCGACCCGGTGGAACTGGGACAGGCGCCCTTTGCGCTGGCGACCTCGGACTCGCTGACCCTGACCGCGCGCGATCTTGAACTGACCTCGCTGCCCGCCTCGGCGCAGGTCTACATCCTGCCCTGCATCGCAGGGCACGTCGGCGCCGATGCCGCCGCAGTGGCCCTGTCTGAGGAACCGGGAAAATCCAATGACTTGGCACTCATTGTTGATGTTGGCACCAATGCCGAGATCCTGCTGGGCGACAAGACGCGCGTGCTGGCCTGCTCCTCTCCCACCGGCCCGGCCTTCGAGGGCGCGCAGATCAGTTCCGGTCAGCGCGCCGCACCGGGCGCCATCGAGGCGATCCGCATCGACCCGGTGACCAAGGAACCGCGTTTCCGCGTGATCGGCTGCGACAAGTGGTCGGATGAGGACGGATTCTGGGAGGAAACCGCCGCCACCGGGATCACCGGAATCTGCGGTTCGGGCATCATCGAGGCGGTCGCCGAAATGCGCACCGCCGGGCTGCTGGACCCGTCGGGCCTGATCGGCGGACCGTCGCAGACCGGCACAGACCGCTGTTTTCCCCAAGGTCGCACCCACAGCTACCTGATCCACGACGCAACCGCCGAAGGTGGACCGCGCATCACCGTCACCCAGGGCGATATCCGCGCCATCCAGCTTGCCAAATCCGCGCTCTACGCGGGCGCGCGCCTGCTGATGGACACCCGTGGCGTCGACCATGTCGACCGGGTGGTGCTGGCCGGGGCGTTTGGTGCGCATATCTCACCTCAGCACGCCATGGTCCTGGGCATGATCCCGGATGTGCCTCTGGACAAGGTCACCAGCGCCGGCAACGCCGCAGGCACCGGCGCGCGCATCGCGCTCTGCAACCTTGGTGCGCGGCGCGAGATCGAGCGCGTTGTGCGCGAGATCACCAAGGTCGAGACCGCGATCGAGCCGAAATTCCAGGAACATTTCGTTGCCGCAAACGCCATTCCGCACGCTACTGATCCTTTCCCCGAGTTGAAAAAAATCGTGACCCTGCCCGTGGTCAGCTTCAACACAAGCGGCGATGACAAGGGCGGCCGACGGCGGCGCAGACGCGGCTGAACGGAAAAAGGGGGCGCTGCCCCCGCCGCGCTTTGCGCGTCTCCCCGGAGATATTTCTCAGAGAAAAGAAACTGTAAGGCGCGATTTGTGTTTCTTCTCTCTAAAAATATCTCCGGGGGTGAGGCCAGGGGCCGAGGGGGCAGCGCCCCCTTACAACAGTCCTCGCTGCGCCAGGTTTCGCATCAGCGCGCTGGTGCCGAAATCCCAGGGCGGGCATTCCGTCGAAAGGCGCACCGTGTTGCGCAGCACACCCAGTTCAGGCTCCGAGATTTCGACGACATCGCCCAGTTTATGCGTGAAGCCGCCTCCGGGCACGTCACGATCTTCGGTCGGCGCAAAGAGTGTCCCCAGCATCAGGAAAAAGCCGTCGGGATACTGGTGATGCGCGCCGCAGGTCTGGCTGACCAGATCCTCCGGATCGCGGCTGATCTGCGACATGCTGCTGCGCCCTTTCAGGACAAAGCCATCCTCGCCGGTCACGGTCAGCGTCAGTTCCGCCTGCCGCGCGTTGTCCAGTGCATAGCTGTCGTCAAAGAGCCGCAACATCGGTCCGACCGCGCAGGAGGCGTTGTTGTCCTTGGCCTTGCCCAGCAGCAGGGCCGAGCGCCCCTCCACATCCCGCAGGTTCACGTCATTGCCCAGCGTCGCGCCCCGGATGCGCCCGCGGCTGTCGCAGGCCAGCACGACCTCCGGTTCCGGGTTGTTCCAGGTCGAGACCGGATGCAGGCCGACACTTGCGCCGAAACCCACGGCGGACATGGGCTGCGCCTTGGAGAAGACTTCGGCATAGGGGCCGATGCCCACTTCGAGGTATTGCGACCAGACGCCATCTGCGATCAGCACCTCCTTGAGTTGCCCCGCCTTTTCCGAGCCCGGCTCTACCGCGCGCAGGCTCTCGCCAAGAATCGCGGTACAGCGCTCCCGGATCGCCTCGGCCCGCGCCGGGTCGCCCTTGGCCTGTTCCTCGATCACCCGTTCCAGCATCGAGGAAACAAAGGTGACGCCGCAGGCCTTGACCGGTTGCAGGTCACAGGGGGCCAGCAGGCGCAGGCCCTCGTCGCCGCTGCCCGAAGCTGTCGCGATGTCGCCCAGAGGGCCGAGGCTCTCGCCAGGTGCGTTCCCGGCGTAACCCGCCGGATCATCCAGTTCCAGCAGCGCCTGCATGGTGGGTACGTCCCTGGAGGTGATGTCCACCGCCTCTTCTCCGCGCCGGGAAATCAGGGCCGGGCCGATGTCCGGGCGCCAGACGCGCCCCACGAAGGTTCCGGTCTCAGGCAAGTGCAGTGTCATTTCCATCCTCCCGTCTTGTCGTTTTGCACAGACTTATCGCAGGGGCGTCTACGTGCAAGGCGCTTGACGAGTGCGTGGCCCTCGGCTACCGATGCGCCTCGCGGCGGGTATGATGTAATGGTAGCCTGTCAGCTTCCCAAGCTGAACGCGCGGGTTCGATTCCCGCTACCCGCTCCAAGACTTAGCAGAAATCGTCGACTGTTTTGGCTCGGCTTTGGCTCGGAATTCGATTTGATCGTGTCCGTCGTCAGACAATTTGGGACGGAGCTGTCAGACCGATGAGAACCGGTCGCTGTGCTGTCAGACTGTTTCGACCTGGTCTCAGTTCGGTCAGGACTTCGGTAACGGGGACGCCTCAGTCAAGCGATTTTCGACATGCGCATCCGGCCGCCTGGTTGCGGATTTGTTCAGGCTTCTTTCTGAGCCATCTGTGGTGTCAGACCAATTCAAACTCGTCTCAGTCAGGGCAGAAGGGCCTTCCCTTATGCCGCGCAGAGACCGCGCCACTCGGTAAGAGGGGCGGCGTGGTTGGCCTTGAAAATCTCCCGGCTAGAGACGCCGCGTTCCTGGTTGAAATAGGTGTAGACGGAGGCATGGACGGACACGAATGTCTGCAGACTTCGCATGCCCCTGAACCGAAACATCGCCCGTTCCCGTCGTCGAAACGGACGATGAGAATTCTCCACGAGATTGTTCAGCCAACGACCGGTTTCCTGTTGGAGACCGCTCCCCAATTCCCGAAGCGCGGCACTGTAAGATCGCAGCCGATCAGTCACGAGCGCGTCCGGCCGGCCATGCTTTCAAATTGCTTTTCTTAGAAATTTCAATGCTGTTTTCATGTAGAGCATCACGGCCAGTCGGATGATCACGGGGCTGGTCTTGAAGTGGCGGAAAGGGCTGCGTTTGGTCATCCACCGACGCTGCCGAGGCCCCTCCCCCGTCTCAAGCCAAGTTCCTTTGACACTGCCCTGGATGATGTTCGGCTTCGGCATCCTGGGGTTTGCCCTGCGCCGCAACGACTATCCGCTGGCGCCACTCATCATGGGGGTGATCCTGGGTCCGATCTGCGAGGCAAACTTCCGCCGCTCGCTGTTGGTGTCCGACGACGGAGCCTGGGTCTTTCTGCAACGTCCAATCAGCGCAACCATTCTCACCGTTTTGGCGCTTCTGGCTCTGGGCACTGCATTGACCACGTGGAACCGCAGACTTGACAAAAAGCGCGCGCTTTGTGCGTCCTCCGCAAACCAGATATAGAATCCACCCGAATTTCCGCTCGTGTTCAACCGGGCAGTGGCGTCGGATGAGTAAGATACCGTGAAGACGGATCGCGCAAGTTGCTTTTCAACATTGCGCATAGCGCCTGTGGCCAGGTTTCCATGAGCCCCGAGGCAGCGCGGCTACTCGACAGTGCCGCGCACCTGCATGTCATGGGATCGTCCCTGTCTTCGGACCATCTGATCGAAATGAACCTGACCGCACTGGACAGGATCAAATCGACCGGGGGACTGTGTCCTTCGATCCGAATGTACGCAAGGAAATGTTGTTCCGCTCCGGCATGCAGGCCGCGATGGAGTGCGTTCTGAAAGCGACGGACCTGTTTCTGCCAAGCGGCGAAGAACCAATGACGCTGACTGGCGCGTCCGGCGAAGCCGAGGCGCTGGAAAGGATTTTCGAATTTGGTGCCAGCGCCGTCGTTCACAAGCTTGGCCATCTGGGCGCACGCTATCATGACCGGGGCGGCAACATTGCGGTGCGCGGCTACGCGGTGCAAGAGACCGATCCGACCGGTGCAGGTGATTGTTTCGGTGGTGCCTTCACGTCGCTGTGGCTTCGCGATACTCCGCCCGAAACCGCGCTCAAATACGCTGCGGCGGCGGGTGCGATTGCCGTGACCAAACGCGGGCCAATGGAAGGCACAAGCGAAATGTCCAAAATTGAGGCGTTCATCGCCCAACACGAGGTTCAAGCATGAAAACTCATCCGCTTATTCAGATCCCGGAGGCCTTCCACGCCGGTCAGCCCCAAGGCATTACGTCTGTCTGTTCGGCGCATCCCGATGTGATCGAGGCAGCACTTCGATTGGCGCGCGACACCGGGCGCCCGGCCTTGATCGAAGCGACATGCAATCAGGTCAATCAGGACGGCGGCTATACGGGAATGACGCCTGCGGATTTTCGCGCCTTTGTCGAGAATATCGCGGTCGACTGTTCCTGCACCGGGGTCGATATCATCCTTGGCGGAGACCATCCTGGCCCCAACCCCTGGAAAGACCTGCCTGCCGAAGAGGCTATGACCAAGGCCGGGGAAATGATCGCCGCCTTTGCGGCTGCCGGTTTCACAAAGCTGCATCTCGATACGTCGATGGGCTGCGCGGGAGAACCTGTCGCCCTTGATGACAAGACGATCGCCGATCGGGCGGCACGTCTGGCCGGGCACGCCGAGGCCCATGCACCGGGCAACCCCGCGCCCGTCCATGTGATCGGCACCGAAGTTCCCGTGCCTGGCGGCGCGTTGGAAGAGTTGGATCACCTGCAGATCACCACACCGCAGGCCGTCCGCGAAACCTATGAAATTCATCGTGATTCCTTTGCGGCGGCGGATCTCGGGGATGCCTTTTCCCGTGTTATCGCGCTTGTCGTCCAGCCCGGCGTGGAATTCGGTCATTCCGACGTGGTGCATTTCGATGCAAATTCCGCCAAGGACCTTTCTGCCAGCCTGACGGATTTTCCCGGTCTTGTTTTCGAAGCGCAGTCCACCGATTATCAAAGGGCCGAAGGGTTGACCAATCTGGTCGATAACGGCTTTGCCATTCTCAAGGTCGGTCCCTGGCTGACCTTTGCCCCGCGAGAGGCCCTCTATGGGATGGACGCCGCCGCCGATGTGCTGGACGGCAAGGTGCCGAAAGGGGCACTGGTGTCGGCTATGGAAGATGTGATGCAGGATGTCTTGCGGAAATACGAAAGCGCCATCGCCCGAACATGACTGCTGTGGTGGATGTCTGAAGGTGCCCTGTCAGTGTGAATCCCGGAGTCAAACTGGCTCGAGCGCATGCCTTCGATCCGCCGCTTTCGGATCTCGGCCGCGAACACCGGTCCGAACCGCTGCTACCCGCTCCAGGTTTTCCCCCAATTCAGAAATCGGCAGAAAGACGCGCCCGCAGCCGCGCCACGTTCTGGCGCAGCTCATCCGAGATTTCACCCTCTCTTGGCGCGTCGATCAATGTCGTGAGCAGCGCCGTACCGGGCCGCCCCTTGCGGTGCCAATTCATCCCGCGCAGCAGCGCCTGTGCCTGTGGCGGCAAGGTGTCGGGCACGTCGACCCCGGTAATTTCGCCCCAGACAGCGGTCCAGCAACGCGCAACACTCCACGGGTTGTAGCCGCCGCCGCCGGAGACGATCAACCGGGGGGCCAGTGGGCGCAGGGCGCGGACAGTGGCGACATGGCAGCGGTTGGAGAGGGCCAGTCTCGCCAGGGGATCTTCCAGCAGAGCATCCGCCCCGCATTGCAGAAAGATCGCATCGGGACGGAAACTGTCGACCGCTGGCAGGATCAATTTCTCCAGCACCAGCCCGAATTCGGTGTCGTTTAAGCCCCGCGCCACCGGCAGGTTGAATGCCGCGCCCCCTGCCCGGTCCTCCAGCGCGCCGGTAAAGGGCCAGCGTCTTGCCTCATGCACCGAGATCATGCGAACCCGCTCGCTGCCTGCAAAGGCCGGTTCAACGCCATCGCAATGATGCGCGTCAATGTCGACATAGGCGACCCTCTCGATCCCCATTTCCAGCAGGCGAGAGATCGTCAGAACCGGTTCGTTGAGATAGCAGAACCCGGCGGCGCGGTCAGGCAGGCCGTGATGCTGGCCGCCGCCGGGATTGTAGACCACACCGGCCCCGGCCACCAGTTCGGCGGCCAGCAGACCACCGCCTGCGGCCGTCGCGGGCCTGCGGTACATCTCGGCAAAGACCGGATTGGACAGGGTGCCCAGACCATGCCGGTCGCGCACGGCATCGGTGACCTCTTGCGCCGCTTCGGCGGCTTGCAGGGCAGCGATGTACTCCTTTGTGTGAAACCGCACCAGCGCACCGGGCTTGGCGCGGGGCGAGGTCCGGTAGAGGTCCTTCGGCAACCACCCAAGAACGCGCGCCAGATCGGTGACGGCGGGCACTCGCTGAATCGACAACGGGTGGCGCGGACCGTAGACGGATCCGTGATAAATGGGCGAGCCGATGAAAACGGGTCTGGACATGACCTGACAGGTAGAGCCATCTAAGGGCGAAGGAAAACCCCGTCTTGGCCACCCTGCCCCCGTTCCGCCTGATCTGGCAGACCGCCCTCATGCTTGCCTTTGGTGCAGCAGGCGGCACGCTTGCAACCGTCATGCACCTGCCCATGCCATGGATGCTGGGCGGGTTGTTCTCGTCAGCCGCCTTGGTGCTGTTCTGGGATCCGTGGGTGCTGCGGGATTACGACTTTCCGTTGAAATTCCGCACCGGGTTCGTGGCGCTGATCGGGGTGATGATCGGCACGCAGGTGACTCCGGAACTGGCCGCCATGGCAGGGCAGTTCACATGGACCATGGCCGGGCTGGTGGTTTTTGTCGTTGGTGCGCACCTCGGCAATATGGTTATTTTTCAATATCTTGGAGGATATGACCGGACAACCGCCTTTTATTCAGGCACACCCGGCGGTCTGACCGAAAGCATCGTCATGGGCGAAGGCGCGGGCGCCGACATTCGCATTCTGACCGCGCAGCAATTTCTGCGCATCATCGTGGTCATCACGCTGCTGCCGCTGGGATTGTCGCTGTGGCTGGGGGAGCCGGTCGGCAGTGCTGCGGGGTTGAGCGCCGCGGCACCGGATGATCCCGTCTCACCCCTGACACTGGTGTTGATCTGTCTGGCCGCTGCGGCCGGGCTTGCCCTTGCGAGGCTGGTCAACCTGCCCGCCGGGCAGTTGAGCGGGCCGCTGCTGCTGGTCGCGGGGTTCAGCGTGACCGGAGTGATTGACTGGCACCTGCCGGTCTGGCTGATCGCCACGGCGCAACTGGTGATCGGCGTCAGCCTGGGGATGCGGTTCAAAGGCGCGAATCTGGCGCTGTTGCGCCGCTGCCTGTGGCTGGCGGTGATTTCCGTCGCCTACATGATGGCGCTGGGGAGCGCGCTGTCGCTGCTGCTGTACCGGGTGACGGGCATCGAATGGCTGCACCTGCTGATCAGCTTTGCCCCCGGCGGCGTGGCCGAGATGTCCATCGTGGCGCTGAGCCTTGCCGCCAATCCGGCGATGGTCAGTCTGCACCACGTGGCGCGCATCCTGATGACAGTGGTCGAGATGGGCGTGGTCTCGCGCTTGTTGCGCCTCCGCTGAGCGAGAGAGACACCTGCCCCGGGCTTGCCACAGCAGCGCGGTCGCTCAGGCCTCTTCGGCCTTTTCCATCAGGTTCATCCACTCTTCCTCGGCCGCCGTCAGCGTGCTCTGCCGTTCCACCAGAGCCTCGGTCGCCTTCTGGAATTTCAGCGGCGCCTTGGTGAAGAGATCGGGCGCTGCCAGAAAATCCTCAAGCTTGGCGATCTCTGCCGTCAGCCGATCAATCTCGGCCGGAAGCGCGTCCAGCCTGTGCTTTTCTGTAAAGCTTAGTCCAGCTTGCGGTTTGCCGCCCGAAGTCTGCGGCGCAGACGCATTCGACCTGGTCGCCGGCTTTGCCTTCTTCTCCGGCGACTCCGATTCGCGCTTTTGCAACTGGTAGTCGGACCAGCCTCCGGCATAGACCGTGGCGCGGCCACGCCCCTCCATGGCCACCGTGGTGGTCGCCACCCGGTCGAGGAAATCGCGGTCGTGCGAAATCAGCAGCACCGTGCCGTCGTAATCGTCCAGCAGCTCCTGCAACAGGTCCAGCGTTTCGACGTCCAGGTCGTTGGTCGGTTCGTCCAGCACCAGCAGGTTCGATTCCCGCGCCAGAAGCTTCGCCAGCAAGAGCCGCGCCTTTTCCCCGCCAGACAGCGCGCGCACGGGTGCGCGCGCCTGAGCTTCGTCAAACAGAAAGTCCTTGAGATAACCCACCACATGCCGGGGGGCGCCGCGCACCATGACCTGATCGGAATGGCCGGACACCCGCATGTCGCGATCCTGGGTCAGGCTGTCCCAAAGCGTGGCCTCCA
The DNA here is from genome assembly GCA_034670345.1 of Paracoccaceae bacterium. GTDB lineage: Bacteria > Pseudomonadota > Alphaproteobacteria > Rhodobacterales > Rhodobacteraceae > Antarctobacter. Next base: position 1,720 of record JAXMNQ010000017.1, on the reverse strand, counting down.
GGTCCAGTTGCGCGCGGCTCTGGTCAAAGACGGCGGACAGCAGGTTGGTGCCGTGTTTCACCGTGCCTTCGTCCGGCGCGATCTCTGCCATCAGGATGCGGATCAGGGTGGTCTTGCCCACGCCGTTCGGGCCGACAAAGGCCACCCGCTCGCCGCGTTGCACCGTCAGGTCAAAGCCGCGCACGATGGGTTTGTCGGCAAAGGCATGCGTGATCCCCGTGGCCTCGATCACCTTCTTGCCGGATTTTGGACCGGCGCTGAGTTCCATCGCGGCGGCCCCCTGCCGCCGGATCTGGCTCGCCCGGTCGGCGCGCATGTCCTGCAACCGCCGCACCCGGCCCTGATTGCGCTTGCGGCGCGCGCTGATGCCCTCGACGGCCCAACGCGCCTCTGCCTTGATCTTGCGGTTCAGCTTGTGGCGCTGGCTGTCTTCGTCATCCCATGTCTTGTCGCGCCAGGTCTCGAACGCCTTGAACCCCTGCTCCTGACGGCGCACCTCGCCCCGGTCGATCCAAAGGGTCGCGCGCGTCAGTTCGGTCAGGAACCGGCGGTCGTGCGAGATCAGGACAAAGGCCTTGCGCGTGGCCTTGAGTTCGTCTTCCAGCCAGCCGATCGCCTCGATGTCCAGATGGTTGGTCGGCTCGTCCAGCAGCATCAGATCGGGGGCTTCGGCCATCAGCTTGGCCAGTGCCGCACGCCGTCGTTCCCCGCCAGAGGCGGTGGCGACAGGGCGGTCGGGGTCGAATTTCAGCCCTTCGGAGGCGCGTTCGACTCGGTACATTTCCGAGGCCGCCAGTTCCGAAGCGGCGAACTCTCCCAGCGTGTCGAACCCGGACAGGTCCGGTTCCTGCTCCATGTAACCGACCGAAAACCCGGTCGGCACCACGTGCTCGCCTTTGTCGGCCTCGACCAGACCGGCCATGACCTTCATCAGGGTTGATTTTCCGGACCCGTTGCGCCCGACCAGCGCGATGCGGTCGCCCTGATGCACAGTGAGCGACAGCCCGTCAAAGACCGGATTGCCGCCGAAGGTCAGCGAGATGTCGGTGAGTTGAAGCAAAGGAGGTGCAGCCATGACGCGCAGCTAGAAGGCCTGCGCCTCCCCGTCAAGATGGCGTGGAGCGGATTGCTGCCCTGGGGCGGGCGGCACGGTCGTCAGTTCAGCGGGATCAGGCTGTCCACTTCCGTCTTGAACGCCTGGATGCTGTAGCCATTGCCATTCAGGACCGCGCTCCACATGCGCACATCGGCGGCTGCGGCGACGGCGGTCTTGATCGAGGTTTTCACTCTGAAAGTGCTGCGATAACAGCGCGCATCCCGCGCGCCATCAAAGTTTTCCAACCTTCAACCAATTCCCCAAAAAAGCCGCGAAACGACTTGATCGGCATGAACCTACAGGCGGTTTCCCCGACCGGGCTCATACGCATTCAGCGGAACTCCCTGTGCGCAATCGAAACATTTTACATCCAGGGCGTCAGCCGGTCCGAACATTCTGCACAGGTCCGATCAGGTAGCACGGGCACGGAAGGGTCGGCATGACTTCGAAACAAACACTTGACGTAACGGAAGAAGGCGCTCCCTATCGGGATCTTTTTAGGGGCTGTTGACGTTCATTTGAGGTGAATGATTGTAGCAGCCAACGAGATGAATGCCTTGAAGCTCAGGTCTGTTTTACAAGAACGCATCGCTATCCCTCTGTTTTCCTTCAGTTTGCCGAAGT
>JAXMNQ010000016.1:0-117395 GCA_034670345.1 Paracoccaceae bacterium | reverse complement strand
GGTTTGTCCAGCCATGCTTTCACTTCGGGCGTCTTGTGAGTGGCATAGTTGTCGAGCACCAGATGCACCTCACGCGGCCCCGGCGTTGCGCGATCGATATGTCTTGGGAAACGCAGGAATTCCCTGGTCCGATGGCGCGGCAAGCATTCCCCGATCACCAAGCCGGATTTGACGTCGAGCGCGGCGAAGAGAGTGGTCGCGCCGTGGCGCTTGTAATCGTGCGTCATCATGCTGGAAGCGTGTTTCCAACACGACGTCGCCGCGCGACCTTTCTTCAGCGGCAGTCCCGGCTGGGTCCGGTCCAGCGCTTGAATTTGCGACTTCTCGTCATGCCGGAAGCATGCCTGGGGCATGACACAGAGCACAATGGCCCGCTCTGGCGGATCGAGATAAAGCCCGACGATTTCAGTGACTTTCTCCTCGTACAGCGGATCGTTCGAGACCTTGAAGCCCTTCGTCAGATGCGGCTTCAGACCAGCATCCGCCCAGATACGACCGACACTCGACGGCGAGATGCCCACAGCCTCGGCCATGGTAGAGCGGCTCCAATGGGTGGCGTTCGGCGGTGCCTCCTTCACCGTCTAGGCGATCACCTTAAGGCGTGTTTCCCGGGGCTGAGGCGGCACCCGCGACGGTCGCGTATCGCCTTCTGCTTCGCCTTGCGATGGCGCTCAGGTGGCCGCTCTCGCAGGCCAAATCGCCAAATCGTTCAGAGCACGAAGTCATCCGCAATCATTCCCGTGACACCCGCCACACGGATCTCGGCATTGATGGTTCCGTCGCCGTTCACGTCGACCTGCACGATGGTCGATCCGGTCGCTGTCTCGAACAGGCGCAACTCGAGGTTGCCCGAGGGGGAAAAGGCTGTCGTGCCGCGAAACTCGAAAACGCCCGGCGACAGGCCGGTCACGTCGATGTGGTCGATCCCCTTCTCGAAATCGAGGATCTGGTCGCGATCAACACCGGTCCCGGCATCGGTCACAATTGCAAAGACAAAGAGGTCTGTATCCGCGCCGCCGAACAGGAGATCGCTGTCGCCGCCGCCGTGCAGTTCGTCCTCGCCGGAACCTCCGCGCAACAGGTCCCTGCCTACACCGCCGTCGAGATGATCATTGCCATCACCCCCCTCCAGGGCGTCGTTCCCCTGATCGCCTTCCAGCGTATCCGCGCCCGGGACGCCATTCAGTGTGTCAGCCCCCGGGGCCACCGGTGAGGAAGTCGTTGCCGTCCCCCGCGCGCAACCGGTTCGCGACGTCATTGCCCACCAGCCAGTCGTTCCCACCCCGGACGTGATATTTTCGATCACGACTCCATTGGCGATGGTGAACCCACGAGAGAAATCATAGTTGTGAGAAACAAATCCGCCACCTCCGTATTCATACAGCAGTGTCGCGGCCCTCAGGTCGATGGTCATGTCGCCGTTGCCGGTGCCTGCGATCTCGTCGATGCCGCCGGTGTCGATCCGCCAGCCGGGTTCGCGATTGATATCGGTGGTTTCAAGATAGGACCAACCGCCCATGCCATCGACTGTCGGGTATTCGGCGGACCCGCCGATAAACTGGTCGGACAGGTTCATCGTCGCGATCTTGAGGTCCGCCTGGGTCACAACGGTTGTCTCGACCAGGGTCAGGGCGGTGAAGGCCTCAAGGCTTTTGTAAGCGGCCCAGACCTGCGTCTTGGCATAGGCTTCGAAACCGGTTGCCACCCGGATTTGTCCATATAGGCCTCTATCGATTCGACCGGACCGAGCGGGCGTTTCGAAACCGTGTAGTTTCCGGCAAATGGCCCATCGATGTCCCCGATCTCGATGTAATAGGTACAGTCGGCCGGAGCCTCGAATTCATAGTAGGCCCGCACGCTCCGCGTTTCGGCGCCGGTGGCATCGTGCATGACGATTTCGGGAAAGATCTGATCGGGTGGTGTGGTTCCGCTTTTCGCCCTGACCGTGATCACTTCGCCCGCCGTCACGGTAACGGCGTACCAGTCGGTGTCGCCGGGATGGTCGGTTGCGGCCGTTACGGTGTCGTCAGCGCCAAGTGTGGCGGTCGACGTGATATTGCCTGCCGCAGTGTCGCCCGTGACTTCGCCCATCGCGACATTGTATCCGCCGGTGCCTGCGTCGCCCGCGTTGGACGCCTTCAGGAAATAGGTCCCGGTCAGAGTCGCGGTGTAGGTCAGCAGAGGTGTGTTGCCGAGCCCGCTGTTGTCATCAGTGGCGACAACCGTACCTGTTGCCGGGTCCGTGCTGCCAGGGGCATACAGCCGCAGAAACCCGTCCGGGAGGTAGGCGAGGCCGGCGGTGTAGGTCCGCCCGGCGACAAGTTGGACAGAGTACCAGTCGCGGTCGCCGTCAATCTCGATCTCTGACCCGTAAAAGGATCCGAGGTCCAGAAAGAGCTGGTTCGCCGTACTGCTGTCGCCGGGTATTTCAACGGGCATGGAAAGATCCTCTGCACAAGGTCTCAGGTGGCACGGCCACTGTGAAATTCGTACAACTCACCCGCAGCGATATCGCGTCGACGGTCCGCCTGGATGCGCCAACCCCGGCGCCCCGCAGACCGGCTCACCTCCGGTCAAGGCACAATAGCCTCATGGTCAGCTCACCCCGCATTTCCGCTGAGACTGCCAGTCAAGTGGGAGAGGAACGGATGCTTGCCCGGCGCACTACAGTTTCCGGGCTTTGGCATCCGGACGACATGCAAGGCGTCACAAGTGGATCAGACTGCGTCAATGATCATGCCATGGTTCACTCCGGTCGGGTTTGTCCATCGGCGGAGCGGTCTTCGGCTGGGTTCGAATAATGCGTTTTGGGTCAGCTCCGTCGCCCTGGTGCGGATCAGCCTGCGCACCGGGTTCCGCGCGGGAACCATCAGATATTTTGTGTTCGAGGCCGGTTCTCGTCGTTGGCAGACGAACCTCTTGCGGTAGTGTCCGAGTAAGTGGTGTAATTTCACCGTCGCGTTCGGTGTCATCCCGGATGACCGAATCCCGGTTGCTACGCCTGGCAGGACCTGTCGCCGGGTATCTAGCGCCCCACGGGCCGTCCTCGAAGACGTACAGAGCCAGGGGGCCTTGGCTGGGTAGACGGCCCGGAGCGCTTGTGCGACCGGCTTGCGATCCTTCCACCCGGCGAAATTCAGCGAATTCCGTATGAGGTGAAGTCAGGCATTTGTCGCCATTGGTTCGCGACCAATGCCGAACGCACGTTTGAACGATGGCGTCGGGAAAGACGGCATTGATCGCTTCCGGGAAGCCTTTGAGGCTGTCCGTTAGCAGTCAATGGTTTGCTGGCAACCCATGAGAGGGCACGACAGCGACGAGGAAGTCGTCCGGTCCACGCGGCTTCAGCCCGTTCATCACCCGCAGCCAGAGCTTCGCGCCTTCCGTTTGCTCAATTGACGGGCCCAGAATGTTCTTCGTCCCATCCGGCAAGATGCCCAGGGCGCTGCAGACGGCCTTGTCGCGCACCAAGCCCCTTCACCCGGATCGCGTCGAACAACACCAGCGGGGCGCAGGCGTCCAGAAGCATTCGACGCCACGAAATCCGCTGCGAATGCTGCATGATCTCAACCTACCGTCACCGGGCCGGTGCCGCTGGTTGCACGATTCCCCGCCGCATCAGCTTGCGAACCAGCGCAAGTTTCGACTCGTCGCTGAGTGAACTCGACACTTCTCGCGGAGTAAAAGGCTTCTGAGCAGATGCGATGTACTGGCAGGCATGGACCGCCGCGGCCGGGCCACGGATCGGATCATCGTAGGGACTGATGACCTCCACATACCCGCCACGTTCCCGGACCAGCGGAGGCGGTCCCGCACGTCGGCGCATGGATGTCTCTATCGTCACGTCGTTCGTTTGGAACGCCTTGCTCAAATGGGCATCTCCAACGCCTTTTATGACCTGGCGCCGCTGGGCCATGACGTCGGCCGCAAAGTCTTGCGCAGACATGGACATGAGGGCCTGGACAACCTTGTCGCGACGAGCTTCGAAACCCTGGGCCAGATCACGCGGCCCCATACTCTTCCAGAATGCCGGATCGGCACGGAGAACGTCGGTCAGTGCGCGCACCATGTTCAACCAGGTCTGCGGCGAAAACACCAGTGCCAGAGACAGTGAGAGCCCATCGCCCGGCATTACATGGTGGATCTGGTTCTTTGGCGTGTAGAGAAGATCGCCGGGGACAAGGTTGACCGTTTCGGACGGCGCGGCCTCCTCGTAACCACGCCCTGTCGAATGATCGCCAGCCGCAAAGTGATAGAGGTTCCAGGTTTTCTGCCCGCCAATTTGCAGCGTGAAGACTTCGGATGCATCGTGATGAATTGGCAACGCCTGCCCTGGGCCGGCAATGAAAGCCGAGATCCCTTCGACGGGCGCCTGAAGGACCTCCTCGAGCGCCCGAAAAAGCTGCGTCACCGGATGAGTGTCTGGCAAAAACTTCTCCAGGCTGACCACCTGCACGAAGTCGCCCCGAGAAGCTCGGTCAGAAACCTCGGCCAAGCTTTTTGCGCGTCCTGGCTTCGGATCGCCAGGCCTTCGGATCAGTACATTCGCATGGTTAAAGAACCCCGGCAGACGCATGAGCGCCTCAAGTTCGGCAAGGCTGAACATCTTGTCCGGTACAAAGGAACGCGGGACGTGCATCGAGCGCTCGCCGAAGATCGTCTCGATGAAATCCTCCAAGGATGTGGTTCCAAACGCCCTTTGTGTGGTTTCAATCGATCTTTGATCCAAGGCTGGTTTATCGACCATCGGAATCTCCTATGTCCAAGGCTGTATTGTCAGGCGATGACTCTCGGTCACCAACTCGGATTGTCGTGACTCTGCTGCACCGCAATTCCACCTACCGGGTGCCGGGCTAATCTGTTTCCTGGCTGCAAACCGAATTGACGTCCGGCAACTATACCGGACGTCATTCACCGGAAGACTTAAAACGGAAATTCATCAAATGATTCAACGACGTATTCCGGCGCTGTCTCGGATCTTTCCTCTGCACTGGGCGCAAGGATGATCACCTGATCGGCCAGCGATGCCCCGGCGACAACATCGAAGTCATCTTCGGAGACCTTGTCTTCACTGGGCGCGAGGATGATCACCTGGTCGGCCAACGATGTCCCGGCGACAAAGTCAAAGTCATCTTCGGAGACCTTGTCTTCACTCGGCGCAAGGATGATCACCTGTGTCGCCGCGTTCGGGTCGTTCGACGATGCCCCGGCGACAACATCAAAGTCTTCTTCCGAGACCGCGCCTTCGCTGCTGCCGCGGTCCGCGGTATTGCCGTTGATCGTGGAATCGGAGATGGTCAGGGTTTCCTTGGTGGGCATTTCTATATTCCTTTTCAAATTTCAGGTTCCAGACCGGACAGAGCATCCACCCGGCTGCCCATGTAATTAGATGGCCTGTCCAAAGTGCGGAATACGAAGGAGCGCATGGGGTCCATGCATAATTGCCGTGACCTGAGGAGATCTTTCTCGCGAGCAGAAATCCGATGCTGCACCAATGGGCGCCCGCCGCGGGTAATCCCCCCCGATAGCAAAGGGATATGGATGTAGAATTTTCTCGGCAGGATGACTGAGGAGACCCCGATGAAGAAGACTCGTTTCACTGAGACCCGGATCAAAGGCATCCTGCGGCGGATGGAAAACGGCGGGCCGGTATCCGAACTGTGCCGCGAACACGGCATGAGCAGCGCCACGGTCTACAAGTGGCGTGCCAAGTTTGGCGGCATGGACGCGAGCCCGATCAGCGAGATGAAGGCCATGGCCGAGGAGAACCGTCGGTTGAAGCGCATGCATGCCGATGTCAGCATGCAAAATGACCTGCTGAATGAGGCTTTGGGAAAAAAGTGGCATGGCCCCCCACCGCCCGACAGTGCATTGCGCAGCAATGTCACGGGAGGAGCAGCGCCGGGAGTTGACCGTGGAAGCGGTGGCGATGAAGGGTGCCAGCATCGTGCTGGCCTGTCGCGCGTTCGGCATCAGTGAGACGTGCGACAGATACAATCCCAAGCTGGATGCCGAGAACAAGCAGATCGCGGAGCTGCTCGTCGGACTGACGACGGTCAGGAAGACCTGGGGCTTCAGTCTGTGCTTCCTTCCATTCTTAAGAAAGGATCGCACCATCAAACCGTGCGATCAAACACCGTGCGATCCCGCAGTCTGGTCCCCGGAAAAGTCCAGCGTCAGGACGTATCCGAGAGCGCGCGCGGCCTTCTTGTGCGCTGGCTTGGCCCAAAGGGACATTGCGTTGGGGCGTTGTCTCGGGGAACACTGTTGGCGAAGATTTGCAGACGTCTTCTCATATTCATCCCCGGTTTCGGTTGGCGCCGAACCGGGGGTTTCGTTCTTGACCGCTTCCCTTCTGCGGTTCGCCAAATCGTCGTTTTCTTCAACGATTGCATTGCATTGCTTTGGCTCTCCAAACCAAAGCAATGACTTCGATAGACAAGGCTAGTCGTGCCGCGCCTGCCAGATCAACCCTACCGTGCCTTGAACAGGCCGCCCAGCACCCCGCGCACGATTCGCCGCCCGGTGGTGCCGGTCAGTTCTTTCATCACCATGTCACCCATGGCGCGCCCGAAACTCTTGCCCCGGTGCACCGGTTTCGAGGTCGAGCGGCTGACACGCTTGCCCGAGTAGCGGCGGGCCGCGCGGTACTCCCGCGCCTCGGCCTCCAGCGCGTCTTCGGCGCGCTCGGCCTCTTCGGCGGCTTTTGCGGCGGCCGCCGCGCGGGCGCGCAGGATTTCATGCGCGGATTTGCGGTCCACGCTCGTGTCGTACTTCCCGCCAAGGTCCGAAACAGCCAGCACCTCGCGCCGTTCCGCGTCGGTGATCGGCCCCAGTTGCGAGGACGGCGGCCTGATCAGGGTCCGCTGCGCCACACCGGGCACACCTTTGCGTTCAAGGAAAGAGGTCACCGCCTCCCCTACCCCGACGGTGCGGATCGCCTCTTCGATATCGAAGTCGGGGTTTTCGCGGTAGGTTTCAGAGGCCAGTTTCAGCGCCCGCCGGTCGCGGGCGGTAAAGGCGCGCAGCGCGTGCTGGACCCGGTTGCCCAACTGGCCGAGAATGTCCTCGGGGATGTCGTCCGGCGACTGGGTGATGAAATAGACCCCCACCCCCTTGGAGCGAATCAGCCGCGCCACCTGTTCCACCTTTTCAATCAGTGCCCGCGGCGCGTCGTCGAACAGCAGATGCGCCTCATCAAAGAAGAAGACCAGCCTTGGCTTGTCGGGGTCGCCCACCTCCGGCAGGTCCTCGAAGAGCTGCGACAGCAGCCAGAGCAGGAAGGTCGCATAAAGCCGGGGGCTGCCCATCAGCTTGTCGGCAGCCAGAATGTTCACCTGCCCGCGCCCTTCGGAGGTGAGGCGCATCAGGTCGGCAAGCTCCAGCGCCGGTTCGCCAAAGAAACTCTCGCCGCCCTCGTTTTCCAGCACCAGCAGACGCCGCTGGATCGCGCCGATCGAGGCGATGGAGATATTGCCGTAGCGCAGCGACAGGTCCTTGCGGTTCTCCCCCATCCAGACCAGCATCGCGCGCAGGTCTTCGAGATCGAGCAGCGGCAGGCCTTCCTCATCGCTGAGGCGGAAGGCGATGTTCAGGATGCCCTCCTGCGCTTCGGTCAGTTCCAGAAGCCGGGAAATCAGCAGCGGGCCCATCTCGGCCACCGTGGCGCGGATCGGGTGGCCTTGCGCGCCGAAAAGGTCCCAGAAGCAGACCGGAAAGGCCGCATAGCTGAAATCGTCAAAGCCGATCCGCCCGCAGCGTTCCATGAATGCGCCGTGCAGCTTGTGATCTTCACTGCCCGCCCGCGCCAGCCCGGAGAGGTCGCCCTTGATGTCCGCCATGAAGACCGGGACACCAACCGCCGAAAAGCCCTCGGCCAGGATCTGCAGGGTTACCGTCTTGCCGGTCCCGGTGGCCCCGGCGATCAGTCCGTGACGGTTGGCATAGCCCAGATCGAGGTACTGCCGTTCGGCGTAACCCGCACCCGCACCGCCCACGAAAATCCCTGTGTCCATGTCCCGATCCCTTCTCTCATCGCCCGAACATACATCCTTAACCATTTGATGCCAGTATGTTTCTGGTTCGGGGCAACATGTCCTCTCCTGCCCCGGGCAGACTTCCTCCCTGTCAGACTGGCCGCGCCCCCGGGCGCGGCTTTTTTGATTTTGTGCCGGCTCTTCGCAAAGCGCAAAAAGATGATGAAATCACTGTTGACCGGAGCCGCAGCTTCTCGTAGCGTCTCGGCCAATGATAAAGTCGGCCGGTCCGACAGGGAGTGAAGTGAAAAGGGGCCTACGGGCCCCTTTTCTTTGAATTACAAATGCTTTGCAGATCCGGAACGCGCGGCAAATCGCCCATGTCGTGACCGGATCGGGCAATTTCCTTCCTGACAGTCCGCCCGCCCCATGTTAACCCAAGCCAAAGCAATGACCGGATTCAGAGGCCCCCATGAAGAAACCGATTATCCTTCTGTCCATGATCGCCGCGCTGGCTGGCGGTCCCGCATTCGCGCAGGACGCCGAAACGCCGAAACCACCGGCGCCTTCCGAGAGCACGCTTGATCTTGGTGAGCCGGTGGCCGGCGCGGATCCGGATGCAAACGCCCCCTATGTCAAGGAGGTCCATCAGGACTGGACCGTTCAGTGCCTGAAGGTCAGCGAAGACGACGAAATCTGCCAGATGTACCAGCTGCTCAAGGATGAGAACGGCGCAAGCGTGGCAGAGGTCAACATCTTCCGTCTCAAGGGCGGAAACCAGGCCGTTGCCGGTGGCGCCTTTACCGTGCCGCTGGAAACGCTGCTGACACAGAAGCTGACCATCGCCGTGGATGGCCGCGAGGCGAAGCGTTATGATTACACCTTCTGCACCGTTCAGGGCTGTTTTGCCCGTATTGGTTTTACCGCCGATGACATTACCCGCCTGAAGGCCGGCAGCGAGGCCATCGTCTCGCTTGTGCCGGTTGTTGCCCCGGATCAGCGCGTGTCGGTCACGATGTCGCTGTCGGGCTTTACCGCGGCTTTTGAGCAGACCTCTGAACTGCAGCCCTGATCAGAACTGCCTTTTCGAAATGCAAAGCGGCGCGTCCCCCGGGGGCGCGCCGCTCTTGTTTTGGCTCTCGGTCTTGAAGGGCCGTCGGCGTCAATGCGCCCCGGCTTTCCCGTCGCCAAAAAGCCGCTGCCAGATCGGTGCGACCAGCTTGGTCCCGATCGGAATCAGGATCAGGCCGACCACGAAGCCGATGACAAAGTCGATGCCTGCGGTCACGCCCCATTCGATCAGGGCATCGCCCTGCCCGATGGAATGCGCGATGTCATGCACCAGCTGATAGGGTGTCTCCCAGCCCATTTCCTTCAGCGAACTGGTGATGATGTGGCCACCGACCCACAGCATCGCGGCGGTGCCGATGATCGACAGCAGTTTCAGCAGCCAGGGCATGAATTTCACGATCACCCGGCCAAGACCGCGGGTGACGCCCAACCGCCCGACGCGGCTCAACCACAGGCCAACGTCGTCCATTTTCACGATGATCGCCACGGCGCCGTAGACGACAAAGGTGATCATCACCGCCACCACGGCAAGCGTCGCCGCCTGCATCCAGAAATTCGGCGCGTCGATGGCCGAGAGCGAGATCACCATGATTTCGGCCGAGAGGATGAAGTCGGTCTTGATCGCCCCCTTGACCTTGGCCTCTTCAAGGTGCAGCGGGTCGCCCACGTCGTGGCTGCCGTCGGGACCGCCGGAATGGTCGTCATGCGGCATCAGCACATGCACGATCTTCTCGGCCCCCTCGAAGCACAGGTAACAGCCGCCGAGGATCAGCAGCGGCCAGACCAGCCATGGCGCAAAGGCGGCCATCAGCAGCGCCGCCGGCATCAGAAAGACCAGCTTGTTGATGATCGACCCTTTGGCGATGCGCCAGATGATCGGCAGTTCGCGCGCCGGTTCGAACCCTTGTATGTACTTCGGTGTCACCGCCGCATCATCGATCAGGACACCGGCCGTCTTGGACCCGGCCTTCATCGCCGCGGCGCCGATGTCATCGACCGAGGACGCCGCAATCTTGGCGATGGCCGCCACGTCGTCGAGAAGTGCCAGAAGACCACTCATGCCAAATACCCTGTTGTCACGTTTGTGCCGACCCTAGGGGCGGGGGATAAGGCGTTCAAGCCCGACGTGACGCCCGGCGCGCGGTGGCGCCGCCGAGCCCCCAGTCGCCCCCGCCCTGCCCCGCCAGAACAAGACATCCGCCCGCAATGGCCCAGTTCTTGATGAAGATGGTTATCTGCCAGGGATCGTCCGGGAGCAGGTGAAAGAAGGAGGTCAGCCCGCAATAGAACGCAAGCGACAGGGCCACCGGGCGTACCAGAACCCCGGCGATCAAAGCCACGCCTGCCAGGAGGTTATACAGCATCGCGCCCCAGACCAACCCGCCGGGCCAGCCCCAACCGGTCAACAGCACCCGCACCGGTTCCGGATCTGACAGCTTTTGCGCCGCCCCGGCAAGGAAAAGGCCTGCGATCAGCACGCGCCCCAGAAAACTGCATAGATTCGTCCAGATGGTCATGGCCTGCTGTCCTTAACGATTGTTTCGGGACGTTATCGCAAACGCCCCTGCAACGTTAGCGCCACCAAGACACAGAAAGTCACGTTTATCGCTAACACACTGTTCTGAAATAACTATTGCACTTTGCAGGCGCAGCATGCCTGCCTATACGAGGGGGCAACAGATGATTTCAGGAGACCAATATGACCGTCACGATCGGCATCAACGGATTTGGCCGGATTGGCCGCTGCACGCTGGCACATATCGCGGAATCCGCCCGCAACGATGTTCAGGTCGTCAAGATCAACGCACCGGGTCCGATCGACACCCATGCCCACCTGCTGCGCTATGACAGTGTACATGGGCGGTTCCCGGGGGAGGTCAAGGTCCGCGACAATGCCATTGATCTGGGTCGCGGTCCGATAGACGTGATGTCCTCCTACGAATTGAACGATCTGGACTGGGGCGGCTGCGATGTCGTTCTGGAATGCACCGGCCAATTCAACGACGGCACCAAGGCCGACACGCATTTGGCGCGCGGCGCGAAATCGGTGCTGATCTCGGCCCCGGCCAAGAACGTTCAGAAAACCATCGTCTACGGCGTGAACCACCGCGATCTGGTCAAGGGGGACACCATGATCTCGAACGGGTCCTGCACCACCAATTGCCTTGCCCCGCTGGCCAAGGTGCTGGATGAGGGCATCGGCATCGACAGCGGCATCATGACCACGATCCACAGCTATACCGGCGACCAGCCGACGATGGATCGCCGCCACAAAGACCTGTACCGCGCCCGCGCCGCTGCCATGGCGATGATCCCCACCTCGACCGGCGCGGCCAAGGCGCTGGGTGAGGTTCTGCCCAACCTCAAGGGCAAGCTGGATGGGTCGGCCGTGCGCGTGCCGACACCGAATGTCTCGGCCGTGGACCTGACCTTTTACGCCAAAAAGGACGTGACCGTGGCGGACGTGAACGAGGTGGTGGCCGAGGCTGCAGGTGGTCGCATGGGCGCTGTCCTGTCCTATGATCCCGAACCCAAGGTCTCGATCGACTTCAACCACACCACACATTCCTCGATCTTTGCGCCGGACCAGACCAAGGTTGTCGGCAACCGGCTGGTGCGGGTCATGGCGTGGTATGACAACGAATGGGGTTTTTCGGCGCGCATGGCCGATGTGGCCGGCGCGATGGGGCGCCTGCTGCACTAACCTCTTCATTGCCTTTGCGAAAAACAAAAGCCGCGGTTTCAAGGAACCGCGGCTTTTTGCTGCGCGGGCGTCAGCGGTCGTGCATGCCCTTGCCCTGCAGAATGCGTGCGCTGTGCTTCGCGATCCGGTTGACCCGCGTCTGAGACTGCTTGGCGCCGGAAAAGAACAACACGTAACCGCGCCTGCGCCCGGGCGTCAGCGCCTCAAAGGCCGCGCGAAACGCCTCGTCTCTGTCCAGCTTGTCCGTCAATTCGTCCGGGTAATCCAGATCGTCCTTCGCGAAATGAACCTTCTTGCCCGACTTTTCCACCTCGATCGCGCGGGCGACATAATCCCGAATCTGGTCGGCGCGAGCCTGCACCTCTTCGGCAGTCTGAAAGCTGAAATACATCGACGCCCGCGACCGCGGCCCTGTCAGGATCAGCGCGTCTTCGGGATCGGGAATCAGCGTGCCCTTGAAAAAGGCCAGCCTGCAGCCGTCGGAAAATCCCCCTATGATCGCCACGTTCGAGCCGTCGAAGGTATAGCAGGCAGCGCCCCATTTCAGGGCCTCTTCCAAGGGCGTCTGCGCAAGGATCGCGCGCAGGGCCCGTTTTTCCGGGCCCCAGGCCGGATCGGAAAAGTAGCTGTCCAGATCCTGCGCGCGCGGCATCAGAGATAATCTGCGCGCGCCAAACCGTATTTGGCCATCTTTTCGTTCAGCGTGCGGCGCGGCAGGCAAAGCTCGTCCATGACAGCGGCAATCGAGCCCTTGTGCCGCCGCATGGTGTTGTCGATCAGCATCCTCTCGAACGCCTCGACGTATTCCTTCAGCGGCTTGCCTTCGGTGGTCATGACCGGCTGCATGTCGTCATGATCGTTCATCAAGAGCGAGGCAATGGTGCCTTGCCCCCGTCGCGATTGCAGCACTGCCCGTTCGGCCAGATTGATCAACTGACGCACGTTGCCGGGCCAGGGGGCCTGCAACAGCTGCGCGGCCTCCTGTGCGGACACCTTGGGGGCGTCGCAGCCGTATTCCTCGGCGAAGCTTTCGCTGAGGCGGGTGAACAGCGTCAGGATATCCTCGCCGCGTGACCGCAACGGCGGCACCGTGATCTTCAACGCGGCGAGCCGGTAGTAGAGGTCCGGGCGCAGGGCCTGTTCACAGGTGCGACCCTCTTCCTGCAGGTTGGAGATGGCGACAATGCGGGTTTCGGGTGGGTTGCCCTGATCATTGATCGCGTTCAGCAAACGGGCCTGCGCCGGGTCCGACAGCACCTCGATATCTTCCAGAACCAGCGTGCCACCCCGCGCCTCTTCCATCGCAGGCAGGCGGGTTTCTTCGGGTTGCATCGGGCCAAAGAGACGGCGCATCAGCGCGTCCTCATCCATCGCGCCACAGCTGAGCAGCGTGAATTTCTTGCCCGCGCGGGTGCCGACGGCGTGCATGGCATGGGCCACCAGCGTCTTGCCGGTGCCGGTCTCACCCTCGATCAGCACATGACCGTCCGCCTGCCCCAGATCGAGGATATCCTCGCGCAGGCGTTCCATCGACGGACTGGCGCCGATCAGCTTGGACATGATCTGGCTGCCATCGGCCAGTTCGCGGCGCAGGGCGCGGGTGTCCAGCGTCAGACGGCGCGCATTGGTCGCCTTCTTGGCCAGTTCCGACATGCGGTCCGGATTGAACGGCTTTTCCAGAAAGTCGAACGCGCCGATGCGCATCGCCTCGACCGCCATCGGCACATCGCCGTGACCGGTGATCATGATCACCGGCAGCGCGCTGTCGGTGCCCATGAGTTTCTTGAGAAACTGGATGCCATCCATGCCCGGCATCTTGATGTCGGAAATCACGATGCCGGGGAAATCGGCGTTCAACGCGCCAAGCGCCTCTTCGGCGCTGGCGAATGTTTCGGTGTCATATCCGGACAAGGCCAGCCATTGGCTGATGGACTGGCGCATGTCCTGTTCGTCATCCACGATGGCGATTTTCATTGCATTGGCCATGGGCCGTTTACTCCGCTGCTTCTGTGGATTCGTTCAAGACGGGCAGTTGCATCTCAAAGACGGCACCGCCGTCCTCTCCGTTGCGGGCGGTCAGACGCCCCCCCAGTTCAGAGACGATGCCCGAGGAAATGGCAAGGCCGAGGCCGACGCCGTCTCCGGGTTGTTTCGTTGTATAAAAGGGCTCAAAGAGCGAATCTAGGTTCTCGATCCCTGTTCCGTTGTCGCGCACGGTCAGCGTGGCTGTTTCCCCCGCGGCGAGGATGATCTCGACCTGAGGGTCATCTACGGATTTGGTGGCGTCCAGCGCATTGCGCAAGAGGTTGACCAGAACCTGTTCGATCCTCATCCGGTCACCCATCACCCGCACCGGCCCTTCAGGCAGGATCCGGGTGATCTTGACGCGGCGTGATTTCAACTGCGGTTCCATCATCGACAGCGACGAGGCCAGCGCCTCGACCACGTCGACGGGGCTGAGTTCATCCTGCCCCTTGCGCGCAAAGCCCTTGAGCTGCCGCGTGATGGCGCCCATGCGTTCGATCAGGTCGTCGATCCGGTGAAAGGCGGAGAGCGCCTCATCCGGACGGTTCCGGCGCAGCAGCAGGCGCGCGCCTGCCAGATAGGTCTTCATCGCGGCCAGCGGCTGGTTCAGCTCGTGACTGACCGCGGCAGACATTTCCCCCAGCGCGGCAAGTTTCGACGATTGTGCCAGCGACTGTTCCGCCACGGCCAGGTTTTTCTGCACCCGCTCGCGTTCCGCGATTTCGCGTTGAAGGCGGGCGTTCAGGGCGCGCATTTCCGTCGCGTCCCGCTGGAACAGCGCCATGCGGATCGCTGTCTTGCGCGACAGGGCGTAGAACACCAGCGCAGCCAGAATGGCAAAGGCCATGATTTCCAGCGCCAGCACGGCGTTCACCCGCTCACGCACCGAGGAATAGGTGGTGAAGGTGATCAGCGTCCAGCCCCGGAACGGAATGCGCCCGTCGATGCGCATCACCGCCTCGCCGCGCAGGTAGGCGTCCGCCTGCGTCGCGGTCCAGTCGGCGGTCGCGCGGATGGCCCTCTCGATGGCCCCGTCGGCGGGCTGACGTTGCAAGGCCTCCTCGGGGGTCAGCCCGCGCCAGCGCGGCTCGGTCGACAGGATGATGACGCCTTCGGAATTTGTGACCATCAGGGCATCGGTGATCCCCACCCAGGCCCGTTCGTACCGGGCCAGATCCACCTCGACCACGATCACGCCGACGGTGTCACCGCCGCTTTCCATACGGCGGGCATAGGTGAAACCATAGTTCCCGGTCTCCAGCGGCTGCGCGGTAAAGACCGTGGTGTTGGAGCGCAGCGCCTCGACAAAATAAGCCGCCTCGCGGTGCGGCTCGCCCAGACGGTTGCGATCGCTTGCGGCCACGGTGCGGCCATCCCTGTCCAGCAGGAGCAGCGAGGCGACGCCGATCTCATCCACGAAGGAAATCAGGCGCTGTGAGCTTTGGCTGTAGTCCTGCGAATTCAGCGCCGCGATCAGCGCAGGGTCACGCGCCAGCAGTTGCGGGACAATCGCGTTGCGGCGCAATTCCGAAATCAGATTGCCGGAGTAGAGCGCAAGCCGCAGTTCGGCGCGGTTGCGCGTGGTTTCGGTAAAACGCTCGGTCAGCAGCCAGTTGGTGACCCAGACCGTCGCCACCGCCCCCAGCAAAAGCAGCACCAGCGCAAGCCTTGCCCGCCCCGAAAAGGGGCCGGTGCGCCGGGTGCCGGATCTGGTGGATTGCGTGACCATGCCGCGCAGGATAGGCCGCGCGGGCTCTTCCCTCAAGTCAAGCTGTGATCAGGCTGCTGGCAAGTTGCGCAAAAAGGCGCGCACCGTCCTCGTTCCCATGCGCGACTTCGCTCGCACGCTCCGGGTGCGGCATCATGCCCAACACCCGCCGATTGGCCGAGAGGATGCCCGCGATGTCCCGGGCAGAGCCATTGGGATTGTCGGTATAGCGAAAGGCGACGCGGTCTTCCTGCTCCAGCATGTCCAGCGTCTCTGCGTCGGCAAAATAGTTGCCGTCATGATGGGCGATGGGCAGCGCAATCTGCGTGCCGCGACCATACCCTTCGGTATAGACGCTGTCGCCCTCGGTGCGCAGGCCGATCGTGCGACAGATGTATTTCAGCCCGGCATTGCGCAGCAGCGCGCCGGGCAGCAGGCCGGTTTCCGTCAGCACCTGAAAGCCGTTGCAGATCCCCAGGACATAGCCGCCACGCTCGGCATGGGCCTTGACCGCGCCGACGATGGGCGCATTGGCCGCGATGGCCCCGCAGCGCAGGTAGTCGCCAAAGGAAAAGCCGCCGGGCACGCCGACAATGTCCACGCCTTCGGGCAAAACCGTGTCCTTGTGCCAGACCATTTGCACCTGCAGGCCCGCCGCCTCGAATGCGCGGGCCATGTCGCGGTCACAGTTCGAGCCGGGGTAGACGATGACGGCGGCTTTCATGGGCATATCCTCAGTCACTTGTGGCGGGGGCGGCGCGGGTCCACCGCGTCAGGTGTTGTCGGGGGCGGGCCGCGCAGGACTGGCAGCCAGCGGCGGCAGGGTACGCGGCCCCTGCCCTCAGAGCATCTCGATGCGGTAGCTTTCGATCACGGTATTGGCGAGCAGCTTTTCGCACATCTCGGTGATCGTCGCCTCGGAGGTGCCATCGGCCAGCTCCATCTCGATCACCTTGCCCTGACGGACCGAACCGACGCCGTCGAACCCCAGCGCGCCAAGCGCATGGCGCACCGCTTCGCCCTGCGGATCCAGAACCCCGGTCTTGAGCATCACATGCACGCGCACTTTCATGGCCGTCCCCTTGTCAAATCCTGCCGCGCAGGAACCGCATCGCGACCGGAAATGCAAGCGCAAAGGCCTTTGCAGCACCCCTGCGCGCCAATCCTCTGCGCCAACCGGGCAAAGAAAAACCGCGCAGGGCGGACCTGCGCGGTTCTCTGTCTTGTCGGTGAGGGGCCCGCGGGCCCCGCGCCTTATTCCTTGTTGCCGCGGCGGATGACGTTGCCGGCGTCGGCCTCGATCCGGAAGGTGCCCGCGGTGTTCCCGGTCAGGTCGTTGTTCTCGTAGGTGCCGCCGCCGCCTTCGCGGACACGGATCGCCTCGTAGATGTTGTCCGAGATGGTGTTGCTGCGAACAATCGGGTTCGACGCACCCTTGACCGAGACCCCGTAGAAAGCGTTGCGGAAGATCTGGTTGTTCTCGAACACGCCCCGGCCACCGTCGTGGACATAGATGCCGGACTGCTGACCGTCACGCAGGGTATTGTTGACCACCTGCGGGTTGGCGTTGGTCTTGATCTCCAGACCGGCGTAGGCGTTGCCGTAGATCTCGTTGGCTTCGATCCGCACGATGGCGCCGTCCGAGGCCATGATGCCACCCTGCTGACCGTCGCGGACGGTGTTGCCGGTGATGATCGGGTCATCCGATGCCTTGGCTTCGATCCCGGACAGGGCGTTGTTGTAGATCTCGTTGCCTTCGTAGTGGCCCTTGCCGCCTTCGTTGATGAAGATCCCCGAACCGCCGCCGTCACGCATGATGTTGCCGGTGACATAGGGGTCGGCGCCTTCCTTGACCTCAAGACCGGCCAGCGAGTTGCCGTAGATCTCGTTGTTCTCGATCGTGGCAAGGCCGCTTTCGAACATGAAGATACCGCCCTGTGCACCGTCACGGATCACGCTCCGGCGAATGATGGCATCGTCATTGTCACGGATCGCCAGAACGGCGAGGCCCTTGGAGCTGAGCACGCTGTCCTCGATGGTCACCGAACCGCCGGCGATATGCACGTTGAAGTACTTGCCACCGTCCTGCAGGATCGTCATCCGGGCAATCCGGCCCGACTCTGCGGTCCAGCGGATCGCATTGTCCTCGGCCACTTTCAGGACGATGTCCTCAACCGGTCCGACACCGACGATTTCCAGCGGCTTCGAGATGTCCAGGCCACGGGTATAGGTGCCCGGGTAGACCTCGATGCGGGTGCCGGGATCGGCGGCTGCGACGGCGTCGGCAAGATCAGAGTAGTCGCCACCACCGTTGGAATTGACCGACAGGACCTTGACGTTGCTTTTCGGCTCGGGCGTGACGGTTGGTGTCTGGCCCGGACCTTCGATGTTGCCGACGCGGATCACGTTGCCGGCGTCAGGTTCGATACGGAAGGTGCCCGCGGTGTTGCCCGACAGATCGTTGCGCTCATAGGTGCCGCCGCCGCCTTCGCGGATGCGGATGGCCTCGTAGATGTTGTCAAAGATCTTGTTGTCACGAACGATCGGGTTCGAGTCACCCTTGACCGAGATGCCGTAGAAAGCGTTGAGGAAGATCTCGTTGTTCTCGATCACGCCGCGCCCGCCGTCATGCACGTAGATGCCCGACTGCTGACCGTCACGCAGGGTGTTGTTGTACACCTGCGGGTTGGCCCCGGTCTTGATCTCGATGCTGGCATAGGCGTTGCCGTAGATCTCGTTCTTCTCGATCCGAACGGTGGCCGCGTCCGAGGTCATGATGCCGCCCTGCTGACCGTCACGGATCGTATTGCCGATGATCAGCGGGTTGTCCGCGGCCTTGGCCTCGATGCCGGACAATGCGTTGCCGAAGACGGTGTTGCCTTCGTACCGGCCCTTGCCACCTTCGTTGATGAAGATGCCCGAGCCGCCGCCGTCACGCATGATGTTGCCCTTGACGATGGGGTCGGCGCCTTCCTTGACTTCCAGACCCGCCAGCGCGTTGCCGAAGAACGTGTTGCCTTCGATCAGCGCCTTTCCGGCCTCGAACATGAAGATGCCGCCCTGCGCACCGTCGCGGATGTTGTTGCGGCGGATGGTGGCGCCATCGTTGTCGCGGATCGCCAGCACGGCCAGACCCTTGGAGGTCAGGTCGCTGTCTTCGATGATGACCGAACCGCCTGCAATATGGACGTTGAAGAATTTGCCACCGTCCTGGGCGATGGTCATGTTGGCAATACGGCCCGACTCTGCGGTCCAGCGGATCGCGTTGTCTTCGGCCACTTTCAGAACGATGTCACGCTTGTTGCCGATGCCGACGATTTCCAGCGGCTTCGACACGTCGAACCCGCGGGTGTAGGTGCCGGGATAGACGTCAATGCGCGTGCCCGGGTCGGCTGCGGCAACCGCCGCGGCAAGATCCGAATAGTCGCCGCCCGAGGGGCGCACGGTCAGAACCGGCCCGCCGGTTTCCTTGGGCTTGTTGGTGGTCACGACCTGCGGCGGGAGCGAGCATTCACGCTCGAGAATGCGCGACGCCATGTTGGCAAAGGTGTGATCGCCGCACTCGGCCTGATAGGCCTCGTAACCCGCGCAGCCAATGATCTTGGCCTCGGCCCAGAGCGCCGAACAGGCGTTGGCCAGCGGGGTCGGCGTGGGGGTTGGCGTCGGCGTCGGTGTGGGTGTCGGCGTGACACCATCGGACGCGGCCTTCAAAATGCGGCTTTGCGGCAGGATCCGGGTCATCGGGATCGCCATGTTGAAACCGGTGCGGCTGTCGCCGGCGTGGTGCAGCGCAATGACGCGGTGATCGCTGAGACGGATCACGGGAGACCCCGAGTTGCCGCCCAGGGTGTCACAGCTGTGCATCAGCTTGCCTTCGGCCGAGATCGCCGGGTTCGCGGCGGCACAGCCTTCGCGGCTGATGTGCATCGCCTGCCCCTGCGGGTGACCGATGATCCAGAGAAATTCGCTGTCCTCGGGATCGGCCTCTGCCAGTTTCAGCATTCCGTATTTGGTCGACGGATTGCCGAAGACGCGCAGCACCGTGTAATCCAGCTCGCGGCTGGTCTCGATGATCTGCGGGCTGACGGTGTAGCGGTCGACGCCATCGGAATTGCCGGGCTTGATAAAGCCGGCCACGAACTGTGCGGCCTGAACGCCGCTGTCCTTTCCGGTCGGATCGCCGTCCATGCCCGGAATGCAGTGGTGGTTGGTCAGGACGTGAGAGTCATCGACGATGAAGGCGGTGCAAAATCCCGTCTTCCCGTTCGAGAACAGCATGTCCAGTCGACCGATTGGGCGACCCAGCTTCACGATCGGGCTGGTTTCGCCGTATTTGATGATTGGTTCATTCTGGTAGTCACCAAAGGCCTGTTCGAAAACAAGGCCGTTGTGCCCGCCCGATGCCGCCTGACGCGGCTGAATGACGATTTTGCCGAAATCCGACGGATCGAACTCGGCGGGTCCGCTTTGAGCGACGAGCTGGCCTCCAGTGACCGCTCCTGCGCAAAGCGCGATTACAGAGAAGAGTTGACGCATGACAATGTCCCCGTTGGCAAGAAATATGTTTAAGAACGTACAGTGATCGGCAGGTCGCCGCCAAGTAAAGAATTCCTTGCCTTCTGGCTGTTTCGGCGACGGAATAAGTGGAGTTTTTGCCACGTCTTTGTTGTTTCAAAACGAAAAACATGGCCTGTGGATAAGCGACTCGGCGGTGCAACGACCTGTTGCATCACGGTTTCGGGAGCAGGCAATGCGGGATGTGGCCCGCATTACCGCGTGTTTTGGTCCAGCAGCTTCGACAATGCCGCGCGACTCGTCGGGCCAAAGGCGCCGTCGACGTCCCGCGACGTCAGCAAACCGCGCTGAACGAGGTTCAGCTGAACCTGCCGGATGGTGGCATTGGGCAGCTTGCCCAGTTGCGTGATCGTGTGGGCATAGCCGTCGGCAATGGACTCGACCAACAGATCGCCGGCGCGTGTATGATCGGCACGCGTTCCCCGACCAAGGCTGTAATAGACCCCCAGGGAAAACTTGCCCTGCGGATAGCCTTTCCGCGCCGTTTCCTCGAAGATTTCAAAGGCGCGGTTGTAGTTCTTGGTCACGCCCCGCCCGGAATTGAAGGCGACGCCAAGGTGATACTGCGCCGGAACAAAGCCCAGGGCAGCAAGCTCGCGGAAGGTGGTTGTCGCGGTCTCGCGGTTGCCCAGTTCATACTGGGCGCGGGCCAGCGCATAGCGCACTGCCGGTTCATCGCTGACCTTGATCGCCTCGCTGCACAGATTGAGCGCGGTACGTTCGTCGAAATCAAGGGTTGCCACTCCGGCGATGCCCTCGACGCTGAATTGCGGTGAGCCGATTTCCAGGCACCGTGTAACCGCGGCGGTCCGCTGCGGCGTCGCGCTTTCCATCAAGAGCGAGGCCTTCTGTGTGGCTTCGGCCAGATTGGACTCTGCCGATGTGTACCGGGCATTGACTTGCCGCAGCCAGTCGTCCGACGTGGTCAACGCACGGGCCACGCGGGCGGCGGCATCGTTGACCTCTTCTTCGCGCCGGGCACTGCGCAATTGCGCAACGGCCTTGTCGATCTCTTCGCCAAAATCCTTCATCCCGGCAACCCGGCTGCGGATGCGCCGCGCCTCACCGGCAAGGCCACGGGCAAAGCTCTGCCAATGGTCGGCGGCCAGATCGCTGCCGCGGGCGCTGGATTGCTGCTCGCGCACGCCATTGGCGTAGGCCTTGGCAATGATCTGCTCGTAGGCCGTCAGCAGTTGGTCCGCGCGGGTGGCATTGGTTTCGGTCTGGATGCGGGCCTCGGCGGCCTGTGCAAGTGCCTGTTCGATCCTGTTTTCCAGCGCACGGGCATCCGGTACACCGGCACCGCCGCTTGCGGCGCTTTGCAAGATCAGCGCCGCCTGAACGGTGGCTTCGGGATAGGCCATGTCCATCAGTTTGCGCCGGGCGGCGATGGCGGTCAGCCAGTCACGCGCGCCCTTGGCGCCGGTCTCGACATCTTCCAGCGCAACAGCCAGTTCGGCCTCTGTCTCGGCCCGCTGCGCCGCATCGCGCGCGCTGTCGATCTGGTTGAGAAACTTCGGCATCGACTCCACCCGGCTCTTGATCCAGTCGCCGTCCTTGCGGGTCTCGCGCAGGGTGGTGTCCCAGAGGGCAACCACCTCCTCGGCACCGGGATCGCGCGAAGACTCGGCGACCGATTTCTCGCGCTCCATCTGGTCGAGGATATTGGTCACGATCTGCATGTGGACGCGGGCCGCGTCGAGGTCCAGCTCGACATTGCGGCGGCGTCGGTCGGTCCGGTCAAGCGCGGCGGCGATCTCCGCCGAAAGATCCGTCTTTTCCGGATCCTTTCCGGAATTGGGCAGAGGCCCGGCCTGCTTGCAGCTGCGCTCCGCCAGCCCGCTCGCCAGTGCCGCCAGCGGATGCTCTGCGCATTGGCTGAGGAAGGTCTGATAGCCAAGGCAGCCATGCTGTTCGGCCGCCCCCCAGAGCACGTCACAGGCCCCTTGCGGCGCGACCGGCGCCACCGGGCCGGCGGGCACTGCGGCCTTCAACACCTTGGAATTTTTCAGGATTCGCGTCATCGGGATCGCAAAGTTGAACCCGGTGCGATTGTCACCCGCGTGGTGCAGCGCCACGACCATACGGTCAGAAATCCGAAACACCGGAGAGCCCGAGTTGCCACCCAGCGTATCGCAGGTATGCACAACCTTGCCTTCGGTCGAGACCGGCGGATCACCGGCGGCACACCCCTCGCGGCTGATATGCTGCGACTGGCCCTGCGGGTGGCCGATGATCCACAGAAACTCCGATGGTTCGGGGTCGGCATCGGCCAGTTCGACCTCGCCGTAGCGCGCGGAGGGGTCGCCAAAGACGCGTAATACGGAGTAATCCAGTGTGGCGTTGCTTTCGACCGGCTCCAGGTCGACCTGGAATTTCTCGGCGGTGTCGGGATGGGCCGGGTCGATGTAGCCCGCCACGAACTGTGCAGCCTTGGCCCCGATCCCGCCGACGCCCGGAATGCAATGGTGGTTGGTCACAAGGTGCTGTGTATCCACGATGAAGGCGGTGCAATAGCCGGTCTTGCCGTTGGTATAGAGCACGTCCAGCCGCCCGACCGGATGGCCAAGGCGGCGCGCGATGCTCTTTTCACCGTAGGAGATCACCGGCTCGTTCTGGTAATCGCCAAAGGCCTGTTCCAGCACGATGCCACTGCCCGCCGACTGTCGCGGCGCAACGACGATCTTGCCAAAGTCAGATGGGTCAAACTCGACCGGCTGGGCGTGCAGGGGCGCTGCAGCAAGCAGTCCGAGGGCAGCAGAAACAATAAGACGGCGCATGACAGGCCTCGCGGGCAAAATGGGTTGATCCAGCCTAGGGGCCCTTGGACCATTTCGCCAAGTCCGGAATCCCTGCCAAACGCCGATTGATGCGTTTGTCAGTGGTGTTGACGGGATTTCAGTCGTGCTGATTGCGACCGCCAGTTCCCCACTGAATGTCCGAGCAGGTCATGCGCGACTGCTCGGACTTGTCAGGTATGTCGAAACAGCCCGGCCTCAGTTGATCAGCTTGGGCTTGGTCAGATGCGTCGCCTGCTTGGGCATCACGCCCAGACGGCGCGCGACCTCGGTGTAGGCATCGGCAAGGTTGCCAAGGTCATGCCGGAATACGTCCTTGTCCAGCTTCTGCCCGGTCTCCAGATCCCACAGGCGGCAACTGTCGGGCGAGATCTCGTCGGCCACGATCAGGCGCTGATAGTCGCCTTCGTAGACCCGCCCAACCTCGATCTTGAAGTCCACCAGACGAATGCCCACGCCGTACATCAGGCCCGACAGATAGTCGTTCACCCGCAGCGCCAGCGCCACGATATCGTCCATGTCCTGCTGCGAGGCCCAGCCGAAGGCGGCGATATGTTCCTCGGTGACCAGCGGATCACCCAGCTTGTCATCCTTGTAGCAGTATTCGACGATCGGGCGCGGCAGCGCGGTGCCTTCTTCGATGCCCAGACGCTTGGACATGGACCCGGCCGCAAAGTTGCGCACGATGATTTCCAGCGGCACGATCTCGCAGGCGCGGACCAGTTGCTCGCGCATGTTCAGCCGCTTGATGAAATGGGTCGGCACGCCGATGCCGTTCAGCCCGGTCATGAAGAACTCGCTCAGGCGGTTGTTCAGCACGCCCTTGCCTTCGATCACGTCCTTCTTCTCGGCGTTGAAGGCGGTGGCGTCATCCTTGAAGTACTGCACGATGGTGCCCGGTTCGGGGCCTTCGTACATGATCTTGGCCTTGCCTTCGTAGATTTTCTTGCGCCGTGCCATTTCGGACCTTTCCAAACGGGAAAACCGCGCCCGAGGCGCGGTGTCGCGTTCTCATACGGTACAGACGTGGCCACCGCAAGAGCGGCTGCGGTGCCCGGCGCGGACAGTTGACAAGACCGCCGGGTCTACCCGTATTCCGTGTCAATCCCGGGTCAATCAGCAAATAGCCCTGCTTTCAATGCCGCAGTCCGCGCGTCCAGCCTTGCGCAACGGGCTTTGCGGCTGCATATCCAAGGGGACCGACACTTCCCGAGGGAGCGAGACCCATGACCACCTTCGACGACCGCGAAAATGCGTTCGAAAACAAATTCGCCCATGACGAAGAAATGAAGTTCAAGGCCGAGGCGCGCACCAACAAGCTTTTGGGCCTCTGGGCGGCGGAAATGCTGGGCAAGACCGGCGCCGATGCAGACGCCTATGCCGTCGAGGTGATCAAGGCCGACTTCGAAGAAGCGGGCCATGAGGACGTTGTGCGCAAGGTCTCCGGTGACCTTGGCGACAAGGCCACGGCGGACGAGATCCGCACCAAACGCGCGGCGCTGATGGTGCTTGCCAAGGACCAGTTGATGAAAGAGGTCTGACGGTCTCTTTCAACTCATAGTGACAGGCCAGCCGTTCCGCGGCTGGCTTTTTCTGGTGGGCCGCGGCAAACGCAAGAGCTTGCGCCCGTTTCCGCCTCGCCCC
Source organism: Paracoccaceae bacterium (assembly GCA_034670345.1). Taxonomy (GTDB): domain Bacteria; phylum Pseudomonadota; class Alphaproteobacteria; order Rhodobacterales; family Rhodobacteraceae; genus Antarctobacter. The sequence continues at coordinate 92,894 of JAXMNQ010000016.1, read as the reverse complement.
CTATCCTCCGAACGTCGACCGCTGGCTGCCGGATTTTCCGAACCCGCCGCGCGAGATTGCGGTTGCACGCGACATCGGCTTGGTTCCGATGGTGGACGCCGGCCGCGCGAACTGGCTGGTGCCCAGCTTGGTCGCTCCACGGTTGTTCGAAAAGACGCTGCTGCGCGCAGCATTGGTAAAGCGCCCGTCCTGGGTCTTGTAAAGCGGTTGCGCGGCGGAGGTGCCCGCACGACCGCTCAGCATGTTGCCGACCAGATAACCGGCGAGAAGCGGCATGAAAATGCCGCTTGAACCGCCCTGTGTCGCGGCGGCTTCGGTGCCGCAGGCACCCGCCCCGTGCAGTTCCTCGCAGACCTCGAGGCTGTCGTAACGCGGGGCCGCTTCGACGTGCAGTTCCTGGGCCTCGGCAAAATGTGTCTCGCAATCCTGTGCCGAGAACATCCCCCCGCGCAGAGCCTCATCCTTGCAGGTTTGCACGTCGGGAAAGGCCGCGGCGTCAACCTGTTCTTCCTTGCAGCCTGCAAGCGTAAAGGCAGCGGCGCCGACGATCGCGATGGCAACCCGTTTCGAACGTTTGGACATGACAAGCTTTCTTTCTGCCCGGTGGGCCGTCAATTGGTTGCGCGGTCAGGGCTGTATAAAGTGAGGTTTGAACCGTGACAAATCCTGCGTGATACGGGACCTGTCCTCTCGTATACCGATGCCTGCGCAGGCATCGCCGATGATCCAGGCCCCTACGACCGGGCGGAACCCGTCGAATTGCGGCAGTGGTGCATAGGACTGGACGATGCGTGGGTGATCGGAATACTCGGTATTGCTGGCCCGTTCGATGATCTCGCCGGATTTATGGATCGAGACCGAGGCCCCTTCACGCGACAGGATCGGCTTGCGCACATGGCCTGCGGCGAGCGCCGCCTCGGCCCGTCCGAAAGCCGCCGCAACATCGGCTCGTGGCGCGCCCGTCCCGTCCAGGGCATCCGCGATGTCCGCTTCGAAGAAGGCGGGCAACAGGTTCGCGTGGCCTTCGAACATCTGCCAGAGCACCGGCAAGAGCCCCTTGTTCGACAGCAGCGCCTTCCAGGCGGGTTCCAGGAAAAGGCACCCGGACCCGTCGATGTGATCCGCATAGTCGTCCAGAAACAGGTCTTCCCAGGGGTATAACTTGAACAGCACGGCAATCCGCCGCGCCTCGTCGTCGAGAAACTGGCCGTCCTCGCTGAGGCCGATCTTGTCGAGGTCAAAGTAATGCGCGCCCAGGCCCGCCTCGCGCGCGGCCCAGCCCATGGCTTCGACCGTGCCGTAATCTTCGGGATTGTCGGCAACGGCGGTGAAATGCAGGTCGCTTCCGACCTCGAAGACCGCGCCGAACCGAGCGACAAGCGCCTCGTGGATCCCGTTGAACTGGTCCGCCCCCTGCGGCAGAACACCGGCGGACGTCTGGTCTTCCAGCCACTGCCATTGAAAGGCGGCGCTTTCATAAAGAGATGTCGGCGTATCGGCGTTGTATTCCAGCAGCCTGGCAGGCCCCTTGCCGTCATAGGCAAGATCGAACCGCCCGTAGATTTCAGGATCCCCGCTCTTCCAGCTTTCGGCGACCAGATCGCGGCGGGACTCCGGGATCCCAAGCTGTTCCATCAGTCGCTCGCTTGCGATGATCTCGGTGACAGCCTCGCGACACATGGCATGAAGCGCGGTGGCAGGATCTTCGAGGTCGTTTTCGATCTGATCGAGCGAGAAGGCATAGGCCGATGTCTCGTCCCAGTAGGGCTCGCCGTACATATCCGCAAACGTAAAGCCGACGTCCCGGGCATGATCGCGCCAATTTGGCCGTTCGGGCAAAGTGACCTTCTGCAAGAATACTCTCCCCGATGTGCTGACAGGCGTTCCATGGCCTTGATGTCGGTCACCGGAGGAGGTTTTGCAAGAGATTGTCGGCACGGCAATGCGAGGCGCAGCGGTCACACCGCCTGGCAGGCGCCCGGGACCTGCCGCAGGAGGCGCCTTTGCAATGCGGGTGCGTCCCGCCCCGGCGTCTGGACATTCCCCTGCGGCTCTGGTCAGAGGCAGGGGTCAGAACGACAGGATACCCCATGCACGACACCCTGCGCGGCTGCCTCTGGATGACAGGCGCCATTGCCTCCTTTACTGTCATGGCCATTGCGGGCCGCGAGGTCAGCCTCGATCTCGATACCTTCGAGATCATGCTATACCGCTCGTTGATCGGCATCGTGATCGTGCTGGTGGTGGCCAGCGCGGCCGGAACGCTGGGCCATATCACACGCCGCCGTATGGGCACCCATGCGCTGCGCAACATCTCGCATTTCGCGGGACAGAACCTGTGGTTCTATTCGATCACCGCGATCCCGCTGGCCCAGGTCTTCGCGATCGAGTTCACGTCGCCTTTCTGGGTCATGTTGCTGAGCGCGCTGATCCTGTCGGAACGCCTCACCCCCAACCGCGTCGGCGCAGCGATCCTCGGCTTTATCGGCATTCTGATCGTGACGCGCCCTTCGCCGGAAACCGCCCATATCGGGCAGTTGACCGCAGCACTGGCGGCCATCGGTTTCGCCGGATCGGCGGTCTTTACCCGGTTGCTGACACGCACCGAACGGATCACCTGTATCCTGTTCTGGCTGACGGTCATGCAGGCAGTGTTTGGCCTGATCTGTGCCGGGTTCGACGGCGACATCGCATTGCCTGCCACCGCCAGTCTGCCATGGGTTGTTCTGATCGCCTGCGCCGGGCTGGTGGCGCACTTCTGCCTGACTACGGCCCTGTCGCTGGCGCCTGCCACTGTCGTCATGCCGATTGATTTCGCCCGTTTGCCGGTCATCGCCTTGGTGGGCATAGTGCTCTATGCCGAACCGCTGGACCCGCTGGTGCTGTTGGGAGCGCTGATCATTTTCGGTGCCAACTACGGCAATATCTGGTTTGAAACCCGACGCAGGGCCTGAGTTCACTCAACCTATGCGAAAGTATTGTTACAAAAACGTGACGCCACGTCCCGCTAGGCAGGGCTGACGTACCGTCACAAATTGACGCATATGCACCATATTTTCTAACGTCTCGGTCAGGAGATATCCCGCTCAGGGACGAGGGAAAAAACATGAACAGAATTCTTGCAGGGGCCAGCCTGCTGGCCCTGTCAACAGTATCGGCACAAGCTGGCGGCATCGACCGGTCAGGCCAGTCCATGGCCGTCATCTTTGAACAAGGCACCTATGCCGAGCTCAGCTTTGGCTCGGTCTCGCCGGATGTCTCCGGCGTGCAGGTGGTGTCCTTTCCGCCCGCGTTGGGCGGCACTGTCGCGGGCAGCCGCTCGGGCGACATGACAAAAAGCTACATCCAGGCCAGCGCGGCTATGAAACACGACTACGGCGACAAGCTGTCAGTGGCGCTGATCCTCGACCAGCCCTACGGCGCGGATGTCGAATATGGCATGGGCACCGGCTATTTCGCCTCCGGCGCCTTTGCCCAGTTGCGGAGCGAGGCGGTCACCACCGTGGCGCGCTACAAGTTCAACGACAATTTCAGCGTGCATGGCGGCCTCCGCTATCAGCGCCTGACAGCAGAGGCGTTGATCCCCTACATCACGTTGCCGGTGGGGCCGCTGGCGGGCACCGCCTACAGTGTCAACGGCGACCGCGACGACGGCTGGGGCTATCTGGTGGGCGTCGCCTATGAGCGCCCCGAGATCGCGATGCGCGTGGCGCTGACCTACAACTCGACGATCCGTCACAGCCTCGACACCACCGAAAGCTCGGCCATCGGCCTGTCCAACACCTCGACCACAAATGTCGACACGCCGCAGTCACTGAACCTGGAGTTCCAGACCGGCATCGCCAAGGACACGCTGGTGTTCGGCTCGGTGCGTTGGGTGGACTGGAGCGAGTTCGAGATCCGGCCGTCCGACTACGACACGCTGACCGGCATCCTCGCCGGTGGACCGGGCGTGGCGCTGGTGTCTTACGAAGACGACACGATCACCTACAACCTGGGCGTCGGCCGCCGCTTTACCGAGAACTGGGCCGGTTCGGTCTCGGTGGGGTATGAGCCCGCGAACAACAACTTCGCCTCCAACCTCGGCCCGACCGACGGCAACTGGAGCGTCGGACTGGGCGCCTCCTACACCTACGACAACTATGAGATTTCGGGCGGCGTGCGCTACGTCCGCATCGGTGACGCCGAAACCCGGGTCGGGCCGTTTGCGCCCGCCACATCGTTCAAGGACAACGAAGCGATCGGCGTGGGCTTCAAGGTGGCGGTCACCTTCTGATCAGCCTATCGACGTCACACCATTCCACGACAGAGGGCGCTCCTGAGAAGGGGCGCCCTTGACTTTTACGGGCCCCGCGCCGGAAACCGCAACTTCCGGGTCGCGCGCCCCGCCGGAATGGCACTAAGGCCGACGCATGACACAGACCTCTCTCTCTGCCCGGGCATGGGCCGAACTGATCCTGCTGGGCCTCATCTGGGGTGGCTCGTTTCTTGCCATCCGCACCGCGTTGGACGAGATCGACCCGCTGACTTCGGTCCTCCATCGCACCGGGATCGCCGCATTGGTGCTCTGGCCTTTCGTGATCCTGAGCGGGACTCCCCTGCCGAAAACAGCCCGGATCTGGGGGGCCTTGCTGGGCATGGGGCTCCTGAACAACGTGATCCCATTTACCCTGATGGCCTGGGGCCAGTTGCATATCCCCAGCGGGTTGACCTCGATCCTGAACGCCACCACCGCGATCTTTGGCGTGTTGGTCGCCGCGGCGGTCTTTGCGGATGAGCGCCTGACCCGACGCAAGGCGCTTGGCGTGAGTTTGGGATTTGCCGGGGTGGTCATCGCGATCGGCCCGAGTGCGCTGTTCAACTTCGATATCACTTCCACGGCGCAACTGGCCATCATCGCGGGGACATTCTCCTATGCCTGCGCCGGGGCATGGGCCCGCACCCACCTGCGCGGCCTGCCCCCGATCACAGCCGCGGCCGGGATGCTGACCACTTCGACCCTCGTCATGCTGCCCCTCACGCTGCTGACCGAAGGTGTGCCGGTTCTGACCCTGCAACCTGCCACATGGGCGGGCATCTTCTATTTCGCCCTGATCGCGACGGCCTGTGCCTACCTGCTCTATTACCGTGTGCTGGCCATGGCGGGCGCGGGCAACCTGATGCTGGTCACGCTGCTCATCCCGCCGGTGGCCATCGTCCTGGGGGCCTGGGTCCGGGATGAGGATCTGAACGCCGGCGCCTTTGCCGGGTTTACCCTGTTGGCCGCGGGCCTGGTGATCCTGGACGGACGCCTGTTCCGACCGTGGCAAAGGGCCTGACCGGTGCCGGGGTTTGACGCGCCGCGCCGTCCCGCGTAAGCCATCGCAAACCGGATCGAGACAGGTGCGCGATGTTCTACCCCACTGCCCAGGCCTGGCGCGACGCGCCGCAAAGACGCGTTGTTCTGTTTGCCATGTCCGGGCTGGGCAAGACCCATGTGTCAAACATCCTGCGTGAGGCGGGCGGCTGGTTCCACTACTCGATCGACTACCGCATCGGCACCCGCTACATGGGCGAATACATCGCCGACAACGCAAAGCGCCATGCCATGCAGGTCCCGTTCCTGCGCGATTTGCTGCTGAGCGATTCGATCTACATCGGCTCCAACATCTCTTTCGACAACCTCACCCCGGTCTCCACCTACCTCGGCAAGCCGGGCAATCCGGACAAGGGCGGCCTCAGGATGGAGATGTACCGCCAGCGCCAAGCCCAGTTCGAACGCGCCGAACGCTATGCGCTGCTGGACACACCCTATTTCATCGACCGGGCGCAGGACCTCTACGGCTACCCACATTTCATCTGCGACACCGGCGGCAGCATCTGCGAATGGGTCGATCCCAAGGACCCGAAGGACCCGATCCTGAGCGCCCTGTCAGGTCAGGCGCTTATGGTCTGGATCCGCGGGTCAGAGGCGCATACCGCCGAACTGATCCGCCGCTTTGACCGCGCGCCCAAGCCGATGGCCTACCGCCGCGATTTCCTGGCAGATGCCTGGGCGCGATACCTCTCGGACTCCGGCAAGACCGAAACAGAGGTCGATCCCGATGCCTTCATCCGCTGGACCTATGCCCAGGCCCTGGCCCATCGCCAGCCGCTTTATGAAGACATGGCGCACAACTGGGGCATCACCATCGATGCCTCGGACATGGCCGGCATCACCAGCGAAGATGATTTCACCGATCTGATCGCCCGCGCCCTGCCCCAAGGCTGAAAGCCTTTGCTTCGGAGCCCTCCGTCGCCTGCGCACCGGACGACGGGGCCGGACGGGTGGCGCAAGCCAAATCGCCGAGGGCCCCGCCAAAGGCGGGATACGGCTATTTTGCTTGCGGCAGACGGCAGGCGCTGTCAGGCAAGGTGCGGGCGACGGTGGGATACGCTGCAAAGGCGCCTTTGCTTTGGTGAGTCCCGAGTCCCCGACACTTTCACCCTGCGGCCACTGTCACATGATCACCCGCCACTTGCTTAATAAAAGCGCGCGGAAGCGCACCTTTGGATCAGGCTCCGGCATCGCGGGCGCCCGCATCTTGCCCCTACCCGGCCGATCCCCTATCTAGCGCCTCGCCGACCAAGGACACATCCATGCCCATCAAGCTGCCCTCCGACCTGCCTGCCTTTGACGTTCTCACCCGTGAGGGTGTCATGGTCATGGCCGAAGAGGACGCCGCGCGGCAGGACATCCGGCCCCTGCGCATCGGTCTGCTCAACCTGATGCCCAAGAAGATCCAGACCGAGAACCAGTTTGCCCGGTTGATCGGCGCCACGCCGCTGCAGATCGAACTCAGCCTGATCCGCATGACCGAACATCAGACCAGGAACACCGCTGCCGAGCACATGGAAACCTTCTATCGACCCTTCGCCGAGGTGGCGGCGACGGGTGAGAAATTCGACGGTCTCATCATCACCGGCGCGCCGATCGAACACCTGCCCTTCGAAGAGGTCACCTACTGGGATGAACTCTGCGAGGTCTTTGACTGGACACAGACCCATGTGCAGTCCACCTTCGGCGTCTGCTGGGGTGGCATGGCGATGATCCATCACCTGCACGGTGTCAGGAAACACATGCTGGCGGCCAAGGCCTTCGGCGCGGAACGACACCGCAACCTCGCCCCCGCCTCGCCCTACCTGCGCGGCTTTTCGGATGACATGGTGATCCCCGTCTCGCGCTGGACAGAGTTGAAACGCGAAGAGATCGAGGCGGCGGGGCTGACAATCCTGATCGACTCCACGGAAACCGGCCCTTGCCTTGTCGAGGATCCCGACCACCGCGCGCTCTATATCTTCAACCATCTGGAATATGACAGCGGCACCCTCAAGGAGGAATACGACCGCGACATCGAGGCCGGCAAACCGATCAACGTCCCGGCCAATTACTACCCCGGCGACGACCCGTCGCTTCCGCCGCAGAACCGCTGGCGCAGCCACGCGCACCTGCTCTATGGAAACTGGATCAACCAGATCTACCAGTCGACGCCCTTTGACCTATCCTTGATCGGTGAGGCCCGCCCCGGGACCTGACCAAAGGTGGAGTAACCAGTGTTGCGAATTCTCGGTGCCGTCCTTCTTCTTTCCCTCCTTGGCGGCTGCGCTGTCACCCAGATCCGGGCCGACCGCGCCGAGCGCAGCGCCGAGGCGCGCTGGCCCCCAGTGGGCCGGTTCGTCGAGGTTGACGGCGTGCGCGTGCATTACGTGCAGAAAGGCTCCGGCCCGGATGTGGTCCTGTTGCACGGGGCAAGCGGCAACCTGCGCGATTTTACCTTTCAACTGGTCGACCTGCTGGCGCGAGACTATCGGGTGACCGCCTTTGACCGGCCCGGCCTTGGCTATACCACGCGGCAGGACCGGTTTACCGGGGCATTCAACAGCCGCGCCGAAACCCCGCAGGATCAGGCCGCCGTGCTGGCCGGTGCCGCCGCCGAACTGGGCATCCGCCGTCCCGTGGTGGTCGGCCATTCCTTTGGCGGCGCAGTGGCAATGGCCTGGGGACTGGATCAGGACGCCGCCGCCGTGGTCACCCTGGGCGGGGCGATCATGCCCTGGCCCGGGTCGCTCGACAGCCAGTATCAGGTCCTGGGCAACCCGCTGGGCGGCGCGGTGGTGCCTCAATTCGTGACCGCCTATTTCACCGAAGACCGCGCGCGCAAGGCCGTCGCGGGCATCTTTGCGCCACAAGCCGCACCAGACGGGTATCTGGAACACATCGGCTTTGGCCTCAGCCTGCGTCGAGAGACGATCCGCGCCAATGGCCGGCAGGTCGCCGCCCTGCGCCCGGCGCTGGTGCAGATGTCGAAACGCTACCCGTCGCTGCAAATCCCCGTTGAACTGGTCCATGGCACGGCGGACACCACCGTCGGCTATGAAATCCACACGGTGGCCGCCGCCAAACTGCTGCCCAATGCCCGTGTCACCCCGCTCGACGGGATCGGCCACATGCCGCAACACGCCCGCCCCGGCGCGGTGATCGAGGCGGTGCGCCGCGCCGCGCAGCGCGCGGGCCTAAGGCCCTGACGACGCGAACCATTTGCGTTAATCCCCTTAACATCCCATAGTGCCGGTCACTTGGACGACGAGGCTCCCATGCTCCCATTCGACGGCGCCATCAGCCGCTATTGCGAAGACGACGCCCCCAAATCGGTGCGCGAGGCGATCACCCGCGCCGACAAGGACGATATCCTCGGCAACGATTTCCCCTACTCCGAGGAAATGAAGCGCAAGGCCTACGAGAGGGAAATGGAACGCCTGCAGATCGAACTGGTCAAGATGCAGGCCTGGACCCGCGAGACCGGCGAAAGGGTCGCCATTGTCTTCGAAGGCCGCGATGCCGCCGGCAAGGGCGGCACGATCAAACGTTTCCGCATGAACCTCAACCCGCGCGGCGCACGCGTCGTCGCACTTGGCAAACCCTCGGACCGCGAGGCGACGCAATGGTATTTCCAGCGTTACATCGACCACCTTCCGGCGGCCGGTGAAATCGTCTTCTTCGACCGCTCGTGGTACAACCGGGGCGTGGTCGAGCATGTCTTCGGCTTTTGCGACAACGCGCAACGCGAGCATTTCTTCTCCCAAGTGCCCGCCTTCGAAGAGATGGTGGTTGACGAAGGCATCCACCTGTTCAAGTTCTGGCTCAATGTCGGCCGCGCCGAACAGCTGCGCCGCTTCCTCAAGCGGGAGAGCGATCCGCTCAAGCAATGGAAACTCAGCCGGATCGACGTCGAGGGCCTCGCGAAGTGGGATGCCTATTCCGTCGCGATCCAGGAGACGCTGAACCGCTCGCACACCGCGCCCGCCCCCTGGACCATCATCCGCTCGGACGACAAGAAACGCGCCCGCCTGGCCGCAATCCGCCACGTTCTGAGCCATCTCGATTATTCCCGCAAGGATCTGAAGGCCGTCGGCGCCGCCGACCCGAATATCCTTGGCGGGCCAGAGATATGGGGCGCCTGAGCAGCCCCCGACATGTCCAAGAAACGCGGATATCATCACGGCAACCTGCGGCAGGCCCTGGTCGAGGCGGCCCTGCAACTGATCGAGGACAAGGGCCCCTCGGGCTTCACCCTCTCCGAGGCGGCCAAGCAGGCCGGCGTGACCCCGGCCGCGGTCTACCGCCATTTCTCGGGCCGCGAAGACCTGATCGCCGAGGCCGCCCGGCAAGGCTACGAGATTTTCGCCGATGTCATGCAGTACGCCTATGACAAGGGCCAGCCCTCGGACCTTGCCGCCTTCGAGGCGACAGGCCGCGCCTATCTTGCCTTTGCGCGCCGCTACCCCGGTCACTACATCGCCATGTTCGAATCCGGCGTCTCTGTGAACCATTCGCCGGAACTGGCCGCCGTCTCCGCCCGGGCGCGCGGCGTTCTGGAAACGGCTGCGGAACGGCTGTCGCAACACATCCCGCCTGACAAACGCCCGCCACCGGCGATGTTCTCGGCCCATATCTGGGCGATGTCGCATGGCGTGGTCGAGTTGTTCGCCCGCAACTCTCCGGGCGCGCAGGCGCCGTTTCCTCCCGAGGATCTGCTGGAAACCGGTATCGGCGTGTATCTGCGCGGCCTCGGCCTGCTGCCAGCGGACAAGTGAGCGTTTTGCAATTGCCCCGCGACCCCGGCGGTTCTTTCGGTTAGAAATGCGGCGGGGGAGTCGGTGCGCGGGCGTATCGGGGTTGCTGAGGCAGGCCGGCTGACCGATCCCTCGAAACGCGCCGGGAGATGCATATGACCAAGACCTTCTTCCTTGGCCTCGGAGGCCAGAAATGCGGCTCGACCTGGATTCAGGCCTATCTGGCGCGGCAGGAGGGGTCGGACTTTGGCCGCCTGGGCGAGTATCAGGTCTGGGAACATACCCTCGGCGGCGTCTTTGACCGCTACCGCGCGCCCGAACCGTCGATGCTGGGCAAACTGCGCTCCCGCGCCAAGACAGCCCTCGGTGCGCCGGAACCGGCCCGCCACCTGCGCTGGCGGCTGCAGCGGGATGAGGGCGCGTATTTCGACTATTTCACCGTTCTGTTGAATGCGCCGGGCATTTGTCGGACCGGCGACATCACCCCCTCTTACTCGGCCCTTCCGGCCGAGGTGCTGGCGCGCCTGAAGTCTGGCTTCGAATCGCGCGGAATCACCGTCAAGCTATTGTTTTCCATGCGTGATCCGGTGGACCGCATTCGCTCGCAACTGCGCATGGAGATGGAAAAGGGCCGCCTGCCGCAAAGCGATCAGAACGAGGCTCCCCTGCGCGCCTTCTACGCCACACCCGAGGCCGAAGCCCGCACCCGGTACGACGCCACCCTAGACGCTATCGAATCGGTTTTCGCGCCGGAGGACTGCTTTGTCACCTGCTTCGAAACCCTGTTTACCGCCAATGGCATCACCGAACTGTCGCGCTTTGCCCAGGTGCCGGTCGACCCGCAGGCCGGGATGCGCGCGGTGAACAGCCGGGGCAAGGGCGCCAGCCTGTCAGACGAGCTGACCACCGAAATCGCGCGCCACTATGCTCCGGTCTACAGGGCCGTCGCCCGCCGGTTGCCGCAAATCTCAGAGGTCTGGCCCTCGGCCCAGCACGTGCTCACCACTGCATGAGGCGGCAGCGAACCAACTGCTCCGGCCCTTCGTAAACGACGGAATTCTCGTCCAGAAATCCATCTTCGCCCGCCTGCATCTTTGTCAGGAGGTCGGCGTAATAGCGATACTTGGCCGCCGCATTTGCATGCGCGCCCCAGTCCGTCGCCCGCGCGATCTTGTCCGCGAACTGCGCGGTAAAGACAAAATGCGCCACCGTCAGCAGAACCTCTGACGAGGGCGGCAGATTGCCATAGTGGGACCCGGTGAGACGGCTCTGACCATCGCGCCGCACCAGCGGTGTCTTGTGCCGGGGCGATTTCTGAAACTGCTGCGCCTTCTTCGCCTTCGACGGCATCCAGAGGCGATGCCAGCCCCTGCGAACGACTTTAGGTTCGACGGAAAACCGCTTGAAAAGGCGTGCCGTTTTCGACTCCCCCTGCAGCTCCGGCTGCGCACCCACCCGCAATTCAACCAATTGCTCAAACTGAAAATATGGATAGGCCGCCATCAATGCATCGAAAGTTTGCGGCAACGCACCTGTCAGCCCCGCCACCCCGCCTGGAAAGAACTCCACCACCGAGGCCACCGCCGAAGGTGCCCCCTCATGCACCAGACGCGCCACCACCTCTGTCACCGAGGCGACCCCCGGCGGCAGGATCAGGAACTCGTCCGCATCGACGTAACCCACAAAGGCGCCATCGAAAAACAGGTGCGGCAACGCGATCTTCATGTAGGTGCCGACACGTTCATCGCGCTCCCCCCCCTCCGGGTCGCGGTAACGCAGCGGCGCGCCGAAGGACAGATCCGACTGCATGACAACCACGTCCGGCTGCGCGCTCAGAAACTCGAAAGACCCGTCGTCACTGGCATCGTCCCAGATCAGGAACTGCTCAAACCCGATCCCGCGATGATGCGCCAGCCAGGCCGGAAGGAACCCCATCTCGTTCTTCATCGTGGACATCAGCGTCAGCCGATCCGGGTCGACCCGCCCCGACACCACGCGCGCCAACCGCCCCGCGTCTTCGATCCCGACCGTCTCCACCAGCGCCGCGCCCCTGCTTCTTTGGGTTTCCAAATACCTCGGGGGGCTTGCCACAGGCAAGCATGGGGGTGGAACCCCCACCCGAACAAAAAAGAAGGGGCGCCAAGGCGCCCCTGCATTCGGCATGTAGGGCGGGGCTTGCCCCGCCGCCTAGGATTAACGTTTCGAGAACTGGAACGACCGGCGCGCCTTGCGCTTGCCAAACTTCTTGCGCTCGACGACACGGCTGTCGCGGGTCAGGAAGCCTGCCGCCTTCAGCGCACCGCGCAGCGACGGGTTATACAGTTGCAGCGCCTTCGAGATGCCGTGCTTGACCGCTCCGGCCTGACCGGTCAGGCCGCCGCCCTTGACGGTGGCGTAGACGTCGAATTCGCCTTCGACACCGGCCACCTGCATCGGCTGGCGCAGGATCAGCTGCAGCACCGGACGGGCAAAATACTTGTCCTGGTCCTTGCCGTTGACGGTGACCTTACCGGAGCCCGGCTTGATCCAGACGCGGGCAACCGCGTCCTTCCGCTTGCCGGTGGCATAAGAGCGGCCCAGCGAATCGCGCACCGGCTCACGCGGGGCTTCTTCGACGACGACAGCCGCTTCGACGCCTGCCGCGGCGCCCAGCTCTTCCAGAGAGTTGATCTGATCAGCCATTACTGTGCCACCCGGGTGTTCTTGGAGTTCTTCGATTTGACGTCCAGAACCTCGGGGTTCTGGGCCTCGTGCGGGTGCTCGGCGCCCGCGTAGATGCGCAGGTTGGTCAGCACCTGGCGCGACAGGCGGTTGCCCGGCAGCATGCGCTTGACGGCCTGATAGACCACACGCTCGGGGTGTGCGCCCTCAAGGATCTGCGCCTTGGTGCGGGACTTGATGCCGCCCGGATAGCCGGTGTGCCAGTAGAAGTTCTCTTCGCGCTTCTTGCCGGTCAGCTGCACCTTGTCCGCATTCACGATGATGACATTGTCACCCATGTCCATGTGCGGGGTGAAGGACGGCTTGTGCTTGCCGCGCAGCCGAGTGGCGACGATCGATGCAAGACGGCCCAGAACGATGCCTTCGGCGTCGATCACGATCCATTTCTTGTCGATGTCTGCCGGAGTTGCAGAGTAGGTTTTCATATGTACGGTCCGTTTCGAGTGAGAAAGCCGAGGCAAAGCCCCGGCCCTGAATTCGATTGCGCCGTTATACGCAGGCTGAATTTCCAGTCAAGCACCACTTGTTCGGAATAAATCATCAAAAACAGATACTTGAAATTACGGTATCATATTACCCCAATTTTTCACATGCATTTCGCCGCCGCCATCATCGTGCCCCTGCCCTTGCAGACCAGCGCCGACCGGTGCAGACATCAGCCCATCCACAGTCAGGATGCCCAGATGCCCGCCCTTGGTCCGCTTGTTTCCGGTCTTGTTCTTTTTCTACTCGCCACGGTCTCGGGCGCGGGGATGATGCGCAAGGTTGTTCAGGTGCACGAGGCTCGGCATGAACTCAAGCGCGGTTCGGCCGGTTTCATCCGAACGATCGCGGGCTGGTCCTTTGTGGGGTTCTGGGGCCTGGCCGTCTGGTTCTGCGCCACCGTGATTGGTGACTGGGGCACCTCGGGCGATCTGGACGGCGCAATGGCGCGGTCGTTGCTGCGGCTGGAGATCCTTTTGCACATCGCCGCCGCCCTCTCGGAGGCGGATTCATGAGCGCCGACGCAACAGCCGATCAGGCCGAACTGCGCTGCGCCTCCTGCGGCGGCCAGTGCCTCTACGCACCCGAATCTCAGGCGCTGAAGTGCACCAGTTGCGGCACCACCCGCACGTTGGAAACACCCTGGGACGGGGCCGCCAGCGCCGAGACCGATTACACCACCGACACGCCAGAGACCCTGCCGCCCGATCTGCCCGACATCCGCGCGCACCGCTGCGAAACCTGCGGCGGCGAGGTGGTCTTTACCGGCGCGGCCCTCTCGGATCGCTGCCCCTATTGCGACGGTGCGGTGGTGCTCTCGACCGCCGATCACGGTTATCGCACCACCGCTTTGATCCCCTTTCGCGTGCCCGAAAAGGACGCGCAGAAACACGCGCTGAAATGGGTGCGCGGCAGGCTTGCCGCCCCGCGTGGTCTGATTGCCACCGTGGAAAAGGCCCGCGTCGCAGGGCTTTACGCACCATTCTGGACCTTCGACAGCACCGAGGCCGTGGACTACTGGGCCAACTACACCGACGGCAGCGGCAAGAACAAACGCACGCGTCGCACCAGCGGTCGCATGGAAATCGCCTTTGACGATCTCCTGATGCCCGCCAGCCCACATGTGACGCCTCTGATCCGCGACGGCATCCTGCACCACTTCGACCCGCGCCGCCTGCGCCCCTATCGGGCCGGATACCTGGCGGGCTTTGCCGCCGAACGCCATCACCAGAGCGTCGCACAGGGGCTGGCCGCAAACGAGACCGACAAGAAGCTGCTGATCCGCAACCGGATCAAGCTGCGCATCGCCAAGCGCGGCGTCTCCAACATCACTTTCAAAACGGACACCACCGGCATCCGCTATCGCCGCATCCTGCTGCCGGTCTGGATCCTGCACTACCGGTGGAAAGATCAGCCGATGAAGGTTGTCGTGTCCGGTCTCGACGGGCGCACCTTTGGCGAGCGCCCCTTCTGCCTGCAAAAGCTGACCGCCTATGCCGCCGTGGTCAGCCTTGCCTTGATCGGTTTCGGTCTGGTCTGGGGGGCGGGCGCCGCGCCTTGACCTGTGATTTGCCCTGAACCGCAAACGCGCGCCTGCGCAACGTCAGGGCTATGCGCGCGCCCCGGCCTCCCCCTAGACTGTGCCGGACAACCAGATGGGAGCACATCCGATGTCCGACTCCGTCCTCGTCCACCGCGACGGGCCGATCGCCGAGGTGATCCTCAACCGGCCTGCAAGACACAATGCCGTCGATCTTTCGGTCTTCGAGGGGCTTGCCCGCATCGGCGCGGACCTCGCGACGGCGGAGGGGCTGCGCGTCGTGATCCTGCGCGGTGAAGGGCCGAATTTCTGCTCCGGCATCGACACCTCGCTGTTCACCGCCAATCCCGACCCCAAGGCGCTGATCGACAGGATCCTGGACCTTCCTGAGGGCGAAACTGCCAATCTGTTTCAGAAGCCCTGCACCGTCTGGCAAGAGCTGGAAGTGCCGGTCATCGCCGCGCTGACCGGGGTCACCTATGGCGCGGGTCTGCAGATTGCCTTGGGGGCGGACATCCGGCTCGCGGCCCCGGACACGCGCCTGTCGGTGATGGAAATCACATGGGGCCTGATCCCCGACATGGGGATCAGCACGGTCCTGCCGCGTCTGATGCGCGCCGATCAGGCCAAGGACCTGATCTTTACCGGCCGGGTGGTCGAGGCCGAAGAGGCCGCGCAATTGGGACTTGTCACGCGGCTCTGCGCGGATCCGCTGGCCGAAGCCCGCGCGCTGGCGGCGGATATCGCCACCAGGAACCCGGACGCCATCCGCCGCGACAAGCGCCTGATCAACGAGAGTTGGCACATGGACCGCGCCGCCGCCTTGCGGCTGGAGGCCGAGTTGCAGTCGCAGGTCATCGGCCAGCCCAACCAGATCGAGGCCGTGATGGCCCGGATGCAGAAACGCGCGCCGGATTTCCGTTAGAGCGCGGGCGGGATCGCATAGGTCAGCGAGGCATGGGCCAGCGGTTTGGTATCCCCTTCGGAGAACAGCAACACATCCAGAACGGCAAGGCTGCGGCCCAGTTTCAGCACCCGGGTCTGTGACAGCACATCGACCCCGGCCTGCGGTTTGCGCATGAAGTCGATGGAACAATGCGTCGTGACCGTCAGCGCCTGACGCCCGATGCGCGCCAGCACGGCCACATAGGCGGACACATCCGCCAGACTGAACATCGCGGGGCCAGAGACCGTGCCGCCCGGTCTCAGGTGGCGGTCATCGTTGATCAGCCGCATGACAAGCAGGTCTTCGCTCAGGCTGTCGATGCCGAACATGCCGTCCACCTGGGGAAACACCTCGCCCAGGAAGGCATTGATTTCTGCCACGTTCAGTTTCAGCTCCACCGGCTTTCCTCCTGTTTTATCCGCAGCTAAGCTGTCGCAAACGAGGAGGACAAGATGGAAATCCTGGAACGTCGCGACACGGGTGGTGTCGCACATCTGCAGATGAACGCGCCTGAGCGTCTGAATGCCCTGTCCGATGAAATGCTGGCCGCCCTGCAGGCGCAGATCGACGCGCTGCGCGACGACCCAGAGACGCGTGTGGTGATCATTTCCGGCGCGGGCAAGGCGTTCTGCGCGGGCCATGACCTGAAGCAGATGCAGGCGGGACGTCAGGCCGAAGATAGCGGAAAGGCCTATTTCGCCGACCTGTTCACCCGCTGCGCCAGCGTCATGACCAGCCTGACCCGCCTGCCCCAGCCGGTGATCGCACAGGTGCACGGCATCGCCACCGCCGCCGGTTGCCAGATGGTCGCCTCCTGCGATCTGGCCGTGGCCGCCGAAGGCACCCGCTTCGGCGTGAACGGTGTCAACATCGGGCTTTTCTGCTCGACGCCCATGGTCGCCCTGTCGCGCAACATCCCCCGCAAAAAGGCCTTCGAGATGCTGACCACCGGGCGTTTCCTCTCTGCCGAAGAGGCCGAGGCCGTGGGCCTCGTCAACAAGGTGGTGCCACCCGAGGATCTGGCCGCCGCGACACAGGAGTTGGCGGAAACCCTCGCGGGCAAACTGACGGCGGCGGTCAAGATCGGCAAGAGCACGTTCTACGACCAGATCACCATGGGACTGGATGAGGCCTATGCCTTTGCAGGGGATGTCATGGTCGAAAACATGCTGTGGCGCGATACCGACGAGGGCATTTCGGCTTTTCTCGAAAAGCGTCCGCCCGATTGGCAGAAAAGTTAAGGTCTTGCTGCCGGTTTGTCCAAATAACCATGGGGCCTTGGCAGTGCGGCTGCCATGCCCTAGATGCGCGACATGACAGAGACATTGCATATCGTCGGCGGCGGCATGGCCGGATCCGAAGCGGCCTGGCAGGCTGCGAATATTGGGGTTCAGGTGATCCTGCACGAGATGCGCCCAAAGGTGAAAACCTTTGCGCATCAGACTGGAAACCTTGGGGAAATGGTCTGCTCCAATTCCTTCCGCTCGGACGATTCCGAACAGAATGCGGTCGGGTTGCTGCATTGGGAGATGTTGCAGGCCGGCGGGCTGATCATGGCCACCGCTTATGACCGGCGCCTGCCTGCCGGTGGCGCGCTGGCCGTGGACCGCGAAGGCTTTGCCGAAAGCGTGACAGCCGCCCTGCACGCGCATCCCAACATCACGATTTCACACGAGGAAATCACGGATCTGCCGGGTGAAGGGCATTGGATCTTTGCCACCGGTCCGTTGACCAGCGCCGGGCTGGGCGAGGCGATCCAGCGGGAAACCGGCGCGGACCGGCTGGCGTTCTTTGACGCCATCGCCCCCATCATCTATGCTGAAAGCATAGATATGTCCGTGGCTTGGAGGCAGTCACGTTATGACAAGGGTGAGACCGAGGAAGAGCAGAAAGCCTACCTCAATTGCCCGATGACCAAGGATCAGTACGAGGCCTTCATCGACGCTCTGCTGGCGGCGGACAAGACCGAATTTCACGAGGGCGAAACGGCGGGTTACTTCGACGGTTGCCTGCCGATCGAGGTCATGGCCGAACGCGGACGCGAGACGCTGCGTCATGGGCCGATGAAGCCTGTCGGCCTGACCAACCCGCATCAGCCGGATCGCAAACCCTATGCGGTGGTGCAACTGCGCCGGGATAATGCCCTGGGCACGCTCTACAACATCGTCGGCTTTCAGACCAAGATGAAGTACGGTGCGCAAGCCTCGGTTTTCAAATTGATACCAGGGCTTCAGGATGCAAGTTTCGCGCGTCTTGGCGGCATCCACCGCAATACCTTTCTGAACAGCCCCACGCTGCTGGACGCCCAGATGCGGCTGCGGTCCAAGCCCAACATCCGCTTTGCCGGGCAGGTCACCGGTGTCGAGGGCTATGTGGAATCGGCGGCCATGGGTCTGCTGGCAGGCCGCATGGCAGCGGCGGAACTCCTTGGCAGGCCAATGCCTTCGGTCCCTCAGGACAGCGCCCACGGCGCCCTGATCCACCACATCACCGGCGGCGCCGAGGCCAAGACCTTCCAGCCGATGAACGTCAACTTCGGCCTGTTCCGTCCGCTGGAAGGGTTGCGCGGAGGCCGCAAGGGGCGGCGTGAACGCTACAAGGGCTATACCGACCGGGCAAAAGAGGTCTGGAGCACATGGCTCGCCGAACAGGGGGTTGACGGGCGCGCCGCGGAGTAGAACCCTGTGGTCATGAGCGACGAACATTTCGACAAGGTCTACAAGGCGCGGAGCGAAGAAGAGACCCGCGACATCTATGACGACTGGGCCAAAAGCTATGACGCGGCGGTCGAGGCGGAGGGCTATGTCACGCCCGGCCGCTGCGCCGCCGCCCTGCACGCCTTGATGCCGGAGACAGACCTGCCGGTGCTGGATTTCGGATGTGGAACCGGGCTGTCCGGCCTTGCGTTGCGACTTGCCGGTTTCACCACGATCGACGGCGTGGACCTGTCGCCGGGGATGCTTGAACTGGCGCGGGAAAAGGGGCTCTATCGCAACCTGACGGTGATTGAGCCGGACTCTGCCGTGCCTTCGGGCTATGCAGCCATCGCCGCCATTGGCGTGATCGGCGCGGGCGCGGCGCCGCTGGCGGCTCTGGACCGGATCTTTGACACGATGGAACCGGGCGCGAAATGCGTCTTTTCCTTCAACGATCACACGCTGGAAGACCCGGCCTTTGCAGCACGCGTCGAAAGCGTGATTGCCGAGGGACGTTTCAGGGAACTGTTCCGCGAACATGGCGACCACCTGCCCGGAAAGGACATGAAGTCCACGGTCTACGTTCTTGAAAAGACGTGACATACATCACGCGTTTCGCCCCATCTCCGACCGGCCCCCTGCACCTTGGACACGCCTATTCAGCCCTTCTGGCACATGATTTGGCGCGGGCCGCAGAGGGGTGTTTTCTACTTCGGATCGAGGATATCGACCTCACCCGCTCGCGCCCGGACTGGGAACGTCAGATCTACGACGACCTGTCCTGGCTGGGCGTTGTATGGGATGCGACCCCCATGCGGCAGTCCGACCGCGCGCAGGTCTATCAGGACGCTTTGCAGACACTCTGGACACTTGGGTTGCTCTACCCCTGCACCTGCACGCGGCGCGACATCGCGGCGGCCGTCTCGGCCCCGCAGGAGGGCGCAGAGCCGGCGCATGGACCGGATGGGCTGATCTATCCCGGAACGTGCCGGGATCTGTACCCCCGCGACACACTCGCTCCGCCGCAGGGCACCGCGCTGCGGTTGGACATGCAGGCCGCGTTGGCGCAGATCGACCAACCCGGCATCACTTTCATCGAAACCGGGCCTTTGGGCAAACCGCCCTTTCGGACCGTGACCGCAGCGGAGATGGCCGCGACCGTCGGTGATATCGTCTTGTCGAGAAAGGACTTTATCGGCTCCTACCATCTGTCGGTGGTGCTGGACGACGCAGCGCAGCAAATCACC
Organism: Paracoccaceae bacterium; assembly: GCA_034670345.1. Lineage (GTDB taxonomy): Bacteria > Pseudomonadota > Alphaproteobacteria > Rhodobacterales > Rhodobacteraceae > Antarctobacter. The sequence continues at coordinate 73,169 of JAXMNQ010000016.1, read as the reverse complement.
CATGTGATCCGGGGCGAGGACCTGTTCGATGCCACTCAGATCCATGTCCTGTTGCAGCGTCTGCTGAAACTGACAACACCGGTCTACCTGCACCACCGCCTGATCCGCGACGACGCCGGTCGACGTCTTGCCAAGCGCGACGACGCCCGTGCCATCGCTACCTACCGTTCCGAAGGCCTGACTCCGGCTGAAATTCGCATGAAGGTCGGTCTGTAAGATACTGAAGATTCAAACGTCCATAGGTTTCGACAGTTCCACCTCATCGCCATCCCGAATGGCCGTGTAGAAACAGGACCGGCGATTTGTGTGACAGGCCGGCCCGGTCTGGCGCACCATAGCCAAGAGGCAATCCCGGTCGCAATCAACGCGCAGATCGACCAACTCCTGCACATGGCCCGATGTGTCCCCCTTGATCCAGAAGGACTGGCGCGAGCGCGACCAATAGGTAACCCGCCCGGTTTCAAGTGTCCTTGCCACCGATTCCGCGTTCATCCAGGCCATCATCAATACGTCGCCACCTTCGGCGTCCTGCGCGATGCAGGGGATCAGGCCCTGCGCATCATACTTTAGACTCGAGGGGTCAAAAGCCATTGGAAAAACCTTTTGCATCCGTTCAACCTCTGCCTATGTAAGGGGAACGCGACGCGGGAGAAAGCCAATGAGTGGCGAGACCGACCTGATCAAGCTGTATTCCGGAAAGATCCTGGAACTGGCAGCGGAGATACCCCTGAACCGGCGGCTCGAAGACCCGCAGGTGAGCGTCAAGAAACGTTCGCCGCTCTGCGGTTCCACGGTCACCGTCGATCTCAGCATGCAGGACGGCAAGGTTGCGGCCTACGGTCAGGACGTCAAGGCCTGCGCGCTGGGTCAGGCGGCGGCCTCTGTTGTGGGTGGCGCCATCGTCGGTCGCACGGCCGAAGAAATCATGGCCGCACGCGATGCCCTGCGCGCGATGCTGAAAGAAGACGGGCCGACGCCGCCTGCCCCCTTCGAGGGGCTCGAGGTGTTGCGCCCGGCGGCGGCCTACAAGAACCGTCACGCCTCGATCATGCTGGCGCTCGACGCAGCCAGCGAAGCTGTCGAAGAGGTCCGTGCTTCGCATTCCGCTTAGTTTTAGGCTTAATCCTCTGTTTGTTTTCCGTTGCTAGTCAGGGCGGAAAACCAGAGGCGGACCATGCAGCACACACCCGATCTGTCGACACCCGAGTCGGGTCAGGAATTGGCGCAACTGACCGAGGCGGCCACCGGCCTTGGCCGCGAAACCGTTGACGTTTCCGGCTTTTTGCAGGTTCTGGACAAACGTTGCGCGGCCCAACTTCAGGAACTGGATGAGGTGGGGGCGCGGACCGGCGGACTGGCGGAGGCCAGTGCGCGGATGATGGATGCCGTGCAGCGCATGGTCGGCACGGCCGATGACACATTGAAGCGGGTCAATGCCTCAACCGGGCTGATCGGGGAAACCTCGCAGAATTCACAGGCCCTGGCGGAATGGGTGCGATCCGTCCACAACGGCAGCGCCGAGGTTGAAGGCATGCTGATGGATGTTCAGTCCTCGAACACGCTGATTTCGGACATTGCCTGGCAGGTGCATATCCTTGCCGTGAATGCCAAGATCGAGGCCGCCCGCGCCGGTCAAGCGGGCAAGGGATTTGCCATCGTCGCCGAGTCGGTCAAGGATCTCAGTCAAAAGACCGCCGACGCGGCGCAGACGATCACCGCAACCGTGGCGCGGCTGTCCGACTGGATGTCCCGCCTGCATCAAGAGGCGCAGGAAACGGCGCAACAGGCGGAAGAGGTCATCGCCCGCAGCGGAGAGACCGATCGCGCCCTGTCCGACATCGAAAAGGGAATCGAGGCGCTGCGCAGGGAGTCGCATGACCTGTCCGCGGAAACGACACAGGCAAAAACCGCCGTGGATCGTACCGGCGCGGCGGTTACCCGTATTGCCGGGTCCGTCACCGAGGTTGCCGCCGGCGTGGATGAGGCCTCCAAGCGGTGTCTGAAGCTGATCGACACCTCCGAAGGCATCCTGCAACATGCGGTTGCCTTGGGCGGCAACGGGGCCGATGGCGCGATGATCACCCTTGTGCAGGATCTGGCCGGCCAGGTCATTCAAGCCTTTGATAGCGCCATCTCCTCGGGGCGCATTTCTGAATCCGAGTTGTTCACGCGCCGATACACGCCCGTACCAAACAGCGATCCGGCGCAGGTGACAGCCCCGTTTACCCGCCTGACGGATGAGATCCTGCCCCCCATCCAGGAACCGGTGCTGGATATGGACGACCGGATCGTCTTTTGCGCCGCAGTGGATGAAAACGGCTATCTCCCGACACATAATCGGAAATTCTCGCACCCGCAGGGGCCGGATCCGGTGTGGAACGCCGGACATTGCCGAAATCGCCGCATCTTTGACGATCGCGTGGGCCTCAAGGCCGGGCGCAGCAAAAGGCCCTTCCTGTTGCAGGTCTACCGGCGTGACATGGGCGGTGGCAATTTCGTGATGATGAAGGATCTGTCGGCCCCGATCACGGTGCGCGGACGGCACTGGGGCGGCCTGCGGTTGGCCTATAAGCTTTGACAGAAAAAAACCGCCGCACTCTGCGAAAAGAGGCGGCGGCAAGGGGCGTGTAAATCTGTGGGCGTCGGGCCAATAAATCGGTCACAGGCAGGCGAACCGAAGGGGACAGGCGGCGCATCGGGACAGAGATGCGCCTATGGTTTGGACCCGTTCACAGACACGCAGGCAGAAACAGAAACTCAGACCAGGGACGGAAGATGCAGCGCACCAAAAAGAATCACAACCAAAGAGAGCGCGCCGATGGCGTCCTGCCAGAGCGTTCCGTTCTGACGTTCAAGCGCGGTTGTGAAGGTGTTGATCATTGTGCTGCTCCAATGTTCCGTTTGTTGTCCCTTTGTTCTCATATAATTAACCGCCTGTAAAGAACTTAATGAGAACATTTGAGAACAAATTGCGATTTAATGCGGAACAGCTTGTTCTCAGGCATCGCGCCATGCAGGCCCGGGCCGGTCGTCATGGCCGGGTCAGACGGGTCAGCCAACGCCGATCAGGCGGATCGCTTCGTCCTGCCGCATCAACCACAACAGCATCCGCGCCGCCTGCCCGCGCGGTCCTGTCAGGTCCGGGTCTTCCGCCAACAGCCGCCGTGCGTCGGATTGCGCAACCGCCATCAGCCCCGCCTGCCGTTCAAGGTCGGCCACACGGAACTTTGGCAGCCCCGACTGCGCCAGCCCGATCAGGTCACCGGCGCCGCGCATCTCCAGATCCACCTCCGCGATGCGAAACCCGTCTTCGGTCTCGCGCAGGGTGGTCAGACGCCTGGTTCCGCCATCGGACAGCGGCGGCTGATACATCAGCAAACAGGTCGAGGCCGCCTCGCCCCGGCCAACGCGGCCCCGCAATTGGTGCAACTGCGCAAGGCCAAAACTTTCCGCCCGCTCGATCACCATGATCGTGGCGTTTGGCACGTTCACGCCAACCTCGATCACAGTGGTCGCCACCAGAACAGAGGTCTGACCGCTGACAAAACCGGCCATGGCGGCATCCTTGTCGGCGGGCGGCATCTGGCCATGCACCAGCCCGACCACGCCCTCACCCAGGGCGGCGCGCAGATGCTGAAACCGCGCCTCGGCCGCGACAAGGTCCGAGCTTTCGCTCTCTTCGACCAGCGGGCAGACCCAATAGGCCTGCTGTCCCGCCGCCACCGCGCGGCGCAGGTGATCCACCACCTCCTTCATCCGTTCGTTCGACACCATTGCCGTTCGGATCGGTTTGCGTCCCGGAGGTTTCTCGTCCAGTACCGAAACCTCCATATCACCGTATTGCGCCAGGGCGAGGCTGCGCGGAATCGGCGTGGCCGTCATCACCAGCACATCCGCCGCCGCGCCCTTCTTGCCCAGTTCCATGCGTTGGCGCACCCCGAAGCGGTGCTGTTCGTCCACGATGGCCAACCGCAGATCGGCGAAATGCACATCCGCCTGGAACACCGCATGGGTGCCGACAAGGATCTGTATGTCGCCGCGCGCCAGCGCCTGCAGTTTCGCCTTTCGCTCGGCCCCCTTGTCGCGTCCGGTCAACAGTTCCAACACGACACCGGCGCTTTCGGCCAGCGGTTGCAAGCCTTCAAGGTGTTGGCGCGCAAGGATTTCGGTCGGCGCCATCATGACCCCCTGCCCGCCTGCCTCGACCGCGCAGAGCAGGGCCATGAAGGCGACCAAGGTCTTGCCCGCGCCCACGTCTCCCTGCAACAGCCGGTTCATCCGCTGCGGGCGCGCCATGTCCTCGGCAATCTCCGCGATGGCCAATTTCTGCGCCCCGGTGGGCCGATAGGGCAGCGCCGCCAGCACTTTGTCCTGCAAGCGCCTGTTCCCGCGCGTCTCGATCCCGGGCGAGCGCCGTTGTCGCGCGCGGGCCAGTGCCAGCGTCAACTGGTGCGCCATCAACTCATCATAGGCCAACCGCGCCCGCGCCTTTGCTGTCGGCGCCAGATCCTGCGCCGAGGCGGGCGCATGGGCGGCGCGCAGGGCTTCCGCCCAATCCGGCCAGCCTTCAGAAGCCTTCTGCGGCCCGTCGATCCATTCGGCAAGCTCGGGCACCCGCGTCAGGGCATCCGTCATCGCCCGCACCATGAGCTTTTGCGTCACGTTCCCTGTCAACGGATAAACCGGTTCATACCCGGGTAACGCATCTGCCTCATCGGGCCGCAGCATGTGATCGGGGTGGACCATCTGCGGAACGCCATCGAACAGTTCAACCCGCCCAGACAGGATCCGCCGCTGACCGGTGGGCAGCACTTTCTGGATGTAATCACCACCGCCGTGAAAGAACACGATCTGGAAACGTGTCTTCGCATCATCCGCCTCGACCCGGTAGGCGCCGCCCTTGCGGGCGGGCGGTCTGTGGCGTCCGATCTCAGCCTCGACCGTGGCCACCCCCGGCAGTTCGGCCTCCAATACGGTGGACTTCAGGTGCCGGTCGATCCCGGAATAGGGCAGTGTGAACAACAGGTCGCGCGGCGTCTCGATTGCCGCGCCCTCCAGCGCCTGCGCCGATTTCGGGCCGATTCCGTCCAGCCCGGTCAGGTCCGCAAACAGCGGCCAGAGCGCTTCGGGCCGTCCGCTCATGCGCCGATCAGCTCCAGCCAGCCATCCTCATCCAGAACCGTCAGCCCGAGGTCGCGGGCCTTCTTTTCCTTGCTGCCCGCGCCCGGACCGGCGACCACGATGTCGGTCTTTTTCGAGACCGAGCCAGAAACCTTGGCCCCCATGGATTCGGCGCGGGCCTTGGCCTCGGCCCGGGTCATGCGTTCCAGCGTGCCGGTGAAGACGACCGTCTTGCCCGCGACGGGCGAGCCTGCGGTGTCCGGGCGTTCCGCCTCTTCCACGCTCAGATGCGCCACCAGCCGATCGATCGAGGCGCGTTCAGACGATTGCATGAAGCTGGTCACCAGAGCGACGGCAACCGTGGCCCCGATGCCGTCAATGCCGGTGATTTCGTCCCACGCCGCGCGGGCCTCTGGCGGCACCTCGGCCCAGGCGCTGTCGCGGCTTTCCTTGATCCTGGCGCGGCGGCCTTCCTCTGCGGCGACGCGGCGTTCGACCTCTTCAGCCGCATCTGCCTGCCGCTGCGCTCTGGCCGCCGGACCGGCCGCGTCAATGGCCGTGACCAGCGCCTCCCATGTGCCGAAATGACGGGCCAGATCATTGGCCGCGACCTCGCCCACGTGGCGGATACCAAGGCCGAATATCAGGCGGCCCAGACCGATGCGGCGCCTTTCGTCGATGGCCGCAAAAAGGTTGTTGGCGGATTTCTCGCCCCAACCTTCGCGGTTCTTCAACTGCTGGATACCGTCGCCGTAGCGGTCCCGAAGGGAAAAGATCTCGGCCGGTTCCCGGATCCAGTCCTCGGCGTAGAACTGTTCCACCTGTTTCGCACCCAGCCCCTCGATATCGAAGGCGGCGCGAGAGACGAAGTGTTTCAGTTTTTCCACCGCCTGGGCCGGGCAGATCAATCCCCCGGTGCAGCGACGGGCGGCGTCGCCCTCCTCACGAATCGCGTCAGAGCCGCATTCCGGACAAAGCACGGGAAATTCATAGGGTCGGGCATCCTCTGGGCGTTTCGAAAGGTCCACATCGGCGACTTTGGGAATCACGTCACCGGCGCGATAGACCTGCACCCAGTCGCCAACGCGGATGTCCTTGCCGCCGCGGATCTCCTTGCCGTTGCTGTCACGCCCGGCGATGTAATCCTCGTTATGCAGGGTTGCGTTCGACACGACGACGCCCCCGACCGTCACCGGGGTCAGCCGCGCCACCGGACTGAGCGCGCCCGTGCGCCCGACCTGGATGTCGATGGACTCCAGCCGGGTCCAGGCCAGTTCGGCCGGGAACTTGTGGGCAATCGCCCAGCGAGGCGTGGTCGAGCGAAAGCCCAGCCGCCCCTGCAGGCCAAGATCGTTGACCTTGTAGACAACCCCGTCGATGTCATAGCCCAGCGTCGCGCGTTGCTCCTCGATCCGGGCGTAATGCGCCAGCATCGCCTCCGGTCCATCGCAAAGCCGGGTCAGTGGATTGGTCTGAAACCCCAGCGCACCCAGCCGATCAATGGCGGCCATCTGCGTCTCTGCCAGGGGTTCGGACAGGGTTCCCCAGGAATAGGCAAAAAACTTCAGCGGTCTGCTGCGCGTGATCTCCGGGTCGAGCTGACGAAGCGAGCCGGCGGCCGCGTTCCGGGGATTGGCAAAGGTCTTGTTGCCGCGTTCGGTCTGACGTGTGTTGAGAGATTCGAAATCGCCGTGGCTCATGTAGACTTCGCCGCGCACCTCCAACAGCTCCGGGGCGCCAGTCAGGGTTTCGGGAATGTCCGAAATGGTGCGCGCATTGGCGGTGACATTCTCACCCTCGGTCCCGTCGCCCCGCGTTGCCGCCTGTACCAACTGGCCGTTCTCATACCGTAGTGCCAGTGAAAGCCCGTCGATCTTCGGCTCTGCCGAATAAGACAGCGCATCCCCCGGTCCAAGCCCGAGATACCGCCGGATCGAGGCGTCGAAATCAGAGATACCCGCATCCTCGAAGGCATTGGACAGCGACAGCATCCGGATGCTGTGCCGCACCTTGGAAAACCCGTCGGACGGGGCAGCGCCGACCTGCTCCGATGGGCTATCCGCGCGCTTCAACTGGGGGAAGCGCGCCTCTATCGCGGCATTGCGCCGCTTGAGCCGATCATACTCGGCGTCGGAAATATCGGGCGCGTCCCGCGTATGATAGGCTTGGTTTGCCGCGGCCAGCAAAGAGGAAAGAGACGCAAGCTCTTGCCGCGCCTCCTCTTCGGTCAGTTTGCTGACCTCGGTCAGTTGTTCGAGCGATTTCTCAACCATCCCTGTCCCCGCAATCGGCACCTGTCAGAGTGATAGGCGTGCGCCGGGGCAAGGTCCAGTATCAGCCGTTGGCGGCGACCGCCGTCGGCTCTTCCTGGCTGGGTTCGGGATCGCGCAGGACATAGCCGCGGCCCCAGACGGTCTCGATGTAATTGTCGTCGCCCGTCGCCTCGGACAGTTTCTTGCGCAGCTTGCAGATGAAGACATCGATGATCTTCAGTTCCGGTTCGTCCATGCCGCCATAGAGATGGTTGAGGAACATCTCTTTGGTCAGGGTCGTGCCCTTGCGCAGCGACAGAAGTTCCAGCATCTGGTATTCCTTGCCGGTCAGGTGCACCGGCTTGCCAGAGACCTCGACCGTCTTTGCATCAAGGTTGACCGCAACCTTGCCCGTACGGATCACCGACTGCGAATGACCCTTGGACCGGCGAATGATCGCATGGATGCGCGCCACCAGTTCATCCCGGTGGAAGGGTTTGGTCATGTAATCATCGGCACCAAAACCGAATCCTTTGATCTTGGATTGGGTATCGTCCTCGCCGGTCAGGATCAGGATGGGAGTATCAATTCGCGCCACACGCAACTGGCGCAGAACCTCATGCCCGTTGATGTCAGGCAGGTTCAGGTCGAGAAGGATCAGATCATAGTCGTAGAGTTTGGCCAGATCGATCCCCTCTTCGCCCATATCCGTCGAATAGACGTTGAGGTTCGCGTGACTGAGCATCAATTCGATGCTTTTCGACGTAGTCGGATCATCTTCAACCAGCAAGATACGCATGTCTGTCTCCGGGCAATGTCATCAGTCTGATCACAACGTCGACTAAAAAGGTTAACGCCCCCTTACCGTACTACAAAGGACTAATACTTCAACTCAAGGTTGTCGATATTTTTGGACCCTCGTGACTTTCAGCGCGTCTTCGCCGTGTTGTGACGCGGCCTTGACCCATTCCATCAGCTCTTCATCGCTCAAACCATAGCTTTCCTTGGCCTGTTCATGCGTGATGAGACCAAAGGTCACCGCCTTGACCACCGCCGCCTTGCGCGAGGCGACCCAGCGGCGTGTCTCGCTTGGCGGAAGATCGGCGCGGGTCATGGTGCTGCCGTCGGGGAGTTTGACCGCGCGCGGTCCTTCGATCTTTTTCAGATACATCTTGTGAACTCCGACACTTCTTTGTCAGGCATAAAGCCACGCGGCACTTAACGACGGCTAAAACGACCCCTTGAGAATAGGTTGGATTTTCCTATATTCCCGGCCATTCCAAGGAGAGACGTCATGCCGCTCGACTCGCGCCCGCTGAACTCGCTGGGCCTGCCCAAACCGCCGTCCGAAACCCGGGTCGTCGTCGCCATGTCCGGCGGTGTCGACAGCTCTGTCGTGGCCGCGATGTTGAAGGAACAGGGCTATGACGTCGTCGGCGTCACGTTGCAGCTTTATGATCATGGCGCGGCACTGGCCAAGAAAGGTGCCTGCTGTGCGGGCATCGACATCCACGACGCGCGCCGCGTGGCCGAATCGATGGGCTTTCCGCATTACGTGCTGGATTACGAAAACATCTTTCGCGAAGCGGTGATCGACGAATTCGCCGACAGCTACCTGGGCGGGGCCACTCCGGTCCCCTGCATCCGGTGCAACGAGCGGGTCAAGTTCAAGGACCTGCTGCAAACCGCCCGTGAGCTGGACGCCGACTGCATGGCCACCGGCCATTACATCCAGCGCAAGGACGGCGCCGCCGGACCAGAACTGCACTCCGCCGCCGATGCCTCGCGCGATCAGAGCTATTTCCTGTTCTCGACCACGCCGGAACAGCTGGACTACCTGCGCTTTCCGCTGGGCCACCTGCCGTCCAAGGATGAAACCCGCGCGCTGGCCGCGAAATACGGGCTGAGCGTGGCGATGAAACCCGACAGTCAGGACATCTGCTTTGTCCCCGATGGCAACTATGCCGCGGTGATCGAAAAACTGCGCCCTGGTGCTGTGGAACCGGGCGAGATCGTCCATGCGGATGGCCGTGTGCTCGGCCAGCATACCGGCGTGATCCACTACACCATCGGCCAGCGCCGCGGTCTTGGCATCGGCGGCCTGACAGAGCCGCTCTATGTGGTCAGGCTGGATGTGGAAAGCCGCCGTGTGATCGTCGGCCCCAAGGAGATGCTCGCCACCCGCAAGATCCCGGTTCGTGAGATCAACTGGCTGGGCGATGAGCCATTCACCAGCCGCGACGAATGGGACCTGATGGTCAAGGTCCGCTCGACCCGCCCCCCGCGTGAGGCGATCGTGCGCCCGATCTCCGAGACCGAGGCAGAGGTGGAACTGGTGGTCGCCGAGGAGGGTGTCAGCCCCGGGCAGGCCTGCGTCTTCTATGCGCCCGAAGGCTCACGGATCTTTGGCGGCGGCTGGATCTGGCGCGGCAACTGACGCCACTTCGATCGCCATTTAGCAGCAAGACGCCCGCCCCGAACCAACGGAGCGGGCGGAAATCCAAATGGCAAAGCGTGGATGTCAGATCACTCGGCGGCGGCAGCGTTCACGCCGCCCTGTGCCACACCTGAAAAGCGGCGGTCGCCGGAATAGGCCGCATTCAGCATCGCGCCCAGCGTTCCGGCTTCTTCCGTCAGCCCCAACCGGTTGGCAAAGGCCGCGGCGCTGCCATAGCCCGCAATCGCGTAATGCGCCATGCGTTGATACTGGCTGATGATCACCGCGTCGCGCGCGTCATCATCACCGAACTCAGCGTCGAGGCCATGTGCCCGCGCTTCGGCAACCAGACCTTTCATGCCCTTGCAGTGTTCGCCTTCGGGGTCCGCGCCGTGCGACTTGATCAGCGATTGCAGATGCGACTTGCCCTCTGCAATGCCCTCCTTGCCACTGCGCAGCGCGGCTTTCAGATCCTCGCTTTTCGCGGCGGCGATCAGGTCATCCATGATCTCATGAGACTGCGCGCAGGCGCTGCGCAGATCCTGCAACTGGTCGACATAAACGTCTTTCAGGGAATTGAGCGACATGACGTCCTCCTTTCTGTTTGCATTTGCAGGGACAGCGTTTCGGACCGGCCAGTTGTTCCATCACCACGACCGACAATATTTTTGCACTGCAAGGGAACCGGACAGGCCCCTTATCCACAGACAGGAAATGCCGGATGCAGGCACGCGACCCTTGGCTTCTCTAAGGGCGTTCTTGAGCGGAATCGCTTGTAACGACGAAGCCATGTCAGACAGACTCGGGACATGACGATACGGATCGCCACTGTCGCAGATGTCGAGGCCTGGGTCCGCCTGCGGGTCCAGCTTTGGGAGGATACGTCGCTGGGCGTGCACCGGGACGAGATCGCAGCGATCTTGGCGCGGCCTGAGACCTGCGTCGCCTTCCTGGAGGAAGATGGAGAGACCAGCCTGCGCGCTTTCGCCGAGGCCTCTCTGCGTCAGGACCATGTGAACGGGTGCGAAACGACCCCCGTCGCATTTCTGGAGGGGATATTTGTATGTGCCGAGCACCGGGGACGCGGTATCGGTCGCCAATTGTTGCGAGCGGTCCGAGCCTGGGCGCGGGAAAGCGGGTGTTCGGAGTTGGGATCCGATGCAGACCTCACAAACACAGCCAGCCATGCCTTTCATGCGAGCGTCGGCTTTTCCGAGACGGAACGCGTCGTTTTCTTCCGAATGCGCCTGTAGGTCAGCTTTCGCCGCTACCGAGGCGTCTGCGATAATCGCTGTGGGTCTTGGCAACACCTCAGAGCGGGATTGCGCACCAAGCCGCAAAATCACTCATCTTTACCAAGAAATGCAAAGGGCTGGCGCAACCGCCCGGCCACAGCATGTCAGATCGCGCAGATCAGACGCGCCCCAGCGCAAGCACCGCGTTCAGGCCGCCAAAGGCGAAGGCGTTGGACAGGACCACGTCCACCTCGGCCTCGCGCGCCACGTTGGGCACGACGTCCAGCGCGCATTCCGGGTCCGGTTCCTCGTACCCGATGGTCGGCGCGATCACCCCGTCTTTCAGCGCCATCAGGCAGGCCAGCAGTTCCACCGCTCCGGTGCCGCCGATCAGATGGCCATGCATCGACTTGGTCGACGAGATCATCAGATCATCCGCATGGGTGCCGAAGACATCCGCCACGGCGGCACATTCGGTCTTGTCATTGGCGGCGGTCCCGGTGCCATGGGCATTGATGTAGCCGACCCGCTCTTTCGCCACGCGCGCGTCGCTCAGAGCGCCCGCGATGGCCCGCGCCGCGCCCTGTTTGGAGGGCATCACGATATCGGCCGCGTCCGATGTCATGGCAAACCCCAGGACCTCGCCCAGGATCTCTGCGCCCCGGGCGCGCGCATGTTCATATTCCTCAAACACAAAGACACCGGCGCCTTCGCCCTGCACCATGCCGTTGCGCGTCGCGGAGAACGGGCGGCAGGCGTCCTTGGACATGACCCGCAGCCCTTCCCAGGCCTTGATCCCGCCAAAGCACAGCATCGACTCCGATCCGCCGGTGATCATCGTGGTGCACATGCCCGACCGGATCATCTGGAACGCCTGTCCCATCGCGTGATTGGAACTGGCGCAGGCGGTGGCCACGGTAAAGCTTGGTCCCTTGACGTTGAATTCCATGCTGACGTGGCTGGTGGCCGCGTTGTTCATCAACTTGGGCACCACAAAGGGGTGAACCCGGTTCTTGCCCTCTTCATAGACAGCGCGGTAATTGTCGTCCTGTGTGTTCAGCCCGCCGCCCGAGGTGCCCAGTACCACGCCAGAGCGGTTGGCGAGCTCGCCTGACAGGTCCAGCCCGGACTGCGCCATCGCCTGACGGGCCGCGATCAGGGTGAACTGCGTGAACCGGTCATAGAGCGCAAGCTGTTGGCGGTTGAATACCGTTTCGGGGTCGAAGTCCTTGACCTGGCCGCCGATCCGGATCGACAGCCTGTCCACATCGCGAAATTCCAGGGGGCCAATGCCGCACCTCCCTTCGCGCATCGCCTCGAAGGTACTGGCCACGTCCTGCCCGAGCGGGTTGATCGTCCCCGCCCCGGTAATGACAACCCGCTTCACGATTTTTGCTCGGCGAGCAGCTTTTGGATGCCTTCGACGATCTTCGCCACCGACGAAATGTCGAAATCCGATTCCGAGGGATCATTGGCATTGAACGGCACCGAAATGTCGAATGCTTCCTCGATCGAAAAGATCGACTCGACCAGCCCCAGTGAGTCGATGCCGAGTTCCTCGGGCGTGCTCTCCATCGTCACGTCCGAGACCTCGAGCATTGCCTGATCCGCGATGATCTGAACCACCTTATCTTCGACGTTCATGCCCTGCCCCTGCGCTTGCCGGAATTGCCGGAATTGCCGGGTATCTAGTCATTTCCGAGCAGCAATGAAACAGCTTTCTTGAGGTCTGCGACGTCGCGAAACAGGCGCGGCAACCGGCGCAGGCCCTTGTAGGCCTCGACGTGGCTGTCCATCTTCATCGCTGGATAGCCAAGCATGACCCGCCCCTCCGGTACATTGCTCAGCACCACGCTGGCGCCGCCAAGGATCACCCGGTTGCCGATCCGCAAATTGTCAGAAACGCCGACCTTGCCCGCCATGACCACATTGTCGCCGACAACCGTGGACCCGGCGATGGCCACCTGCGCGCAGAGCAGGCAGTCCCGCCCGATCACCACGTTGTGACCGATCTGCACAAGGTTGTCGATCTTGGTTCCGCTGCCGATCGCGGTGTCGCGGATGGTGCCCCGGTCGATGGTGCTGCCCGCACCCAGTTCGACATCGTCACCGATCTCGACCGCGCCAAGGCTGGCGATCCGGGCCCAGCTTTGCGCCGCTTCGCTGCCCTCTTCGCCCAGCGAGGCCCGGGCACGTTCCACGCCGGAGACCTCGGGCGTCACAAAGGAGAAACCGTCGCCACCGACAATCGATCCGGGCTGCGCGACAAAGCCCGTGCCGATCACCACCCGCGCCATGATCCGCACGCCCGCATGCAACATGGCGCCCGCGCCCAGACGCACGTCGCGACCAACGTAACATTGCGGCCCGATCACCGATCCCGCGCCGATCACCGCGCCGGCCTCGATCACCGCCAGTGGCCCGACAGAGACGTCCGCGCCCAGATCGGCCGCCGGGTCGACCACCGCGCTGGGATGTATGCCGCCATGATAGCCCTGACCCGGATCCATCATGCCGGTCAGACCGGACATCGCAAAACGCGGTCGTCCGGGCAGCAGCGCCGCCGCCAGACCCATCGCCCGCCAGTCCGCCCCCAGCCACAGCATCGCTGCCCGCGCTGTGCCGGCAGTCAGTGTCTCGGCGTATTCGGGTTTGGTTGCCATGGCCAATTGCCCCGGTCCCGCATCACGCGGTTCGGCCAGACTGTCCACTGTCAAAGAAAGATCGCCCTCGGCCGGGATGCCAAGGGCGATTGAGATTTGCTCGATCGTGAAGGTCATGCAGTCTCCCGGAACAGGCCCCATAACAGGCAAGGCGCCTTCTCCGGGAGAGGTTTAGCTGCGCCCGGCCCTCAGGACCACCCCTTCGTTGTTCAGGGCGCGCCACAGGATCTTGTCGCGACCGTAAACGTCGTTGCGGTAGTTCATATGGCCCTTCGCCGAGGTGAAGGCCGTGCGATAGATCAGGTGCACCGGGATCGGCGTCTCCAGCGGCACCTTGGTGTTCTGGCCGGACCGCAGCGTGCGCTGGAAGTAATCCTCGGGATTGTCCTCCTGCGGCGCCAGCAGCGCATAGGCGAACTCATGTGGATCATCCAGACGGATGCAGCCGTGGCTGAAGGTGCGCACCTCGCGCTTGAACAGGTGCTGCGATGGCGTGTCATGCAGGTAGATGTTGTACTTGTTCGGAAACAGGAACTTCACCGTCCCCAGCGCATTGCCTGGGCCCGGGGGCTGGCGCATGGTGAAGGGGAAGTTGCGCGACGAGGCATAGGCCGCCGCTGTTTCCCGGCTGACCACGCGACCGCGGTAATCGACGATCTCAAGGTGTCCGGCCGCGTAGGGGTTGCTGCGGATCGCGGGCAGGTACTCGCCCCGGATGATGGACTGCGGCACAAACCAGTACGGGTTGATGACCATGCGCTCCATCACATCCGAAAACTCAGGGGTACGACGGTCCGCCCCCTGCGCGCCGATGACGGACTTCGTCTTGAAGGTCAGCTTGTCGTCGTCGATGATCTCGGCGTGGAAATCCACGAGGTTGACCAGAACGTGCCGCTTGCCGCGCCCTTCGGGCAGATTGAGCCAGCGTTCCCGCTCCATCGCCACCATGATCGACTGCAACCGTTCCTCGGGCGAGGTATTGATCGCACGCATGGTCGAGCCACCTGCGACGCCGTCCAACGCCAGGCCGTTGTCTTCCTGCAACTCACGCACCGCGGCTTCCATGGCGCTGTCGTAGGTCATGCTGAACGACGGCGTCAGGTAGCCCATCGCCACCAGCCTGTTGCGCAGTGCGACAACCGCATTGCCGGAATCGCCCGGTCGCAGGCTGCCCGCCGAAACCGTCTGGCCCCAGCCACCATGTTGTATCTTGTGCTCAAGACGCAGCTTGGCCCGCATCAGGCGGGTGTATTCCGGGCTGGACGGGACAAGGCTGAGGAACACCGCCTTGGGGTCTTCCTCGATCAGGCGCGACAGCAGCTCCTGCGGATCGCGGCGCGGAAGTTCCCGCTTGATCTCGTCGATGATTTTGCCCGGCTCCAGCACACCGGATTGCAGGTCATTGGCAAACCGGATGAAGGTTCTGGTCAGTTCGATTTCCAGCAATCCGCGCGACCGGCCGTCCGAAGCAGCCGCCATCTGCGCTATCAAACGGTCAGCATTATACCGACCTTCGGGCAGGCCATGCACCTCGGCCATGTCAAAGGCTTCGAGCAACGCGATTCGACGCGCGCGGTCACCTTCTCCCGATCCGGTCCAGACCGGGGCGAAATCGCGCGCGCGATAGAAGGCGGCGATGCCCTCGTTGTCGGCGATGTTCTCGGCCACCGCCTGCTTGAAGGCTGTAATCTTCAGGCCCAGCCCGTCACCGCCCTCTGCCGCCATTCCGGCGGTTGCGGCCAGCCAGACTGTCCCGGCCGTTGCCAGGGTCCGCAGCATCGCCCGCGCATCCACTCCGTTCATCAACTTATCCTTCATCTCACCAGCAATCCCGATTAATACCGTGCATACAGGGCGCTACACCTGTCTACTCACAACTTCGCCAAGATGTCGAGCGTTGCGCCACAGCGCCACACAAGAGCATTCCCGCCACACCGCCTGCATTATGGGCAAATTCTCGCCAATTCCCCCTTGATCATTACAATACATCACAAAACGACCTTTTTAGCGCCTTCGATTCGTGCAATACAAAGATCGACATCTGGGGATAGATGGCAGGTGGCGTACAACGATGCGTCCAAATTCAGGTAACACGGCGACTACGGGACAGGCGCTCACATGACAGAGACAAAGACATGCGGCTTTACACGCCGCGGACTTCTTCGCGCGTTTGCTGCGACCACTGTTGCAGCTGCGCCAACTTTTTCAAACGCAGCAGGCTTCCTGCGCGGATCCGGCGATGTCCGCCGAATCCGAATGCATTCCGGTCGCACCGGAGAACGCCTCGACATGATCTACTGGGTCGAGGGCGACTATCTTGCCGACGCATTGAAAGAGATCAACTTCTTCATGCGTGACTGGCGATCCGACGAACTCAAGACGATTGACACCCGCACCATCGACATCATGGCCGCGGCGCACAATCTTCTCGACGTCAGTGAACCTTACATGCTCATTTCCGGCTACCGCAGCCCGTCGACCAATGCCATGTTGCGTGCGCGTTCGTCCGGTGTCGCGAAGAACTCTCGCCACCTGCGTGGTGAGGCGGCAGATCTCAGGCTCTCGTCGCGTTCCGTCAACCAGATGTATCGCGCCGCTTCAGCCTGCAAGGCAGGCGGTGTCGGACGCTACTCCGGTTCGAACTTCGTGCATATGGACTGCGGTCCGGTGCGCAGCTGGGGCCGCTGACCCCTCCTTTTCGTCTCCATATGTTATTTCCAAGGCGTCCCATCCGGGGCGCCTTTTGTTTTTCGCCGATCAACGCACCCGGGGACAGTCAGGTATTCCTTACGCGCGGCACGGCCATCGACGCTACGAGGCGTCGACAGATTAACAACCCGTGAACACGGACCTGGTTCCATCGATGTCGAGAAAAAGAAGTGGCGCGGTTGACGGGGCTCGAACCCGCGACCCCCGGCGTGACAGGCCGGTACTCTAACCAACTGAGCTACAACCGCGCTATCGCGTCAGGCCGTGCGTTCGGGGCAGTGTTGGCGCGGTTGACGGGGCTCGAACCCGCGACCCCCGGCGTGACAGGCCGGTACTCTAACCAACTGAGCTACAACCGCTTGACTGCCGCCGTGACCGCTTGGCCGTGGCGTGAGAGGCCTTCTATGCGCAGCCCCCCGGGTCGTCAAGCGGTTTTGAAACAGAAATCGGCGCATTTTTGCAGGAGGGGCGTGACATCTTCCTGCCACACTGCGTTGCCGAATAGACACGCCAGTCCAGCGCCGATTCCCGGATTCGGGAATCGGCTTGCCAAATGTAAACGCCCCCGGCTTTGTCGAAGGGTCTGCTCGCCTTTCACTGCCAAGGTTGTCCCAATGTCAAATTTTTCGCGCCGGACGTTTCTGTCCGCCGGCACAGCTGCTCTTGCCTTTTCACGTCCCGACACTCTGTGGGCGGCCCCTGAAATCAGTCTTCCAAAGGATCTGTTCTCCAACGGATGGATCACAGTGAAAGCCGTCAAGACGGCCTCCCCGGTGGTGGCGATGACGTTTGATGACGGGCCGCACCCGACCCTGACTCCTCGACTCCTCGATATCCTCAAAGC
Source organism: Paracoccaceae bacterium (assembly GCA_034670345.1). Classification (GTDB taxonomy): domain Bacteria; phylum Pseudomonadota; class Alphaproteobacteria; order Rhodobacterales; family Rhodobacteraceae; genus Antarctobacter. The sequence goes on along the minus strand of JAXMNQ010000016.1, from coordinate 55,908 downwards.
GCGTGGCCTGCGCGCCACTTTCTATCTTATTGGACGCAGGGTCGTCACATGGCCCGATATTGTCAAGCGTATTGCCGACGAAGGTCACGAGATCGGCAATCACACATGGTCACATCCGAACCTTGCCGGGTATTCGGACAAATATGTCCTCAATCAGATTGACCGCACGTCGGACGCGATCTTCAAGATCACCGGCCGCCCGCCGGTCACCTTCCGCCCGCCCTACGGCGCCTTCACCAACCGGCAGAGCAACATGCTCTACCAGCAGCGCAAACTGCCGACGATTCTCTGGTCCGTGGATCCGCAGGACTGGCGTCGCCCGGGGTCCAACGTTGTTGCAAACCGCATCATCTCGCACAGCCGCCCCGGCGCGATCATCCTGACCCACGACATCCAGAGCGGCACGGTCCGCGCCATGCCCCGGACTTTTGACACGCTGACCCAGCGCGGGATGAGGTTCGGCACCATGAGCCAGATGATGGGCTGGCCCCTCTGGCAAAAGCGCAATTTCGGGCAGGTCCTCGCTGCGGGCTGAGACCGCCGCACGGGACAACCGACAGACATTCAGGCCGCGCGCTGGACTCAGCCGCGGCCTATATCCTGTCTAGATCACCTCAGCGTGCCGGCAGCGGGATATAGTCCGCGTCGTCGCCCGGCGGCAGGTGAAAACGGTCGTTGTTCTGCCAGTCCCCCTTTCGCCACGCCTCCTTGGCCTCTTCGATCCGCTCGCGCGAAGAGGCGACGAAATTCCACCAGATGAACCGGTCGCCTTCCAGCGTCTCGCCCCCCAGCAGCATCACGCGCGCACCCTCGGGCCCGGCTTTCAGCGACACCCGGTCACCGGGGCGGAACACCATCATGCGACCGGCCTCATAGCGTTCACCGGCTACTTCTACCGCCCCATCGACGATATAGACGCCCCTGTCCTCATGCTCATCCGGCAAAGGGATCGCCGCCCCCGGTTGCAGAACCGCATCGGCATAGAACATCTCGGACGCCGTCTTGACCGGTGCAGCCTCGCCCCAGGCATGGCCAAGGATCAGGCGCACGGACTTTCCTTCGCCATTCATCTCGGGCAAGGTCTCGGCCCCGGCGTGGATGAACTCCGGCGCGCGGTCCTCATGATCCTTGGGCAAGGCAACCCATGTCTGAATGCCGAAGAATGGCATCGGTTCGGTCTGAGTGGCGTCATCGGTGCGTTCGGAGTGGGTGATCCCCTGCCCGGCGACCATCCAGTTGACCGCCCCCGGTTCGATCCACTGATCGGTGCCCAGACTGTCGCGATGGTGCATCCGACCGCGATAGAGGTAACTGATCGTCGCCAGACCGATATGCGGGTGCGGGCGGACGTCCAGCCCACGGGTCGGCAGGAACTCCGCCGGACCCATCTGGTCGAAGAAAATGAAGGGTCCAACCATCTGACGCTTGGGCGCAGGCAGGGCGCGGCGCACCTCGAACCCACCGAGGTCGCGGGCACGGGGAACAATCAAGGTCTCGATGGCGTCCACTTCGTCGCCAATCGGGCAATGCGGATCAAGCGCGGGATTCCAGCTCATGTCGTGATCTCCGAATTTAGGTTGCACAAAAGGTAGACGGTAAATCCCTGCACACAATCCCCTGTTGCGGACCCAATCTGTGCGATAATGCACATAATGAACCCATTGTCGCCACCCGCAAGACATTCCCGCACAGGTCTTGTCCACGGGCGTCAGGCTCTGCTAGTTCAGGGAACCCGTTGACCGATTTGCGCATTATCTGACCACAGCATCAAACCTGCAGATTGCGTCGTGACACATATGACGAACAAAACTCTGACCTTCTTCGACATACTCGGCGGGCGCTTTTCCCTGACCCCCAAAGAGCTTTTGGCCCTGTTGCGGGACCGGACGACCCTGACCTATCTGGGGTTTGTCTACGTGTTGTTGATCGTCACGGATGTTCCTGACCTGTGGGACCGCGTCGCCCTGCCCGTCATCCTGGTGGTCTGGGCACTGTTGATGTGTGTGTTCCATCTGGCGGTCTGGGTAGTGGTTTCCGGGTTCGCCATTCTGCAACGTCGCTTTGGTCCGCGCATCTGGCCCGGCCCGATGATCGTCCTGTGCTCTTTGCTGCCCGCCGTCCTGACTGGCCAGGCGGCGGTTTACCTCGGCACCGGCGGACAGGTCCTGATCCCGATTCTGCCTGGCTTCTTCTACTACTGGCTCATCGCCGAGCTGTTCGGCCTGATCTACTTTCGTTACGTCCGCTTTCACGTCGACGGCGCAGAACCCGAGACTGCCCCGCCACCGGACACCCCGCCACCCGCGCCAGAGGAACGCCGCATCCTGATCGGGGCAGAGCCGGTGCCGCTGGCCCGCCTGCACCATATCGAGGCGCGCGAACATCACGTCCTCATCACCATCGACGGGCAAAGCATCACCCACCGCGCCCGCCTTGGTGACATCGTTGCCCAGACCGGGCCCGACGACGGCTTGCAGCCGCACAGGTCCTGGTGGGTCTCTGCCGGCGCCGCGCGTGATCTGACCCGCGAAGGTCAGCGACACCTGATGCATCTGGACGATGGCACCCGTGTCCCTGTCGCCCGCACCCGGCTGGACGCGGTGCGCGTCTGGCTGGACAGTCACCGCTGACCACCCTTGTTGCCGCACGCCCCTGTTGTTAGGGCTGGACTGGTTTCAGAGGAAGGCACCGCCCAATGACCGATACCCCCGATCAGGAAAACGACATGATCCGCTTCGGCTGGGAGGAGTGGGTCGCCCTGCCCGACCTCGGCCTGCCCGCGATGCGCGCAAAAGTCGACACCGGCGCACGCACCTCGGCCCTGCACGCCTTCGACATTGAAACCTTCGGACCGGCCAGCGCGCCCAAGGTGCGTTTCACCGTGCACCCGGTGCCGGGGCGCGACGACCTGGTGATTCCCTGTTCCGCCCGCATCGTCGACCGCCGCACCGTGACCTCATCCAACGGCGAATCCGAGTCGCGCTATGTCATTGCCTCGACCCTGCGGATCGGCGAAGTGAGCTGGCGCATCGAAATCACGCTGACCGACCGGTCGAACATGGCATCGCGCATGTTGCTGGGCCGCGAGGCGCTCAAGGATCACATCACCATCGTCGCCACAGACCGCTTTCAGCAGCCCAGGCTCAGCTACGATGTCTACACCACCGCACACGTACGCCAGCACGCCCCCAACCGCGCGCTCCGCGTCGCGGTGATGAGCCGCGAGGACAATTATTCCACCCGTCGGCTGGTGGAAGAGGGCGAAAAGCGCGGCCATGCCGTCGAGGTCATCGACACCACCCGCTGTTACATGGCCATCAACGCGCTCTCGCCAGAGGTGCATTACGACGGCAAGCGCCTGCCGCGCTATGACGCGGTGATCCCGCGCATCGGCGCCTCGGTCACCGCATACGGGACCGCCGTCATCCGCCAGTTCGAAACCATCGGCACCTTTTGCGTGAACGGCTCGGACGGGATCACCGCCTCGCGCGACAAGCTGCACGCCCATCAATTGATGGCGCGGCACAAGATCGGCATGCCCAACACCGCCTTTGCCGCCTCGCCCAAGGACACGCAGTCACTGATGCGGCTGGTCGGCACCGCGCCGCTGATCGTCAAACTGCTGGAATCGACCCAAGGCAAGGGCGTCGTGCTGGCCGAAACCAAGAAGGCGGCGGAATCGGTGATCGACGCCTTTCGCGGGCTAAAGGCCAATTTCCTCGTGCAGGATTTTGTCAAGGAAGCGGCGGGCGAGGACATCCGCTGCCTGGTGGTTGGCGGCAAGGTCGTGGCGGCGATGAAACGCACCGGGGCCGAAGGCGATTTCCGCTCCAACCTGCATCGCGGCGGATCGGCGCAAAGCGTGCGCATCTCCAAGGAAGAGCGCGAAACCGCCCTGCGCGCCGCCCGCGCCTTTCGACTGAACCTTGCAGGTGTTGACCTGCTGCGCTCAGAGGCGGGACCGAAAGTGCTGGAAGTCAACAGCAGCCCCGGCCTTGAAGGCATTGAAACGGCAACCAAAAAGAACGTCGCCGCGCTGCTCTATGACCATATCGAGGCCAAGGTCCGCCCGGCGCCCGTCCGATCCAGAAAGAGCATGAGCGAGGAATAAGGCCCCGTCGCGGCAATAAGCTCACGGCCCCTTTACCGCGCCGCTCATATTCCCTATATAAATGCTCAGACTTTCGGAGACGAGGACCACCCACAATGACCGAGCAGAACCCACCGCTCGAAGGTGCGCCGCTGATTGCGCCTTCCAGCACTGACCATCCGCTCTATGACACCGTGGTCGAGGCCTGCCGCAGCGTCTATGACCCGGAGATCCCGGTCAATATCTATGACCTTGGCCTTGTCTACACGGTCGAGATCAACGACTCGGCCGAGGTGCGCATCATCATGACGCTGACTGCGCCGGGTTGTCCTGTGGCCGGTGAGATGCCGGGATGGGTGGCCGAGGCGGTCGAACCGCTGCCCGGTGTCAAACAGGTGGACGTCGACCTGACATGGGAACCGCCCTGGGGCATGGAAATGATGTCTGATGAGGCGCGGCTGGAACTGGGCTTCATGTAAACCGTCGGGTGTGCGGAGCATCGGGCTTTCGGCCTGTTGCCCCGGCCATTAAACAGATATGGCATGGGCATCTTTTGAAAAGTTCCCATGCGCCCCGTTCCCACAAAACCGCCTTCGCTTATCACGCTGGTCCTGATCACCATTCTGGGCATCGTGTCGGTCAACATGTTTCTGCCGTCGCTGCCGAACATGGCGCAGGCCTATTCCATCACATATGCGCAGGCGAGCCTGTCGATCTCGGTTTTCATGATGATCACCGCTGTCTTGCAGGTGGTCATCGGCCCTCTGTCCGACCTTTATGGACGGCGGCCCGTGCTGCTGTGGTCGCTCTTGATTTTCACGCTGGCCTCTCTGGGCACCGCGCTTGCCCCGGATTTCACCAGTTTCATGGCCTTTCGTGTCCTGCAATCCTCGGTCATCGCGGGCAACGTCCTGTCGCGCGCCATCGTGCGCGATACCTCGCCGCCCAGCGAGGCGACATCACGGCTTGGCACCATCGGCATGGCCATCGCGCTGGGCCCGATGCTGGCGCCTGTGGTCGGCGGCACGCTGGATCAGGTGTTTGGCTGGCGCGCAACGCTCTGGGTCTTCTTCTTCGCAGGCGGGGCGCTGGTCTGGCTGTGCTGGCGCGACCTGGGAGAGACAAACGCCACACGCGGACAGGGCTTCCCAGCCCATTTTCGCTCTTATCCCGCCTTGCTGACCAATCTTTCCTTCTGGTCCTATACCTTTTCCGTCGGTCTGGGGCTGGGCATCTTCTTTGCCTATCTCGCCGCCACGCCGATCCTTGCCGATGTCGTGTTCGACCTGCCGGCAAGCGTGGTCGGCGCGCTGATCGGCCTGCCGCCCGCCGGGTTCATCTGCGGGAGCTATGTGTCGCGCCGCATCGGCGGCAGCCTGGCCACCGCGCCGATGGTGGTGATCGGACGGCTGGTCGCGGTCGCGGGGCTGGGCGCGGCGCTGCCGCTGTGGTGGCTTGGCGACGGCTCGGCGGTCAGCCTCTATGTCCTGATGCCGGTCATCGGCCTGTCCAACGGCATCAGCACCCCGGCCGGTCTGTCAGGCGCGCTGTCCGTGCGCCCGGATCTGGCTGGCAGCGCGGCGGGACTGTCGGGCGCGGTTACGGTGGGTTGTGCCGCTGTCATGACCTCTGTGTCGGGCGTGTTGATCGGCGCGTCCCCCGATCCGGCGCGTATGCTCTGGCTGCTCTGGGGGCTGGCGATGCTGTCGCTTCTGGCCGCCCTGCCCGCCTTGCGCGCCGCCGCGGACCCAGAGCCCGCCACCGGTTGACCGCCGTCATGCAGGTTTCATTCATCAGTCACCGCGCTGTCACGACTCCGACCGATACAGATATCTCAACACCGGAGACTTCCCATGAAAACGCTTCACTTCGCGGCCCTTGCGGCGCTTGCAACGAGTCCCGCATTCGCCGAAAGCCACGCAACGGCCTATGACGCAGGCCTGACCTATGGCGTCCGCCCCGCCTACCTGATTTCCCAGATGGAAGACGGCGCGCTCAAGGACAAGCTGCAGTCCTGCCTGACCCAGACACCGACCACCTCCAAGTTCTCCATCGGTCACCGTGGCGCGCCGCTGATGTTCCCCGAACATACCGAGGAATCGAACCGCGCCGCCGCCGGCATGGGCGCGGGCATCCTCGAATGTGACGTGACCTTTACCGCGGACAAGGAACTGGTCTGCCGTCATGCCCAGAATGACCTGCACACCACCACCGACATCGTTGCCACCGATCTGGGGCAGAAGTGCACCACACCCTTCGCCCCGGCTGCGGGCAACCAGAACGCCACGGCTGAATGCCGCACCTCGGACCTGACGCTGGCCGAGTTCATGACGCTGAAGCCCAAGATGGATGCCGCCGACCGCAGCGCCACCACCGCAGAGGCCTTTCTCGGCGGCACCGCCGACTGGCGCACTGACCTCTACGTCGGCAACGCCACCCTGATGACCCACGCCCGGTCGATAGAATTGTTCGACAGCCTTGGCGTGGATTTCACCCCCGAGTTGAAAGCGCCCAGTGTCGAGATGCCCTTCGACGGCTTCTCTTACGACGATTACGCGCAAAAGATGGTCGACGAGTACAAGGCGGCGGGCATCGACCCCGCGCGTGTCTGGGTACAGAGCTTTGACCTCGATGTGGTCAAATACTGGATCGAGAACGCACCCGAGTTTGGCGCGCAGGCAGTCTACCTGATGGATGAACCCCGCGTCGAAGGCTATGCGCCGATGGACGAGGCCAAATGGCCCCACACCATGGCAGAGTTGAAGGCCATGGGCGTGAACTACATCGCCCCGCCGCTGTGGATGCTGGTCACCCTGAACGATGCCGGTAAGATGATCCCCTCGACACTGGCAGTGAAGGCGAAAGAGGCCGATCTGGGCCTCATCACTTGGACGCTGGAACGCTCCGGCCCGCTGGCAGGCGGCGGCGGCTGGTACTTTCAGTCGGTCAAGGAGGTCACCGACCGGGACGGCGATTACTTCGAAATCCTCGACGTTCTGGCGCAGGACGTGGGTGTGATCGGCGTCTTTTCGGACTGGCCCGCCACCGTGACCTATTACGCCAACTGCATGGGCCTCTGAGCCATGCCGGGCCGTCCCTGACCGGGCGGCCCGCCCACTTGGCCGCGCAATCTGCGGAACATCCACGGTACTTCAGGCGTTGCCACCCCGATGCATCGCCTGATCAACCTCCGCCCTGCCGCCCTGTTTGCGGGTCTATTCCTGATCCTGCTGTCCCCCTTGGCGCAGGCGCAGTCCGATGATGCGGCATGGTTCGGGGTCGACAGCCTCAACAGCGGGCTCGCCTCCGCGCCAGAGGCCCTGGACCGCAGCACCCCGCGCGCCACCATGGAAGCCCTGCTGCGGAGCGCGCCTGACGGTGCCGGGGATCACTGGCGGGCGCATCTGCTGAACCTGTCTGACATCCCGGCTGAAGAGCAGGCCCTTCGCGGCTCTCGGCTGGCCGACCAACTGGTGACCGTGATCGAACGCCGCGCCGTGCTGGACTGGGGCCAGATCCTGGACCGGCCCGACGCGATGGACGCGCGGCAGACCTCAAGCTCGGCCACCGCAGGCATGAAACGCCGCTCACTGCTGGTCTGGGAAATCGAACTGGACGGCATACCCGCCGCCATCCGCCTGAACCGCATCAAACCGGCACAAGGGGATCCGGTCTGGGTCGTCTCACGCCAGACCGTGCAGAAGATCCCGGCGCTCTATGACGCCCATGGCCCCTTGAGGTACGAGGAACTGATGCCGGACGCCCTGCGGGAGCACGCCTTCTGGCGGCTGATGTGGTGGGAGGTGATCGGCCTGCCTCTGCTGGCGCTGCTTGCGGCGCTGGCCGGTCAGGGCACCGCCGTCTTGCTGCGCAGGCTGGGGCGGCATGCCACCCGCCGCATCACCACCGCCGCCTTTCGCGCCGCACGGATGCCGCTGGTGCTGGCGGCCGTGGCGCTGACGCTGGCCGTGGGCACGCAAACCTTCTTTGTCTTTTCCGGGCGGCTGAACAGCGTGATGACCCCGCTCATCGCCGCCGGTTTCGTCACCGCCGCCCTGATGCTGATCGTCAACGTGATCGAGGTCATCCTCGACCAGATCACCGGTTTTGACGAGCTTGACCTGACCCGCCAGCAATTCGATGAGGCACGCACCCGCGCCACGCGTATCGCCGCAGTGCGCCGCATCCTCGTCATCATCGTCTTCCTGTTCGGCTTCGGCATTGTCCTGGCCTCGGCCAACCTGTTCCGCACCTACGGCTTTTCCCTGCTCGCCTCTGCGGGCGTGCTGACGCTGATCCTCGGTTATGCGGCGCGCACGATCCTGACCAATATCCTTGCCTCGCTGCAGATCGCTCTGAACCAATCCGCGCGCATCGGCGACCGTGTGGTCTACAAGGAGGCGCTCTGCCACGTCGAGCGGATCAATTTCACCTACGTCCAACTGCGCGACTGGGACGGCACCCGTCTTGTGGTGCCGGTCAGCGAATTCGCCTCGACCACGTTCGAGAACTGGACCCTGAAAGAGCCGGAAATGCTGCGCGTGCTGCGGTTCAAACTGTCGCCAGATGCGGACATTGACCGCATGCGGGAGGTTTTTGAGGCGGTTCTGGATGAACTCGACCCTGCGGACCTTGACGACCGCGACAAATCCGCCGTGCGCGTCACCGGGCAGGATGCCTTTGGCGTCGACGTCTGGTTCATGGTGCCCTGCCGCGATCCGAACTCCTCCTGGGACGTGGCCTGCCTTGCGCGTGAGGCGCTGGTGCGCAGGCTTTCGCGTCTGGAAGAAGAAGAGGATGTGACGGTCTTCCCGCAGGCCACCCTCGCCGCCGACCCGGACAGCCCAGATCCCGCCGCCGCCTGAGCAGTCCGGGCTTTTTGGGCACGATCACAAGGTCGTAATTCCGGACCACCCTTGTTCTGGCCCCATGCATACCTTAGGTTTGCAGTCAGAAAAGGAGCTCGCCAAATGTTCGCCATTCCCGGTCAGTCCCCTGTGACGATCACCTCTGCCGCCGTGACCCAGATCCGCAAGCTGATGCAGCGCGACAGCCGCTTCGGGCTGAAGATCGGTGTCAAGAAAGGTGGCTGCGCGGGCATGGAATACACCATGGATTACGTGGACGCAGCGGACTCCAATGACGAGGTGGTGGAACAGGACGGTGCGCGGGTGCTGATTGCACCGATGGCGCAAATGTTCCTGTTCGGCACCGAAATCGACTATGAAACCTCGCTGCTGGAATCCGGCTTCAAGTTCCGCAACCCGAATGTCGAAGACGCCTGCGGCTGCGGCGAGTCGATCAAGTTCAAGGATGTCGAGGAAATGGCATCGGAGCGGGATCAGGCCTAGTGGGCGTCAGCGCCGAAGAGATCGCCTTTGCCAAGGACCTCTTCTCCGGTCTCGGAAACATCACGACCCGCAAGATGATGGGCGGATTGTGCCTCTATCATGAAGGCACGATCTTTGCGCTTGTGCATTCGGACGGCAATATCTTCATCAAGGGCGCAGGCCCCTTCATCGACAGGCTCGAAGAGATGGGCTGCGCGCGCTGGACCTATACCCGCAAGGACGGCAAAGGCGCGGCCATGCCTTATTGGGCACTGCCCGGCTCGACGCTGGATGACCCCGAAGAGGCCGTCAGCCTCGCCCGTGAGGCGCTGCGCCACCTGTGATGGCGGACCGGGGCCGCAGCGCGCCCCCGGTGCTTTCGTTCAGGCAGCTTCAGCCTTCGCACGGCCGTCAAACTCCATGGCCGCCTGATGCGCGGCCTGCGCCTGACAGCGCGCCACCCAGTTGCGGATCACTGGCACATCGGGCACCAGATCCGGCAGCCAGTTGAAGGTGGAGCAGATCATGATATCCGCCGCAGAATACTTGTTCCCCACCAGCCAGTCCGCCTCACTCAGCGCCCTCTCCAGCGTCGCAATCACCGTGTCCCAGTCGCGATAGGTGGTCTGCAGGAACGGGTGCGACAGTTCGGCCAGCTTTGCAACAATCACCGGCTCCATCACGTTGCCGTACCACGCCATCCAGGCCAGAAAGGCGCCGTGCTCCGGTGTGGCGTGTTCCGGTGCCATCCCCGCTTCAGGAAACAGGTTGGTCAGGTGGATCATGATCGCGTCGCTTTCGCGAATGATTGACCCGTCATGCTCCAGCAGAGGCACCTTGCCATCGGGATGCGGGTTCTTCGGGTCCCGCCCGCCAGAGCCATCCTGCCGGGGAACCTCGGTCAACCGGACCTGAACCTTGTCCTGCGCTCCCAGCGCGTGAATCAGTTCCACAACCCGGGAAGAGCGGCTGTATGGGGCGTGATAAAGCGTCAACATGTTGGCATCCTTTTCTGTGCAATTCGCCTGCACAGGCAATGCCACGACCCCTTGTCAGTTTCTGTCAGTAGCCGCCTACGTATCGCTGCCTGCCTTCTGCAAATGCACGTAGGTTTCGTTGAACCGCTTGGCGAGGTGTTCCCCCGCCCGGATCACCTGCCCCGAACCCATAGGCGCCACGTTGGTCTGGTAATCGGGGTTGAAGAACAGCGGCACTGAGATGCGGTCCTCCGCCGTCCCCTTCACCCGGTGCAGCGTCGCCTTGACCCGCCCCTCGGTCCAGAACTCCAGCATCTCGCCAAAGTTGATGACGAACTCTCCCGGTTTCGCCTCGACCGGCAACCATGAACCGTCACGCAACAGCACCTCCAGACCGGGCACCCCGTCCGACCCCAAGAGAGTCAGGCAGCCGTAATCCGTATGCGCGGCGATGCCGAAATCCTTGTCGCCTGCCCAATCGGGCCGCGGCGGATAGTAGTTCCCCCGCAGCAGCGCCATGGGCCGCGCGAACTTGTCATCAAAGTAATCCCGCTCTTCGCCGATCGCCTCGGCGACGCCGCGCAGGATGTCCAACGCCACCGCCCGCGCATCCCGGTAATAGGCCTCGACCACCGCGCGGAACCCTTCGGGCCGCGCTGGCCACAGGTTCGGCGCATAGACCGACAGGCCGGACTCCGCATCCTCAAACCCGCTGTCAAAGACCTGCTTGTAATCGGGGTTGGACTCTGGATCGACCTGCTCGCTCTGCGACGCGCCCCAGCCCCGGTTGGACCCGGTCACCGCTATGTCCACCTGCCGCTTCTCCGCCTCCGGCAAATCAAAGAACGCCCGGTAAGCCGCCAGCACAAACCGCATCCGCGCCGAAGAAATCGCCGTATTGCCGACGATCAGGAATCCGATCTCCTCGGCCCCGCGCCGCAACTCGTCCAGCGTTTCGGGATCGCGCGCCGCGATCTTCGCTGCATCCAGCCTTGGTATCATGCCGTCTCCCTTCGAAATGCGCCGCTTCCCTTGTCATGTCGCCGCGCAGCCTTCAACCGGGCTTGACGCCGCGCCCGCCGCAAGGAACAAAACTCCAAAGACATATGGGAGTTGGGCGACATGCGACAGAAACTGGCCGCGGGCAACTGGAAGATGAACGGCACAGGTGAGTCGCTGGGCGAACTTACCGCGATGGAGGCCGCCGCCGCCGGCGGTGCCGCCGAGGTGCTGATCTGCCCGCCCGCCACTCTGATCGCGGGGGCCGTGCAGGCCGCTGACAAGATCCACATCGGCGGGCAGGATTGCCACCCCAGTACTTCGGGCGCACATACCGGCGACATCTCCGCCGAAATGCTCCGGGACGCAGGCGCAACCCATGTCATCCTCGGCCATTCCGAACGCCGCAGCGACCATGGCGAGGTGGACGCCTTGATCCGGGACAAGACCCGCGCCGCCTGGGACGCGGGCCTGACGGCGGTGGTCTGCGTCGGCGAAACGCTGGACCAGCGTGAGGCGCAGAACACGCTCGACATCATCGGCGGGCAGTTGGCAGGCTCGATCCCCGACGGCGCCACCGCGCACCGCCTTGTCGTGGCCTATGAGCCGGTCTGGGCCATCGGCACCGGCAAGGTGCCGACGACAGATCAGATCGGCGACGTGCATGACTTCATCCGCGCCCGGCTGGAACGCCGTTTTGGTGCGGGCGTGGGCCGATCGACGCGCATTCTCTACGGCGGCTCAGTCAAGGCGTCGAACGCGGCGGATATCTTCGCCGTCTCCAACGTCGACGGCGCGCTTGTGGGCGGGGCCAGCCTCAAGGCCGCGGATTTCGTGCCCATCATCGAGGCGCTGAACAAAGCCGCCGAGGTGTAGGGCGGGGTTCACCCCGCCGCCAACCGGCTCGGGAACCCATGCGGGACCTCACTGCGCGCCCCGGTTCACCCCCGGAAATTCTCAGGCTTCAGCCCGTATTTCGCCAGTTTGTCGTAAAAGGTCTTGCGCGGCAGCCGCAAGGCCTCCGCCGCCACACGCGCCTGCCCCTCCGCGCGCCGCAGCGCCTCGATCAGCAGGGACCGCTCCACCTGCGCCATCCGCTCGGTCAGGCCAAGGGTCTCCTCCCCGCCCGATCCCTCGCCCAGCCCCAGGACAAAGCGCATCGCCGCGCTCATCAGCGCCCGTGCGTTGCCCGGCCAATCCTGCGCCATCAGCTCGGAAATCACCTCCTCGGTCACCTCCGGCGCGGTCAGCCCAGCTTGCTCGGAGGCCTGCGCCACGTAGTGCCGGAACAGCACCGGAATATCCTCCGGCCGCTCGGACAGCGCCGGGATGCGCATCTGACAGACCTCCAGCCGGTAATACAGATCGGTCGACAACCCGCCCTGCCCGACCGCCTCGGCCAGATCCTGCGTGCTGCCGCCGATCAGCACCACCTCGCCGCCTTCCAGCAGGTCCAGAAGCGCCAGTTGCGCGTCCTGCGACAGCGCGCCGATCCCGTCAAGGAACAGCGTCCCACCCGCGCAGCGCGGCCAGAGCTCGACCAGTTCCGCCCGGCTCAGCCCAACCGCCGCGCGCTTCTCGAACGGGCCCTTGCCCCGGTTGGAGGCCAGATGAATGACCTCCGCCACCTTCGAGATCCCTGACCCCGGCGCGCCGGTGACCAGCGCATCGGTCCCGGCCCGCGCCGCCACGCGGACACGGGCACGCAGACGTTCGGCGGCATCGGACACGCCAAAGATCATCCGCGCTGCCGGATCGCCCGCATCCAGCTGCGCTTTCAAGCGGCGGTTCTCCAGCACCAGACCGCGGGTCCGCAGGGCGCGGGCGACAACGGCCGTGAAATCCGCCGGACTGCAGGGTTTTTCCAGAAAGTCGAAGGCTCCTTGTGACATCGCCTTGACCGCCATCGGAATATCACCCTCACCGGTCAGCAGGATCACCGGCAGGTCCGGATCCTGCGCGCGGGTGTAGTCCAGCAGGTGAAATCCGTCCCGGCCCGGCATCCGGATGTCGGACACGATCACCCCTTCGAAACCCGGCCTGATATGATCCTTGGCCTCGACGAAAGAGCCCGCCGTCAGCGCCTCGAAATCGGCAAGGTCCAGCGTCTGGCCCAAAGCCTCGCGCACGGCGGAATCGTCATCGACCAACAAGACCCGTTTCACCATGTCCGCCTCGCGGTGGGACGGCGGGCGGGGCGATGTTCGCGCAGCGAACGAGCGGCGTTCCCCGTCCTCATGCCGCCAGATCCTCGCGCCAGAGGTCCAGTTCGACCATGAAACAGGCCCCTGTCTCTGCGTTTTCGCCCCGGATTCGGCCGCCGAAACTCTCGACCAGCCCGTAGGAAATCGACAGACCCAGCCCCATGCCTTCGCCCACCTCCTTGGTGGAATAAAACGGCTCGAAGACCTTTTCGGGGTCGGCGATGCCCGGCCCGGTGTCGATCACCCGCACCACCAGCCGCGCGCCCACTTCCATTTCCACGGTGATCGCCTTGCCCACCTGCCCGGTCATGGCATCGGCGGCATTGTTGATCAGGTTGACAAAGACCTGCCCCAGCCGGACCTCGCCGCCCATGACCCAGACCGGACCGGTCCAGTCCTGCGCCGACCAGTTCAGCGCCACGTTGTCCGCCGCCAGCCGCGCCTCTGTCAGTTCCACGGCGGAATTGATGACCGAAACGATATCCACCTTGCCCATGGGTTCGCTTTCGTTGCGGGCAAAGGCACGCAGGTTCTTGATGATCCGCGCGGCCCGCGCCGCAAGGGCTGCAATCCGGTCGAGGTTGGCGCGGGCTTTCTCGGGTTTGCCCTTGTCCATCAGCGCCGCTCCGTTCTCGGCAAACTGGCGGATCGCCATAAGTGGCTGGTTCAACTCGTGGCTGATGCCGGCCGACATCTGCCCCAGCGCGCTCAACTTGCCGGCCTGCACAAGGTCTGCCTGCGCCCGGCGCAGGGCGGCGTCGGCCTCTTCGCGCTCGCCAACCTCGTGGCGCAGCGCGTCGTTCGCCGCCTCCAGATCCTGCGTGCGCGCCCTGACCCGCCCTTCGAGTTGCACGTTGGCCTGTGACAGTGCCCGGCGGCGTTCGGTCGCCAGAAACAGCAGTGACCCGAAGAACAGGCACAGCACGACAAGGATCGCCGCCTGAAGCCAGGCCAGACGCAGCGCCGGACCGACATCCACCAGCGCCTCTCCGGTCAACCCGATCACCGGCAGCGGCTGCAAGATATGCAGGGCGCGGGCCGGAACGTAGGTGCTGAAGCCTTGCCGCCAGATTTCGTGGCCGCCGACGTGATGAATTGCGATGGTCTCGATCTGGCCTTTGGGTCCGATCAGGGTCTGCCCGTCGCGTTGCCAGAACAGCATTTCGGAGCGGTTGGTGACAAAGACACGGTTCAGCGGATCGGTAAAGAACACCGAGGGCCGCGACCCGCTCCATTCGCGTTCCATCTGCTCGATGTCCGCGGCAAGGACCAGCACACCGCGCACCCCGCCTGCGGGATCGAAGGAGGGCGTGGCGTAATAGAACACACGCCGCCCGAGCGCGTCGCCAATGCCGTAATCCGATCCCAGGGCGCCATAGGCAGCACGCTGGAACCACGCTTGCGCGATCAGGTTGCTGGGCGCCTCTCCCTGTGCAGAGGCCAGAACGCGCCCCTCGGCATCGGTGTAAAAGGCCATCGCGGCCCCGGTCCGGTCCATGCTGCGCAACAGCAGACGGTCCGCCTCTGCCCGGTCGCCGCCATCGTGCAGCGCCGCCAGCGCAGGCTGATCCACCATCACAACCGCCAGCGCCCGATAGCGCAACAACCCGGTCACAAGGCGATCCGCCGCCAGCGCCAGGTCCGACTGGCCGCGCGCCGCCACCTGCCGCAGCGCCTCGGCGTAGCTATAGCTCCACGCCAGCCACCCCAGCGCCGCAACAGCGGCGACAAAAAGCCCGGCAACCAACGCGCGTGTCAAAGCCTTGTCCTTCATGCCCTATCCTTAGCCTCCCCTTGCCATGCCGGACAAGAAGCGCAAGGGTCGCGCCATGTTGCGGTGTTCCCAAAATCCGACAGACCCCGGCTTTGTGCAGGACCCCTACCCGTTCTACGAACGCCTGTGCGGTGCCGGGGATCTCGCCTTCTGGGAGGACTACGGGCTGCCCTGCGCGGTGTCGCACCGGGCGGTCAGCGCGCTCTTGCGCGACCGCCGGTTCGGGCGCGAGGTCCCGCCGGAACAGGCGCAGGATGTCCCGCCACACCTCGCCCCGTTTTATGCGGTCGAGGCGCATTCCATGCTGGAACTGGAACCACCGCGCCATACCCGTCTGCGGGGCCTGGTTCTGCGCGCCTTCACCTCGCGCAGGATCAAGGCGCTGGGTCCTGAAATAGCACAACTGTCGCATGACCTGATCGACGCCTTTCCGGATGGCGAAATCGACCTGCTGCCGAGTTTCTGCCAGCCGCTTCCGGTCATCGTCATCTGTCGGCTGCTGGGTGTGCCCGAGGCCCACGCGGATCAACTGCTGGCATGGTCCAATGCCATGGTCGCCATCTATCAGGCCCGCCGGGACCGCCGGATCGAAGAGGATGCCGCCACGGCGGCGCAGGCGTTTTCCGACTTCCTGTCAGACTATGTCGATACCCGTCGCGCGCGTCCCGCGGACGATCTCATCACCCATCTGATCGCCGCCGAGGAAGATTGCGAGAAACTCTCGACCCACGAGTTGATCACCACCTGCATCCTGCTGCTGAACGCCGGGCATGAGGCCACGGTGCACACGCTGGGCAACGGGTTCAAGGCGCTGCTGGACACGGGCACGCCGATCACGCCCGAGACCGCCGAACCGGTGGTCGAGGAAATTCTCCGCTTCGACCCGCCGCTGCATATGTTCACCCGCTATGCCTATGAAGAGGTGGAGGTTTTCGGCCACCGGTTCGAACGCGGCGATCAGGTCGCACTGCTGCTGGCGGCAGCCAACCGCGACCCTTCGGTCTGGACCGATCCCGGACGTTTCGACCCAAAACGCCCATCTGCGGCCAATTCCAGTTTCGGGGCCGGGCTGCATTTCTGTGTCGGCGCCCCACTGGCCCGGCTGGAACTGCAGATCGCCCTGCCGATCCTGTTCCAGCGCCTGCCCCGTCTGCGCCTGTCAGAGCCGCCGCAATACGCCGATCTCTATCACTTCCACGGTCTGGAGCGTTTGATAGTCCATCCCCGCTGAGATTGACCGCGCTTTGCGGGGCAAGGCGGGGTGGGCGGGCGAGAGCCTTGACCCGCAAAGCGCCCCGTCACAGCGGCAGCGCGGTCGTCGCCTTGATCTCTTCCATCGACAAGAGCGCCGTCACATTGTGCACCTTCACTTCTGAAATCAGCGCCTGGTAAAAGGCGTCGTAGGCGCGGGCGTTCTTCACCCGGACCTTCAGGATATAGTCGATATCGCCCGCCAGCCGGTGCGCCTCCTGCACCTCTGGCCGCTCTTTCAGCGCCTTGAGGAACCGCGCCTGCCAATCAGCCTCATGTTCCGAGGTGCGGATCAGCACAAAGAAACAGGCCTCGAACCCCAGTTTCTCGGAATCCAGAACAACGGTCTGCTGACCAAGCACGCCACCCTCTCGCAACTTGCGAATCCGGTTCCAGACCGGGGTCTTTGACGAGCCCACTTTCTTGGCGATCTCGTCCAGCGATTGCCCCGCATCGCGTTGCAGTTCCGCAAGAATTTTCCTGTCCGTCTCGTCGATCTTCACTCTCGTTCTCCCAGATTGGCTTTCGTGGAACGAAACCTGCCTCTGACTGATAAAGTAGAACATGTATCCTTGTTTTCCCAGCCCCATAGGCAACTACCGGAACAATTTCCTATATTCCACACAAAGAAAGCAGGAGACTGACGTGCAGCATTTTCCGATCTTCCTCAATCTCGCCGGACGGCGGGTGGTGGTTTCCGGCGGCGGGGCGGCGGCGCTGGCCAAGCTGCGCCTGCTGATGAAGACCGAAGCCGCGATCACCGTCTTTGCCGCCAGGCCTGACCGCCAGATCATCACATGGGCCGCCCGGGGCGTCTTGACCTTGGTGCCGCGCGCTTTTGAGCCCGGTGACGCGCTTTGCGCCGCGTTGTTCTATGGCGCCAACGAGGACGCGGACGAAGACTCCCGCGCCGCCGCCATTGCCCGGGCCGAAGGTGCGCTGGTCAATGTCGTCGACAACCTGCAGGACAGCCAGTTCATCACCCCCGCCATCGTCGACCGCGATCCTGTCACCGTCGCCATCGGCACCGAAGGCGCGGCCCCGGTGCTGGCCCGGGCCATCAAGGCGGATCTCGAGGAACGCCTGCCCGCCTCGCTGGGCACATTGGCCCGGATCGGCAAGCGCTTTCGCAAGATGGCAGAAGCCCTGCCCTTTGGCCGTGCCCGCCGCGATTTCTGGCAGGACTATTACTTCAACGCCGGTCCCCGTGCCATCAGCCAGGGCGAAGGCGCGGTGGAAGAGACGCTGGACAGCCTGCTCGACAGCCATCTGACCCGCCAGACGCGCCCCGGCCACATCTCCTTTGTCGGCGCGGGCCCCGGTGATCCGGACCTGCTGACGCTCAAGGCGCGCAAGGCGCTGGATGCCGCGGACGTGGTGATTCACGACCGCCTTGTGCCGCAGCCGATCCTGGAACTGGCCCGGCGCGAGGCCACGATGATCGACGTCGGCAAGACCGGCTTTGGCCCCTCGACCCGACAAGAGGACATCGACGCGCTGATCGTCAAACACGGGCTGGAGGGCGCGCAGGTTGTGCGCCTCAAGGGCGGCGACTGTACCGTCTTTGGCCGTCTGGACGAAGAGATCGAGGCAGTGCTGGAGGCGGGCCTGTCCTATGACATCGTCCCCGGCATCACCGCCGCCTCTGCCGCCGTCGCCAACATCGGCCAGTCGCTGACGAAACGCGGCCGCAACGCCTCGGCCCGGCTGCTGACCGGCCATGACATGCAGGGCTTTGCCGATCATGACTGGCGTGCGCTGGCGCAGGGCGGCGAGGTTGCAGCGATCTACATGGGCAAGCGCGCCGCGCATTTCCTGCAGGGCCGCCTGATGATGCACGGCGCCGCGCCCGATACCCCGGTGACCGTGGTCGAAAACGCGTCGCGCCCCGATCAGCGCGTGCTTGGCACCACGCTTGACCGTCTGTCCGCCGATCTGGCCGAGGCCGATTTCGACGGCCCTGCCCTCATGCTTTACGGTCTCGCCCCGCGCGAAGGCCTGCCCGTCACAACCTACCGTCAGGAGGCTTTCCAATGGCCCGCCAATTCACGCCCAAAGTTGTCACCGCAAACGCCCTCCTCGCTGGCGACGTCGTCTATCTGACCACTGACGACCGCTGGAGCCCGGACCTGCGCGAAGCGGAACTTCTGACCGACGAGGCGCACGCCCAGTTGCGGCTGGTCGAGGCCAGCGCGCGGCACGCAGAGGTGGTCGGCGTCTATCTCGCAGACATGAATCCGGGCGCCAACGGACCCGAGCCGACCCACTTCCGCGAGGCCTTCCGCCGCAAGGGGCCCTCCAACTATGCGCACGGCAAACAGGCCGAGCTCTGATCCTTTCGACTCCCGCAGGAGACGCACAATGTACAGCTACTCAGACTTCGACGCCGCATTTGTGGCAGAACGCAACCGCCAGTTCCGCGCGCAGGTCGAGCGTCGTGTGGCGGGCAACCTGACCGAGGACGAGTTCAAGCCGCTGCGCCTGATGAACGGTCTTTACCTGCAACTGCACGCCTACATGCTGCGTGTCGCGATTCCCTATGGCACGCTCAACAGCAGCCAGATGCGCCAGCTGGCTTATATCGCCGAGCGTTGGGACAAGGGCTATGGCCATTTCACTACGCGCCAGAACATCCAGTACAACTGGCCTGACCTGCGCGACGTGCCGGACATGCTGGATGCGCTGGCCGAGGTGCAGATGCACGCCATCCAGACCTCGGGCAATACAATCCGCAACGTGACCGCCGACCACTTCGCCGGGGCCGCGGCGGATGAAATCGCCGACCCGCGCCCGGTGGCGGAACTGCTGCGGCAATGGTCCACCGACCATCCGGAATTCCAGTTCCTGCCGCGCAAGTTCAAGATCGCCGTGACCGGCAGCCCGAATGACCGCGCCGTGACCGCAGCCCATGACCTCGCCATCCGCATCGTCGAAAAGGACGGTGAGATCGGCTATGCCGTGTTGGTCGGTGGCGGTCTTGGCCGCACGCCGATGATCGGCAAGATCATCAACGAATTCGTCCCGCAAGAGGACCTGCTGCCCTACGTCGAGGCGGTGGTATCGGTCTGGAACCTGCTGGGCCGCCGCGACAACAAGTACAAGTCGCGCATCAAGATCACCGTTCACGAGCACGGCATCGACGAGATCCGCCGCCTTGTCGACGCGCGCTTTGCCGAAACCAAGGCCGCCTTCAACGGCGCCGATCTGGCCCTGTTCGAAACGATAAAAGCCCAGTTCGCGGCACCTTCGTTCGCGAAACGCCCGCTTTCGGCCTTTGAGCGCGCCTACAACAGCGACCCGGTCTTCCGGTCCTGGGCCGATACCAACCTGTCCGAGCACTCAGCGCCCGGCTATGCCATTGCGCAGATCAGCCTCAAGGCGCACGGCGAAACGCCCGGCGACGCCAGCGCTGACCAGATGCGTGTCATGGCGGATATCGCGCAGGAGTTCGGCCACGACGAGTTGCGCATCAGCCATGAGCAGAACGTGATCCTGCCTCATGTGCACAAGGACGACCTGCCGGTCATTCACGCGCGGTTGAAGTCACATGGCCTTGCCACCGCGAACATCGGCAAGATCAGCGATATCATCGCATGCCCCGGCATGGATTACTGCGCGCTGGCAACCGCGCGGTCCATTCCGATTGCGCAGGAGATCGCCACGCGCTTTGACGCGTTGAAGATCGAGAACGAGATCGGCGATCTGAAGATCAAGATCTCGGGCTGCATCAACGCCTGCGGGCATCACCATGTGGGCCACATCGGGATCCTCGGGCTCGACCGCGCGGGCGTGGAGAACTACCAGATCACGCTGGGCGGCGACCACACCGAAACCGCCGCCCTGGGCGACCGCACCGGCCCCGGCTTTCCGGCTGAGGAGGTCGTGCCTGCCATCGAACGCATCGTCGATGCCTATCTGGACCACCGCGACAGCGCCGAGGAAAGTTTTCTGCAGGCCTATCGCCGTCTCGGCATGGCCCCGTTCAAGGAGGCGCTTTACGGTCCACAGGAGCGCAAGGCCAATGCCGCGTGATCTGAACGACGCGGAACTGCGGAACCGGGTCGACACGCTCAACGCGCGCTACCGGCATCACAGCGCGACCTCGGTGCTGGAGGGCGCGCTGCGCGACCCCGAGGCCGGGCAACTTGCGATGGTGTCGTCTTTCGGGGCGGAGTCGGTGGCACTCTTGCACCTTGTGGCGATGGTTGACCGCAAGACGCCGGTGCTGTTCATCGACACCCGCCTGCTGTTTGCCGAAACGCTGACCTATCAGCAAGAGGTGGCCGAACGGTTGCGGCTGGAAAACCTGCGGATCGTCAAGACGCCACGCGAGGTGCTGGACAAGCGTGACCCCTACGGCGCCCTGCGCCTGTCGGACACCGATGCCTGCTGCGCCCTGCGCAAGACGGAACCGCTGAACAACGCGCTGGATGGCTATGACGGCTGGATCACCGGGCGCAAACGCTATCAGTCCGGCACCCGCGCCGCGCTGGAGTTCTTTGAACTGGAGGACGGCACCGGCCGGATCAAGCTGAACCCGCTGGCGCATTGGACGCCCGAGGATGTCCGCGCCTACATGGAGGAAAACCGCCTGCCAAAGCATCCGCTCGTGGCACAGGGGTATCCTTCCATCGGCTGCATGCCCTGCACGTCCAAGGTGGCGCCGGGCGAAGATCCCCGTTCGGGCCGTTGGCGCGGACAGGAAAAGGATGAATGCGGCATCCATTTCGTGAATGGCCGCCCCGTCAGAAACACCTTCAGCGGTGGCGAGACACAAGGAGAAAAGGCATGAGCATCATCGTGCGCGACGACGGCTTTCACGCCGAGGACTGGAATGGCACTTTCGACGGCCCTGCGGCCCAGGACCTGCCCTCCGACACCGATCCGGCCAGCCTCGGCTTTGACGAGGACACCACCATGATCCGCATCGACTTTCCCAGCTTTGCGGATGGGCGTGGGTTCACGCTTGCCCGGTTGCTGCGGTTGCGGGGCTACAAGGGAAGGCTGCGGGCCAGGGGGCATGTGATCTCTGACCAATACGCCATGGCCCGCCGCGCCGGTTTTGACGAGGTCGAGATCGACGAGGCGCAGGCCGAGCGCCAGCCCGAGGGCGAATGGGTGTTCCGCGCCGACTGGCAAGCACATGATTATCAGGCCCGGATGCGCGGCACAGCCTGAACCTTCCGGACCCTGATAGGGCGCCGCATCGCTTCACTCCCGCGGTGCGGCGCCAAATCGCGTTTTCGCTGATACAGATCAAAGCTAGATAAGAGGTGCCGGTTCAGACCACCGGCAAAGAAGACATGACAGAGATGACCCCCGTGACCGACGCCACAGCAGCCGAACCCGCCCGCGCCCCCCGCACCCTTGCCGTGCCGGACACGCAGACCGTGACCGAGGTCAAACACTACACCGACCGGCTGTTTTCCTTTCGCTGCACCCGGCCTGCCTCGCTGCGGTTCCGTTCGGGTGAATTTGTGATGATCGGCCTGATGGGCGACCCGCACCCCGAGACCGGCAAGCAGAAACCGTTGCTGCGCGCCTATTCCATCGCCTCGCCCTCCTGGGATGAGGAGTTGGAATTCTATTCGATAAAGGTCCAGGACGGCCCGCTGACCTCCAAGCTGCAGCACATCACGCCGGGCGATCAGATCATCCTGCGGCCCAAGCCCGTGGGCACCTTGGTGCATGACGCGCTGCTGCCGGGCAAGCGGCTGTGGTTCTTCGCCACCGGCACCGGATTTGCGCCGTTTTCCTCGCTGCTGCGCGAACCGCAGACCTATGAGGACTACGACGAGATCATCATCACCCACACCTGCCGCGAGGTCGGCGAACTGACCTATGGCCGCGACATCATCGAAAGCCTGAAAACCGATGAACTGCTAGCCGAGGTGATCGGAGACGGTTTCTGGAAGAAGATCAAGTATTACCCGACCACCACCCGCGAGGAGAGCCCCAAGATGGGCCGGATCACCGACCTGATGCGCTCGGGCGAGGCGTTCGAGGATCTGGGCGTTCCGGTGCTGAACAAGGATACGGACCGCGCAATGATCTGCGGCAACCTCGCCTTCAACCTCGAACTGAAAGAGATGCTCGAGGAGTACGGGTTGGAAGAAGGCGCGAATTCCGACCCCAAGCACTACGTGGTTGAAAAGGCGTTCCTCGACTGAGGTTGTCGCCACCGGGAATCATATAAGCCCCCGCCGGATCGGTGGGGGCTTTGTTTTTGTCAGGGTGTTACCAGACTGCGGCGATCAGAGGCCCAGTTGCTCCTTGAGCTTGTCCAGAATCCCCGGCAGCGCGTCGGGATTGTTCTTCGCCTGCTCCAGCAACGCCTTGGCGCCGGTCTTGGCGATGGCGTTCAGTTCGGTGCCGTCGATGTACTCTGCCACCTTGTCATAGTCGAAACCTTCGACCGTCAACAGATCGGTGATCGCAGGTTCCGCCGCTGGCGTCACCGCCGGATCCGGAGTTGCGACGACTTCGGCGGTCGGGGCGGGTGCGGTGGCCGGTTCGGGCGTATCCACAACCTCGGTCGTCGGGGCGGGAGCGGTGGCCGGTTCGGGCGTGGTGGTCGGGTCCGGTGTCTCGACCGCTTCGGTCACCGGCTCAGGGGTGACTTCGGTAGTGGGCTTCAGCGCATCCACCGCGTCCTTCGCCTCTTCGGCGAGCACCTTGGCATCGTCCACCGTGTCCTTGGCGGTGTTCACAGTCGTGTCGACCACGTCCTTGCCGGTGTCAACGGTCGCGTCAACGGCATCCTTGGTCGCGTCGACGGTGGCATCCACGGCATCCTTGGCTGTGGTAACGGTGGTGTCGACCGCATCCTTCAGCGCGTCTTCGGCGGTCTTTGTGCCGTCCACCACATCCTTGACCGCGTCGGCCAGAGCGCCTTCGGCGGCGTCCTTGGTCTTGTCCAGCGCATCGGATGCATCCTTGACCACGTTATCCGCCGCATCCTTCAGCGCATCCGCCGAGGTATCCAGCGCGTCGGTCGCGTCCTTGCCCGTCTCGACCGTCGTGTCCACCACATCCGTGGTGGCATCTTTGGTCGCGTCCTTGACGGCGCCCACGGCAGGAGCCGCATTGTCCATCGCCTCATCGGCGGTCTGGCCAGTGTACCAGAGATAACCGCCCACGGCCGCAGCAACTGCCACGACTCCAATGATCAGGTTTCGCATCGAAGCCTCCATCGATCTCTATGCGAGCCTGATAGACTCGCTCCATATAATGATTTGACCACCCCTGTCGGCAGCCACAAGGGGGAATTCGCTGCAGCGCAGCGCACAAGCGCAGAATTGCCGCTTGAAAGCCAGACGGGCCAAGTTTACCTTGGCGCCCTGACGGAAAAATGCAAAAGGAGCATTCCAATAGCCCGCAGACCACACAACGCGCCGCCCACGCGCGACACAGGCCCTCGCGTCAATGATCGCATCCGGGCCCCCGAAATCCGGCTTATCGGCGCCGAAGGCGAAAACGTTGGTGTCGTGACACCCACGCGTGCCATGGAACTTGCCGAACAGGCCGGTCTCGACCTCGTTGAAATCTCGCCCAATGCCACGCCACCGGTCTGCAAGATCATGGACTTCGGCAAGTTCAAGTACGAGACCCAGAAGCGAGAGGCCGAGGCGCGCAAGAAGCAGAAGATCATCGAAGTCAAAGAGGTGAAATTCCGTCCCAATACGGACACCCACGACTATGAGGTCAAGATGCGCAACGTCTTCAAATTCCTCGAGAATGGCGACAAGGTGAAAGTCACCCTGCGCTTCCGGGGCCGTGAAATGGCGCACCAGAACCTTGGCCGCGAACTGCTGCAGCGGGTCGCAGAGGACGTCAAGGAAATCGGCAAGATCGAGAACATGCCGAAGATGGAAGGCCGCCAGATGGTCATGATGATCGGACCCAGCGCCAAATAACGCTTTCAGGCCCGCCGGTTCGGCGGGCTTTTTCTTTCCCACAACAATTGGACGGCAGGCATGTCCTGGGATCAGCGGTTTGCAACCGATGACTATGTCTTTGGCACCGAACCGGCGACGTTCCTGACCGCCCATGCGGGGCTGATTCCTTCGGGCGCCCGGACGCTGTGCGTTGCCGACGGCGAAGGGCGCAACAGTGTCTGGCTGGCGCAGCAGGGCTGCGATGTCACCGCTTTTGATGTCTCGCCCAACGCGCTTGCCAAGGCGCAGAAACTGGCCACCACGGCCGGTGTCTCGGTGCGGTTTGACTGCTCGAAAATCGAAGACTGGGACTGGGGCGCAGAGGGTTATGACCTTGTCGTGGCCATCTTCATCCAGTTCCTGTCTCCGCCGGAGCGCTGCCCCGTCTTTGCAGGACTGCGCCGCGCCCTTGCTCCCGGCGGACGCCTGTTGCTGCACGGCTATACGCCGAAGCAGGTGGACTATGGCACCGGCGGTCCGGGCAATCGCAATAACATGTATACGCCCGACCTGCTGCGCGAAAGCTTTCCGGATCTGACGGTTCTAAGGCTGGACAGCTACGAAAAACACCTGTCCGAGGGCAAGGGGCACAGCGGACAATCCGCCTTGATCGACTTGATCGCCGACGCTCCGGTCTAAGCTGTGCAACCTGTGGCCGAGGCAACGGCCACAGGAGTCGCGTCAGGCAAGATCGGGCCGTCTCAGGCGCAGAAACCCGCGTTCGCCTCTTTGCGTGCAACAAGGCGGTCGTCGGAGGCGACATAGAAATACTCATAGCTGAAACCGTAATCGGACATCAGCCTGCGCACCGCCTCGGAATCGCAAAGCATCCCGGCCACATGCTGGGTAAGCACGTCATCCAGTTCTTCCGGTTTGAAGGACCAGAATGGCGCGTCGATGCGAAAGAAGTATTTCACCGTCAACTGATCGACGGCCATGTTCGAAAATCGCAGAACACTGCCGTCATCACTGCGGTCAGACTGGTTGTGCTGACGTGCAAGGCGTTCGAAAAACGTGATGGCTTCTTCCTGCTCGGGGGTGAGCGAGGACGTCCGGCGCAGGCTTTGCTGCGACCTTGCAACGATCTGTTGCAAACGCGCCGCAGCCTCGGCGCCGCCAAGGCTGGTCAGGTCGGTGCTGCGGGCGCGGGTGACCGTTTCAGGATCGGCACCGGCTGCGGCGGATGCAGAAGGGGACGCGGATTGATAGGCCAAGGGTTGCGCCGCTGGTTGCGTCGCGTTGCCGCCGCCGAGGAAATGGCTTGCCCCCAGAGCGATCAACGCACCCGTCGAAAGCATGCCGATGGTTTCTCTGATGTTCATGTTCCCCCCTTGCTTCTGCCGCACACTGCATCCGGCATTACCACCCCAAGATTTGTGGCAATGTAGCGCAGGCGTACCACATCGGCGCTTTTGTGCCAAAGGCGAGTCTTGAGTTATCCACATGATTCGACCAGGAGACACCACAGGTGGTGCATTTCGGTCAATCGTTCACCACTTCTGGAATCACCCGCTATCGGCGGTATGACGCGCCCGAAACGGTCAAGGCTTGGGGGTCACGCTTCGCGAAGACGCCCGCGCGCGGGAATTTCCTTGAGCAGACCGCCCACGCCCATGGCCGCGATGTCCTGAGGCGAGACCGACACCCCGCAGAGCAGACGTTCCAACACCCAATCGGCGCCGTTCAGGGCCGGAGATCGCGCGCAGCCCGGCAGTCCGACCACCGGGCGTCCCTCCAATTCCCCAAGGAACAAGAGGTTGCCGGGGTCCACGGGCATTCCGAAATGGATGACCGTGCCGCCGGCGTCGCGCAGCGCCTGCGGGGCTACGTCGTGGAGATCGGAGGTGGCCGAGCCGGTCAGGATCAGGATGGCCTCCGCATCGGTGGCGGCGATGGCCTGCGCCAGAGGCGCGGTCCGGTGCGGCACCACCTGTTGCGGTCCGATCTCCACTCCCAGCCGGTCCAGCCGCTCCTTTGTGACGGCCTGCCCCTTGTCGCCGCTTTCGCCGCCGTCGACAGAGGTCTGGATCAATTGCGCGCTGCGACAGGCCACCGGGCGCAGACGCAGCGCGCCCTGCCCCGCCAGACAGGCGGCTTCCAGCGCCGTTTCAGGCACCGCGTAAGAGATGATCTTGACCGTGGCCACCATGCCGCCGGTCGCCATGCGCTGCCACGGCGGCACGGTCGCCACGGTGATCATCGGGTGCAAGGCGTTCAGCGCGTGGATGCGGTCAGCCAGCACCTCGACAACACCGGGGCTTTCGGCGTGCAGGTTCACCCGGCCCGTTGTGGCCTTGCCGATTCGCAGGCCCGCCCGCGCGGGGTCCGGCACCAATGCCTGCGCCAGCCGCGCCGCCGCCGCGTCCTCGCCCAGATCGCCGGATTCCATCCGCGCCACGATGATCTCGTCCCGCCCGGTTCCGCGCAGGGCCGCCACGTCCTCGGCGGACAGAACGCGCCCCTTGCGCAGCCGCCCCTTTTCCAGGGCGACGGAATGGGCCAGCACCGCACCTTCGGCCTGATCCAGCGGGACGGGGCCGAATTTCATGACCGCAGGCCCTGCCGCAATACCTGCGTCATCTCTGCCAGGATCGAAACGGCGATCTCGGCGGGGCTGGCCGCGCCGATGTCCAGCCCGATGGGGCCGTGAATCTGTCCGATCTCGGCCTCGGTGAACCCGGACTCGGTCAGCCGCTCAACCCTCTTGGCGTGGGTCCGGGTCGATCCCAGCGCACCGATATAGAAACAGCCCGACCGCAGCGCGCGTTCCAGCGCGGGGTCGTCCAGTTTCGGATCATGGGTCAGCAGCACCAGCGCCGTGCGGGTGTCCAGCCCAAGCGAATCCACCGCCTCATCCGGCCAGTCATTCAGGATATGCTCCCCGGGGAATCGCGCGTCGGAGCCGAAGGTTTCGCGCGGGTCGATGATCGCCGGGTCATAACCGGCGACCCGCGCCATGGGAATCAGCGCCTGTGCGATATGAACCGCGCCGACAACGATCAGCCGCAGCGGCGGGTTGTGGATGTTCACGAAGACACGGCTGTCCGGCTCGAACCCCGAACGATCCATGCGGAACCGGTCCGCGAAACCGGAGCGGTCCAGCCAGCGGTCGCTGCGGTCAAGGTCCACCACATAGGCCACCGGTTCGCGCGCCGCGCGCGCCGCCACCAGATCCGCCAGCAATTGTTCCGGCATCACGCTGCCGACCGGCTCGACCAGGACGCGGATGGTGCCGCCACAGGCCAGTCCCACGGCAAAGGCATCCTGATCGGAGACACCGAACTCCAGTTCGCGCTTTTCGCCCGCCTCCAGCGCCTCCAGCGCCTCGACGATCACAGCGCCTTCGACACAGCCGCCCGAGACGGACCCTTCGATCATGCCACTGCCGGAAATCGCCAACTGGCTGCCCACGCGGCGCGGGGCAGAGCCCCATGTCTGCACCACGGTGGCCAGAACGGCGCCCTGCCCTTCGCGGTGCCAGTCCAGCGCCTTTTCGGGAATCGCGTCTACCGTATCCATATCTGCCTGTCCCCTGTAACTGGCCCGATGTTTAGCATGGACGGAGGCGGTGTCGCCCCCCTCTATGGTCGTGGAGGATCAGACGTTGCGCGTGACGTCATGCCCGTAAAGCCAGTCAAACTGGCGCAGCATCGCGCCCGGCGCCATGCGCCCGATCACACCCAGCCCCATATGCGCCACCCCGCGCACCAAGGGGTTGCGGATGTGATACTTGCGCGCGTTGCCATTGGCCGCCTCGATCACCCGCGACACCCTTGCGCGGCGCCGGTCCTGATAGGCCGCCAGTCCCGCGCCGAGGTCCGCCGCCGCCGCCAAAGCATCGGCCAGGACCCAGGCATCCTCAAAGGCCATGTTCGCGCCCTGCGCCAGAAACGGCAGCGTCGGATGGGCCGCATCGCCCAACAGCACAACCCCCTCACCTTGCCAGTGACGCGCCACCGGATGTCGGAACAGCCCCCAGAGACCGGGCCGGTCGACCTGCGCCAAAAGCGCAGGAACATCGCCGCCGAACCCGGCAAAGGCCGCCCGCAGGTTCTCCGCGTCATCAGTCTGGCTCCAGCCTTCCTCGACCCAGGCGCGCCGCTCCTCGACGGCCACGACGTTGACCAGAGCGCCGTCGCGCAGCGGATAGCTGACCAGATGCCGGCCCGGCCCCATGTGAACCCGCGCCTCTGGCGGATGACCGACCACATTGGGCACCACCGCACGCCAGGCCACCTGCCCGGTGAAAAAGGCCTCGGCTGTGCCGTTCAAAGCGGGCCGCAGAACCGAATGCAGGCCGTCCGCGCCGACCACCAGATCCGCCTCGGAAGCATCGCCATTGCAGAACTCGATCCGGACCGGGCTGCCCGGCGCAACCGCCTTTACCCTCTGCAACAGACGCACCCGGACACCCCGCGACCGCGCCTCTTGGGCCAGCAGGTCGATCAGGTCGGCGCGATGCACAAACCGGTAAGACTGCGCCTCGGGCAGCTCTGACAGGTCCAGCCGCGTCACGCCGCGCCCCCGGAAATCCCGCAAAGACACCGCATTGCCCCGCACAGAGCGCGCGCGAAAGGCCTCTCCCAGTCCCAGCGCCTCCAGCACGCGCAGGCCATTCGGGCTGACCTGAATCCCGGCGCCGACCTCCTGGATCGCTTCGGATTGCTCCAGAATCCGAACCGACGCGCCCCGCGCCTGCAAGGCAAGCGCAGCGGCCAACCCGCCGATCCCGGCGCCGATGACGGTTATCCTGAGCCCATCCAGAGTCATGCATCCCCCTTCGCAAACGAAAAACGCCGAGGCAAGGCCCCGGCGCTTCTCATTTGGACAACTTCCAGCCAGTCAGTCGTCGCGATGCACCTTTTCACGGCGCTCGTGACGCTCTTGCGCTTCAAGGCTCATGGTTGCGATCGGGCGCGCATCCAGCCGCTTGAGGCTGATCGGCTCGCCGGTCACGTCGCAATACCCATATTCGCCTTCGTCGATGCGGCGCAGCGCCTGGTCGATCTTGCTGACCAGCTTGCGCTGACGATCACGCGTGCGCAGTTCGATGGCGCGATCCGTCTCTTCGCTGGCCCGGTCGGTCACGTCGGGGATGTTCCGCGTGCCTTCCTGCAGCGTTTCGATGGTGTCGCGGCTGTCGGACATCAGCTCGGCTTTCCAGTTCAAGAGCTTGCGCCGGAAGTATTCAAGTTGCCGTTCGTTCATGAACGGTTCGTCCTCGGCCGGTCGATAGTCATCGGGAAGAAAAGTTTCAGGTTTCATCTCCGCTCCCTCGTCAAAACCAGCATCCGCCATAGTAAATTTCCTCAGATATCTGGCACCCCTGCGGCGAGGCATTAAACCAAGCGGCACCCGTTGTCACGTCACATTAGCGACTTTAGTTGGGTGTTTCATGACACCAGTGTGGCAGTTTCGCGGCGGTCCTTGGGGGTTCCTTGCGAAAACCCGGGCGCGCCATGCCCGACACCAAGACTGTTTGCGCAAACACCCCGTTGCCGGCATGTGAACGGTCCGGCGTAGTGACGGAAACATTCAAAATTGCCAGAGCTGCGAGTCGGTTCTGCTGACCGGTATTCCGCCTCAAATTCACGTGACCAGGGCTCTCCTCCCGCCAGAAACAACGCGGTCCCGCTTTGCGACAAAATCCGGACGCGTCGGCGTTCCGAGGATCAGAAATGCCCCTGCGCGGGTCTTGTCGGTGCCCGGCCTCTGGCCATTCCGGACCGGACTGCCCGCTATCCGGCCAAGGCCCTTGACGCCGCGGGCCAGCCTTCCGGCGGCCCTTGCAACCGCGCGCGGGCCGCTCTACCCCTTTGCGCGACTTCCCCATCCGTGGGCCAGAGGGAGACCCAGATGCGTTTCGACGGAACCGAGGACTATATCTCGACGGACGACCTGACCATGGCGGTCAATGCGGCGGTGACGTTGGAACGTCCGCTGCTGGTCAAGGGAGAGCCCGGAACCGGCAAGACCGAACTGGCCCGGCAGGTGGCCAAGGCACTGGATCTGCCGATGCTGGAATGGTCGGTCAAATCGACCACCAAGGCGCAGCAGGGCCTTTACGAATACGATGCCGTCAGCCGGTTGCGCGACAGCCAGCTGGGCGATGAGCGCGTCAACGACGTGCGCAACTATATCCGCAAGGGCAAGCTCTGGCAGGCGTTTGAGGCGCCGGGAAAACTCGTGCTTCTGATCGACGAAATCGACAAGGCCGACATCGAGTTTCCCAACGACCTGCTGCAGGAACTCGACCGGATGGAGTTCCACGTCTACGAAACCGGCGAGACGATCCGGGCCGCGCACCGCCCCATCGTCATCATCACCTCGAACAATGAAAAAGAGCTGCCCGACGCTTTCCTGCGCCGCTGCTTCTTTCACTATATCAAGTTCCCCGAGACCGAGACCCTGCGCAAGATCGTCGAGGTGCATCACCCCGGCATCAAGCCCGCGCTTCTGACCACCGCACTGACCCAGTTCTATGAACTGCGCGAGCAGCCGGGGTTGAAGAAAAAGCCCTCCACCTCCGAGGTGCTGGACTGGCTGAAGCTGCTGCTGGCCGAGGATCTGGATGCCGAAGACCTGAAACGTGACGGCGCCAGCGCCCTGCCCAAGCTGCATGGCGCGCTGTTGAAGAACGAACAGGACGTGCATCTGTTCGAACGGCTGGCCTTCATGGCGCGGCGCGGTCAGCGCTGACGGTCCGGCACGCCGCCGGGACGCGCATCCATATGACCCGGATCTGACAAAGGCGATCCCATGTTCCAGATCCTGACCCATGACATCCTGCCGGTCTTTTCGATGCTGGCACTTGGCTTTCTGTTGGGCCGCATCGGCAAGATCAGCCGCGAAGAGGCCGGGGCGGTCAACCGCGTCGCCTTTCTGATCCTGCAACCGGCGCTGATCTTCCCGCTGATCGCCGCGCTGGACTGGTCGGCCTTTCGGGTCGACGCGCTGGCGGGCTATGCCACTGCACAGGTCCTGCTGTTCGGGGTGACCTTTTTCCTGTGCCGCCGGGTCTTTGGACGCGACACCCTGGAATCCTGGCTGCTGGCGATGGCGACGATCTTCGTCAACACGCTGCTCTATATCTGGCCGATTTCCTTTCTGATCTACGGCGAGGCTGCCGCCCTGCCCGTCACGGCCATCGTCGCATGGGACTCGGCGGTCAGCTTTGCCTTCTTCATCATCACCACCGACCTGATGGCCAACCGGGGCAAGGGTCTGGGCAGCGCCATGCAACGGATCACCGGCAACCCGGTACTGATCGCCATCGCCCTGGGCTTTGTAGTCAACGTGACCGGGCTGGCAGTTCCCGCCCCGATCCTGACCGCGATGGACTTTGCCGGCAGTGGCGCGGCCCCCCTGACACTGTTTGCGCTGGGGGTCATTCTCTCCAGCCACGCCCTGACGCCGACGCGCCTGATCGTCAGCGTCTCGGCGCTCAAACTGCTGGTCTTTCCCGCCTTCGTGGCCGCCGCCGTCTGGATCGTCGCGCCACCCGACACCTGGCAGACGCTCTTTGTCCTGACCGCCGCAGGCCCCTCGGGCGCGATGGCCTTTTCGCTGGCTCTGCTCTATGGCGTGCGCACCGACGCCATTGCTCCGGTGATCATCTGGACCTGCCTCCTGTCGCTGTTTTCGCTGGCATGGCTGGCCTGATCCGCCCGATTTCAGACATACTTTGCCTGTCAAATCACCGGTCGCGGCGCGCCCCGCCCCCCGAACCGTGGCACAGAAGACTCACCGCCCCCGGCCAAGCCCCTGAATTCATTAACCATCAATTAATTATTCCCGTAATCGGGAAAAAATTATCCACAAGCTGTTTCCACCTCGGACACAAATCCCGCTTTTGCCCTATAGTAACCGCACAGAGGACAGAAAATCCCGGGATGCTCAGGCATCCAAGAGGATATTAAAGCAGGCAGGCTTCGGAACGTGTCCCAGACAAACCTTGTAACGGTGCGGCCCCTCCGCACCGACGATGAACCCGCGTGGCGCGCCCTGTGGACGGCTTACCTGGCCTTCTACGAAAGCGCCGTCACCGAAGAGGTCTACGCCTCCACCTTCGCCCGGCTGCTGGGCGACGACCCCCGCGATTTCAACGCGCTGGTGGCGCAACAGGACGACGGCACACTGGTCGGACTGACCCACTACCTGTTTCACCGCCACGCATGGAAGGTCGAAGAGGTCTGCTACCTGCAGGATCTCTATGCCACGCCCGAGGTGCGCGGACAGGGCGTCGGCCGCGCCCTGATCGAAGCGGTCTATGCCCGCGCTGACGCGCATGGCGCGCCGACGGTCTACTGGCTGACGCAAGAGTTCAACACTACCGCGCGTCAGCTCTATGACCGTGTCGCCACGCTCACCCCCTTCATCAAGTACCAGAGGGCATGATGCGTCAGACCCGCCGTTTCCTGCTGCCGTTCTACCTGTTGCTGGGCGCCTGCATGCCGGTCTCGCCGACCGACAGCGCCGCCACCCGCGCAGCACCGTTGAACACCGCCTCGACCCTGCCGCCAATGAAAAGCTTTGCGGTGCCGCGTCCCGTAGCGCCCGTCGCCTCGAACACGGATCTGGCGCGCGATTTCCTCGACCTCAGTTTCATGCTGGAATCCGGCCGCCCGCTGAAAACCTTCACCCGGTTCGAAGGTCCGATCAGCGTGCGCGTCACCGGAGCGCCGCCGTCCTCGCTGGCCCCGGACCTGCGGCGCCTGCTGCATCGCCTGCGGACAGAGGCCGGCATCGATATCGCGCTG
The DNA here is from genome assembly GCA_034670345.1 of Paracoccaceae bacterium. Lineage (GTDB taxonomy): Bacteria > Pseudomonadota > Alphaproteobacteria > Rhodobacterales > Rhodobacteraceae > Antarctobacter. Next base: position 22,587 of record JAXMNQ010000016.1, on the reverse strand, counting down.
ACGGACGCCCCCGCCGCAAATATCACCGTGCAGGCCGTAAGCCGCGCCGAAATCCGCAACGCCCTGCCGCAGGCCGCCTGTTTCGTGGTGCCCAACGTGTCGTCGCTCAGCGAGTACCGCAGCAAGCGCCGCTCGCGCGAGGTCAGCTGGTCGCAACTTTCGTCCCGCGAAAAACTGGCGATCTTCCTGCCCAACGACAGCTCACCGCAGGAAATGCGCGACTGCCTGCACGAGGAACTGGCGCAGGCGATCGGGCCGCTGAACGATCTCTACCGCCTGCCGGACAGCGTCTTCAATGACGACAACGTGCATACCGTGCTGACCGGCTATGACATGACGGTGCTGCGAGCCTATTACGATCCTGCCCTGCGCAACGGCATGACCCGCGCGCAGGTGGCCGACCGCCTGCCCGGCATCCTCGCCCGCGTGAACCCGCGCGGTCAGGGCATCGTAGCCAGCCGTCTGGCCCGCACCCCGCGTGTCTGGATCGACTCCGTGCAGACCGCCCTTGGCCCCGGCGCCAACCCCGCGCAACGCCGTGCCGCCGCGGTCGAGGCGCTCAAGGTCGCCTCTGCCATGGGATGGACGGACCACCGCCGCGCGTTTTCGCATTACGCCATGGGGCGGCTGCTGCAGTCCACCGACCCGCAAAGGGCGCTGGACCAGTTCGTGCTGGCGCAGCGCTATTTCGGCGGCCGGGCAGACACCGCCCTGCACCGCGCCTATGTCGCTTCGCAGCTGGCCGCCTATTCGATCAGCGCCGGCAATGCCAGGGAGGCGCTCTATATCATCACACCGCATATCGAGACCGCCGCCCGGCATGAAAACGCGGCCCTGCTGGCGACGCTCCTGATGCTGCGGGCCGAGGCGTTGGAGCTGTCCGGCAGGGTCACCGAGGGCCGCGATGTCCGGCTGGACTCGCTCGGTTGGGCAAGATACGGCTTCGGCTCGGATTGGGCGGTCCGCGCGAAACTGCGCGAGATCGGCTCGCTCAATCCGGTGAGGCAAGGACAAGGAACGCTATGATCGTCATTCTCGGGGCACTTCTTGGCGCTGGCATCGGCGGAACCACCGCAAAACGGCGCAACGGCAACTGGGCTGATATCGCCCAATACATGGTGATCTATGCCATCGCTTTTGCGCTGCTGGGTCTTGTGGTGACCATCGCGCTGGAGAAAGCGCTGGCCTGAGGGATGCGCGGCAAGCAGATCGCTCCATGATCCGCTCAAAAGCGCCTTCGGCGCTGTGGGGGCTCTGCCCCCGTCACAGCAAAGCTGCGACTCCCCCGAGGTATTTCCGACCCAAGGAAGCATGATACGCGCCCCGCTGCTTCTTTGGTTTTCCAAATACCCTCGGGGGAGTCGCGCGGAACGCGCGGCGGGGGCAGCGCCCCCATTTCCACCGCCCCGAAATCAAGATAGCCTCGCCGCCATGTTCGTACCCTTCTTCGAAACCCTGCGCCGCTCCGGTGTCCCGGTCACCCTGCGCGAGTACCTGACCTTTCTCGAAGGTCTGCGCGCTGGTCTGGCCACCTATGATGTCGAGGGGTTCTATTTTTTCGCCCGCAGCGCCATGGTCAAGGATGAGCGCCACCTGGACCGCTTCGACCGCGCCTTTGCCACCGCCTTCAAGGGGTTGGAGGCGATTTCCGATGAAGAGGTCTTCGAGGCGATCAACCTGCCCTCCGACTGGCTGCGCAAGCAGGCCGAGAAACACCTGACCGAGGAAGAGCACGCCAGGATCGAGGCGCTGGGCGGCTTTGACAAGCTGATGGAGACGCTCAAGGAGCGGCTGAAGGAACAGCAGGGCCGTCATCAGGGCGGCAACAAGTGGATTGGCACGGCGGGCACCTCGCCTTTTGGCGCCTATGGATACAATCCCGAAGGTGTCCGTATCGGCCAGGACGAGAGCCGCCACAAGCGCGCGGTCAAGGTCTGGGACAAGCGCGAGTTCCGCAATCTGGACGACTCGGTCGAGCTGGGCACCCGCAACATCAAGGTCGCGCTGAAACGGCTGCGTCGCTGGGTGCGTCAGGGCGCCGAGGACGAGCTGGACCTGAACGGCACCATCCGCGCCACCGCCGAACATGGCTATCTGGACGTGCAGATGCGGCCGGAGCGCCGCAATGCCATCAAGGTGCTGCTGTTTCTGGATGTCGGCGGGTCGATGGATCCTTTCATCAAGCTGGTCGAGGAATTGTTTTCCGCCGCGCGCGCCGAGTTCAAGCATCTCGAACATTACTATTTTCACAACTGTCTTTACGAAGGCGTCTGGAAGGACAATGCGCGACGCTGGAACCAGCAGACCCCCACATGGGATGTGCTGAACACCTACGGGTCCGACTACAAGTGCATCTTTGTCGGCGATGCCTCCATGTCGCCCTATGAGGTGGCCTATCCCGGCGGTGCAAACGAACACTGGAACGCCGAGGCCGGTCAGGTCTGGCTGCAGCGTGCGCGGGACCAGTGGCACGATCATCTCTGGATCAACCCGGTGCCCGAGCGGCACTGGCAATATACCCAAAGCATCGGCTTGATACGCGAGGTCTTTGAGGATCGCATGGTGCCGATGACACTGGAAGGGATCGACCGGGGCATGCGCCTGCTTGGCTGAGGCGCCAGGGGTCTGCGGGCAGTCTGGGGGCTCTGCCCCCGTCACAGCAAAGCTGCGACTCCCCCGAGGGTATTTGGAAAACCAAAGAAGCAGCGGGGCGAGCCACTTTTCGGTCCGATGAGAGGTTGCCACAGCCTGTGATTTCGTAAACGACGCACGATTGCGTCGCAAATCGGCGCGCCCGGAGCGTCACGGGGCGTCAGGCTGGCCATCAGACCCGGCCTGAAACGAGATCCCGATGAACACCCTCTTCCGCGACACCCGCAAGATCGACCCGACTCGCGGCGCCCTGACCGGCGACAACACCCCCAACGACATGAACCGGATCGAGATCGGGCCGACGCGGCTGGCGATGGCCGAATGGGCGGCGGCGGGGCTGGAATTGCCGGACCTGCAGGCGATGCGCCGCCATCGCTGGCAGCGGCTGGTCGATCACGTGGTCGAGCGGGACTACGCCGCACTGCTGGTCTTTGATCCGCTCAACATCCGCTACGCCACCGACTCGACCAATATGCAACTGTGGAACACCCATAACCCGTTCCGCGCCGTTCTTGTCTGCGCCGATGGCCACATGGTGATCTGGGACTACAAGAATGCGCCGTTCCTGTCCTCTTTCAACCCCCTGGTGCGCGAGGTGCGGTCGGGCGCGGACCTGTTCTATTTTGACCGCGGCGACAAGGTGGACGTGGCCGCCGACCTCTTTTCCAACGACGTGCGACAGCTGCTGCAAGAGCACGCGCCCGGCAATCGCAGGCTGGCGGTGGACAAGCCGATGATCCACGGGCTGCGCGCGCTGGAGGCGCAGGGCCTGCAGATCATGGAAGGTGAGGAAGTCACCGAAAAGGCCCGTTCGGTCAAATGTGCGGATGAGATCAAGGCCATGCGGTGCGCCATCCATGCCTGTGAGTCCACGATGTACGAGATGGAGGCGTTCGCCCGCAGCCGGGTGCCGCTGGGCGAGACCTCGGAGGATGATATCTGGGCCGAATTGCATGCAGGCAACATCCGGCGCGGCGGCGAATGGATCGAAACCCGCCTGCTGACCTCTGGCCCGCGCAGCAATCCCTGGTTTCAGGAATGCGGACCGCGGATCGTGCAGAACAACGAGATCCTTGCCTTCGACACCGATCTGGTGGGCAGCTACGGCATCTGCGTGGATATTTCGCGCACCTGGTGGATTGGCGATCAGGCGCCGCGCCCGGACATGATCGACGCCATGCAACACGGGGTCGAGCACATCATGACCAACATGCAGATGCTGCGCCCCGGGGTGAATATTCAGGACCTGTCCCGCAACACGCATGTCTTGCGGCCCGAGTTCCAGAAGCTGAAATACGGCTGCCTGATGCACGGGGTCGGTCTGTGTGACGAGTGGCCGCTGGTCGCCTATCCGGACAAGATGGTCGAGGGCGCCTTTGACTACGAATTGCAGCCGGGAATGACGCTCTGTGTCGAGGTTCTGGTCTCCCCTGAAGGGGGCGATTTCTCGATCAAGCTGGAAGAACAGGTGCTGATCACCGAAACCGGGTTCGAGAACCTGATATCCTATCCGTTCGATCCGCGCCTGATGGGAACCTTTTGACACCAAGGGTGAGGTGAAACGTCTGCCGCCTCACCGTGTTCTACGGATCAGCTGAAGTCGCCCCAGCCGGCGCCCGGCGTGTCCAGTTGCACCCCGGCGTCGACAAATTCGCCGTGGCCGATGAAGCGATCGTTCGCCGAAGACCGGGCGGGGTCAACCGTTGAACCGCAGCGCCTTGTCGCACATGCGCAGGAGGCTCTGTGCGGTCGTAAAACGCTCGGTATCCGCCAGCGGAACCCATTCCAGCCCGGTCGATTCCGATGAGACCACCAGCCTCCCCGCCTCTGCCTGCATCAAGAACCGAACGTCATAGTGCAGATGCGCCGGTTCTGTTCCGCGTGCCGGGATCTCATGGATGTCGAGGTCAAAGACCTCGTCCGAAAGCAGACGGATGCGCGCCAGCCCGGTTTCCTCATAGGCTTCCTTGAGCGCCACAAAACGCGCATCCGCGATGCCGTCGCAATGGCCCCCGGGTTGCAACCAGCGCCCCAGCTTGCGGTGATGCAAGAGCGCCGTCGCCTTGCGATCCGTCGACAGGACAAACCCCGATCCGGTCACATGCCCGCCGATGAAGGGATTGCGGGAAAAGGCCTGCAAGCCGTGTGCTGCGCAAAACGACTTCAATCGTGCCCATGCCTCCCTGTCGCGGGCATCCTGCGGCACAAACCGCCCGATTCCGTCAATCCGCATCCAGATGCACCCGCGCCAGGATGCCGACGTGGTCGGACCCGACCTGCGGGCGGGTTTCGATCAGGCCGCCGCCTGTGGCCCAGACCTGATCCAGCGGCAGAGGCACCGATATCGGCCAGCCGTCCGGACGCAGCCAATAGGTCGGCACAAGCGGTCCGGCCCGTTGCACCCCGGTGGCCCGCGCGAGGCGGCGCACATCGCTGGCCCAGGGCATCATGTTGAAGTCACCGGACAGCACGACAGGGCCGGCCAGCCCCTGGATCATCGCCTCCAGCCGTTCGGCCTGCGCACGTTGTCCATGCGGCCAGGGCCAGATCAGATGTACCGAAATCACCCAGACCGGGCCCTCTGGCAAGGACACCTGCACACCGGCCAACCCCCGCCCGACGGAACAGAGCGTCTGTCCCGCCACCACAGGATGCCGGGACAAGACAACCACGCTCCACCCGCGAGAGGCGCAGCGCTGCTGATGCGGGTAATCGGCGCGCAGGAGATCCAGAACACGTTCATTCTGGCGCGAGACCTCTTGCAGGGTCACAACGTCCGGTTTTTGTCCAAGAATCTCGGCGGCCAGTGCCTCATGCTGGGGGTTTCTGTACCAGAGGTTCTTTTGATAGACCGTGAAGCCGCCCGGCGTTGGGGTCTGATATTTCATCCAGACCACCTGCCCAAGGGCCAGCAGACACAGACCCGCCACAGACCAGCGCAGCCGCCGTGGCCATGTTGTCCAGATCAAGGCCAGCGCCGCCAGCACCAGCAGGGGCACCCGCAGCACGGACAGCGTGTCTCCCGCCGGGTGCAATGGGCCGGCCCAGGAGGCCAGCACCAGCAGCAACAGCCCGGCTGCAACACTCTTCACCGCTGTGTCCCGGATCCTCACCATCCCGTTACGCTCCTGTCACCTTGCTTGTGGCAGAGCGATTGACGAACCATTGTCTTGTCACCCCTCACCAAGGACACCCCATGCCCACCGAACGCATCAGTTTTGCCGGTCATTCCGGCCATATGTTGGCCGCGCGCCTCGATCTGCCCGAGGGGCCGCGCCTTGCCACTGCCCTCTTTGCCCATTGCTTCACCTGCGGCAAGGACATCGCAGCCGCGCGCCGCATTGCTCAGCGGCTCTCCGCCATGGGAATTGCGGTTTTGCGGTTCGATTTCACCGGCCTGGGGCATTCCGGGGGCGAGTTCGCCAATACCACCTTTGGCAGCAATGTCGCGGATCTGAAGGCCGCAGCCGGTTATCTTGCGGACCATGACATGGCGGCGGACCTCTTGATCGGGCATTCGCTGGGCGGGGCTGCGGTCTTGCGCGCCGCGCCGGATATCGCCTCGGCTCGGGCGGTTGTGACCATCGGCGCCCCCTTTGATCCTGACCATGTCACCCATAATTTCGGCGATGCGCTGGACCGGATCGCCACCGAAGGCCGGGCCGAGGTCGATCTGGGGGGACGGCAGTTCACCATCGGGCAGGAATTTGTCGATGATGTCCGCGAGCAATCGCTGGGACCTGTGATCGAAGGGATGCGCAAGGCGCTGCTGGTGCTGCACGCGCCCCGCGATGCCATTGTCGATATCTCGAATGCGACGCGGATCTTTTCGGCGGCGAAGCATCCCAAGAGTTTTGTCACGCTGGACGATGCCGACCACCTTGTCTCTGACCCGCAAGATGCGGAATACGTGGCAGAGGTGATCGCCGCATGGTCGGACCGCTATCTGGACCTTGCCCCGCCTGCCCCGCCCATCGGCGCCCCCGAAGGCGTGGTGCGGGTGACAGAGGCCGCGCCCGACGGCTTTCTGCAGGACATCCAGAACGGCCCGCATCACCACGCGCTGGCCGATGAACCTGCGGCCTACGGCGGCACCAACCGGGGCATGTCACCCTATGGCTTCATGGCCGCGGGGCTGGGCGCCTGCACCTCCATGACCATCCGCATGTACGCGCGGCGCAAGGGCTGGCCCCTGGCCTGCGTCAGCGTGGACGTCACCCATGACAAGGTCCACGCGCAGGATGCTGGCACCAATGCGGAAACCCGGATCGACCGTTTTGTGCGCCGGATCACCCTGACCGGCGATCTGAGCAGCGAGCAAAGGGACCGCCTGATGGAAATCGCCGACAAATGCCCGGTGCACAAGACCTTGGAAAAAGGGGCCGAAATCTGCACCGAACTGGCCTGAACACCAACGAAAAAGGCCGGACAGTTCTGCCCGGCCCTTTGAATTTCCGCAGGCCGGGCTTCAGCCCGGCACCAAAGGTCAGCCGCGCGCGCGACCGACCAGTTTCCAGGCCAGCGGCAGGATCAGTGCGGCCAGTGCCAGCTTGACCGCGTCACCCACCAGGAAGGGTGTCAGGCCCCATTCCAGGATCGGCTTGTCCCAGCCATAGAGCATGCCCAGCCAGATCAGACCCGGGATGTAGATCAGCGCGTTGCCGACCAGCATGGCCAGCGCCATCTTGGGCGCAGAGCGGTCCCAGCCTGCGCGCGCAAGAACACCCAGCGCAACGGTGGCCAGAACATAGCCGACAAGGTAGCCGCCGGTGCCGCCCATCATGTATTCAATGCCGAACGCCTCGGCCGAGGAACCGGCGAAGACGTCAAAGCCAAGCGCGCCGATGATCATGTAACCAAGGATCGTCACCAGGCCAAGGCGCGCACCATAGGCGGCGCCCACGGTCAGGACGGCAAAGGTCCCCATGGTGATCGGTACCGGCCACATCGGCACCTTGATCTTGGCCGCAGCGGCCAGCACGGCGATGCCGAGCACAACCAGCGCCACCTGTTTCAGGCGCAGCGCGGCGCCTTCGTTTGCGCCAAAGGCCTCGGCCAGCACATTGCGGTTCAACGTGAGGTTCATGGGGTCCCCCTTATCTCAACTCTTGCGTCCCGCATGGTTCTGCCCCAACCTTCCTCGCATCGCAAGACCGCAAACGGGCTGCGCGGCATCAAATTTGCAAACTTCAGGTTTGCAGCAGAATACCACCCCTGAATGGCGCAGGCGGGCCCATTTGTTCAGTATTCATTGATCAATCAACCAGGTTCGGCTTTATCGGTCGATTGTCCGGCAGCGGAGAGCAGCAGTGCAGGTACAGGTCGTCGTGATCGCAAATGGTGAACTGGTCTTTCTGCGTTTTGCCGGCCAGCAGACGGTACGCAAGGCCCTGACGGGGCTGCAGGAGATGCAGGCCCTGCCTGGCTATCGCCCGGGCATGCCGGAACTGGCGGATCTGTCGGCAATCACGGAAAACGATCTGGACTTTCACGCCATGCGCCGTCTGGCACATGAGTCCTGCACCGTGGGCGTCACGCCCGAACGCCGGAAACGCATCGCCCTCTACGCGCCGCAGGACTCGGTCTACGGCATGGCGCGGATGTTCTCGACCCTTGTCGAATTGGCCTCCGGGAATGCCGAAGCCGCAGCGTTTCGCACCGAACAGGAGGCCCTGTCCTGGCTGAACCGTCCCGAAAAGCGCATGGTGGACATTCCCGGCTACGATTTCGCCATCGCCGAATAGCAGAGCATGCCGCCCTGCTACGAGGGGCCCAGCCGCCCCAGCAATCCCGGCATCTGGCGCAACAGGTCCAGCGACATGTCCAGACTGCGCAGGCTCAGCGCGGCAACGGGCCGTTCCCAGTCCTGGCCGCGGATTGCGTAGATGCGAAAATCGCCCTGATCCTCATTGCCGTGATAGCCGAAATCCACGACCAGCCCGCCCTTGCTGTATTGCGCGATGTTCTCTGGCAGCTTGGCGAAATCCAGCGGCTCCAGCGGCTTGTCGATCTTCCATCCCGCGACACGGAAGACCGAATTGATCTGCAGTGAAAAGTCCATCGTGCCCTCTTTTTTGCCCAAACTAGAAAGGGGCCGCCGAAACGGCGACCCCTTCGTTTGAGGTAAGGTCAGCGGCAGGCGGAAACCCGCCGCAGGCCTTATGAGATGCGGTTCAGCAACTCGCCTAGCGAGGCCTTGGCATCGCCATAGAACATCCGCGTGTTGTCCTTGAAGAACAACGGGTTCTCGATGCCCGAGTAGCCGGTGCCCTGGCCGCGTTTGGACACGAACACCTGCTTGGCCTTCCAGCATTCCAGAACCGGCATCCCTGCGATTGGAGAGTTCGGATCTTCCTGCGCCGCCGGGTTCACGATGTCGTTCGACCCGATGACGATGGCCACGTCGGTGTCCGGGAAGTCCTCGTTGATCTCATCCATTTCCAGAACGATGTCATAGGGCACCTTCGCCTCGGCCAGCAGCACGTTCATGTGCCCCGGCAGACGGCCCGCGACCGGGTGGATGGCGAAACGCACCTTCTTGCCCTTGCCGCGCAGGCGGCGGGTCAGTTCGGCCACGTTCTGCTGGGCCTGTGCCACGGCCATGCCATAGCCCGGGATGATGATGATGCTGTCGGCCTCTTCCAGAGCCTGCGCCACACCGTCCGCGTCGATGGCGATCTGTTCGCCTTCGACCGCCATCTGTTCGCCCGCCGGACCGCCAAAGCCGCCCAGAATGACCGAGATGAACGAGCGGTTCATCGCCTTGCACATGATGTAGGACAGGATCGCACCCGAAGAGCCCACCAGCGCGCCGACCACGATCAAGAGGTCGTTGCCAAGGCTGAAGCCGATGGCCGCCGCCGCCCAGCCCGAGTAGCTGTTCAGCATCGAGACCACGACCGGCATGTCGGCGCCGCCGATGCCCATGATCAGGTGATAGCCGATGAACAGCGCCATCACGGTCAGGATGAACAGTGCGGAAATCTCGCCCGAACCAAGATACCAGAACAGGCAGATCAGCGAGATCAGCGCTGCCGCAGCATTCAGCAGGTGCCCGCCGGGCAGCTTGGTCGCGGTCGAGGTGACCTTGCCGGCCAGCTTGCCGAAGGCAACAACCGATCCGGTGAAGGTCACGGCGCCGATCCAGATGCCCAGCGAAAGCTCGACCCGCAGGATGTTGATCTCGACTGCCGTCTTCTTGGCCACCAGTTCGGCAAAATTGCCGTCAACGGCCTCACCCGCGGCTTTTGCGGCGGCGACCAGGTTGATGGTGGTGTCGGCGTTGAAACCGACGAAGACCGCCGCCAGGCCGACCAGCGAGTGCATCGCGGCCACAAGCTGCGGCATCTCGGTCATCTGGACGCGCTGCGCGACCACGATGCCGATGGCGCCACCGACGCCGATCAGTCCCAACGAGACGATTCCCAGGCCCGAGCCCGGGCCGATCAGGGTGGCGACGACCGCCAGGCCCATGCCGAAAATGCCGTACCAGACGGCGCGCTTGGCGCTTTCCTGGCCGGAAAGCCCGCCCAGCGAGAGGATGAAAAGGACAGCTGCGACCACATAGACCGCTGTCGTGAATCCGGATTCCATTGTCCCCGTCTCCTTACGATTTCTGGAACATGGCGAGCATGCGCCGTGTCACGAGGAAGCCGCCGAAAATGTTGATCCCGGCCATGAAGATCGAGACGGCGGATAGGAAGATCACCATTCCGGAGCTAGAGCCGATCTGCAGCAGGGCACCGAGGATGATGATCGACGAGATGGCGTTGGTCACGGCCATCAGCGGGGTGTGCAGCGAATGGCTGACGTTCCAGATCACCTGGAAGCCGACAAAGACCGAGAGCACGAAGACGATGAAGTGCTGCATGAAGCTGGCCGGGGCGACCAGGCCGACCACCAGCAGCAGGCCACCGCCGACCCCCAGCAGGCTGGCCTGCCGGAAGGTCTGCGACTGGAATTCGGCGGTCTCTTTTGCGCGCTTTTCTTCCGGCGTCAGTTCCTTGGGCTTTTCCTTGGGCTTGGCCGCGATGGCCTGCACCTTGGGCGGCGGCGGCGGATAGGTGATTTCACCCTGATGAGCGACCGTCGCGCCGCGGATCACGTCGTCTTCCATGTTGTGGTTGATCTTGCCGTCCTTGTCGGGCGTCAGATCAGTCATCATGTGACGGATGTTGGTGGAGTAAAGCGTCGATGCCTGAGCGGCCATCCGGCTGGGGAAATCGGTATAGCCGATGATCGTGACGCCATTGTCGGTCACGATCTTTTCGTCCATGACCGTCAGCTTGCAGTTGCCACCCTTTTCCGCCGCCAGATCGACGATGACGGACCCGGGCTTCATGGACTTGACCATGTCCTCGGTCCAGAGTTCCGGCGCTTCGCGGTTGGGGATCAATGCCGTGGTGATGACGATGTCGACCTCGGGCGCCAGTTCGCGGAACTTGGCCAGCTGCGCCTCGCGGAACTCGGGCGAAGAGACCGAGGCATAGCCGCCGGTGGCCGCCCCGTCCTGCTGTTCTTCCTCGAAGTCGAGGTAGACGAATTCGGCGCCCATCGACTCGACCTGCTCGGCCACTTCGGGCCGCACGTCAAAGGCGTAGGTGATCGCGCCCAGCGAGGTCGATGTGCCAATGGCCGCCAGACCTGCAACGCCGGCACCGACAACCAGAACCTTGGCCGGGGGCACCTTGCCCGCCGCGGTGATCTGACCGGTGAAGAAGCGGCCGAAGTTGTTGCTCGCCTCGATCACACCACGGTAACCCGCGATGTTAGCCATCGACGACAGGGCGTCCATCTTCTGCGCCCGGCTGATGCGCGGCACCATTTCCATGGCGATGACGTTGGCGCCCTTTTCCCTGGCCTTGTTCAGGCCCTCTTCGTTCCCGCCGGGGTTGAAGAAGGAGATCAGCGTCTTGTCCGCCGACAGGTAATCCAGCTCGGCCAGCGTGGGAATGCGCACCTTGGCGATGATGTCGGCCCCGGCCCAAAGCGCATCCGCATCATCGACCACTTCGACTCCGGCGTCCCGGTATGTCTCGTCCGAAAAACCGGCGTTCGCCCCGGCCCCGGATTGGATCATGCAGTCATAGCCCAGCTTTTCAAGCTGGCGAGCCGAATCCGGAGTCATCGCAACGCGATTCTCTCCGGATTCAACCTCTCTTGGCGTCCCTATCTTCACGGTAATCCCCTTTGTTCTCAGGTACTCCTACGCCCCTGATGAGGCGTTAATTCGCATTTTCACCACAAATTGCGGCCCTGCAGCGACAAGCAGCGCGCGCTGTAAACCACACCGCAGCAAAAAGTTAAAGCAGGGCATCTATTATTGCGCTCGCGAAGATCACTCGGAAACATTGTTGCGCGAGACTGCGGCCGAACTTGCCGGGACACAAAAGTTTTCGTTATTTTCCAGCCGCTTGATAAAGATAGTGGCAAGATTTTTCATCTTGCCACCGGTGCTGCAGGTGCAAATTGGGTGGCCACATGCGACCTCTGGTCACTTCCACCAAAGGATTGATGGCCTGCGCTTCTTCGGCGCAGGTCCGTGCCGGGCGCTCAGACCCAGCGGCGCACTTCTGTTTCGTAACGTGCAAAGGCGGCGCGGAACTTCCGGCGCAGATGGTCCTCCTCGGGTTGGACAAATCGCCGTTCGATCACCCAGACAAAGACCGGAATCAGCGGCAGCGACAGCACCGCATCCCAATACAGGATCAGGCCGGTCAGGATCATCACGTCACCAAGGTAGATCGGGTTGCGGCTGCGCTTGAAAATTCCGCTGGTCACCAACCGGTCGGCCTCCATATGCGGAATGACCGTGGTGCGATGGCGGCGCATCTCGAAGAGCGCCAGGGCCAGGAGGATCAGCCCGCCCCCAACCAGAACCCCGCCCAGCAGATCCGCCCAGACCGGGCCAAAGCCCAGGCCGAGGCTGTAACGGCTCTTCTGCAGCCAGGCCAGCACCAGCGCCCCGGCCAGCCAGACCGGCGGCATATCGATCCATTTCAACATGGGCGCACCTTCCTGTTTCTTTGGTTTTCAAAATACCCTCGGGGGAGTCGTCACGCAGGTGACGACGGGGGCAGAGCCCCCGATCCCGCCCCCGATCCCACCCGTGAACACCGTCCAGAACACAACCGTTCCTGCCTTGCAGCGGCACTGGCCGAATCCTCCTGCTCAGGCCTCAATCACTCCCACTCCATCTCTTCAAAGACGCGGCCCGCGTTCTTGGTCGCCAGTTCCTCGAAGGTGTCCAGATGTGACCATTGCGACTGGTCGACGTAATAGGCCTCCGCCAGGTCTCCACCCTCGTCGATGTGGGCACCGATCTTGCCGCGCAGGTCCTTGAGATAATCAGAGGTATAGCGCGTCACCTGCGCCATGTTCGTCGGATGGCCGTGGCCCGGGATCACATATGTCGCGCCCAGATCGGTGAACGGCCCGTCAAAGGTCTCGATCCAGCAGCTTGTGCAGGTATCGGCAAAGATCGGCGGCATCCGTTCGTGAAAGGCGATATCACCGGCGATCACGATGCCCCATTGGGGGATCCAGACCTGCGTGTCGCCCGGCCCATGCGCCGAGCCAAGGTGCAGCACCTTGATCTCCACCTCGCCCATCGTGACGGTGTATTCGTCCTCGAATGACAGGTTTGCCGCCACGACCCGCGTGCCTTTGGCCTTGTCCTGATTGTACCCCTGCATGCCTTGCAGGATGAAATCGCCGTTTTCCTCGACCTCGTGGATCGCCTCCACATGGGCAAGAATATCGACCCCCAGGTCGGCCCAGTAAGAGTTGCCGAGCATCGCATGCCCCTGCCCGTTCTCATTGATCACCAGTTTCACCGGCTGATCGGTCACGGCCCTGATTTCGTCATGCAGCGCCCTGGCCAGCCGCGCCGAGGCGCCGCCATTGACCACGATCACCCCGTCCCCGGTCACGATGAAGGACAGGTTGTTGTTGTGGCCCGCGTTTTCGTAGGTCGGCGGCGCCGTGGCGCCGATGGCTGAAAAGACATGCGGGATCACCTCGACCGGTTTGTCGTACAGTTCCGACTGCGGATACTGGTCGGCGATATCCTCATGCGCCAGCGCGAAGGTGGCGGTCAGGGCGAAGGCAAGGCCCGAGGCCAGGGAAATGGGTGTCATGATGTCCTCCCGAACGATGCGCACACATTCACATGTGTGAATAGCATTGCCAAGCCCGCTGGTGCGGACCTCTTGTCACAGCCCCCCGCCGCTGTAGGCTGCTGGCAAAACGGGAGGGTTTCATGCTGGACGGAAAACACGCATTGGTTACCGGCGGCGGCAGCGGCATCGGGCTGGCCATTGCGCAGGCCCTGGCGGCCGAGGGCGCACAGGTCACCATCACCGGGCGCAATGCCGCCCGGCTCGAAGCGGCGCGCAGCGACCATATCTTTCCGATGTCGATGGACGTGATGGATGAAACCTCGGTCGTGCACGGCGTCGGTGAGGCCGTGGCGGCGCGTGGTCCGGTGCAGATCTGCGTGCCGAACGCGGGCCTGGCCGAGGGGCGGTCGCTGTTGAAGACCGACATGGAATTCTGGCGCACCATGATGGCCACGAACCTCGACGGGGCCTTCCTCACCATCCGCGAATGCCTGAAGGGCATGGTGGACACCGACTGGGGCCGGGTCATCGCCATTTCCTCGATCGCCGGGGTCCGCGGGTTGAAGGGCGCACCGACCTATACCGCCTCCAAACACGCGCTGCTGGGATTGATCCGGGCCTTGGCGGCGGATTATGCCCGCAAACCCTATACGTTCAACGCACTCTGCCCGGCCTATGTGGACACCGACATCATCACGCGGAACGTGGACTCGATCATGAAGCGCACCGGCTGGGCCGAGGCCGAGGCCCGCGCCGCCATGGTGGACACCAACGCGCATGGCCGCCTGATCGCTCCCGAGGAAGTGGCCCAGGCGGCGGTCTGGCTGTGTCACGAGGCAAGCGGCAGCGTCAACGGGCAGGCGATCCAGATTGCCGGCGGCGAGATCTGAGGTCCGTTCGTTTTGGACGGTCTGACCAGTGTTGCTGACCAGACCGTTCAAGGCCGCAATGCACCGCCAAAGCCCGTCAGGGGCAGAGCACAAATCCCGAGTTGTCCATGATGCAGGCGCCCTGATTGATGCAGACGTCGCGGCAGCTTTCCAGCTTGGCACTGCACTCTTCATAGACCACTTCGTCGTCGGCCACCGCCTGCGCGGCCAGCCCCGTGGACACGCAACTGTCGTATGAGGTCATGCAGCTGGTGTCGCATTGCGAAGCGCCCGCCGCCAGAATGACCTTCAGGCCGCTGACCGACTGCGCAGCGACACCGCAAAGCGGCGCGGCAAAGCTTTGCCCCGCTGACAGGAGCAGGACAAAAGCGACGGCAGTAAACGGCGGGAGTATCCGGGAAATCATGGTCTGTCCTCCAGACAGGCTTGGCCCGTTGGGCCGTTCACAGGCTTCAGCCCGCAAATTCCTGCACTAGCCGGGCACTTAAGGCAATGCGATGCAGCCAGAAATCCGGAGTGCGGTCAGTCGCATGGCCTAGCGGCTCAATGACACGGCCCTGTCACAGGCTTGTTTCCAAGTGAGAGAGATCCGAGTCCAATGTCTGAAAGTGCGCTCCAATGCGGTGACAGGCAACGACAACATCGGGATCGCGGCCGAGGCGCAGACAGACATGCGCGGTGACTTTCTGACAGCCTCACGTGATTCCATCCGGCGTCAACCCGTCACTCTATTCAATTCCGACGACCAATCACGCAAACAACAGGCGGATCCCCGGCTTTAAGGCGCGTCCTGCCGCCCCATGCTTGACCTGCCTATCGCCGGATGCAACTTGCTTGCTATATCTGTCAGAAGGCCGCCCGCCCCGGTATCGGGTCCGGCCACTGTGACGTTTTCTGGAGGACGACATGGCCACCACCCTGACCGTCAACGGCACCTCGCATGAGGTGGACCTGCCCGACGAGGTTCCCCTGCTCTGGGCGCTGCGCGATGCGCTGAACCTGACTGGCACGAAATTTGGTTGCGGCGTGGCCGCCTGCGGGGCCTGCACCGTGCAGATAGACGGAGAGGCGGTGCGCTCTTGCCAGGTGCCTGTGGGTGAGGTCTGGGGCGAGGTGACAACAATCGAAGGTCTGGGCACTCCGGACAAACTGCACCGGCTGCAACAGGCCTGGATCGACCATCAGGTGGCGCAATGCGGCTATTGCCAGTCCGGGCAGATCATGCAGGCCGCCGCCCTTCTGGCCGAAATCCCTGCTCCCACCGATGACGACATCGACGCCGCGATGCAGGGCAACATTTGCCGCTGCGGCACCTATCCGCGCATCCGCGCCGCCATCAAATCCGCAGCCGGGGGGGCCTGAACCATGGCAAGCATCGGCAAGATCGCCCGCCGCACCTTTCTTGTGGGTGTCGCCGCCATCGCCGGGGGCGCGGCCTTCGGCGCCTGGTACGTCACCCGCCCCGCGCCGAACCCGCTGAAACCCGGCGAGGGTGAGGCCAGCCTGAACGCCTTTGTCCTGATCGACAGCGACGGCGTGACCCTGACCGCGCCCCGCGCCGAGATGGGCCAAGGCACCATGACCACATGGGCCGCGCTGATCGCCGAGGAAATGGATCTGAACTGGCAGGACGTGCGAGTGATCCACGGCCCGCCCGCGCAGGCCTACTACAACGGCGCGCTGATGGGCGAAGGGCAGGCGAACAAGGGCTATGACGCCTCGTCCTTCCAGCATTCGCTGGGCGAGATGATGGGCGTTCTGGGCAAGGTGATGTCGATGCAGGTCACCGGTGGCTCGACGGCAATGAAGGACGGGTATGAACGGATGCGCGTCACTGGCGCCGCCGCGCGCGAGATGCTGAAGGCGGCGGCAGCGGACCGGCTGGGCGTCGACGCCGATGATCTGAGAACGGAAAACGGCACGGTGATCGCCCCGGACGGCACCGCCCTGCCCTACACGGATCTGGCCGAGGCCGCCGCGCAGATGGAGGTGCCAAAGGTCCAACTGCGCGACCGGCGCGACTGGAAACTGTTGGGCACCTCGCTGCCGCGCCCGGATGTGCCGGGCAAATCCACCGGCACCGCGCAATTCGCCATCGACACGCGCCTGCCGGGGATGCGTTTTGCCGCCGTGCGCATGTCGCCCTATCGCGCCGGAATGACCTCGTTTGACGCGTTTGAGGCGGGCCGGATGCCCGGCGTTGAAAAGGTCGTCGATCTTGGCGACGGGCTGGCGGTGATCGCCACCAACACTTGGCTGGCGCAGCAGGCCGTGGACGCCATCGAGGTCGAGTGGGCGCCCGCTACGCATCCCGCGACCACGGGTGAGATGTTCACGGCGCTGGAATCCGCCTTTGACGACGAGCCCGATTCGACCCTGCGCGATGATGGCAACGTGGACCGCCTGCCGCGCGGCGCGCAGGTGGTCGAGGCCGAGTACCGCGTGCCGATGCTGGCCCATGCCACGATGGAGCCGATGAACGCGACCGCCTGGTTCGATGGCACGCGGCTGCGGCTCTGGTGCGGCAATCAGGGGCCGACCTTTCTGCGCGACGCCTGTGCCGACGTGGCCGGGATCGCGCCCGAAGAGGTCGAGGTCAATGTCACCCTCATGGGCGGCGGCTTTGGCCGTCGCGGAGAGTTCGATTATGCGGTGATCGCCACCAAGGTCGCCAAGGCCATGCCCGGCACACCGGTCAATGTCACATGGTCGCGCGAAGAAGACATGACGCATGACTTCTACCGCCCGCCCGCCATCGCCCGGATCAAGGGCGCTGTGGCCGACGGGCTGGCGGTGCAGATGGATGCGCAGGTCTCCTCTCCGGCGATTGCCGAACAGGCCCTGAACCGCTGGGTCGGCTTTGCGCCCGGCGGCCCCGCCAAGGAGATCGTGGACGGCATCTATAACCAGCCCTACCGGATTCCGAATTACCGGGTGCGCGGCCACAAGGCGCCGATCGCGCCGCCGCTGGGTTTCTGGCGCTCTGTCGGGGCTAGCTTCAACGGGTTCTTCCACGAGAGTTTCATGGATGAGATGGCCCATGCCGCCGGAGCCGACCCGCTGGACTTCCGACTGCAACTGACGCGCGACGAATGGCTGCCCGCTTTCTACGCGCTGGAGGCGGTGCGCGACATGTCCGGCTGGACCGGCAAGACCGAAGAGGGCGTCGGGCGCGGCGTCGCGCTGGTCTACAGCTTTGGCACGCCCACGGCGATGGTGATCGAGGTGCGCGAGATCGACGGCATGGTGCGCCTGACCGAGGCCTGGATCGCGGCGGACCCCGGCGTGGCGCTGGATCCGTCGATCATCGAGGCGCAGCTGACCGGGGCCATGGTCTACGGCTTGTCAGCCGCCATTGGCGAAGAAATCACCTTTGCCGATGGCCGGGTGGAGCAGATGAACTTTCCCGATTACGAACCGCTGCGCATGACGCAGATGCCAAAGGTCTCTGTCACCATCCTGGAGAATCAGGAGCGTCTGAACGGGATCGGAGAGGTCGGCACCCCGCCCGCCGCGCCGGCGCTGGCCAATGCGCTGTTTGACCTCACCGGCAAGCGGGTGCGCGACTTTCCCCTGCGCCGCGCCTTCGACTTTTTCGTCTAACCAGCGCCAAGCCGCCTGCATAGGGGCCGCCATGGCAAGAAAATTGCCCGAAATTGAGACAATGCGCAGGAATCTGTTGCTTATTTGCCCGCGATACACGAAAGTGTAGTCATGACCCCTAACGGGGGTGTTCCTTGGCACGCTGTTCGCAGCTTCGGCCCCTGCTTTTCCCGGCAGGGGCCGTTTTCATGACTCGCATTGTTGGTGGAAAGTGCCGCTGCGGAACAGGCTGTCAGCCCGCTGCGCGCAGGCCGCCCGCCTCGTCGCGCGCCCAGTCATGGACAGCCTTTCCAAAGGCGCGGAACAGCGGGCGCGACACCGGATCATTGGCGGCATTCCACTCGGGATGCCATTGGACCGACAGGGTAAACCCCGGCGCATCCTTGATATGAATCGCCTCTGGCGTGCCATCGGGCGCATGACCTTCAACGACGACGCGCGCGCCCGGCGTCTTGATTCCCTGCCCGTGCAGGGTGTTGGTCAGCACTTCGGTCGCGCCAAACAGACGGGCAAAGACCCCGCCTTCGCTCAGCGTCACCTTGTGGCGCAGTTCGAACTTTTCTTCCAGCGTGCCATCGGGCGGCATCCGGTGATTCATCCGCCCCGGAAGATCGCGAATCTCGGGGTAGAGCGAACCGCCCATGGCGACATTGACCTCTTGAAAGCCGCGACAGATGCCCAGAAACGGCTGCCCCCGCGCCACGCAGGCCCGGACCAGCGGCAGCGTGATGGCATCGCGCGCCCGGTCATAGGCGCCATGCGCCTCGGTCCAGTCCTCACCATATTCCTCGGGGTGCACGTTTGGCCGCCCCCCGGTCAAAACGAAACCGTCACAGGCCTCCATCAGTTCGGCGACCGAGAAAAAGCGCGGATCGGCGGGAATCACCATGGGAATGCAGTCCGACACGTCGGCCACTGCCTCGGAGTTCATCTGCCCGCCCGCGTGGGTCGGATACTGATCGTTGATCAGGTAGGAATTGCCGATGATGCCGACGATGGGGCGCGCCATGTGCCGATGCTCCTTGGATCATCACATTTGTAGACCAAGCAGGCCCCGACGAAAAGTGTCGGCCCGCACAGCCTGCCCGGCGGTCGCACACAGCCCACACACTTTGCCTGTCTGGCAGGCGTCGGCGCCACGGGGGGCTCTGCCCCCTCGCCCCCCGAGGTATTTTGCAAACCAAAGAAGCCTAAAGCGCGCGCCTCCCCTTCTTTGGTTTTTGAAATACCGCGGGGGAGTCGCGCGGACCGCGCGGCGGGGGCAGCGCCCCCGATTTTCAGCGCTGAAACGTCCGCGCCGTCGCCGGTCGCTGAATCAGCCCGCCGCCTTCAGTTCCAGCCTCCGACGGTGCAGCACCGGCTCGGTATAACCCGAGGGCTGAATTCGGCCGTCAAAGACAAGGTCACAGGCTGCCTGAAATGCGATCCCGTCAAAGCCCGGAGCCATCGGCACATAGGACGGATCCCCGGCGTTCTGACGGTCCACCACCTCGGCCATGCGCTGCATGATCTGCATGACCTCGTCCTTGCCGATCACCCCGTGATGCAGCCAGTTGGCGATGTGCTGCGAAGAGATCCGGCAGGTGGCGCGGTCTTCCATCAGGCCGACGTCGTTGATGTCCGGCACCTTGGAACAGCCGACCCCGGCGTCGATCCAGCGCACGACATAGCCAAGGATGCCCTGTGCGTTGTTCTCGACCTCGCGCGCGACCTGTTCGGGGCGCCATTTTCGGAACGAGGCCAGCGGAATATCCAGAACCGCATCGACATGGGCGCGCCGCCCGCCCTTGCGCAGTTTGTCCTGCACGGCAAACACATCGACCCTGTGATAGTGCAGCGCGTGCAGCGTGGCCGCGGTGGGCGATGGAACCCAGGCACAGTTGGCGCCGGATTTCGGGTGTTCGATCTTGGCCTCCAGCATGGCGGCCATCTGGTCGGGCATGGCCCACATGCCCTTGCCGATCTGAGCCTTGCCCGACAACCCGCATTCCAGCCCGATATCGACGTTGCGCGCCTCATAGGCACCGATCCAACCCTTGCGCTTGATGAAGTCCTTGCGGGAGAACGGCCCCGCCTCCATCGAGGTGTGGATCTCATCCCCGGTGCGGTCGAGGAACCCGGTGTTGATAAAGGCGACACGGTGTCTGGCGGCGCGGATGCATTCCTTGAGGTTGACGGAGGTGCGGCGCTCCTCGTCCATGATGCCCAGCTTGACGGTGTATTGCGGCAGGTCCAGCGCCTGTTCGACGAAGGTAAAGACCTCATCGGCAAAGGCGACTTCCTCGGGGCCGTGCATCTTGGGTTTGACGATATAGACAGAACCGGCATGGCTGTTGCGCAGGCCGTTGGTCTTCGTCAGGTCATGGCGGGCGATCAGCACGGTCGCCATGGCGTCCATCAGACCTTCGTAGATTTCGGACCCGTCGCGCAGCAGGATCGCCGGGTTGGTCATCAGGTGGCCGACGTTGCGCACCAGCATCAGCGCGCGGCCCTTGATGCGAAAGGCATGGCCCTCGGAGTCGAGAAACTCCGGATCCGGCGACAGGCTGCGGGTGATGGTCTGGCCGGCCTTTTCGAAGGTGTCGCTCAGGTCGCCGCGCATCAGGCCCAGCCAGTTGGCATAGGCCAGCGCCTTGTCCTCGCCATCGACGCAGGCAACCGAATCCTCGCAGTCCATGATGGCCGAAACGGCGCTTTCCAGACGGACATCCGCCAGCCCCGCCTGATCGCGCGCGCCGATGTAATGGGTGCGGTCAAAGACCAGTTCGACATGCAGCCCGTTGTTGCGCAGCAGCACGGCATCAGGCGCCTTGGGATGGCCGCGATAGCCGCGGAACCTGGAGGGGTCCGCCAACGGCTGATCGTCGACCAGCAGCGCGCCACCCTGGACATGGTAGCGCCGCGCATCGGCGTGGCTGACGCCCTCGACCGGGAAGGCCTCATCCAGAAACACCCGTGCGCGTGCGATCACCCGGGCGCCGCGCCCCTTGTCATAGCCGCCTTTCGGCGGTGTCGAGCCCATGGCATCGGTGCCGTAGAGACTGTCATAGAGGCTGCCCCAGCGGGCGTTGGCGGCGTTCAGCGCGTAACGGGCATTGGTGATCGGCACCACAAGTTGCGGACCGGGCACAGAGGCGAATTCGGGATCGGTATTGGCGGTTTCGATCTCGAAATCCTCGCCTTCGCGCAGCAGGTAGCCGATCTCTGACAGGAAAGCCTTGTAGGCTTCGTGGTCATGGGGCTGGTTGGCGCGGGCCTTGTGCCAGCCGTCGATCTGGGCCTGCAGCCTCTCGCGTTTTTCCAGCAGCGCCGCATTGCGTGGGCCGAAGTCATGCGCCAGCGTCGACAGGGCCGCCCAGAAATCATCCGCAGCAATACCGGAGCCCGGAATGGCCTGCCCCTCGAGAAAGGCGGCAAGGCGCGTGTCCACCTGCAACCCTGCGCGTTCAACCCGGTCGACCATGGTATACCTCTCCATCTGCTTGACGGTGAGCGTAGCATCTTGTTTCCGTTAGGCAACAACCGGCAGGAGCATTATTCACGTTGAAAGGCGGAATGCAGTTTCAAGCTGATTTTGAAAGCGGAGGGGCACATGGCTGAACATATCGTGGATCTGGAGACCTGGCCCCGGGCACAGCAATTCCGCTGGTTTCGCGGATTTCAGAAGCCTCATTACGCCGTGACGACACGGATGGATGCAACTGTGTTGATGACCCGGCGCAAACCGCGCGGAGAGTCGCTGTTTCGGGCGTGCCTGCACGCCATCGGCTGCGGGCTGCACGCGGTCCCGGAACTGAACATGCGGTTCCGGGGCGATGCGGTTTTTCGGCATGACCGGGTGGTGCTGTCGATGCCGGTGCCGTCGGACAGCGGCGGATTCAACTTTGGCTACGTGGCGTTCGACCCGGATTTCGCGGTCTTCGACCCGCAAGCACAGGCGCAGATCGACGAGGCGCGCAGGCGCGATGTTCTGGCCCCCAATGACGACGCCACTGACTCCGTGGCCTATATGTCCTGCCTGCCCTGGCTGGACTTCACAGCGATCGACAATGCGATGCCCAATGCCGAGGACTGCATCCCGCGCGTGGCCTGGGGAAAGATCGTGCCGGAGGGCGATGGCTGGCGCGTGGCGATGAGCATCCAGGTGCATCATGCGCTGGTCGATGGCGCGCATCTGGGTGGTTTCTTCGCCGCCGTGCAGGAGGCTCTGGATAGGGTGTGACCGGGTGTGACAGGAAACGCGTTTCGAAACGCGTTTCTTCAAGCGGGTTCGAGCCCGCGTGAAAACGGCGGTGCAACGCCGTTGGCCAAGGCGCTTCGGA
>JAXMNQ010000015.1:0-120013 GCA_034670345.1 Paracoccaceae bacterium | reverse complement strand
CAAGGGACAAGCGTCGATACAAGCGGCGCAACCGCATCGAGAACATGTTTGGCAGGCTCAAGGACTGGAGGCGCGTGGCGACACGCCATGACCGCTGTCCCAAGGTCTTCCTCTCAGCCATCGCCCTTGCAGCTCTTGTCATCTATTGGTCATGAATCCTGACCCTACGTTCATTGAAGAACACCGAAATCAGTTTCCAACAGCGTGCTTGTGTAGGGTTATGGACGTGAGCGCGCGTGGATTACGGGCGTTTCGCAGCGGTCCAGCCAGTCGCAGACAACGCAGTGATCTGGTGACGCTGGCGCATATCAAGGAAAAGTCGCGTCTCAGTCTGGGCAGCTATGGCAGACCAAGAATGATCGAAGAGCTGAAGGAGATCGGCCTGAATGTCGGGCATCGGCGTGTGGGCAGATTGATGCGACAGAACGGCATTTTCGTTGTCAGGACCCGTAACCACAAGGCCACGACGGACAGCGATCACAAGTTCAACATTGCACCCAATCTGCTGGACCGCGACTTCACAGCAGGCTGCCCAAACCAGAAATGGGCAGGCGACATCAGCTACGTCTGGACCCGTGAGGGTTGGCTATACCTCGCTGTCATCCTGGACCTGTATTCCCGGCGGGTCATCGGTTGGGCCGTCAGCAATCGGATGAAGCGGGACTTGACGATGCGAGCGCTGAACATGGCTATCGCCCTCAGATCACCGCCCAAGGGCTGCGTTCATCACACGGATCGCGGCAGCCAATACTGTTTTCACGGCTATCAGAAGATTCTGAGACAACACGGGTTCAGCGTGTCGATGAGCGGCAAGGGAATTTTTTACGACACTGCCGCCGTCGAGACCTTCTTCAAATCCATCAAGGCCGAGCTGATCTGGCGGAGATCATGGGATACGCGGCGGCAGGCTGATATGGCCATCTTCGAATACATCAACGGGTTCTATAATCCACGTCGCCGCCATTCAGCACTGGGCTGGAAAAGCCCCGTCGCTTTCGAACGAAAGGTGGCCTAAACGAGCACCGGGGGCGGCACGGAAACGGGACAGGTCCATTTCGTCTCCTCTTTCGTCGGAGCCGAACGCGTGTGATGAGGGTGTTTTCAAGGTGTATTATGCCACCGCCCCAAGCCTAGGGCTTGTGGGTTGAGCCGGCGGCAATGTTCGTCGAGTCAACGTGACTTCAACTTTCCAGGTGTTCGAGCGATGGCTGCATTCGATATCCGGATGTGGACAACCGACCCTGCCGCTCCGATAATCACCCGACCCAGAATTCAAGCGAGGCATGATGAACGCCAGTGCGGAGACTTTCCGGTTCGATACTGAACCGCGCGATGGTGAGACGGTGGGCGAAATCGCGCATCGGCGAATCCGCATGCATATCGTCAACGGACGGCTGAAGCCGGGCGAGAAGCTAAAGCTCGAGCGGATGCGCGAAGTCTACGGCGCCAGCGTGACGACCTTGCGCGAGATCCTGAACCGGCTTGCGGTCGAGGAACTCGTGGCGGCCGAAGGGCAGCGCGGATTCCGGGTCGCCGGGGTCAGCAACGCGGATCTGCTGGATCTGGCCGAGTTGCGGATCCTGCTCGAAACCCACGCTTTGCGTCAATCCATGGAACTCGGCGATCTGGACTGGGAGGCCTCGGTGGTCTCGAAGCACTACAAGCTGTCGGCGATCGAGCGGGTGCTGATGCGGGACGCGCAGGACGCGGTCGAACAATGGGTCGCCGCCGACTGGGGGTTTCACTATGCGACGATCGCCGCCTGTCCCCAGCCGGTTCTTGCGCGGACACATGCCTCGGTCTTCGACCGGTTTGCCCGGTATCACATGCTGGCACTCAATTTCCGGGGCGAGCCGGTCGCACGGCAACACGCGGAACTCAGGGATCTTGTGATCGCACGAAAGACCGATGCGGCGGTCGACCTGCTTACCCGTCACATCCGCAGCGGGGTCGATCATATCCTCGACGGGCGCGGCTTTGGCTGAGGGACAGGGTCAGCCCCGTGCCCACTCGGCCAGTTTGCGAATGGCAAAGTCGTAGCCGCGGATGCCGAACCCCTCGATCTTGGCTGCGGCGGCCTTGGACGGGTAGCTGAGATGCCGGAACTCATCGCGCCGGAACAGCGGCGAGATATGCACCTCGATGATCGGCCGGTCGTAGATCAGCAATGCGTCAAGGATTGCGATGGAGGTCGAGGTGAACCCGGCGGGGTTTAGCAACAGCCCCGCGGTCACCCCGCGGCCTTTCTTGATCCAGCCCATGATCTCGGCCTCGCTGTCGCTCTGGCGGAAGTCGATGGCGACGCCTTCCTCCGAGGCGGTCCGCTGGCACAGCGCCTCGACATCGGCCAGCGTGTCATGCCCGTAGACCTCTGGCTGACGGGTGCCGAGCATGTCGAGGTTGGGGCCGTTGATGATGAGGATGGTGTCGGTCATTGGGGTCTCCGGGAGGGTCATCCGCCGTAGCCATAGAGCCGCGGCAGCCAGAGCACGAGGCCCGGCAGGAAGGTGATGATGGCGAGCCCTGCGATCATGATCGCGAGGAAGGGCAGCAGGTGGCGGATCGTATCGCGGATCGGCGAACGGGTGATCGAAGTCACGACAAAGAGGAGGAGTCCATAGGGCGGCGTCGCCAGCCCGATCATCGTGTTGACTACCACGATCACTCCGAAATGCACCGGGTCGACCCCGAGGGCAACCGCTGTGGGCAGGAAGATCGGCACGATGACCAGCAGGATGGCGTTGGCCTCCAGCAGGCACCCAAGCATCAAGAGAATTGCGTTGACCAGCAGCAGGAACGTGATCCGCGTCAGCTCGGTATCGCCGAGGGCATCGCGGATGACATTTGGCACTTGTTCAATTGTCACGACGTAGTTGAAGGCCAGCGCCCCGGCGATCAGAAAGCCGACGGCGGCGGTGGACTTGGCCGAATTGCGAACCGTCTCGTAGGCCATCCGCAGGGTGACAGAGCGGTAGAGGACGGTGGAGACGAGGAAGGCATAAAGCGCGGCCAGCGCCGCTGCCTCGGTCGGAGTCGTCACGCCGCCGTAGATACCAACCAGCAGGATCACCGGCATCAGAAGGGCAGGGATGGCGCGCAGGGTGACGCGGGGCAGCTCGCGCAGCGGCACCGGCTCTTCCACCGGGTAGTCGTGGATCCGCGCCTGCCAGGCATTCATCGCCATCAGCAGCACGCCCAGCACCAGCCCCGGCGCGACGCCGCCCAGGAACAGGAACCCGATCGACGTGTCCGAGACCAGCGCATAGAGCACCATCGGGATCGACGGCGGGATGATCGGCCCGATGATGGCCGAGGCGGCAGTGATCGCCCCGGCATAGGCGCCGGGATATTTACCGTCCTTGGTCATCAGGTTGATGATGATCCGTCCCATGCCGACCGCGTCGGCGATGGCCGAGCCGGACATACCCGAGAAGATCAGCGAGGAGACCACGTTGACGTGCCCCAACCCGCCCCGGAACCGGCCAACGAGGGCGCGGCAGAAATCCAGCAGCTTGTCCGACAGCGACCCCACGTTCATCAGGTCGGCCGCGAATATGAAGAGCGGGATCGCCAGCAGCACGTAGGACCCGTAGAGCCCGGTCAGCATCTGCTCGAAGGCGATGGACATGTCCTGCCCCTGCAGCAGCAGGTAGAATACGGAAGAGGCCAGCATCGCGTGCCCGATGGGCAGGCCGATGATTGCAGAGGTGACGATAAGGGAGACTGCAACCCCGAATTCCCAGCTCATTCGGAGAAATCCTTTCGCCCGAGGTCTTCGACCGAGCTCAACCCGGTGTTCTGCCCGGTCAGTGCGCCCCAGCAGATCCAGAGGTAGCGCAGGATCGTCACCACCGAGAAGATCAGCGCAATGGAATAGACCCAGGAGAACGGGATATCGAGGTAGGAGGTCTCCTGGATCTTCATGAAGGTCACGAAGTCCCAGAGTGCCGGCAACGACCAGGCGTAAATGCCGACCAGCAGGATCGAAAAGACCACACGGAACCAGCGCCGGACCTCGGACCGCACGCTGCCGTAAACGATGTCAAAGCGGATCTCGTCCCGCTCCTCGGCCGAGACCGACTGCCCCCAGAGCAGAATCCACAGCCAGGAAATGACGCAGACTTCGACAGTCCAGCCGACCGGGCTGTTGATCACGTAGCGCATGAAGACCTGGATGATGAAACAGAAAAACATCGCGGCCAGCAAGATTGCCGGCACCGCATCGGCGAGGCCGCGCAGGATCTGGACTGGTCGTGAGGGCGGGGAAGGCATAGGCAATATCCGTGAGCGCGGGGCCCGGCGCAGGGGCAGGCCCCGCGCCGGGCCAACCATTGACCTTACTCGGCGAGCGCGTTGATCGCGTCGATCATGCCCTCGGGCCAGCTCGCGGCAAACTCCGATTCGAGGTACTTTTGCTGGGCGAAGTCACGGAAGGCGATCCGGTCGGGCTCGTAGACCTTCAGCCCCTCGTCCTTGAAGAACTGGACCAGCTCGGCCTCGCGGTCGAGGTGCCGCTGGGTGGAAGAGGCGATGGCCTCGTCAACGGCGCTCTGCAGGGTCTCCTGCTGCTCGGGCGTGAAGCCGTCCCAGAGTTCCTTGGAGATCGCCAGCACGTCGAAGCCGATGAGGTGCCCGGTCAGAACGATCTGGCTCGTGACCTCGTAGAACTTCATGTTGTAGTCATTGGGCAGCGGGTTGTCCTGCCCGTCGATGGCGCCGGTCTGGAGCGCGGTGTAGACCTCGGCATAGGCCAGCGGTGTCGGGTTGGCGCCGATCGCTTCGCCGAGGAACTGCCAGGCGTCGCCGCCGGGCATCCGCATGGTGATCCCTTCCAGGTCCGCGGGCGTCATCACCTCGATATCCGGGGCCAGGTTCACCTGGCGGGTGCCGAAATAGACCGGAGCGAGGACATGGATGCCTGCATCAGCGGCCATGGCCTTTAGCTGGTCGCCGACGTCGCTGTCGAAAGTCGCCTTCAAGTGGGCGGCGTCGCTGAACAGGTAGGCCGAGGTCACGATGGACCATGCGGGGATCTGCTCGGCGATTGTCTGCGGCGCGACCAGACCCATTTCCAGGTTGCCCCGCTGGATCGAGGTCATCTCGGAGCCCTGGGCGACCAGTGTTGCGCCGTTGAACACCTTCATGTCGAAAGTGCCGGAAACGGAGTCGGCGATCTGGGCGAAGGCCTCGGCGCGGATGTCGTTTTCGGAAACGACCGAGGACAGCCGCAGAGTTGGCACGTCCTGGGCCAGGGCAGCGCCCGGCAGGCTAAAGGCCGTGGTCGTGGCCAGTGCGGCCGCAATCGCGGTGCGGCGGGTCAGGTGTTTCATTGGTTTCCTCCCTTTGACGTGTGCACCGGACGGCTCCGGTGTGTCTAATGTCGTTATATATGACAAAACACGTACTGTCCTACAATTCAAAACTCAGCAGCCCGCTTGAGCCGTTGCGGCCGCGTCCGGGCAGCGATCCGGACTGGCGGTCGGCGCGCCTCTCGACGAACACCTGTTCGGCGTGGGGGAGGTGATGGGACTGGATCAGTTCTCCATCTTTTTCAGTTTTTTAGAGGATTTTCTCGCTCCGAGCAGGTTCGGAATCGCTGGATTGTGATCAAACCGGGCGGCGAGATTGTCGAAGTCCTTCGGAGACATCACCAGCGGAGCGAAGCCCCCCTCGCGCAAAGCCTTGACTGTCAGGACGATGTCTTGCGTGATGTGCGAGAGCGTGCCGCCGAATCCACTGGCAAGGAAAACCCTGGCGATTGTGCTGTGGATCCCGATGCCTTTCGGGTTCATGCGTCACAGGCGGGGTCGGCTGGCCGTCTTGTAGGATCGAGCGTATTTTCTGCCTGGATGACTCCGGCAAAGACCAGACTCGTCGGGCAGATAGACCATCTGCCGTTACGGATCGGAGATCGCGTGGCGCCCATTGGTCCGGTTCAACAACGGCACAATGAACGCGCCGTAGGCGGTCGGAAAAACCATCCCGAACATGCGATCATAGCGGTGCGCGATGAGGCCCAAGGGCCTTGCCCTGCCGTTGCGGCCCACCGCACTGGTTTTGGGCGCTGCAGCCCGCCCGGCGTCAGGTGTTCCTGGTCGCCAGTTTGCGCCGGATGATTGGCATCAGAAAGGGCGACACGATGCTGATGACCGCCGCCGCCAGCAGCAGGCCCGAGATCGGCCGGGTGAAGAAGGGCACGATCCCCTCGTCCGTGTAGGTGATCCCGCGGCGCAGGTTCAGTTCCAGCATCGGGGCGAGAATGAAGGCGAGGATGAACGGCCCGATCGGCAGCCGCAGCCGGTCCATCGCCAGCCCCAGCCCGGCAAAGCCCAGCAGCAGCACGTAATTGAACGAGGTCGAGGAGCCGACGAAGACGCCCATGAACCCCAGAACCACGATGCCGGGATAGAGGTAGTGATAGGGGATCTTCAGGATGGCCGGGAACAGGCGCATCCCCCAGAACTGCATGGCCAGGACCAGTACCGACGCGATCAGGGCCGTCAGGAAAAGCGCATAGACAATCTCGGGGTTGTTGTTGAACAAGAGCGGCCCGGCCTGCACGCCGTGGATCATCAGCCCGCCCAGCAGGATCGCCGTCACCCCGTCGCCGGGAATACCAAGCGCCACCATCGGGATCAGCGAGCCGCCGACCGAGGCGTTGTTGGAGGTTTCCGAGGCAAAGACCCCGTCGACACAGCCCTTGCCGAATTTCTCGGGGTGTTTCGACGACGACTTGGCTTGCGCATAGGCCACCATGTTCGACAGCGCTGCCCCCATGCCGGGCAGGAAGCCGATCCAGAGTCCGATGAAGAACGAGCGGATGATGTTCCAGGCATTGTCGCGGTATTCCTGCCAGGTCACGCCAAAGCCCTTGATGTCCGAGACATCGACCTCGGGCACCTGCTGCTGGCCTTGCGCATAATCGGCCACGATCTGCTTCAGCGCGAAAAAGCCCAGCATCAGCGGGATCAGGTCGAAACCGCCGCTGAGGTAGATATTGCCGAAGGTGAAGCGCGGGAAGCCGTCGATGGGCGCAAAACCGACCGAGGCGAGCACCAGCCCTATGGCGGCGGCGGCCAGTCCGTGAAAGACCCCGTCGCGCGACAGCGCCGCGACCAGGGAAATCGCGCAAAAGCCAAGCGAGAAGTATTCCCAGGGGCCCATTTTCAGCGCCATCCGCGCCATCAGGGGGCTGGCGGCCATGGCGATCAGGATCGACAGAAAGGTGCCGACGAAAGATGCGGTGATTGCCGCGCCGAGCGCTTTAACGGCCTGTCCGTTGCGCGTCATCGGATAGCCGTCGAACGTGGTGGCGATGGCCGAGGGTGAGCCGGGAATGCCCAGCAGGATAGAGCCGATCATCGCACCCGACACGCCCCCCACCCAGATCGAGACCAGCATCGCCAGCCCAACCTCGGCCTGCATCCCGAAGGTCAGCGGCAGCAGCAGGGCCACGCCGAGGCCCCCGGAGAGGCCGGGGATCGCGCCCAGCACGATGCCAAGCATGGTGGAGATCACGATGACGAGAAAGGTCGTCGGCGCGAGGAGGGTGCCGAAGCTGGAAAGGATGTCCTGCATGTCTGGCGCTTTCTAAAAGAGGATGCCGGTGGGCAGCAGAGTGTTCAGAAATTCGGAGAACACGACGTGGACTCCCCCGGTGATCGCCAGTGCGTAGACCGCGCCTTTCCAGGGCACGCGGTTCTCCGGCCCGGCGATGACATGGTAGAAGACGTAGAGCAGGATCGGCGTGGCAACATAGTAGCCCGCGAGCCAGAGACTTATCGAATAGACCACCAGCAGGCCGAACATCAGCGCGCCGCGCACAAGCCGCGCCCGCGCCTCGCCCGGGTTTTCGTCGGAGGCAACTGCGGGTCCGGCGGTCAGCAGCATCCCCAGCCCGCAGAGGATCAGGATGGCGAAACCCATGATCGGGAACAGCCTCGGCCCCGGATCGTCGTTGAAAGTTCGTACACTGATCTGCATGGTCACGAGAATGCCCGCGATGCCGAAGGCGATCAGCCCGGCGCCAAGTGGCTTGTCGGTGTTCATGGTCTTCCCTCCTCAGGCGGACGGGGACCGCGCAGACGCATCCCCCCGCAATACGTCAGCGGTCGGCGGCGACGCCGAGAGCCTCTGCCAGCGCCTTGATCTTGTCGTCCTCGGACTGGATCAGGGCCTGTGCCTCATCCACCGGGTAATAGGTGAAGACGCTGTCGGCCCTGACCAAAGCGGCCTGCGCCTTTTCGTCCTGCGCCATGGCCGCGGTGGCAGCGTTGATCTCGGCCACCAGTACCGGGTCCATGTCCTTGGGCCCCCACAAGACGAGCGGCGCAAGCCAGCTCACGTCGACGCCCTGCTGGATGCAGGTCTGGTATTCGGGATAGGCCGGGTGCGGTTCGGGGTCGAGCAGGCAGAGCACCTTCATGTCGCCCGATTGTTCGTATTGCTTGCCGGACCCGGCACCGAGATTGCCCAATTGGATATGGCCGCCCTGGATCGCGGCCACCTTGTCGACCTCGGCAGAGGCCTCGAGCAGGCGCAGGTCCACGCCCGCGTTCTGCATGATGACCCCGGCGATGAAATGGGTGGTCCGTCCCAGCGACACCGCCACCGACTGTTTTCCGGGGTTGGCGCGGGCGTCGTCGACGTAATCCTTCAACGTCTCCCAAGGGGCGTCCGGAGCCACGGCATAGACCTGCGGCGCATAGCTCTGGGCCAGGCCGATGGTGGTGAAGTCGGCCAGCCCGATGTCGCTGTGGCCGGTGTGATAGCCGGCCAGAAGTCCGGTGTGGTTGAACAGGATGGTATGGCCGTCGGGCGCGGCGGTCATCACCTGATTGTAGGCGATCGAGCCGCCGCCGCCATCGACATTCACAACCACCACGTCGCCGCCGGTCTCGCGGGCGAGATAGTCGGAGAATATCCGCGCCATGATGTCGGTGCCGCCACCGGGCTTGGAGGGCACGATAAGCTGAACGGGCTTGGTCGGCCATTCGGCGGCCTGGCCCATGCCTGCGGAAAACGCGAACGCCATTGCGGCGCCAAGAATGTGTGTGGGTTTCATGATGTCCTCCCTTGGGTCGTATCAGCTGTAGAGCCGGGTCAGCCAGTCGAAGATCAGCGCGCGCGCCTCCTCGTAGCGGGGCTTGGCGCTGACCACCCAGCCGTGGTCGCAATCGTCGAACTGGCGCACGTCGACATCGACGCCGGCGGCGATGAGCTGGCCTGCGTAGCGGTGCGCCTCATGGCGCAGCGGGTCCATTCCGGCGATCAGCATCAGCGCGGGCGGCAGGCCGGTCAGCGCCTCGGGCGCGGCCATGACCGGCGAGAGCAGCGGGTTGGCCATGTTTTCAGGCACTTCGGCATAGAGCACGTTGAAGGCGCGCATCCGGTCAGCCGGCATGATGCTGCGCGGGTCGATCTTGTCTTCGGGCGGGGTGACGGCATCGAGGAACGGATAGTCCAGCACCTGTCCGCAGGGACGGAAGGCACCGCTTTCCAGCGCCATCTGGCAGATCACGGTTGCGAAATTGCCGCCCGCGCTGTGACCGCCGATGGCGATCCGGGCCGGATCGACGCCCAGTTCGGCGGCGTTCTCAAAGGCCCAGGCCACAACGTCATGGCACTCATGCAGCCCGGTCGGGAACGGGTGTTCGGGGGCGAGGCGGTAATCCACGTCCAGCACCAGCGCGCCGGTCGCCAGCGCCAGTTGCGCGCAAAAGATCGTGTCGCGCCGGTGATAAGGCCGCACGAAACCGCCGCCGTGGAAATTGACGAAGAGCGGGCGCTGTGTGCTGTCATTGGGCGGGGTGACGCGGATCACCCGGGCGGGGCCCACGCGGGTCGGCACCTCTATCTCTTCCACCGTCACGGCGGCGAGATCCGCCTCCATCTGCCCGGTGATGTTCGGTGGCAGCAGCGTGCCTTCGCGCAGCTCGCTTGCCGCTTTCAGCCGGTCCTCGGGGCTCATGTCGAAGCTGTATTTCATGCCGCCTCTCCCATCAGCGCCCGCACCTGTGCCAAGCGACCGTCGATCAGCCCGTGCCAGATGGCCGGATCAAGGAATGGATTGTGGCCGGGGCGAATGCGGTCGACCTTCTCCATCATTCCCACCTGTGCCGGGTGAGAGCCGAGGGTGATTTCCACCGGGATCGCGCGCACCTTGAGCATGGCTGCGAGGTAATCGTCGCGGCTGCTGAGCGGCAGGCCCGCCTTGGCGAGGAATTCATCGGACAGCGTGTTCAGCCCGACACCGCCATGCAATCCGCAGAGATGCCCGCCCGCGTCGAAGAAAAAGGACGTGGTGCCCGGCGTGTGGCCCGGCGTCAGCACGGTGCGGATCTCGCGGTCGCCCAGCACCACGGGGGCATCGTCGCTGAAATAGGCGTCGGGGGTGAAGTCGCCGTAGGGATAGCCGCTGTCAAAGATCATGTCGGGCCGCGCCTGCATGAAATCCCGGTCCTCGCGGCTCATCATCACCTTTGCGCCGGTCGCCTCCTGCAACGCGCGCACGCCGCCGATGTGGTCGTAATGCATGTGGGAAATCAGGATCAGCCGGATGTCGGCGGGGTCCAGTCCCAGTTTCCGGATCGCCTCGAACAGCAGGTAGACCTGCGGTTGCATCGTCGTGTCGATCAGTACCAGCCCCGCGCTGGTTTCCAACAGGTAGGCGCCGACCCAGTTGTTGCCCACGTACCAGGTGCGCGGGGCCACCTCGAAGGGATCGGCATCGACCTCCCAGGGGCGCTCACAGCCCTGTTGCAGGCATTCGAACGGGTCGGTGGGCAAAGGAGGCAAGGGTTTTCTGGACATGCGGATAGATCCCTGCTGCTGCGGGTGAAGGCCGGGTGGCACGATGTGGGGAAGGGCGCGGACTTTGGACCCGCGCCCGATTGCTCAGTTGCTCAGGCCGAGCGCGTCTGCCGTGTCGCCCACACGCTTGTCGGCGGCTTTGGTGCGCTCGCGGCTTTCGGCGACGCCCAGATGGGTGACGGGAAAGCGCATCTTCGTGAGCTGGCCGGCGACCTCGGGATCACCCAGAACGGCGCCGAAAGCGGCGTTGATCGCTTCGACCAGACCTTCGTCCATGCCCTTCGGTCCCATGATCAGGAAGTCGAGGCCATAGACGGCGTTCTCGTAGCCAAGCTCCGCGGCGGAGGGATAGTCGGGCGCGTTGGGGTCGCGATCAGGCTGGCCGGAGATGGTGGCCAGAACACGCAGATCGCCGCTCTCGACATATTGCAGGGTGCCGGGCGTGTTGATCAGCGCGGCGTCGATCTGCCGTCCCTGCAGCTGCACCAGCTTGTCGGCATCGCTGCCCGCCTCGACGACACGGAAGCTGGCGTCATTGCCCATTTCGATCAACCCGGCCATGAAGTGGGTCGAGCCGCGCAGCTGGACGCCAAGCGTGATCTTGCCGGGATTGTCGCTGGCGGCCTGCATCAGGTCAGCCATCGTCTCGTAAGGCGAATCCACGCTGACGGCCAGCGCGTAGCTGCCGCCAACCGGCATCGCGGCGATCAGGGTGAACTCTTCCAGCGGGTTCTGGTCGTAGCCGCCGGTATGGTAGGTGGTCAGAAAGCTGGTGTGGTAGAACAGAAGCTGCTGGCCGTCGGATCCGGCCGTGCGGATCTGCTCGGCCGCAACCGCGCCGCCGCCGCCGGGGTTGTTGACGACGACGAAATCGCCGCCGGTCTTTTGGCCAAGCGCTGCAGCCACCACGCGGGCCGCGGCATCGGTGCCACCGCCGGGCTTGGCCGGCACCACAAGCTGAACCGAGCCCGAGGGCCAATCCTGCGCCGCGGCCATGCCCGGCGCAAGCGCGAGACCGGTGGCGGCCATGGCTGCCAGCGCGATGAAGCCGCGACGGGCAAAGGAAGCACGAATGTGCTGTGTCATGTGAAGTCCTCCCAAACTGTCCTCTTGTGGGCAGGTTATTGACAGAGGTCATAATTTACCAATTAACTCTGGCCGGCATACATAAGGGTTCCTTATGCCATGACTTTGACTGCCTCCGCGCTGATGACCCGCCTCGTCACCCGTGCCAAGCTGCGCCACATGCGGGCGATCCTCGCTCTGAGCGACCTGCGCAGCATGGGCCGCGCAGCGCAGGCGATGGGGATGACCCAGCCCGCCATGTCGCAGCTCGTGGCCGAGATGGAAAAACTGCTGGAAACCCGGCTGTTCCTGCGCCACTCCCGCGGGGTGGACCTGACCCCGGCCGCGCTCGACCTGCTGCCGATCGCCCGCCGCATCCTCGTGGCCACCGAGGAAGGCGCCGAGCGGATCGTCTCTCATATGCGTCGTGAGGGCGGCGTGGTGCGCGTGGCCTCCACCGCCGCCGCCACCGGCGCGCTGCTCGATGCCGCCCTGCCAGCCTTCGGCGCCGCGCATCCCAACATCCTGATCCAGATCGACTCCGTCATCGGCCAGACGTTGGACGCCGCCTTCACCGACGACTCCTACGACGTCGTCTGCTGCCGCCAGCGCGAAGTGCTGCCCGACGGCTGGGAATTCACCCGGCTCTACCACGACGAGATGGTGGTGATGGTCGGCCAGACCCACCCGCTTGCGCAACAGGCACGGGTCAGCATGGAAGACCTGTCGCGGGCGACATGGGTGCAGCACACGGCGATCTCTCTGGCGCGCGATCACTTCGACCTGTTGCGACAGCGGATGGGCTGGGAGGACCTCCGGCTGGTCCATATCGCCTCCCGCGCGCCGGTGGTGAGCTGGACGATGCTGAAGGGCGGCAGCCTCGTGTCGCTGATGCCCCGCAGCGTCGTGGAGCCCTGGATCAAGGAGGGGCTGCTGAAGGAGCTGGAGATGAACCTCGGGCTTGACCTTGCACCGATCGGCTATCATTGGCGTCCCGACCGGGCCGGCCCGGCGGCGCGCCGTTTCTTTGACGTGTTGCTGAAGGCGATGGACGACGGACAAGAGGAGACGACCCCATGACCCCGCTGGACGAAATCCCACCGCCAAGGCTTCGGCACCTGCTGCTCTGGGAAGCCCTGGTGGACGTGGCCGAGATGCGCAGCCTTGGCCAGGGGCCACTTGGAGAACGGCGGATCGTGCCGATTCTCGGCGGGGAATTCCGAGGCGGGCCGGGGCTGGAGGACTTTCACGGCAGCGTACTGCCCGGCGGCGCCGACCGCCAGTTGATCCGCCGTGACGGCGCCAAGGAGCTTGATGCGCTCTACGAAATGCAGGCGGCGGACGGGGCGGTTCTGACCATTCGCAATCGCGTCATCATCGACGAAACCGGCGAGGGTCCGCGCTATGCTATGTCGCGGATCGAGGTCAGCGCCCCGGACGGGCCTTGGGCGTGGCTGAGCCGCCGCCTGATCGTCGGTACGTTACAATCCGCGCGGCCGAAGCGGGTTGCGGTGATCATTCGCGGCTGGGAAATCGCGGACGCGGTTTAGCGCGATCCTGTCGCGAGGATCCGACGGTACGGGGCGCCAGTTGCCGCAGATCGAGACCTTCCTGTGTAGACGGCCGCTGACAACAAGCTCAGCTGCGATTTCCGGATCGAAACCCGGGGAACTGTTCTTCGGCCCACCCGCCACAACCTGGCGCGGGCTGAAAGCCCGGGCCGCGCCCGACCCGTC
Organism: Paracoccaceae bacterium; assembly: GCA_034670345.1. Taxonomy (GTDB): domain Bacteria; phylum Pseudomonadota; class Alphaproteobacteria; order Rhodobacterales; family Rhodobacteraceae; genus Antarctobacter. The sequence goes on along the minus strand of JAXMNQ010000015.1, from coordinate 106,400 downwards.
CCCATGGGAGGGCGCATTTGCGAAGTCGTGCCAAACTCTGCCGACATCAATGCTTTTGGCGAATTGCCCAGTTCAGGCGGGTCGAAGCGCCCAATCAGGGTTCGGGCGCCCCTCTCCTCGCCTCGAAGCGACGACTCGAAAGAAGAACAATTTCCTGCATCTGCAGGGCGTTCAGATTTGTTCAGCAACCTGACAGACCGCCCCGCGGGCGCCAGTGTCTTGATGCGTGAGCATCTTCGGCGGGTTCGTTCATGGATTCGGCCTGTTTGCGCAGCCCATAAGTGACTGCCGGTCTTGATGGAGTCGCAACGTCGGCGTCAGCCCAGATCGACGGTACAGGTCAAGCCGGCGGAAATCCGGATGACATCGGTCATCCTCGACTGTTGGCCGATCACGCCGATAGAGGGCTCACCGATCAACTTCGCCGGAACGCTGGTGGCCGCTTGCAGCGCAGCGTCGAGGGGAACGCCCACCTCCTCCACCAAAACCTTGACGGCCTGTGTCAGATCGAGGTCGGCGCCCGCCAAGGTCCCGTCCGCCAGCGTCAGGACACCGCCCCGCCGGGTTATGGGCCTCCCGTTCAGCTCGAAACTTGTCTCATGGGTTCCTGCGACCGCCATGGCGTCGCTGACGAGGAAAATCCGACCCGGCCCGGTTTTTGCCGCCCAGGCCGTGCGCATGGACGCCGGATGCACATGCACGGCGTCCGCGATCAATCCCGCCGAAACGCCGCCGCTGGCCAGGGCTGCGCCGACCACACCGGGCTCGCGATTGCCAAGCTGGCTCATTGCGTTGAAGAGATGGGTCACACAGCGCGCACCGGCGGCGATGTAACGGCAGCAGGTCTCGAAACCGGCATCGGTATGCCCAAGGGACACCAGTACGCCTGCCTCTGACAGCGTTCCGACCTGATCTTCGGTGACGTTTTCCGGAGCCACCGTCACCTTGAGAACCGGCAGCGCCTCGGCGGCGGCCAGCAATATGTCGAGGTCGTCGGGCTGCATCGGGCGGATCAGGGCCGGGTCATGTGCGCCTTTGCGCGCAATCGACAGATGTGGACCTTCAAGGTGCAGCCCGACGATGCCTGCGGTTCCGCTTTGCACCGCCTCAATGGCCGCCGCGATCGCGGCACGGGTTTTCTCGGCGGTGTCTGTGATCAGTGTCGGCAACAGGGCCGTGACCCCAAGCCGCCGATGCGCCGCCGCGATCCTGCGCAGCGTTTCCACCGAGGGGTTGTCGTTGAACATGATCCCGTCGCCGCCGTTGACCTGCAGGTCGACGTAGCCGGGGCTCAGGATGTCTCCGCCCAGATCGATCACCGTGCCGTCGTCGGGCAGGTCCGCGTTCGGCCCGAAACACGCGACCCGACCGTCCTCGAATCGGATGGCGTGACCGTCCAACAGCATGTCGCCGTCAAAGATGCGTCCGTTCCGGAATGTGACTGCAGCCTGGGTCATACGGTTTCGGTTACCTTGTTGAGGTGGCGGGGTGCGTCCGGGTTGATGCCGCGCCCCACGGCGACCGTCTCGACCATGCCGTAGAAGGAGACGATGGCCGCAACCGGATCAGTGAGCCAATGTCCGGTCCGCACATGGGGCAGGGGGCGTGCATGTGTCACGCCACTTGCGAGGGTGAACACCTTGGCCCCTTTCTGCGCCAGCGCGTCCGCAGTTTGCGCGACGCTTTCCTCGGCGGCGTCGCCAGCGGCAAAGGCGATGACCGGAAAGCTCTGGCCGACAATCGAGACAGGGCCATGCAGCACTTCAGCCGAGGAATAGCTCTCGGCATGGATCAGGCAGGTTTCCTTGAACTTGAGCGCGGCCTCGTTCGAGATTGCCCAGGACGGCCCCCGCCCCAGTGTGAAGAGCGACGATCCGTCGATGGCGTCGGCTGCCTCGGACCAGTCGCAGCGGGTCGCCTCGGCAAGCTGCTCGGGCAAGGCGCGGATCGCCGCCAGCAGGTCGTCGTCACCCTTGATCTCGGCGATCAGCCAGAGGCCCGCCACCAGCGAGGTCACGAAGGTCTTTGTTGCCGCGACGCTGAGCTCCGGGCCCGCGTGGATCGGCAGCGTGGTGTCAGCGGCCTTTGCAAGACGGGACTCTTCGTTGTTGGTAATCGCGACTGTCATTGCCCCACCGGCGCGCAGGCTTTCGGTCATGCGCACGATGTCCGGGCTTTGACCCGACTGCGAGACCGAAAGGCACAGCGTGTCCGGTGCTTCAAGGTCAACGCCGTAGATCGAACTCACCGAAGGGCCTACCGAGGCCATGGGCCGCTTCAGGATCAGCTCGCTGGCATATTTCAGGTAGGTGCAGGCGTGATCAGAGGATCCGCGCGCGACCGAGATCAGGAACCGCGGATCGACTGCGCGGGCCTTTTCCGCGGCGGTGGTGACGGCCGCACTGCCGCGAGTCAGCAGCCGGTCAACCGCGTCCGGAATCTCGAGGATTTCGGCCCGCATCTGTGTGGTCTGAAGGGTCATGTCGGAGTGCCTTTCGCTTGTCAGAGGCGCAGTTCGGCCACGAAGTCGTAGGCGTCACCGCGATAGAGGGAGCGGGTGAGTTCGGCGACCCGCCCGCTTTCCAGATAAGAAGTTCGTTCGATGCTGAGCCCTGCGGCCCCCTCGGCGACGCCCAGTAGTTCGGCCTCGCGCGCGTCGATGTTGATGGCCGAGATCTTCTGCACGGCCCGCACCGGGCGCATTCCGTGGCGTTCAAGCACCTCGTAGAGCGAGGTCTTGACCTCCAAGGGGTTGGGCAGGATGTCCAGCGGCAGCGACGCCCGTTCCAGTGCCATGGGGCGTCCGCCTGCTTCGCGCAGGCGATAGATTCGGGCGACCTCGCCCGACCCGCCAAGATCCAGCGCGCTGGATTCCTGTTCCGTGGGCGCGAAGACGCCGCGCTCCAGCCATTTCGACGTCGTGTCCATGCCGCGCCGCGCCATGTCCTCGGTGAAGGAGGTCAGGTGGGAGAGCGACTGCTCCATCCGGGCGACCGGTTCGCGGATGAAGGTCCCCGATCCCTGGCGCTGCTCGACCAACCCGTCGCGCACCAGTTCCTGGATCGCCTTGCGCACGGTCACGCGGGACAGATCGGTAATGTCGGCCAACTCGCGCTCGGGCGGGAGCGCGGAATTCGGCAGCAGGATCCCGGAGGCGATCCCTTCTTCGAGACGTCGCCGCAACTGCGCGTAACGCGGCCCGCCGCTGTCAGCGAGCCATTCGTCCGGCCGGAGAAACTCAACTGCGCTCATCGGCGATCTCCTGTGCAAGCTCCTGGGCGAGCGAAAGCGCCCCGTCGAGAGGTTCGCCCTCGCTGTCGGTCACGCAGGCCCGCAGGTCGTCGGGAAGAAAGGCGGCATAGAACGGGCCGATGCCGCCGGTCAGGCACACCGCGAGGCCCGGACGCCAGCCGACATGGCGCAGGCCGCGGGAAATTTCACCCGCCCCCTGGCGCATGATCGTGGTGGCGAGGGCATCGCCACGGGTTGCGAAGTCGGTCACCAGCGGGGCAAGGCAGCCAAACTCCGACGGCCGCGCGGTGCCCGCGAACCGGACGATGCCGACGGCGCCCCCGAAATCGGACTGCAACCGCTCTGCCAAAGGTGTGGTTTCAAGCCGCCCGTCGACAGTTTCGAGCGTCAGCCGCAGCGCGGCGCGGCCAACCCATTGTGCCGATGCCTCGTCGCCCAGGATCGGACCCCAGCCACCGGCGAGACGAAAGGCGCCGCCGATCTGCGCCGCATAGAATGACCCGGTGCCGCAATGACCGATGACGCCGTCCCGCCGACCAAGCACGCCGCGCACGGCGGCCACACGGTCGTCGGCGATTCGCACGCGCCGGAAGGGTAGGGCGTCGCGCAGGCGGTCGGCAATGGCAGGTCCGGTCACGCCCGCAAGGCCGACAAAGGCGGGCGCCTCGAAGAGCGTGCTGACCGGCAGCCCGATGCGGTCGGCAAGCCCCCGGAGTCCTTGCGTGATCTGGCGGACCGCTCCGTCGAAATCGGTTGAGACATTTGCCGAACCGGTCTCGACCGAGGCCATGCTGTCGCCGTCGCGCGCGGCGACCCGGCAGCGTGTTCCGCCGCCATCAATCGCGACAACAAGGGTGTGGGCTGAACTGATCATGAAGATACCAATACAATGCCGAATGCCAAAAGAAAAGTCCAAAGTAAAACCATATGAGGAATTTCTGCCGATAATCTCCAGAATTCGCTTCCCTCAAAAAAATTCTGGACAATAGGTATTATAAAGGTATGGTTTGATGAAGCACCGGGGGAATCACATGACCACACGACTGACCGAAGCGTTGCACGATACGGCAAGTGGGCTCGACCAGAGGCCGCTGCCCGATGTGGCGGTCGTGCTGGCGGATGGGCAGGTCGCGGCGGCCGCTGCTGTGCGCAAGGCTGCGCCGGACATCGCGGCGGGTGCCGTCGCAATGGCGAAAACCATCCGGGGCGGCGGCGTGTTACACTATGTTGCCGCCGGGTCGTCCGGGCTGATGGCCGCGGCCGATGCGCAGGAACTTGGTGGCACCTTCTCGATCCCACCAGCGCAGTTGCGCATCCATATGGCGGGCGGGCTGCCGACCGGCGTTGAAATGCCGGGTGGCACCGAGGACGACACCGGCGGTCTGGACGCGGCGCTGGGGGACCTTTCCCCGCGTGACACTGTCATCGCCGTTTCGGCCAGTGGGACGACACCCTACACGCTCGCCGCCGCGCGGATCGCACGGTCCGCAGGGGCGAGCGTCGTGGCAATCGCCAACAATGCCGGGTCCGCGCTGCTGAATATCGCCGACCACCCGATCTGCCTGGCCACGCCGCCCGAGGTGCTGTCAGGGTCGACGCGCATGGGGGCGGGCACGGCGCAGAAGATCGCGCTCAACATGCTGTCGACCGTGATGGCCGTCCAGCTTGGCCATGTCCATGACGGCATGATGGTCAACCTGCGCGCCGACAACATCAAACTTCGCGCCCGGGCGCTGTCTATTGTCTGTCAGATCGCCGGGGTCGGGCAGGACGCGGGCGCGGCAGCTCTTGACGCGGCGGGGGGCGAGGTCAAGCCTGCGGTCCTGATCGCGGCCAGGGGCATCGCGGCAGATCGGGCAAACGACATTCTTCGAGAAACCGAAGGAAACCTTCGCGCTGCCCTGGCGCGGCAAACCTGACACTGATTTCAACTGGGAGGTCTATAATGACACGCACTACACTGAAACTCGTGCTCGCCACAACGGCACTGGTGGCGACGGGCGCGCAGGCGCAGGATGTCACGCTGACAATCGAAAGCTGGCGCAACGACGACCTGAAGCTTTGGCAGGATGAGATCATCCCTGCCTTCGAAGCCGAACATCCGGGCATCAAGATCAAGTTCACGCCCTCGGCGCCGGCCGAATACAACGCCGTGCTGAACTCCAAGCTGGACGCAGGTTCGGCGGGCGACCTGATCACCTGCCGTCCGTTCGATGCCTCGCTGGCGCTCTACGATGCGGGGCACCTGGCCGACCTGAGCGACCTCGACGCAATGTCGAACTTCTCGGACGTGGCCAAGTCCGCCTGGCAGACCGACGATGGCTCGGCCACGTTCTGCGTACCGATGGCAAGCGTGATCCACGGCTTCATCTACAACAAGGAAGCCTTTGAAGAGCTTGATCTTTCGGTGCCCGAGACCGAAGAGGAATTCTTTGCGGTCCTCGAGGCATTCAAAGAGGACGGCACATACATCCCGATGGCGATGGGCACCAATGACCAATGGGAAGCCGCGACCATGGGGTACAACAATATCGGCCCGACCTACTGGAAGGGTGAGGAAGGCCGCCAGGCGCTGATCGCCGGCGAGCAGAAGCTGACCGATCCGCAATGGGTCGCGCCCTTCGAGACGCTGTCGCGCTGGGCCGCGTATCTGGGCGACGGTTACGAGGCGCAGACCTATCCCGACAGCCAGAACATCTTCACCCTGGGTCGCGCAGCGATCTATCCGGCGGGCTCCTGGGAAATCTCGGGCTTCAACACGCAGGCCTTCTTCGAAATGGGCGCGTTCAAGCCGCCGGTCCAGAACGCGGGCGACACCTGCTATATCTCGGATCACACCGACATCGGCATCGGCCTGAACGCCGCGACAGACAACCCCGAGGCTGCGCGCACCTTCCTGGCCTGGGTCGCTAGCCCGGAATTTGCCGGGATCTTCGGCAATGCGCTGCCGGGTTTCTTCCCGTTGTCCAACGCACCGGTCGAGATGGAGGACCCGCTCGCCAAGGAATTCGTAAGCTGGCGCGAGGAGTGTGAATCCACCATCCGCTCGACCTACCAGATCCTGTCGCGCGGCACTCCGAACCTCGAGAATGACACCTGGGGCGCGTCCGTGGCCGCCATCAAGGGCACGTCCACGCCCGAGGAACTGGCCAAAAAGCTGCAGGATGGCCTCGCCAGCTGGTACGCACCGCAGCAGTAAGACAGCAGCCATGGCAGTCCTCTGCCGTCGCTGAAACAGTCCCGGGTGCGGCACCGCCCGCCCGGGACCCCTTCCCCGGAGACAGAGCCATGCAACGAGCCCGCATCCGCTGGCATATACCCGTATTTCTTGCGCCAGCCGTCATTGTCTATACGGCCGTGATGATTTTCCCTCTTTTCAATACCTTGCGTCTCGCGCTCTACACGAAGGTCGAGCAGGAGCGGGTCTTCGCGGGGCTCGAAAACTTCCGCACGCTGTTCTTCGATCCGATCTGGGCCGACCAGTTCTGGAACGCGCTGGGCAACAACTTCTGGTTCTTTCTGATCCACATGCTGGTGCAGAACCCCATCGGCGTCGCGCTGGCCGCTCTGCTGAGCCATCCGCGCCTGCGCTTTGCGGCGCTCTATCGCTCGGCCATCTTCATCCCGACGATCCTGTCGTTCGTGATCGTGGGTTTTGCGTGGAAGCTGATCCTGTCGCCGATCTGGGGCATCGCGCCCTCGATGCTGGATTTTGTCGGGCTCAAGTCGCTCTTCGCGCCCTGGCTGGGCAAGGAAGAATACGCGCTGACCACGCTGGCGCTCGTCTCGGTCTGGCAATTCGTCGGCATCCCGATGATGCTGATCTACGCCGCGCTCCTGACCATTCCCGAGGAAATCCTCGAAGCGGGCGAGGTCGACGGTGTCACCGGCATGGCCGCCTTCTGGAAGATCAAGCTTCCGCTGATCCTGCCCTCTATCGGGATCATCTCCATTCTGACCTTTGTCGGCAATTTCAACGCCTTCGACCTGATCTATGCCGCGCAGGGCGCGCTGGCGGGGCCGGACTTCTCGACCGACATCCTGGGCACCTTCATGTATCGCACCTTCTTTGGCTTCCAACTGCAACTGGGTGACCCGCATATGGGCTCGGCCATCGCAGGGGCCATGTTCGCGATCATCCTCGTGGGTGTCTGCATCTATCTCTTCGGCATCCAGACCCGGATGCGCCGTTACCAGCTGTGAGGACGGATCCATGAACAAGGCACGCACGAACCCGCTCAACACGGTGATGATGCACGGAGCCCTGATCGCCTACACGCTGATCGCGCTGTTCCCGGTCTTCGTCATCCTGATCAACAGCTTCAAGGATCGCCGCTCGATCTTTCGCGAGCCGCTGGCCCTGCCGAACTCCGAAAGCTTCTCGACCATCGGCTACGAGACGGTGATGCAGCAGGGGGATTTCTTCGGATATTTCCAGAACTCGATGATCGTCACGGTGGCTTCGCTGTTCTTCATCCTGCTGTTTGGCGCGATGGCGGCCTATGCGCTCAGCGAGTACCGGTTCCGGGGCAACATGATCATGGGCCTCTACCTTGCGCTGGGGATCATGATCCCGATCCGCATCGGCACGGTCGCGATCCTCGAGATGATGGTGGCGACCGGTCTGGTGAACTCGCTCTGGGCCCTGATCCTCGTCTACACCGCGCAGGGCCTGCCGTTGGCGGTGTTCATCCTGTCAGAATTCATGCGGCAGGTCTCGGATGACCTGAAGAACGCCGGACGTATCGATGGGCTGAGCGAGTACACGATCTTCTTCCGTCTTGTCCTGCCGTTGGTGCGGCCTGCCATGGCGACGGTTGCGGTGTTCAACATGATCCCGATCTGGAACGATCTCTGGTTCCCGCTGATCCTGGCGCCCGCTGAGGAAACCAAGACGCTGACGCTGGGTTCACAGGTCTTCATCGGGCAGTTCGTGACCGACTGGAACGCGGTTCTGTCCGCGCTGTCGATGGCGATCCTGCCGGTGCTGGTGCTTTACGTGATCTTCTCGCGTCAGCTGATCCGCGGCATCACGTCGGGAGCGGTGAAATGACCCGCCAAGGCTTTTCGAAGGCCCTTGGACCCAGAATCGAAAGGAATCGAGTCATGCGGGTTTTGATTGCAGGTCTGGGCAATATGGGGCGCAGCCACGCGCTGGCCCACCACGCCCATGAAGGAGCCGAGATTGTCGGGCTGGTCAACCGCTCGGAGGTCGATCTACCTGATGCGCTGGCCGATTACCCCCGGTTTGCGGGTTTTGAGGAGGGCATGGCGACCAACCCCGATCTGGTCGTGATCGCGACCTATTCGGACAGCCACGCGGAGCTTGCCTGCAAGGCCATGGACGCGGGGGCGCATGTCTTCGTGGAAAAGCCGCTGGCGACCACGGTCGAAGACGCCAAGCGCGTTGTGGAAACGGCGCAGCGCACGGGCCGCAAGCTGGTGGTCGGCTACATTCTGCGCCACCATCCCTCCTGGGTCCGCCTGATCGAAGAGGCGCGTGGTTTGGGCGGGCCGTTTGTCTTCCGCCTGAACCTGAACCAGCAGTCGAGCGGGGCCGAATGGCAGACCCACAAGGCGCTGATGCAGACCACATCGCCCATCGTCGATTGCGGCGTGCACTATGTCGACGTCATGTGCCAGATCACCGACGCAGCCCCTGTCCGGGTGCATGGCATGGGTCTGCGCCTCAGCGACGAGATCGCGCCGGACATGTATAACTATGGTCAATTCCAGGTGTTCTACGATGACGGCTCGGTCGGCTGGTACGAGGCCGGCTGGGGTCCAATGATGTCCGAGACCGCCCATTTCGTGAAGGACATCGTCAGCCCCAACGGATCGGTGTCGATCACCGAGGCTGACAAGGGCGCCTCCGCCGACATCGACAGCCACACGAAAGTGGGCGGCCTGCTTGTGCACCGGCCCGACGGCGACGTGCTGATCGACATGCCGGATGAGCCCGGCCACCAGGCGCTCTGCGACGCAGAACAGGCCTATATGCTGCGCGCCATCACCGAAGACATCGACTTGACCCGCCACATGAGCGACGCCGTCCGCTCGCTCGCCATCTGTCTGGCCGCGGATGAAAGCATCCGTACCGGCCAATCCATTTCGCTTGAGGAGATCCTGAAATGACCGCGCTGTCCTTGAAAAACGTGAACAAATCCTTCGGCGACGTCCATGTGCTGAAAGACATCAACCTCGATGTTCAGGAAGGCGAGTTCGTCGTCTTCGTCGGCCCCTCGGGCTGCGGCAAGTCCACACTCCTGCGCGTGATCGCGGGGCTCGAGGATGCGAGTTCGGGCGAAATCCAGATCGGCGGCGAAGTCGTGAACACGACCCCCCCGTCGAAGCGCGGCATCGCGATGGTGTTCCAGAGCTATGCGCTTTACCCGCACCTGAACGTTCGTGGCAACATGACGCTGGCGCTCAAGCAGGAAGGCCAGTCGAAATCCGTGATCGAAGCGCGGGTGCAGAAGGCCTCGAACATGCTCGACCTCGGTCCGTATCTCGACCGCTTCCCCTCGGAGCTGTCCGGCGGCCAGCGCCAGCGCGTCGCCATCGGCCGCGCCATCGTGCGCGAGCCCAAGCTGTTCCTCTTCGACGAGCCGCTGTCCAACCTTGATGCCGCGTTGCGGATGAACACGCGGATCGAGATCGCCAACCTGCACCGCCAGCTTGGTGGCTCGATGATCTACGTCACCCACGACCAGACCGAGGCGATGACCCTGGCCGACAAGATCGTCGTCTTGCGCGATGGCCGGGTCGAGCAGGTCGGCAGCCCGATGGAGCTGTACAACAATCCCGCCAACCAATTCGTCGCCGGGTTCCTTGGCTCGCCCTCGATGAATTTCTTTCCGGCGGGTCTGCTCCACGAGGGCGACGACCGGACCATGGGTGTCCGCCCCGAAGATCTCTATCTCGCCGATGACGGCGCCTTGCGCGCGCGGGTCAGCCATGTCGAAAAGCTGGGCGGCGACACCAACGTCATCGCCCACGTCAACGATCAACAGATTACGGCTCGCCTGTTCGGACAACATGCGGTCGAAGAAGGACAGGACCTGCGCCTCGGCTTCAAACCGCAAAGCGCCTATCACTTTGATGCAAGTGGCGCACGTCTGGAGTGAGCGCGATTGAGTGGTTTGAGGCAGATGCTGCCGACTGAGTGCTCTATTGGCGACGCGCAAGGCTGGGGCTTGATGATCCAACTAGACGCACGCAGCTTCCGAGGTCCATGCTCAACGCTATTTGAGCAAAGAAACGAAACCGACTGGCCCAATCGACTTGCATCCTCGCTACAGACGATCAGACTGGCGACATGAGCGAAGACACCTCCGTCCAGGAAGACCAGTCCGAAGCTGCCAGGCGTCGCGCAAGTGGGGAGTTCGTGCGCGGGGTCAGCGGCTTTCGACATGCGATCGGTGAGCCGGATTTCAAGCCGGAGCCGGGGCGCTATCATCTGTTCGTGGCGTTGAACTGTCCGTGGTGTCACCGCGTGACACTGGCGCGGTCGGTTCTGGGATTGCGGGATAGCATCACGATGGACGTGGTTTTCCCCAATCGCACGGACGAAACTGATCCCGCCGGTCCGAACCTTTGGGAGTTCGCGCCGGACCGGATCGCATCCCTCACCCGATCCCCCTTGCCGGAGTGCACATTCGAAACAGGGACGGGGCAGGGATTGCGCCTGGCCAAGGAGATCTACCAGCGCGAAGGGTCGGAGGAACAATCCCTCCCGATCCTTTACGACAAACGCGCCGGACGCATCGTCAACAACGAAAGCGCCGAGATCATCCGCATGCTTGACGCGCATTCGGAGGCCTTGACGGGCGGACCGTCCTCCACCGCGCGGGTTGCCCTCTTGCCCGGTGACCCGGACGAATTGAAGCTCATCGAAGCGCTGAACGAAAAGATCTACGTGACGATCAACAATGGCGCCTACAAGGCTGGCTTCTCGTCCGATCAATCTGTCTATGAGGCGGCGTTCACAGCCTATTTCGGAATGCTTGCCTATCTTGAGGAACTCTTGTCGGACGGTCGACCGTTTTTGACTGGTGATGCGTTTACCGAAGCCGACCTGCGCCTGTTTCCGACGCTCTATCGCCACGACCCGGTATATTATGTCCGGATGAAACTGAACGGCGCGCGCCTTCTGGATTATCCAAACATCTGGCTTTGGCTGTGCCGGGTCTACGCGATGCAGGGGGTTTCGGACGCAGGATCGCTGACCCATTGCCGACAGGGTTATTTCGGCAGGTCGTGGAACGGCGTCGTGCCATTGGGTCCGTTCCGGCCAATGGAATATCCCGAGGCCTACCGCCATCCGGAACTGGCGAAGGCGCGCTCGAACTAATCGGAAAGAATGCCTGTTGCCGTTTGGGCCGTGGGCGAAAGGGCCGCAGACCTCGCCGCCCCGAAAAGGGGTGGGCGGGCCGTCCGACCGAAGGTGACCCGTGGCTAGAATACTCATTTATTGCAAATGATGACGCATCGTTCCCTTTGCCCGGGTTCGCGCTAGGCTGGTCTCCGTAAGCAAAGGACCCCGCATGGCCAGACTTCTTGAACGGCAAGACTATGATTACCGACAGGACCCCGACGTGCCGCGCTTTGACGATTCAGGTCCCGTGGCCCTCATGGACGGTCATTGCGCGCTTTGCTCATGGGGCGCGCGCACCATCGTGCGGCTCGACCGTGAGGAGAGATTTCGCTTTTGTCCGGTGCAATCCGCCACGGGCACCGCGCTCGCAACGCATTTCGGCTTGGACCCGGACGACCCGGATACCTGGCTTTTCCTGCACGACGGGCGCGCCTGGTCCGGAATGGAAGCGACCATCCGGATTTGTGAGACAGTGGGCGGCGTGGCGCGGATTGCCTCGGTCATGCGGATCTTTCCAAGACCGCTGCGGGAATGGCTGTATCGCCGGATTGCCCGGAACCGATATCGTCTGGGACGCACCGACATCTGCGCCATTCCGGATGAGCGTCTGCGGCGCAGGCTGATCTCTTGAATGCGTGCGGCCAGTGTGCCCTCACGGCTCCGACAGATAATCGGCCGAGACATATCCGGTGACACCGGGTGAATTTGCGAGCGAGACCCGGCACCAGAGTTGTCCCAACTCTGTCACGCAGTCGCGGCGCACAAGTTCGGTGCCATCCGGCAAACCCATCTTCACCTTGTACTCGAGCCCCGGTCCATACCGCAGTTTCAAAAGGTCGTCCGGGCCGGCGCCCTGGACCACCGCGCGTCCTCCGGTCACGCTGCCGCAACTGGCGACCAGCGCGAGCGCGCAGAGGGATTTGACGATGGATCTGCTCATGTTATGACCTCGGTGTTGTCTTGTTTTTCTTCTCCTACCATGAGCGATGCCGGAAGGTGGAGCAGGATAACGGTTTTCGGCCGACAGTCGTGCTTCTTTGCATCCGACGCCCGGAATCACCGTGGTCCCTGAGCGCGGTCCGTGTCACCTGAAACATGGTGTCGCCGGGCAAGCCTGCGCCGGTGTTGCCTTTTTCCGTCTTTTTTTCGAGCGGGGAGAACAGTACCTGCTAAAATGGGCCTGCGAACGTCCGCAAACAGGGAGCAACGCCGAATTGAAAATGACGACGGATCAGCAGCTTTACCGCGAAATGCCAATCGGACTTCTGGGCTTCGATCCGCACCGGCTTGGCTTGACACTTGCCGCAGTTGTCGCCTTCGGCTCTGCCCTGGTCCTGATCTTCGGCTGGGGGTATGAGGTTGATTGGTTCCGCCGGATCGCTTCGGGGTTTCCCGCCATGGTTCCCGCGACAGCCCTGACACTGGTTGCCGGCGGACTCGGCACCGTTGCGCTTTTCCTCCGGGCCTCCGACTGGATTGCCAGGGGCGCGGCCGTTGCCATCCTGGGCATTGTCGTGCTGGAAAACGTCTCCAGCCTCACACCGGCAGACCTTCGAACCTCGGACGGGATGTCGGCGGCAAGCATGATCTGCGCCTTGTTTCTCGGCCTCAGCCTTCTGCTTCGATCCTTCCCCCTGAAGATCGCGCCGATCGTCGTGGACACCATCGGCCTGATCGTCGCCACGGTGCCCCTGATCGGCTATGTCTTCGGCGCATCGACCCTTTACGAAAACCCCCTTTACACCTTGATGGCGCTTCACACCGCGCTGAGCCATGCGCTGTTGTTCGCGGCCCTGCTACTGACCGAACCGCACAGGGGGTGGATCGAAGTGCTTCTGGCGGGCGAGCCAGGGAGCCGGATGGCAAGACGGGTCTTGCCGGTGACAATCCTGATGCCCCTTCTGCTGTCGCTGCTGGTCGCAGAAGCGGTGGAACGTGACATCATGACGGTCGAATTCCGGCTCGCCGTCCTCACGTTCATGATTATTTGCTCGACCGTCACTGCGGTGATCGGCTTTGCACATCTGACAAACCGCACCGACCGGAAAAACTCCGAGGCAGAAGCGGCATACCTGAGAAGCGAGATGCTGCGACAACAGGCCGAGCTGTCTGCCGCCAGGGCGGAAAAGGTCGCGGCGCTTGGCCAGCTTGTCGGCGGCGTTGCCCATGATTTCAACAACACGTTGCATGTCATACTGGGCAACCTCGAGCTGCTGGAGGAGGATCCCGACAAGGGAAACCGTCACAGATACGTGTCTGAAGCGATCTCGGCGTCGATCAGGGCCGCCGACCTCACGCGTCAACTCCTTGCCTATGGACGAAAATCGCAACTGAACCCTGCGGTCGTTTCCCTTGAGAGTGAAATCAACGGGGCGATCGTCATGTTCAGTCGTATCTGCCCTGCCAATATCTCGATCACACTGGAGTTCCACCTGTCCGGAGTTCTGGTGCAGCTCGATTCCAGTGGTCTTCAGCAGGCTGTGCTGAACGTGCTGATCAACGCCCGCGATGCCTTGCCGGACGGCGGTGACATTCGGATCAAGGGACAGGTCGAAACGCTTGAAGGCGCCGCCGTGGCCGGGTTTCATAGCTCCGAGACCCTGCCGACCGGCACCTATGCCACGCTCAGAATCGAAGACAACGGCATCGGGATGACCTCGGAAACTGTCACCAAGGCGACAGAGCCGTTCTTCACCACCAAGGGGATCGGCGAAGGCACCGGCCTCGGGCTATCCACGGTCGCCGGGTACTGCCGACAGTCCGAGGGTGGTCTTCGGATCGATTCGACGCTTGGCAACGGCACTTCGATCACCCTTGCCTTCCCCACCTATGCCGGTGCGGACATGCCCTCGGCATCGGCGCCGGAAAAGACCGATGGCGCGGCGAAGGAACGGCACGGGGTCTTGATTGTCGATGATGACGTTGCCCTAACCCGCGTCATGGCAACGCAACTAAAACTGGCCGGACATGAGGTGCGCGTGGCCCTTGATGCCGAACAGGCGCTGACGGCTCTCGACAACGGGCCGCTGCCCGAGATCGTCCTGACCGATATCGTCATGCCCGGCGAAATGCAGGGTCACCACCTGGCCGCCCGTATCCGGCAACGCTATCCGGGCGTTCAGGTCATATTGATGTCCGGTTACGCTTCGGCCTCTCAGCGCGAGCAAATTGCTGCCACCGTCGATCAGCCTTTCCTGCAAAAGCCGATCGACGCGCGCACGCTCCGCACCATGGTAAACCGCGCCAAAGGCACGACCGACGAGGAGCCGCAATAGGTCCCGAGACCTATTCCGACGACCGATCTGCGCGCCGTAGAGGTCCGGTGAAGACCGACTGATGGGAATGCCGCCGAGCGGCTTCATTGCAATTCTGGTCCAGTCGCACAGGCCGCCCGTTTGAGGTTGCTAAGTCGTTTGTGATGCGTGCGCGGATGGTGGGGTGGAGGCAAGCCGGTTTTCGCCACGCTTTGTCATCACGTAAGCAAACCCGCAAAAGGCGATCTGGTGTTCGCCACCTGACAGAAGATTCCCTATGAGAGGACAGTATCGGACTCAGGTCTAAACACCTGAGTGAAACTATCAGATGACTGCTCAGAACCCATAACTACGCTTGAAGGAACCGCAACACCTCGGCGTTGACTTCAACAGGGGCGTCCTCGTGAACGATGTGCGATGCATTCGCAATTACCCGGTGCCTTGCGTCGAGAAGAATACTTGCCAAAGCTTCGTTCAGCCGCCGAAATATCGTCGGGCTTGAGTCACCGCTCAGCAGTAGAACAGGCATCGTGACGCCCGTAAATGGCACCTCCCGCAAGTCCGGAAACCCATGATACAGAGCTTGTGCTCTATCGGGCCCTCGGTTGTCCCAAACCTGTTGATACCTATCTTCGGAAAGGTCTTTGAATGCCCTATCCCCCAATACTCCGCGGCCGAAGTATGCGATAGCTGCCTTGTCGTCGCCATGTCGGAAAGCTTTCTCTGCTGGCGCGAACGTTCCGGCTCCCAGTCTTAGTATCGCAAACCCCAATTTGGGCTTCGTGAGAAGAACTCTTAACATTGGCAAGGGTTTAGGTGGAATTTGGAGATGGACTGATAAGCTGGGCGCTTCGATCAGGGTCAGACTTCGACACATCTCTGGTTTCTGCGTCGCAAGAATGAGCGCGATCAATCCGCCCCAGGAATGGCCAATGATATGAGCCGGCACGGCTGCGAGCAATTCAATCAGCGCTGCCAAGTCTTCCACGTGCGTTTGGATCGGATCCGGTTCCCCTTCTAAGATTTGTGCGTTGGGTCTGTGATAGCGGCGACTGTAACAAACCGTGCGGAAATTACTCGAAAAGAACGGAATCTGACCGGCCCAGGTGCGCAGGTCGGACACACCGCCATGGACAAAAACGATGGGGTCACCGGCACCTTGCTCCACTACGGCCAAATTAGTGCCGTTCACGTTAATCGAGGTGGCGTCATGCAGATCAAGCATGACCAACTGTATCATATTTTTGCTGAGCCTGCAGTGGGCAGTTTTGTCCGCATGGCTGCCCCCGAAGCTTCGTCTGAGCGCCCCATGACGCGCCACGGACAGAATGGGAACCTTTTGTCAGGTTGGGAACACTGGTATCGCCGTTCTGACGTTTATTCTTCAATTGACTGGGCGAAGTTGAAGTCGTCATCGTAGCTTGCTTGCAGGAAATTCATGAAGCGGTCGTGGAACTGGCGCGTATGGGAATGAGCGAGCTTGTCGGCCCGTTCGACGTCTCCGGCTTCGATCGCGTCGATCATGTCTTAGTGAACCGCATTCAACAGCGTGTCCGTGTCCGAGCGTTGAATGCAGTCGAAGTGCATGTGCAGGATGCGGCGTCCTTCGTCGAGCAACTGACCGTAGCTGCGTGCAAGGTAAGTGTTCCGCCCTGCCTTGGCGATGGCCATGTGGAAATCCTGGTTGGTCGCGGACATCGCCAGGTAGACATTTGCGCGGCAGGCATCGTCGAAGGTCGAGGCCAGTCGTCGTCGTTCGGGCAGATCCCCCGCCACACGATTGCGCGCGGCAAGGCGCGCCCGAAGACTTCTTCGACAAACCGAAAAACGACCGCACGAAGGCTTTTCTCAGCCAGACCGTCGGCCACCAACACTCTGAAAGGAAAAGGCTATGACCTACAACGTCAAACTCTCGGGCGTGATGCCCGCGCTGGTGACGCCCTTTGACGCGGAAAACAGGATCGACTTCGACGCCTTCGGCAAGCTTCTGACCCATTTCCGCGACTGCGGCGTGACCGGATGGGTGCCGAACGGATCGACCGGCGAGTATTTCAGCCAGACCACCGAAGAGCGCCGCGCTGTTCTCCAATACGTCAAGGACTTTGCCAATGAAGACGAGATCCTGATCGCGGGCACCAATGCCCCCGCCACCCGCGAGGTGATCGAACAGACGGCAATGGCAAAGGAGATCGGCTATGACACCGTGTTGCTCGCGCCGCCGTTCTACACCCGCCCGACGCAGGACGAACTGATCAAGCACTATGAAACTGTGCTGGCCGAGGTCGACGTGAACCTTGTGCTCTACAGCTATCCGGCAAAAGACGGCGACGATATCAGCTTTGAATTGATGGATCATTTTGCGGACAACCCGCGCGTCATCGGGATCAAGGAATCCTCCGGTGTCATGCAGCGCGCCATCGACATCATCTCGCGCTATGAGGGCAAGATCCAGCTGATCTCCGGCTCAGACGACATCGCGCTGGATTTCATGTTCTGGGGCGCGGACTCTTGGATCTGCGGTCCGTCCAACTGCATGGCCAAGGCTTGCTGTGAGCTGGATCGCCTGTACAAGGCAGGTGACCTGAAAGCGGCCAAGGCGCTTATGATGAAGCTTTACCGCGCCATGAACATCCTTGAATCCGGCAAATTCGTGCAAAAGATCAAGTACGGGGCCGAGCTTCAGGGCATGCCGGTCGGTGAATGCCGCGCGCCGCTTGGTCCGCTGACCGAGGCCGAGAAGGCAGAGTTCAAGGACGCCATGGGCCCCATCCTCGCGATGTGATCGCGCAACAAAAGGCGAAAGACGTGACCAAACCCCTGCCAACGCTCGTTATCGGTGCCGGAGTGATCGGTGCTGCCATCGCGCATGACCTGCAGCGGCGCGGGCGAGCGGTGATCCTGATCGACAGGGATGCGCCGGGGATGGGCGCGTCTTTCGGCAACATGGCCTCGATCGCGGTGACCGAGTTCATGCCCGCCTCGCGCCCCTCGGTCTGGCGGCAGATCCCCGGCTGGCTGCTGGACCCCGAGGGGCCGATCTGCGTGCGCCCTGCACATATGCCGCGCCTGATGCCATGGTTCCTGCGGTTCCTGATGGCCTCACGCCCGGGGGTCGTGCGGCGGCTGGAGGCGGAAGGCGCGGCGCTCTGCTCGCGCGCTCTGGCCGATACGGAACAGATGCTGGCAGACATCGACCTTTCGGATGACCTGTCACTTACCGGCTGCCTGTCGCTTTATGCGGATGAGGCAGAATTCGCGGCAGACCGCGAGCGCATCGAGATGCTGGAGCGTTTCGGGTTCGACTACACGGTTCTTGGGAAAGATCAACTGCACGATCTGGAACCGGAGATCGACGGCAAGATCACCAAGGCGCTGCTCTTGCCGGACAACCGCACGGTGCGTGATCCCCTTCGGATCGTGCAGCGGCTGGTGGCCCGGTTCGAGGCGATGGGCGGCATCGTGAGGCGCGGCGAGGTCACGGGCTTTGACCGGAGCGACCGGATTACCGCCGTGCACCTGGCCGATGGCGGGCGGATTGACTGCGCCGAACTTGTTCTGGCGGCAGGTGCCTTCACCGCGCGGATGGCCCGGCAATTGGGCGAACCGATCCCGCTGGAGACCGAGCGCGGCTATCACACCCAGATCATGGACCCCGGCCTGACGCTGCGCCATTCGGTCATCTGGCCCGCCAAGGCCTTCATGGTCTCACCCACCGCTGGCGGCATCCGCATCGGCGGCACGGTCGAGATGGCGGGGCTTGACACGCCGCCCGACTGGCGGCGCGCGAAGGTCACCGTGAAACACGCGAAAGAGGCGCTGCCGAACCTGCGCGTGCAAGGCACCAGCGAATGGATGGGCCACCGCCCCGCCATGGCCGACACGGTCCCCGTCATCTCCTCCAGCGCCAGGACGCCCGGCGTTTTCTATGCCACGGGCCACGGTCATCTTGGCCTGACCTACGCCGCGACGACGGCGAAACTCATGGGGCAGTTGATCGCGGGCGAGACACCCGAGACTGACCTGCACCCATACCGGATCAACCGTTTCTAAGGAGAGCATCATGCGGTGGAGCCGTTCCCTTCAAACCGTCGACGTGCATTGCGCGGGCGAAATAGGCCGCGTCATCACCGGGGGCGTCCTGAATGTCCCCGGCGCAACGATGGCCGAAAAGCTGGTGCACCTGAACACAGTGGACGACAGCCTGCGCCGGTTCCTGTGTTCAGAACCGCGCTCTGGCCCCGCCGGGTCGTTCTGCCTGTTGACGCCCGCCTGTGACCCGACGGCGGATGTGGGGCTGATCATCCTGCAACCCGATCAGGCTCATGCGATGTCCGGATCGAACGCCATGTGCGCGACAACGGCGATGCTGGAAACCGGCATGATCCCGATGACCGAGCCGGAAACCGTTGTTACATTCGATACCGCCGCCGGTCTGGTGCGGGCGACAGCCCATTGTGACAGGGGCAAGGTCACGCATGTGTCCATCGACATGCCGCCCGCCTTTGTCGTTGGCGGAGGACGCATCCAGACAGATGACTTCGGCGAGGTCACCTATGATCTGTGTTTCGGCGGGGTCTTTTACGCTTTGGTCGATGTCGCGCAGATCGGTCTGGCGATTGTGCCAGAGAATGCCCGCGACCTCGCGACCATCGGCGTGGCCCTGCGCAACCGCATTGCCGCGCAGGAACCCGCGCCGCATCCGGTGACGCCTGCGCTGAATGGCCTCGCCTATGTCATGTTCCTTGACACCGATCCGGACGGCGCCATCCGCACCTGCACCACCCTGCGCCCCGGCCGCGCCGATCGCTCTCCCTGCGGCACCGGGTCCAACGCCAACATGGCCGTGCGCCATGCCCGGGGCCAAGCACAACCCGGCGATGTTCTGGTTTCCCGTTCCATCATCGGCGGCGAGTTCACGACCGAGCTTCTTGGGACCACGACTGTCGGCCCCTATACCGCCACGCGCAACCGTATCTCTGGCCAATGCTGGATCTACGCCATGACCCAGATCGGCCTCGATCCGTCCGACCCTTTCCCGCAGGGCTTCACCCTGTCTGACACATGGGGCGCCTGACGCCCCAATGCGAAGTGCCCTGGATACTGCAAGGCGCGCTACCTGCGCGGGATCGCCTTCTGACGCATGCGCCGTTTCTGGGCGGCAATCCTGAATGGCGCGTTCGGGGCGCCGTAGCCGTCATAGCCATCCACCCGCTGGATGATCTCAAAGAACAGTCCACCTGCAAACGGCTGGCTGTAGAACTGGTAGAAGGCGCCATTGCTGTCTTCGTCGTAAAGGATGCTCAGCTTCTGCAATTCCGCCAGGTGGCCGGGGGAAAGAGAAAAGCGCGCCCGCAGGTCGTTGTAATAGTTCTCCGGCATTTCGAGCGCCTTGAAGCCGAGCGCTGCCATGGATCGGGCCGTTGCAACGATGTCGTCCGATGCAAAGGCGACGTGCTGGACCGCGCCGCCAAAGCTGTCGGCAAGAAAGCTCCCGGCCAGCGTGCGATGCGTTTCCGCCCCGTTCAGGGTGACCCGGACGTTGGCATCCGGGGTGCGGATCGCCTGACTGCGGACCAGCCCGTCGGGATCTATCACGTCGACCATCGGCGCGCGCGACATGTCGAACAGCGAGGTGTAGAACAGCGACCAGCTGAGCATCTCGTCGTAGTTCATGGTCTCGGCCACATGGTCGACCCGCCTGAGACCCGCGTCCTCACCCGAACCATCTTGCGTCGACCGGAACTCGACCGACCATACCTCTCCAAGACCGCTTGTCTCGTCGATGAAATGCAGAACGCTGCCGCCGACGCTGCGAATGGCCGGAATATCAAGCTCCCCGGGGCCGACAGGTTGGTTGAACGGCGCGGCCCCAAGCGCAAGCGCGCGCTCAACGGTGGCTGTTGCGCTGGCAACGCGCAGGCCCACGTCGCAGATGGTTGTGCCGTGCATGATGTAGGATGAATGGGCGAAGCCTGCGGTTTCCGTATTGAGCACGATCCGGATGTCGCCCTGCTGCCAGAGCGCCACATTCTTCGAGACATGGTCTCCCACATGCGCAAATCCCATGGATCGCAATAGCCGGGCAAGAGTATCCGCCTCTTCGCCCTTTGTGGCAAACTCGATGAACTCGACCCCCTGGGCTGTGATGCGCGGCGGCAGGTCGGGGACGTCGATCCGAATATCCGGTTCGGCGCGGCGCACATCGTCCATTAGGGCCACGAGCGATCGGTGGCCATCGCGCGCCAATCCATCGGCCTGACTGCCGCGAAACTGGTCATTGAAGATTTCAAGGCTGATCGGACCGTCATACCCCGTCGCCGCCACAGCGCGCATGAAATCCGTCACCGGCAGGTCACCCTCGCCCGGCATGTTCCGGAAGTGGCGCGACCAGTAAAGCAGGTCCATGTCAATCGCCGGAGCGTCGGCAAGCTGCACGAAAAAAATCTTGTCCCCCGGTATCCGCCGGATGGAATCCGGATCGATCTTGCGCGCCAGCGTGTGGAAACTGTCCAGAACGATCCCGATATTGGGGTGGTCTGCCCGGCGCACGATTTCCCATGCGTCTCGATGATCGTTCACATGCCGCCCCCAGGCCAGCGCCTCATAACCGACCCGGATGCCGCGTTCTGCGGCAATATCCCCAAGCGCGGCAAAGTCGTCCGCCGACCGGTCGACTCCGCCAAGGGCCTCGGAATGCACGGAGGAGCAGAAGAGGATGAGATCAGTGCCAAGTTCCCCCATCGTGTCGAACTTGTGCCTGGCCCTGTCAAAGGCCTTCGCGCGCAGGCCGCCGGTCAGTCCCTCGAAATCCCGAAACGGCTGAAAAAGGGTGATGTCCAGCCCGTGGTCGCGGATCAGTTGCCCGATTTCCCGGGGCGACCCTTCGTCGGCGATGAAATCCTGCTCAAAGATCTCGATGCCGTCGAATCCGGCCTTGGCAATGGCAGCCAGCTTTTCCCTCAGGTTGCCAGAGATCGAAACGGTTGCGATCGAGGTCTTCATTCTGTGTTCTCCTTGGACAGAAGGGCCGACCGCAAGGCAGCTTCGTCAAGCGGCAAGCCGCTGAAATGGCCCCAGGCATGAACGCCTTGATAGAAAAACAGCTCATAGCCAGAGATGATCGCCAACCCGGCGCTGGCGGCATCCCGCAGGAACTCTGTCTCGACAGGTGTATAGACGGCGTCAAAAGCCCACTCGGCCCCTGTCATCGCCGCGCCGGGCAGGGGCGTGCCATCATGGCCAACCATGCCGACCGGCGTACCGTTCAACAGACCGGTCGCGCCACGCGCGCCCTGTTCCGCGTCGGTTTCAACCCGGACCTGTGTCGCGGTGTCTTGCGCGCGCAGGTCGGCGGCCAGCGCCTCGGCCTTGGCGGCGTCGCGGTCGACCAGCCGGATTTCCTCGGCCCCCAACGCAAGCAGTCCAAAGGCCAGCGCGCGGCCAACCCCGCCGGTGCCGATCAGGCAGGCGACGCCCGGCGCGTGCTCGCCCCGTGCGCCGCGAAAGGCGGCCATGAAACCGGTATAGTCGGTGTTCCGGCCCTGCGCGCCGTCCGGTTCGAACAGGACGGTATTCACCGCGCCAATCGCCGCAACCAGCGGGTCCTGAACGGCTACCATCTCCGTCACCCGTTCCTTGTAGGGGTAGGTGACGTTGATGCCGCGGTATCCCTGTCCGGCACAGGCGGCGAAGACCGCGTCGAACTCCTGGCCCATGTCTTTGGGGATCAGCCGGTCATATTGCACCGCGACGCCGTTCTGCGTCCCGGCCAGCCGGTGCAGAAGGGGCGAGCGGGAGCGGGCGATGTTGTCACCGATCAGCCCGAGTTTGAGAGTGCCTCTGTCGGTCATTCCTGTTGCCCTTCAATCCGGCGTCCAAAGACACGCGCCTTGCCCCAGCGCCAAATCGGCGTTTGCGAGAGGAAGATCAGGATCACCCCCACGAACAGCGTCAGCGACAGCGGGCTGGTCACGATCCCCTCGAAGAAGCGGCCAAGGTCTTCGCGTTCCGAGATGATCGCACGCCGCCAGTTGTCATCAAGCAGCCGCGACAGGATCACGCCGAGGATCACCGGCCCAAGCGGGTATCCGTAGTGTCGCATGAAATAGCCGAACACACCAAAGCCGAGCATCCAGTAGACATCGGTGATCGAGTTGTTCACCGCATAGGCGCCAACGATGCTGAGCAACATGATCAGTGGAATCAGCACCGAGCGCGGCATCTCGACGATCTTGGTAAACAGCCGGATGCCGGTCAGGCCGAACAGCAGCATGAAGAAGTTTGCCGTGACCAGCGCGCCGACGATGAACCAGAACATGTCGGGCTGGTCGATCATCAGCATCGGACCGGGGTTGAGGCCGTGTATGAACAGCGCGCCGATCATGATTGCCGTGACCGCGTCACCGGGAATGCCAAGGGTCATCATCGGGATGAAGGCCCCGCCCACGGCGGCGTTGTTCGCGGTCTCGGGTGCAACCAGACCCTCCATCGCGCCCTCACCAAAGGGCCGCTCCGGGTTCTTCGTCACCCGTTTGGCGTGGTCATAGGCCATCAGCGCGGCAATGTCGCCTCCGGTGCCGGGCAGGGCGCCGATGACAACGCCGATGGTCGAGGTCTGCAGGCTCAGTGGCAGATGTTTTTTCACAGTGGCGAATGACGGCACGATGCGGCTGATCTTCTGGCGCACGGCATGCTTGTTGACGTGATGCAGCTGCAACAGCGCCTCTGACACGCCAAACATCCCGATCATCACCGCGATAAAGGAAATGCCGCCTTCCAGCAGCTGGAAATCAAAGGTGAACCGCTCGGTGAATGTCAACGGATCGCGACCGACCGCACCGATGGCGATGCCAAGCGCGCCGGCAAAGATCCCTTTCACCAGGCTGCCCTGGCTCAACGAGCCGACCAGCAGGATGCCAAGAAGGGCGAGCAGCATGTAGTCGCGCGGCTGGAACTTCAGCGCGAAGTCCGACACCAGCGGTGCGGCAAGCGCCAGAACGCCAATGCCGATGAAGCCGCCGAAAAAGCTCATCACCGTGGTGACACCGATCGCGGTTCCCGCCTCTCCGCGCTGCGCCATGGGATAGCCGTCCAGTGCCGTGGCGATGGCCGAGGGCGCACCGGGAATGTTCAGCAGGATCGCGGTGCGCGACCCGCCATAGACGCCGCCCATGTAGATGCCGATCATCAGCGAGATCGCCGGGTAGACGTCCCAGGAGAAGGTGAAAGAAATCAGGATCGACACCGCCATGGTGACCGAGAGCCCCGGAATGGCGCCGACATAGATGCCGGCAAAGGTGCCAAGGCCTACCAGCAGCAGCAGTTGTGGCTGGGTAAAGACCGTCAGGAAGTCCATGAGTGCAGCCATCACGACGCCCCCCCGTTCACGAGAGTGCGGAAGTATTGGATGAATTCGGCCTCCGGGACGATGCCGGACGGCATCAGAACGGTAAAGACGATGCGGAAGATGAGCCAGATCACAAGCAGGCTTCCGAGCGAAATCAGGATCGTCCAGCCCCAGCCACGCTTGGCGAGGATCTTGATCGCGGCGATCAGGAACAGGGCCGAGGTTGGCAGAAAGCCCAATGGCCGCAGCAGCAGCCCGTAGGCAATCAGGAAAGCTGCAAAGATGATCACTACCGGCGGCAGGATGTCCCGGGCGATTGTTTCCGTCCGGTCCAGCGGCAGCTTCGCCGCCTTGATGACAACAATCAGGGCAGAGACGGCCATGACAATCGCCGTCGCCAGCGGGATGGAGCGTGGCGAGGACAGACCATTCGGGCCAAAGGAGTTTTCGATTCCATAGGCGCTCCAGATCAGGCCAAGGCTTGCCACGACTAACACCGCGCCAAAGATCAACTCTCCGGGCCGTCGCTTGTCGGGTTCACCGCCTGGCGTGGCATCGGACGTGCCGTCGTGATGTTCCGGATCAATATGTTCCATGTGCCCTTCCTCCCTGAGCGTCTCGAATGAAAAGGGCGCCGCACTTCGCGTAGGAAATGCGGCGCCCGTCGTTGGCAGGTGTCACACCTGCCAGGGAGCGTTACTCGCCCGGACGCGCGATGCCGAACTCTTCGGGCGATGCCTTGGTCAGGCCGGCATCCTGCAAGAGCCACGCGGTGCCCTGCTGCCACTTCGACAGGAAGGCTTCGGCTTCATCACCGGAAATCCCCATCATGGTAAAACCCCGGTCGTTCATCAGTTCGACGAAGTCGGGATGCTGCGCGCCGGTCGCATAGGCGTCCGACAGCTTGGCCACGACATCATCCGGCGTGCCGTTGGGAACGAAGACACCAAAGAACGGCCCCCAGGGCAGATAGGTGCTGTAGGCGTCGTTGAACTGGGTCACATAGGGGACGTCGGGGAGTCGTTCGTTGGCGACCACATCCATGATTGCCAGCGGTTTCATGTTGCCGGCGCGGATGCCTTCGATGGCCGCCCCAAGAACCGCGGGCATCACGTCGACCGCACCGCCCTGAAGGGCGGTCAAGGCCGGGCCATCCCCGTCATAGGGCACTGCGGTGACGTCAAGTTCGCCCTCGACGGTGTTGATCATTGCGGTGATGACCGACGGCAGGCCGCCCGGGCCGGTGGAGCCGAACTTCACGACGCCCGGGTTCTCTTTGATATAGGCGACCATCTCGGCGTAATCGTTGAACGGCGCATCCGGGTTTGCCACCAGGATCGGGGTGCCACGTGCTAGGATCGAGATCGGCGTGAACTCGCTGTAATCCTTTTCGCCAAGACCCATGATCTTGTAAAGCATCGGGTTTTCGGCGCCCATCAGCAGCGTGTAGCCGTCGGCGGCAGAGCCTGCGACATGGTTCAGCGCGATGGCGCCCACGGCACCGGTCATGTTCTGCATGACCACGGTCCCGCCAAGGGCCTCTTCCGCATGTGGCGTGACCGAGCGCATCACTGTGTCGGTCGAGCCACCGGCGCCCCACTGGATGATGCCCTGGATTTCCTTTTCGGGGTATTCGGCGACAGCCGTCGTGGCGGTCATGGCAAGCGCACCAAGTGCGCCGATCAGAATGCGTTTCATAGGTTTCCTCCCTTGGTATTGCGAATCGTGACAACCCGTACGGGCCATCAGACTACGCTTTGAAATAAGTGGATAGAGTGGCTAACGTCAAATATCGAAAATGCCGATCTGTTAACTTGATGTTATTTGAGGGCGCGCAAGGAAGGTCCGTCTTCGACCGCCCGGGCAAGTTCCCTTCGGAACTGATGGATTGCGTATTCGGCAAAGCCCGACAAGACCCGGCCTTTCTTGCGCGCAACATAGCTTCGGACCCGGACGTCCTCCTTCAAGGGGCGTCGCACGAGGCCGGGCATGTAAACCTCGGTCACCGAGAATTCGTCGATGACCGCAACGCCAAGGCCGTGCCGGACGAGGCTCACAACCGTCTGCGCAAACCTGCCGCGCATCGCGTGTTCCAGCGGGACACCTGCTTGCTGGAACGGCTCGGCCAACAGCGCGCCGTAGGGGTCTGCCGGGTCGACTCCGATCAAGGACTCGCCTGCCAGATCCCCAGCCGAGATCACCGCCCGGCGGGCGAGCGCATGACCCTCCGGCAGAATGACCACAAGGCGGCCTTCGGCGATCTGTTCGTTTTCGACGGCCTCGTTCTGAACCGCCGAGCTCATGATGACGAATTCTCCGCGTTCAAGAAGAAGGTAATCGACCGTCTCCTCGATCTTGAGAATGTTGAGATCGACAAAGAGGTCAGTATATCGGCTGCGGATGTGCTTGAGCACACGTGCCGCCACGAACTGCGCAATCGACGGCGCCGAGGCAAAGGCCAGACGGACGTCCTCCCCCTTTTGCAAGGCGCCCACGGCCAGTTGCAGGTTTTCCACACCTTTGTAGACCTCCCGCACCTGATCGAAAACGCGGGCCGCTTCGACCGAGGGCACGAACAGTCCCGCCTTGCGTTCGAAAAGCCGGATGCCAAGCGACTCCTCGGTATGCTTGACAAGTCGGCTGATCCCGGGCGCGGAGACATGCAGCATCTCGGCTGCTCCGCTGATCGTGCCGGTCATCATTACGGCGCGGACCACTTCGATCTGCCTCAGCGTCATTTCCGGCATTTCTTGTTTCCTTTCGGCACTGCCTGATTTTAACTCAATGTTACGCTTGCGCAAGAACAAGCATTTGACGTTACGGCCTGGTTGCCCGACCTTGCACCTGAAAAAAGGCGTGCAATCATGACTGACGAACCACAGAAATGGGATGAGACCTGCGACCTGCTCGTCGCCGGATCGGGGGCCGCCGGTCTGGCTGCCGCCGTCACTGCCGCACATCATGGCCTGAGCGTCATCGTTGCCGAAAAGGCCCCGGTTCTAGGCGGGACAACGGCCTGGTCGGGTGGATGGATCTGGGCACCCTGCAATTCCGTCGCGCATCGCCACGGCATCCATGAGGACCCGTCAGAGCCACGACGCTATCTCGAAGCGGTGCTTGGCAACACTTTCAACCTCGATCTTGTTGATGCCTTTCTCACAGCAGCCCCCGAAATGGT
The DNA here is from genome assembly GCA_034670345.1 of Paracoccaceae bacterium. Taxonomy (GTDB): domain Bacteria; phylum Pseudomonadota; class Alphaproteobacteria; order Rhodobacterales; family Rhodobacteraceae; genus Antarctobacter. Next base: position 78,993 of record JAXMNQ010000015.1, on the reverse strand, counting down.
GGCTTTCTTCGATCGGAACACGGCCCTTCAGTTCGAGTGCGGAGCGGGCATTCCGGACACATACGGCGACCTGCCCGGTGCCGGGATGGGCGGCAGGTCAGTCATTGCGCAGCCTTATGACGGGCGCGCGCTTGGGTCCGATGTCTCTTTGCTGCGCTTGCCGATGCGGGAAACGACCTTCATGGGCATGACGATTCAGGCGGGCCCCGATTTGCGAGCCTTCATGACTGTCACCCGCTCAACCCGTTCAGCGCTTCATGTGGGCAAACGGTTCGGACGGCACCTGTGGGACCTTATGCGGCACCGAAGGGCCATGCAGCTTCGAAATGGCAGCGCCCTTGCCGCCCGACTGATCCGCTCGGCGCTGGATCGGGGCGTTGACCTGCGCCCCGGTCACGCGCTCGCGGACCTCGTGTCAGAGGATGGCGGCGTCAAGGGCGTAGTGCTGCGATCCGGCGATCGGGACATCCGTATCCGGGCACGACAGGGCGTCGTTCTGGCCTGCGGCGGCTATCCCCATGACATCGCGCGCCGTGACTCGACCTTTCCGCGTGCCAAAGGGCATCTGCCGCTGGCCGTGGAGACCGCCACCGGTGACGGCCTGAGCCTTGGCGAGGCTGTCGGAGCGCAGCAGGCACGCGACCTCGCGGCCCCCGGGGCGTGGTGTCCGGTCTCTCAAGTGACCTGGTCGGACGGGTCGAATGGCGCCTTTCCCCACATCATCGACCGGGGCAAACCCGGCGTCATAGGTGTTCTGGCCAATGGCCGCCGGTTCTGCAACGAGGGCCTTGGCTATCACGATTACGTCCGCGAGATGCTGGCCGCCGTTCCGGGAGACGAGGAACCGGCATCCTGGCTGATCTGCGATCACCGGTTCCTGCGGCGCTACGGGTTGGGAATCGTGCGCCCCGCACCCCTGCCGATTGGCTACTGGCTCAAGTCCGGGTATCTTCGCCGGGGCCGCACGCTTGCCGAACTGGCCAGCATCTGCAATATCGAAGCCGAGGCGCTGAGCGCAACTGTAACGACCTTCAACGCGGGCGCGCGGAAGGGCGCGGATGCCGAATTCGGGCGCGGCACGACGGCATACATGCGTCTGCAAGGAGACAAGGACGTGACGCCCAACCCCTGCCTCGCCCCGATCGAAAAGCCGCCCTACTATGCCGTGAAGGTCACGCCCGGCAGCTTTGGCACCTTTGCCGGTCTCCGCACGGATGGCTGCGCGCGGGTTCTGGATCAGGGCGGCGCCGCCATTTCCGGGCTCTATGCCGCCGGGACCGACATGGCGAGTGTCATGGGCGGCCACTACCCCGCCGGGGGGATCAATCTCGGTCCGGCGCTGACCTTTGGTTTCATCGCCGGACGCCACGCCGCCGGAGCAGCCCCATGAGCCGTCTTCTTTCGCTAGCCCATCTGACCGCCATCGACCTTGCGCCACCGGACCTGATCCGGGAAGCCGCTTCAGCCGGGTATGACGCCGTCGGGCTGCGCCTGATCCGGGTGACCGATACCAGCCCCGGCTATCCGCTGATGGCTGATCCCGCAATGATGCGCGAAACCAAGGCGGCGCTGCAGGACACGGGCCTTCAGGTCCATGACATCGAATTTATCAAGATCGAACCCGACACGGACATCACGGCGCTGGCGCCCTTCCTCGATGCCGGTGCCGAACTCGGCGCGTGTGAGGTCATCACGGCGCCCTATGATCCCGACATACCTCGGCTGGCCGCGCGCCTCGGTGCGCTGGGCGAGATGGCCGCGCAACGGGGGCTTGGCGTTTCGCTGGAATTCTTTCCCTGGACCGTTGTGCCGGATCTCGACGCCGCCCTGGCGGTCGTCACCGAGGCCGGGCCAGAGGTCGGCATCCTTGTAGACAGCCTGCATTTCGACCGCTCTGGCAGCCGGCTGGAAAGCCTGCGAAAGGTGCCGCGACACCGGCTGCGCTTTGCCCATCTGTGCGACGCACCGGTCGCGCCGCCGTATTCCAACGAGGATCTGCTTTTCGCCGGACGGGCCGAACGCCTGCCCCCCGGCGAAGGCGACATTGATCTGCACGGGTTCCTGTCAGGGCTGCCTGCGGACCTCCCGCTTGGTTTGGAAATCCCGATGACCGCGCTCAGCGCCTCTGCCGGCTCCAACGCGGCCATCCGGCGCGCTTTGGCTGGGGCGCGTCGACTGCTGTCAGGCGAATGAATGAAACGCAGGCCGTCACATCGAGAATAACCGCTTGGCCGTCACACCTCATCCTTTCGCTGGGATGTGTCGAAACCGGATCCAATCCCCTGTTCACACGCCGCAAAGCGACGGCAATCTTCCCTCACCCGAACCTGTCGTCACAACCTCGGGCTATGGCTCCATGGTTGCTTCCTCCCGGATGCGGGGATCGTCCAAACAGCTGCGGGATTCGGGAATGGCAGGGGCCCGTGCAAGGCGATACCTTGATCGCCGGGAGGGACACCAATGGCGAACACCAGGCAAGAAATGATGGACAAGCCCGACGTTGTCGTGATCGGCAGCGGGGTCGGCGGCGGTTCAGTGGCCCTGAAACTGGTCGAGGCGGGCCTGCGGGTGCTGATCCTTGAACGCGGTGGCAAGCTTCCGAATGAACCGGAACTCAGCGATGCCGAGGCGGTCTTTGTGCAAAACCGCTATCGCACGCACGAGGAATGGCAGGATGCGACCGGGCGCCGGTATCGGCCCGGGCAATATTACTATCTCGGGGGGCACACGAAATTCTACGGCACCGCCATGTTCCGGTTTCGCGAAAGCGACTTTGCCGAGACCGCGCATGAAGAGGCCACATCGCCCGCATGGCCGGTCGGATATGCCGATCTGGAACCACATTACGCCGAGGCCGAGCGACTGTTCGGTGTGCGGGGCGCGGCCGGGCTTGATCCGACAGAGCCACTCCGAAGTGCAGGATATGACCACGCCGCTGTTCCGCACGAACCACTGATCAAGGACATGGCGGGCCGCCTGTCCCGGCAAGGGCTGACGCCGTTCCACATGCCGGCGGCGGTGGATTTCGGGCCCGGCGGGGCGTGCCGACGCTGCGGCACCTGCGATGCCTTCGGGTGCCGGTTCGGGGCCAAGGGCGATGCGGAAACCCGGTTGCTGAGCCAGTTGCAGGGCCATCCCAATGTTGAAATTCGCACCCATGTGAAAGTGCAGCGTCTGATCCATGATGCGCAGGGGCAGCGCATCATTGCCGCGGAGGTGGATCGGGACGGACAGACGTTCCGGATCGAAGCGCCCCTTTTTGTTCTCAGCGCCGGGGCGATCAATTCGGCGCTGATCCTGCTGCGCTCCGCAAGCGAACACTGCCCCGACGGGATTGCCAATCGCTCTGGCGTGGTGGGGCGTTACCTGATGAACCATCACCTGACCGGGTTGATGGGAATCCTGCCGCTGACGGTCAACGACACCAAATTTCCCAAGACGCTTTCCATGAACGACTTTTACCACGGTGTTGAGGGCGACCCGCTGGCGCGCGGCAACATCCAGATGCTGGGCAACATCCGCGGACCGATGATCCGCGCCACGTACCCGTTCACTCCGCGCTGGGCGGCCAACTGGCTGGGCCGGCACAGTGTCGACTGGCTGATCATGTCCGAAGACCCGCCTTTGGCCGACAACCGCGTGCGGCTATTGCCTGACGGCACACCCGAGGTCACATGGCATCCGGCAGACTTTCCGGCCCATGACAGGTTTGTCCGCCACGCCCGAAAACTCTTGCGGCGGATCGGCTTTCCGCTCGTTCTGCGCCACTCTTTCGGGATCGAGGCGCCCTCACATCAATGCGGCACGGTCCGCATGGGGCATGACCCGGCAACCTCGGCGCTGGATCAGGTCTGCCGGGCGCATGATCATCCCAACCTTTACGTGGTGGACGCCGGGTTCTTCCCGTCCTCCGCTGCCGTCAATCCCGCGCTGACCGTCGCAGCACAGGCGCTGCGGGTCGGCGCGCATCTGGGCAAAACCTACCCGGCCTACCGGGCGGCCTGACCAAAAAGATCCTTCCCCATGACCCACTGACGCCGCAGGCCGAATCGCCGAACCTGCCCATCGCGGCTGCGTCGGGTCACATCGAATCAGGATTTAAATGAAAATATATCAATGTGTTGTGATTCTCGACGGCCAGTCGGCTCGGGGAATTCACAGGCGAAATGATAGCCGGTTTACAAAAGTGATAAAATAATACTTAATACCCTTGTCGAGGACATCCGACATCAAAAGGGAGGACAATATGAAACTCAGACAGACCCTGCTGGCGGGGGCGATCGCCTTTGCGCCCGCCACCGCTTTCGCTGCCGATCTGACCATCGGCTTCTCGCAGATCGGCTCGGAATCCGGCTGGCGCGCGGCTGAAACCACGGTGACCAAGCAAGAGGCCGAGGCACGCGGCATCAACCTCAAATTCGCGGATGCGCAGCAGAAACAGGAAAACCAGATCAAGGCGATCCGCAGCTTCATCGCGCAGGGCGTGGATGCGATCCTGCTGGCCCCGGTGGTCGCCACCGGCTGGGACGAAGTTCTGGAAGAGGCCATGGACGCCGACATTCCGGTCGTGCTGCTGGACCGTACGGTCGATGCCAGCGACGACCTCTACCTGACGGCGGTGACCTCTGATCTCGTGCATGAGGGCAGCGTGGCCGGTCAGTGGCTGGTCGATGCGATGGCGGGCGATGAGTGCCGCATCGTGGAGCTTCAGGGCACCACCGGATCGTCCCCGGCCATCGACCGCAAGACCGGGTTCGAACAGGCCATTTCTGGCCATGACAACCTGCAGATCGTGCGCTCGCAGACCGGCGACTTCACCCGGTCCAAGGGCAAGGTCGTGATGGAAAGCTTCCTCAAGGCCGAGGGAGGAGAGAATATCTGCGCGCTTTATGCCCATAACGACGACATGGCCGTCGGCGCGATCCAGGCGATCAAGGATGCGGGCCTGAACCCGGGGGACGACATCAAGATCGTCGCGATCGACGCTGTTCCGGACGCGCACCTTGCCATCGCCAGTGGCGACATGAACGCCACGATCGAACTGACGCCCAACATGGCGGGTCCGGCGCTGGACGCTCTCGAAGCCTTCCTGGCCGATGGCACCATGCCGCCGAAATGGATCCAGACGGAATCCAAACTGTTCACCGCCGCGGACGACAATCAGGCGATCTACGAGCAGAAGAAAGACCTGGGCTACTGAGCCAGCGGTCACGCTGGGCCGGGCGTTCCTGACGTCCGGCCCCGGATTTTTCGACGAGGTCGGGCTGCGGACTTGCATTGCCGCCCCCCGCCGACAAGAGTCAGCCATGACATATGACACGGGCCCTGTGCTGCACGCCAAGGGCATATCCAAGTTTTTCCCCGGCACCATCGCGCTGGACGAAGTCGAATTGCGTCTGGAACCCGGCGAGGTGCACGCGCTGCTGGGTGAGAACGGCGCCGGCAAGTCGACGTTGATCAAGTGTCTGACCGGCGCTTACCAACGCGACGGCGGCACGATCCGGCTCGGCGGGCAGGAGGTTTCCCCACAATCCACCGCCGAAAGCCAGCGGTTGGGCATCGGCACCGTCTACCAGGAGGTCAACCTGCTGCCCAACCTGACCGTGGCAGAGAACCTCTACCTTGGCCGCCAGCCATTGCGCTGGGGGCTGATGGCGCGGCGCAAAATGAACGACATGGCGCGGGAGTCACTGGCGGGCTACGGGCTGGACATCGACCCGGCGGAACCGCTGACCGCCTATTCCGTGGCGATCCAGCAGGTCGTCGCCATTGCCCGCGCGGTCGAGATGTCGGGCAAGGTGCTGATCCTGGATGAGCCGACCGCCAGCCTCGACCGGGACGAGGTGCAACTCCTGTTCTCGGTGATCCGTCAGCTGCGCGAGCGTGGGCTTGCCGTGGTCTTCATCACGCATTTCCTTGACCAGGTTTTCGAGATTTCCGACCGCGCCACGATCCTTCGCAACGGGCGCGTGGTCGGTACGCGGGTGCTGGCGGATGTGTCGCAAAAGGACGTTGTCACTCTGATGCTGGGCCGCCAACTGGAGGCGCAGGTGCATGAACGCAAGCCCGCCAAGGCCGGCGAGACCCTGATCGAGGTCGACGGGCTGGGCAAGCGCGGCATGCTGGAACCGCTGTCATTGGCCCTGCGCGAGGGCGAGGTCGTCGGGCTGGCCGGGCTGCTGGGATCTGGTCGGACGGAAACGGCGAACCTGATCTTTGGTGCCGTGCAGGCGGATCAGGGCCGCATGCTGTTGCGCGGCAAAGAGATTTCGGTGTCCAATCCGCGTGAGGCGGTCAAGCATCGGTTTGCCCTTTGCCCGGAAGACCGCAAGACCGAAGGCATCGTCGGCGACCTGTCGGTGCGCGACAATATCATCCTCGCGCGGCAGGCCAGCCAGGGCTGGATGCGTCCAATCCCCCGCGCCGAGGTCAACGAGATCGCCGAACGCTATGTCAAGGCGCTGGACATTCGTTTGGCCAGCCTCGACATGCCGATCCGGCTGCTGTCGGGCGGCAACCAGCAGAAGGCGCTGCTGGCGCGCTGGCTGGCGACCAACCCGGATTTCCTGATCCTCGACGAGCCGACCCGTGGCATCGACGTGGGCGCACACGCCGAGATCATTGCCCTGATCGAGCAGTTGCGCTCTGACGGCATGGCGCTGTTGGTCGCGTCTTCGGAACTGGAGGAACTGGTGGCCTATTCCACCCGAGTCGTTGTGTTGCGCGACCGCAGGCAGGTCCGTGAACTCCGTGGTGACGAGATCACGCCCGAAAACATTGTTCACGCCATTGCCGAGGATGGCCCGCTGGCCGAGGAGGTGGCCTGATGGCCGGACCCAAGCATTCGACCTTCAAGCGGATCTTGCCGCAACTTCTGATTCTCGCGGCGGCGCTGGCGCTCAACGTGCTGGTCTTTCCCGGGTTTTTCGACATCGACTTTCGCAACGGGCGGCTTTTCGGCAACCTCGTTGACGTGCTGAACCGGGCCGCGCCGGTGGCAATCCTCTGTGTCGGCATGACGCTGGTCATCGCCACGCGCGGCATTGACCTGTCGGTGGGCGCGGTCATGGCGATTGCCGGGGCGACCTCTGCCGCAGTTGTGGTCGATGGGCATGGGTGGGTCACGGCTCTGTTGGCGGGGTTGGCCGCCGGAGCGCTTTGCGGGCTTTGGAACGGTGTCTTGGTCGCCGTGCTCAAGATCCAGCCGATTGTCGCCACACTGGTCCTGATGGTGGCCGGGCGCGGCATCGCGCAGCTGATCACCGAGGGCAAGATCCTGACCTTCTCGAACGAGGGGCTGATCCATTTGGGCGCCGGGGTCGTCGCCGGTGTGCCGACGCCGATCCTGATCTGGATCGCGCTGGGCGCGCTGGTCATCTACGTCGTCCGCCGCACCGCCCTGGGGATGCTGATCGAGTCCATCGGCATCAACGAACGCTCGTCCCGGCTGGCGGGGATCAACAGCCGCGTGCTGTTGATCAGCGTCTACCTTGTCTCGGGGCTCTGCGCTGCGCTGGCGGGGGTGATCGTGGCCGCCGACATCAAGGGGGCGGACGCCAACAACGCAGGGCTCTGGCTGGAGCTGGATGCCATCCTTGCCGTGGTGATCGGGGGCAATTCGCTGCTGGGCGGGCGCTTTTCCATCCTCGCCTCGCTGATCGGAGCGCTGATCATCCAGTCGGTCAATTCGGTGATCCTGCTGTCGGGCATGCCGCCCGAGTTCAACCTTGTAATCAAGGCGCTGCTGATCCTCGCGATCCTGGTGATCCAGAGCCCGCGGATCAGCTACCTGATGTACATGCTGCGCGCTTCGGGGCCGCAGCCGCAACCCGACACGGCCCCCTTGCCCAAGACGCAAAAGGAAGAGGCGCGATGATCCGCTCGACCCACCTGCCGCTGCTGGTCACGCTGGCGACCTTCGTGCTGGCCTATGCGCTCTGCGCCTATGCCTATCCGTCGATGCTGTCGACGCGGGTCATGGCCAACTTGCTGACCGACAACGCGTTCCTCGGGATCGCGGCGGTCGGCATGACCTTTGTCATCCTGTCGGGAGGCATTGACCTCTCCATCGGGTCGGTCATCGCCTTCACCGGGGTGTTTCTGGCTGTGGTGTTGCGCGATACTTCGATGCATCCGCTGATGGCTTTCGCTCTGGTCCTTATGGTCACCACCGCATTTGGCGCGGCGATGGGCGGGCTGATCCATTATCTGGAAATGCCACCCTTTATCGTGACGCTTGCAGGCATGTTCCTCGCCCGTGGTGCGGCCTATGTCCTGTCGACCGAAAGCGTGCCGATCACGCATGAGTTCTACGACTTTCTTCAGGGGCTCTACTGGAAGGCGCCCTCGGGCGGACGATTCCGGCTGATCGGCGGGCTCATGGTGCTGACCTTTCTCGTCGGCATCGTGGTCGCGCATCGGACACGGTTCGGACAGAACGTCTATGCGCTGGGCGGCGGAGGGCAGACGGCCAAGCTGATGGGGCTGCCGCTGGCTTCGACCACGATCAGGATATATGCCATTTCCGGCGGGCTTGCGGGACTCTCGGGCATTGTCTTTTCGCTCTACACCTCGGCGGGGTATTCACTGGCCACGGTGGGTGTGGAACTGGATGCCATCGCGGCGGTGGTGATCGGAGGCACTCTGCTGACCGGAGGCTACGGCTTTGTGGCGGGCACCTTCTTCGGCATAATGATCATGGGTCTGATCCAGACCTACATTGTCTTCGACGGGACATTGTCGAGCTGGTGGACCAAGATCGTGATCGGGGGGCTGCTCTTTGCCTTTATCGTGCTGCAGAAAGGATTGACTTGGGCGACGCAGGCAAGACGACGAACAACGACTGGCTCCGCCGCTCCCTCATGACGCTTGTCCATGGTGGGGCCGAGCGCGCGAGCAATCATACAAGCTTCGTGGTCGACCAACTGGGCCTTGCCATTGTCGCCGGGGAGTATCCGCCCGAGACGATGATCCCGCTGGATCCGGACCTGTGCGAGATGTTCGGCGTGTCGCGCACCGTGGTCCGCGAGGCCAAGAAGACCCTGATCGCCAAGGGGTTGATTCAGTCCAAGGCCAAGGTCGGCACCCACGTGCGCTCGGCGGACGGCTGGAACATGTTCGATCAGGACGTGATGCGCTGGCATGCCTCGGTCAAGAACCCCACGCGCTATTACGAGGAACTGTTCGAGATCCGCATGATCTTCGAACCCGCGGCCGCAGCGCAGGCCGCCGGGCGGGTCAACCAGATCGACTGTGACGGTCTCTTCTCTTTGTGCGACGCGCTGGAGAACGCCGAGAGTCGGGCCGATTTCGCCATGGCGGATTACGAATTTCACAAGCAGGTTCTGCGCTTGTCGGGCAACCGCTTTCTGCAGTCGCTGGGCGATCTGGTTCAGACCGCGCTCTATTCGCTGTTCATGTCGGAAAGTGTCGCCACCTTTCCCGAACGCCGCAAGACCGTCGTCGACCGGCACCGGGTTGTCGCAACCGCCATCGCATCCGGCGTTCCCGCCGAAGCGCACGAGGCGATGCAACGCGTGATCAATGACGGATACCGCAACGCGCTCCAGGGCAACGCGGCCCCGGTTTCGTAACGCCCTGTCTGCTGGACTGTGGGTGCTTCGGTGGCGTGCTGAAAACGCCATCACACCGAGGTTGAGGCGCAACCAAGCGCAATCATCCTGTGTTCGCCTCGCCGGGTGCAGGGCGGATTCTGCGACCTGACTTTCGGGATCGTTTGGCGTACAACAGATAGACTGCGGGTCAAAGCGAGAGATTTCATGACAGACTGGACGGACAGAGCCCGAACGGCAGCGGAATTTGCCCGCGAGGCGGGGATTCTGGCGCGTGGCTATTTCGAAGACCGCAGCAAGTTGCACGTCGACCGCAAGGGGGCGCAGGATTGGGTCAGCGATGCAGATCGGAATGTCGAGCTGCTGATCAGGGAGCGTCTGGCCAAGGCCTGGCCCGATGATGGCATTTTTGGCGAAGAGCATGCTCCGAAACCGGGCAGCAGCGGATTTGACTGGGTGATTGATCCGATCGACGGAACGACGAATTTCGTCAACGGCATTCCCGCCTGGACCATCGTGATCGCGGGAGTTTCTGACAATCAAACCAAGGTCGGCGTGATCCACGATCCGAACGTGAACGAGACCTATTTCGCGATCCGGGGGCAGGGCGCGACCCTGAACGGGGCGCCGATGCAGGTGGCTTTGGGGCAGGCGATCGAGGACGGGACCGTGGCCGTTGGCTATTCGAACCGCGTGGCCCCGCGCAATGTGGTTCCGGTTGTCGAGGCACTGATCGACCGTGGCGCCATGTTCCATCGCAATGCCAGCGGGGCCTTGTCGCTGGCCTATGTCGCTGCAGGACGGCTGCTGGGGTACATGGAAGAACACATGAATGCCTGGGACTGCCTCGCCGGGCAGTTGCTGATCGAAGAGGCCTGCGGCCGGGTTGAACCGCAGAACGCAAGCGACATGATCCGCGACGGTGGCCGCGTGGTTGTCGGGACGCCCGATGTGTTCGACACGCTGGTGTCCATCGCCGACGAGACGTGGACCGGCTGACAGGCTATTCTTCGGGCAACAGCACCGGCCCCTTTTGTGCAAAGGCCATCAGGACCTGCGTGCCGGGCGCCAAAGGCGTGTCCACATCGTCCTGCACCGCAAAGACCTGTCCGAATTCGCCCGTCAGGGTGTATTCCATCCGGACACCGACGTAGGTCGCCTTGGCGACGGTCGCCGGAATGCCGTGATCGCCCGCAATCAACAGCCGAGATGGCCGCACGGCAATGGTGGCCGGGCCGGGGGGCAGACCGCGGGCGGGCAACTGGTGCCGATAGCCTTCGATCTCTATCGTGGCGATATCGTCAGATACGGAGGTGATCTGGCACTCAAGCAGGTTTGCCTCGCCGATGAAATCGGCAACGAAGCGGTCATTGGGCGCGTCGTAAAGCTGCCGGGGCGTGCCGATCTGGGCAATCGCGGCGTTGCGCATGACGACGATCTCGTCCGAGACCGCCAGCGCCTCTTCCTGATCGTGGGTAACGTAGACAACCGTCAGGCCGAGGTCCTGCTGGATTGCGCGGATATCCTCGCGGACCTGTCGCCGCAGCTTGGCGTCGAGGTTGGACAGCGGCTCGTCGAACAGCAGCACCTGCGGTTCCAGAACCAGCGCGCGGGCCACCGCGACCCTTTGCTGCTGACCCCCGGACAGTTCCGACGGCAGACGCGCGTCAAAGCCCTTGAGACCGACAAGGTCCAGACCGGTCAGGGCGCGGGCGCGGGCCTCTGCCTTGGCAAACCCGGAAAAGGTCAGACCATACATGACGTTTTCCAACACGCTCATGTGCGGGAACAGGGCGTAGGACTGGAACACCATGGAAACGTCGCGGTCTGTGGCTGGCAGCTTGGTCACGTCGCGGTCGCCGATGAGGATGCGGCCCGAAGAGGCCATTTCCAGTCCGGCGATCATCCGCAGCGTCGTGGTCTTGCCGCAGCCGGAGGGGCCAAGCAGCGTGACCAGTTTTCCTGCCTCGACGTGCAGGTCGATGGCATCGACGGCGATGACATCCTTGCCGAACACCTTGGACACACCCTCGAAGCGGACCGGGGCGGCTTTGGAAGCGATGGTGACACTCATGGGCGGGGCTCCGTTGCGTGCTGCGTGCGACGGCCAATCCGGACCCGGCCCACGAGGAGTTGCAGAAGGCCCACCGCCGCCAGCATCACGAAGATCAGCGTCGTCGAATAGGCGATGGCGAGCCCGTAGTCGTTATTCTCGACCCGGCCAATGATATAGCTGGTGGCCATGTCGTACTCTGCCGAGACAAGGAAGATCACGGCAGAGATCGCCGTCATCGCGCGTACAAAGCTATAGACCAGCGCGGCAAGGATGGCCGGGCGCAACAGCGGCAGGATGATCCGCCGGAAGGTCTGCCAGGAGTTCGCGCCCAGCGTCAGCGAGGATTCATCAAGGCTGCGGTCGAGTTGGGACATGCTGGCAATCCCGGCGCGCACGCCCACGGGCATGTTGCGGAAGATGAAGCTGACCACAAGAATGATACCGGTGCCGGTGATCTCGATCGGCGGCACGTTGAAGGCGAGGATATAGCTGACGCCGATCACTGTGCCGGGGATGGCGAAACTCAGCATCGTCCCGAACTCGAAAGCGTTCTTGCCCGCAAAGCTCTGCCGCGTCAGCAGGTAGGCCGTCACAAGGCCCACGGCAGCGGTCAGCGGCGCGGCGATGGCGGCGATCGAGATGGTGGTCCAGAAACTGTCCCAGGCCGCGCCGGTCCAGCGGATGCCCGCGTCCTCGAAACGGACCGAGAAGGCGGTGACATAGTGCTTGAGGGTCAGGGAATTGTTCACGCCCCAAAGCTCGACCACGCTGCCGTAGAGGATCATGGCGTAGACGATGATTGTGAAAACCGCCCAACCCAGCGCAATTGTCAGCACCGGCAAGGATAGCCCCACCGGCATCAGCGGATGCACCCCTGCGTCGCCCTTGCCGGTGACGGTGGTATAGCTTTTCTTTCCCAGCCAGGCGCGCTGCGCGTAAAAGGCCGAGAGAGTGAAGAACAACAGCACCATGCCCAGAACGGCAGCCCGGCCCTGATCATATTGCGCGCCGACAATGGCAAAGAAGATCTCGGTCGAGAGCACGTCGAAATTTCCGCCCAGCACCAGCGGATTGCCGAAATCGGCCATCGACTCGATGAAGCCCAACAGGAAAGCGTTGGCGAGGCCGGGCCGCATCAGCGGCAGCGACACGGTGCGGAAGGTCTGCCATTTGTTGGCGCGCAACGTCTGGGCGGCCTCCTCCATCGAGGGGCTGACGCCCTCGACCACGCCGATCAGAACCAGAAAGGCGATGGGGGTAAAGGCCAGCACCTGGGCAATCAGCACGCCGGGCATGCCATAAAGCCAGCGGGTCGGCGGAATGCCGAACAAGTCGGCGAAGAATTGGGTGACGCTGCCCGACAGCCCGAACAGCAAGATCAGCGCCAGACCGATAACGAAAGGCGGGGTGATGATCGGCAGGACGGTCAGCGCCCGCAGCGCGCGTTTTTGCCGAAACCCCGAGCGGGTGACGACCAGTGCGAAACACAGGCCCAATAAGGTGGTGATGAGACCGACGGCGATGGCAAGAAACAGCGAGTTCCATGCCGCCCCACAGCGTGCGCCCCAGAGGCAGCCAAGCCCCCAAAGCCGGTCATCGAAGAACTTGGCGAAAAAGACGGAAATGGAATAGGCGCCGTCTTCGGTGATGAAGGCGGCGAACAGCATCTTGGCGATGGGAAAGAAGACAAAGGCCGTGACGATGGCGATCACGCCGCCGATGGCGCTGACGACAAAGACATCGCCGTTCACCGCCCCGCGCGCGGCGATGCCCTGCGTCAGCAGGAACAGAAAGGCCGTGGCGCAGATCATCGCGCCGTAGCCCATGCCGAACTGGCGATCGCCCAGGTCGCCGAAGAGGGCCGTCAACCAGTCAAAATTGAAGCCCCGGATGCCGATGCCAAAACCCTGCGCGATCATCCAGCCAAACCCGAGTGCGCCCGACAGGATGAGGATGCGTGCATACATCGGATCCGATTTCGCCCGGCCCAACACCATCAGCGGCAGGGCCAGCGGGATCAGCAGCGGCGCCAGCCAGAGCTTTTCCGCCTGCGCGATCAGAAAGGCGGCGGGGGCGTAATCCTCATCGAAAGGGTAGCCGTCAAACAGCCATTGGAACGACCAGAACCCGTCCTCGATCATGTACCACGGCAGAAGGCAAAAGCCGATCCAGCCGGCAGCGATCCAGAAGAGCAGGATACGACGCCCGCCCCGGACCCGATCCGGGGCCTCGTTTCCTGCACGAGGTCCCGGGTCAAGCCCGGGACGCGAAGCGCCCCGGTTTTGAGCAGTGGTCATGGGTTATTGCGGCAGGGTGGAGACTTCTTCGTCCCATTTCTGCAGCAACCGCTTGCGCTCATCAGACGAGCCGTACTTCTTGAAGTCATAGTCGATCAGCTTGATCGTCGACAGGTCCGGCGCCTTGTCCGATGTCATGGCGCCTTTGTTCGACGGCACCTGGAAGGCATTGACCTCCAGCGCGAGGTTCTGCGCGTCCACCGACAGTGCCCAGTCATAGAACTGCTGGGCTTCGTCCATGTTGCGCGCGCCCTTGATGATCGACATTGATCCGATTTCATAACCGGTTCCCTCGCAGGGGGCGACGACCTGGATCGGGAAGCCTGCAACAGCCTGCGCGACGGCGTCATGCATGAACACGATGCCGATGGTGTTCTCGCCACGGCCTGCCGCCCTGATCGGGGCGGAGCCCGACTTGGTGTACTGGTTGATGTTGGCGTGCAGCCCTTTCATGAACTCAAAGCCGTCGTCTTCGCCAAAGATCTGCACCATCGAGGCGAGCGTCGTATAGGCGGTGCCGGAGGAATTCGGGTTCGCCATCTGCACGTGGCCCTTGTATGCGGGCTTCAGCAGGTCTTTCCAGCAGGCGGGTTCCGGCAGGTCATTCGCCGCCAGAAGGTCGGTGTTGTAGCCGTAGCCCAAGGCACCCGAGTAAATGCCGATGGTCCGGTTTCCGGCGCTTTCGGCCTGTGAAATCGCCCAGTCGTGCAACTCGTCCCGCATCGGGGACATGTATTCTTCGGTAAGGCCCTCTTCGGCGGCCTGAAGGTGCGGATCACCGGTGCCGCCCCACCAGACGTCGCCCTTGGGATTGACGGATTCGGCGCGGATCTGGGCAAAGGTTTCGCCCGAGGATTTCCGGGTCATGTTGACGTCGATGCCTGTGGCATCCTCAAAGCTGCGCGCCATGAGCTGGCACCAGTCTTCCTGCGCCGAGCAATAAAACGTCAGCTTGTCCGCGTAGGACGCCGAAACCGAGGCTGTCAAAGCCAGCAGTGATCCGGCCAGTGTGGTTGTAAGTTTCTTCATGTCTTTTCCTCCCTAATGTTTCGGATGGCCGGACTGTTGCCGTCATCCAGTGCTCGTCCTCATGCGGCCCGGCGCAGTTCATTGATGACTGCCTGTCTTTCCGACTTTACCGCCAAGTCCGACAAGAGCCTTGCCAGCTCCTGTTCTTCCACTTTCCGTGCTGCCTTGTCGGGCGCAAACCAGTGTCGTTTGCGCTCTGTCCGTTCTTTCCAGCGGCGTTTCAACTTGTCGACGACCATCGGATAAAGGGTCACGCGGCAGGTCAGGCTTTCG
Source organism: Paracoccaceae bacterium (assembly GCA_034670345.1). Taxonomy (GTDB): domain Bacteria; phylum Pseudomonadota; class Alphaproteobacteria; order Rhodobacterales; family Rhodobacteraceae; genus Antarctobacter. The sequence continues at coordinate 63,766 of JAXMNQ010000015.1, read as the reverse complement.
CCGTCATCGAGCAGTTTGTCATAGTGATATGATCCGATCGACCGTTTCGAGATGAAACCGGTCGCCCCCGCCTCTTCCAGCGCCTCGATTTCGGCGGCGCGCCACGGCTTCTTGCCATCCATCAGCCAGCCTTTTGGCATGACCCATCTGCCCCGGTCGCGGGACGTCACCATCAGGATGCGCAGCCTGCCCTTGCTGTCCCAGCGGATCGGCAGCGCGGCGATCTGATCCACGGGCTGGACGCGATCCTTCATGCCGCGCCTCCGATCGGGCGTGGTCTGGCCAGCCGGGTTCCCAGCAGGTCGCCGGTTTCCTCGGCGATGGGATAGGCGACAAAGGCCAGCGCCGCATTGATCTGCTTGAGCAGGCGCAGGGTGTCCTGATGGATGTTGGTGGTCTCGATGCTGGCCGCCGCGCCGTCCTGCAGACGCTTGAGATGGCGTTCCTGAAGGTGCAGTTCCTCGATCCGGATGCGGTCCTTTTCGGCCACAAGCTGGCGCGCGGCCTCGGCATCGCCGGTTGTCAGAACGCTGAGCGCCAGTTGTCCGTTGGTCACGACCTGATCGTGGAACCGTTCGATGTCCGAGAGTCCCTCCGGCGAAAAGGTGATCGCCTCATCCGCCAGTTTCCCGGCCAGCGCCACCAGGTTGACGGCGATCCTGTCGGCCGCGTCTTCAAGCCCGTTCGCCACGGCCACCAGTTCAAGCGTCTTCTTTTCCTGCGCCGGTGTCAGGTCGTTCTCACGCAGGCGCGAGATGTAGATCTTGATCTCGAAATGCATCCGGTCGACCTCGTCTTCGCGCAGACCGATAACCCGGGCAATATCGGGGTCCCAGCCGCGGAACAGCTGTATGACGGGCATCAGGATCGCCTGAACCGTCTCTGCCATGTGCAAGAGTTCGCGCTGGGCGCAGGACAGTGCAAGCGGCGCGTGGTCGAGCGCGCCGGGATCAAGCGCCGTGACGGTTTCGGGCACGCCGGATGCGTGGCGCGGCAGGACCGCCCCGGCCAGCCGCAACAATCCTCCGGTCAGGGGAAGCGCAAGCAGCAACAGGACAATGTTGAGCAGGACGTGCAACATGACGGCCTGCTGGGCGGGCGCCGCGCCTAGAAGCGCAAGGTCCAGCACGCCGGAGACCAGCAACGCCAGCGCCAGCAGGGTGATGCACCCCCGCGCCACGAGATTGGCAAGCACGACAAGCCGGGCAGGGCGTTCATGGTTCCAAAGCAACGCCGTCGGTACGATTGCCCCGCCAAGATTTGCACCGATCACCAGCGCGGCGGCGACGGGGCCGCCGATCAGGCCGGTCGTGGCGAAGGTTGCAAAGGTCAGCACGGCGGCGAGGCTGGAATGCATCGCCCAGGCGAGAAGGGCGCCAACGATGCAGGCGCTTGCGAAGTCGTTTTCAAAATAGGCGGCGACGCTCTGAACGATCGGGGAGGTGCCGATGGGAATGGCGGCCTCGCGGATCATGCCAAGCGACATCAGGACCAGCGCAAAGCCAATCGCGATGCGGCCCGTCTGTTTCGTCCGGCGTCTGCCTGCCTTGAGAAAGGTCACGACCCCGATCAACAGGGCAAAAGGGGCCACCGACTGCACCGGCAGGATCAGCACCTGCGTCATGAGCGCCGAGCCGAGGTCCGCGCCCAGCAGGAGGGCGAGCGCCGATTGTGGCGACAACATCCCCGAAACGGCGAATCCCGCGCCGATCAGGGCAACCGCGGTCGAGCTTTGCATCACCATGGCCGCCAAGCTGCCCCCCGCCGCAGCCGAGAGCCTGTTTTCGGAGAAGGATTTCAGCCCACGCTTCAACTCTGGCAGAAAGGCCCGTTCCACGCCGGTCCGGATCAGACGCACCGACCACAACAACAAGGCGACCGAAGCCGCCAGATGCGTGGCGAGAACAATCATGCCGGTGTTCCAGGGCGGGCGATGGGCCGATGCATTTCTTCGAGGCAGCCTTACCGATCTCGTGAACTGTCGGTAAATCTCAGCATTCGGTCGTGGGCATTGCAACAAAATAATTGCAAATCTGCAGGAAACACCACAATTCTGGGCAGGCAATCGAGTCGGACCCAGAGATGACCGAGACCGGAACACGACCCAATTTCGCAGACCAGGGGCGGGAACGGCCCAAGAAGGCGGACCGTCGCCGGCAGATCCTGCTGGAGCTCAAGCTGCGTCCGCACGTGCGAATCAGCGACCTCGCGCGGAGCTTCAATGTCTCGACCGAAACCGTGCGCCGCGACTTCGACGCCCTGGCCGAAGACGGTTTGATCGCGCGTGCGCACGGAGGCGCCTCGGCCCCGGTACAGGGCCATTACCCAAGCCTCGACGAGCGCACGACGGCGCGGATCGCAGAACGAGAGCGGATCGGCGTGAAGGCGGCCGAGTTGGTGGAGGAGGGCGAAACCGTGATGATCGACTCCGGCTCTACCACGATCCAATTGGCCCGCGCGCTGGCGTTCCGGGGCACGCGCTGCACGGTCATCACCAATTCGATCCCCGTGGCCATCACCATCGGACACGGGACGCCGGACGTTGTGCTGTGCCCCGGCGAATACCTGGCGGCGGAATCGGCGGTAATCGGCACCGAGACTCTGGAATTCCTGTCGCGTTTCAATGTCGACCGGTGCATGATCGGGGCCTCGGGCTTGTCCGCCGAAGGGCCGTCAGAGACGGTACGCGGCTTTGCTGCCGTCAAACGCACGATGATGCAGCGCGCGGCCAAACGGCACCTGCTGATCGACGCGCAGAAATTCGGGCGCAGGGGCCTCGCTCGGGTCGGAGACATGGCGGATATCGACTCCATCATCGTCGATATGCGTCCCGAGGGAGACATGCTGGCCGCCATCGACGATGCCGACGTGGATATCGTCGTTGCCGACCAGACATGAATTGAAAGACCAATGCGGTGAAAACGCCGCGCTCTAAGGGAGGAAAACATGAAAATGGACTTTAAACTGCTTTTGTCAGCTTCGGTGGTTGCGCTGATGTCTCTGGGCGGCGCCGCCGCCGCACAGGACTGCCCGCGCGGCGATCTGGATACGCGGTATTGCGATGTCGACGGCGACCTGATTGCCGATATCCCGACCGATCCGGCGGACTTGGTGGATCCCGACACACTGGTCTTTGCCTTCACACCGGTCGAGGATCCGGCTGTCTACAAATCGGCTTGGGATGATTTCCTGACCCATCTCGAGGCCGAAACCGGCAAGGATGTGCTGTTCTTCCCGGTGCAGAACAACGCCGCCCAGATCGAGGCAATGCGATCCGGACGCCTGCATATTGCCGGTTTCAACACCGGGTCAAACCCTCTGGCGGTGAACTGCGCCGGTTTCCGCTCCTTTGCCATCATGGCGTCGACGGACGGCAGTTTCGGCTACGAGATGGAGATCATCACCTATCCCGGTTCGGGCATCGAAAAAGTCGAGGATATCAAGGGCAACAAATTGGCCTTCACCTCGCCGACCTCCAACTCGGGCTTCAAGGCACCTTCGGCGATCCTGAAGGCGGATTACGACATGATCCCTGACCGCGATTTTGAACCGGTCTTTTCGGGCAAGCACGACAACTCCATCCTCGGCGTCGCCAACAAGGACTATCCGGCTGCCTCGATCGCCAACTCAGTGATGCACCGGATGATCAGTCGCGACGTGATCAAGGACGACCAGGTTGTTTCGCTTTATACATCGCAAACCTTCCCGACCACTGGTTACGGTACGGCACATAACCTGACCCCTGAATTGCAGGAAAAGATCCGCAATGCCTTCTTCAACTTCGACTGGGAAGGCACGTCGCTGGAAGCGGAATTCTCGAAGTCGAACGAAGGTCAGTTCATCCCGATCACCTACAAAGAGTTCTGGGACGTCATCCGCAAGATCGACGCGGCCAACGGTGTTTCCTACGCCTGCGAATAAGCGCATCCAATGATAGGCGGCCCGTTGAGGGCCGCCAACTGCCCTCAACAAGGGAACCAGAATGCTGCGTCTTCAGAAGCTTACAAAAACATACAAGACCGGCGATCAGGCGCTGAAGGATATCGAACTGGAGGTTCCCTCCGGTCAGGTCCTGGCCTTGATCGGCCCCTCCGGGGCGGGCAAGTCCACCATGATCCGCTGCATCAACCGTCTGGTGGAACCCACCGGTGGCGCGGTGATGCTGGACGGTACAGACCTTGCCAAGCTGGGGACGGGCGCCCTGCGCCGGGCGCGGCGCGAAATGGGGATGATCTTTCAGGAATATGCGCTGGTCGAGCGTCTGACGGTGATGGAAAACGTGCAGTCCGGTCGGCTGGGCTATGTCGGCTTCTGGCGCTCTTTCCTGCGCCGCTATCCGCAGTCGGATGTGGATGAGGCGTTTCGCCTGCTGGATCGCGTCGGTCTGTTGCACATGGCCGACAAACGCGCCGATGAACTGTCGGGCGGGCAACGCCAACGGGTCGGCATCTGCCGGGCGCTCATTCAGGATCCCAAGCTGCTGCTGGTGGATGAACCCACGGCCTCGCTCGATCCCAAGACCAGCCGCCAGATCATGCGGCTGATCACGGAACTGTGCCGCGAACGCGGACTGGCGGCGATCATCAACATTCACGACGTGGCACTGGCGCAGATGTTCGTGCCGCGCATCGTCGGGCTGCGTTTTGGCGAGATTGTCTTTGACGGACCGCCCGACGCGCTGACCTCGGACAAGCTGACGGAGATCTACGGCGAGGAGGACTGGGAAGCGACCATTGAAAAGGTCGAGGACGAAGAAGAGATCGAGGCCGCGGAATGAGCCATCGCGAGTTGGACGACATGCTGGGCAAGGGCTGGCGCAAGCCGCATTTCGTGAAGAGCCCGAAGCTGCGCTGGGCGCTGATGCTCGGCTTTGCGGCCTATCTCGTGGCGGCCTTCCTGACCATCGAGGTCGATTGGGCAAGAGTCTACGCCGGGCTGGACCGGGGGTGGCAATTTATCCTCTCTTTTACCCGGCCGGATTTTGTCAGCCGCTCTTCGGATATCTGGGAGGGGCTGCTGGAAAGCATCGTGATGACGGTTGCCGCCTCAGTCGTGGGCATCGCGATCTCGATCCCGATTGGCCTTGGCGCCGCGCGCAATGTCGCGCCGCTGCCGGTCTACGTGATCTGCCGCGGAATCGTCGCCATCAGCCGCGCGCTGCAGGAAATCATCGTCGCCATCCTGCTGGTGGCCATCTTCGGCTTTGGCCCGCTGGCCGGCTTCCTGACGCTGTCTTTTGCCACCATCGGCTTTCTGTCGAAACTGCTGGCCGAGGATATCGAAGCCATGGACAAGGTGCAGGCCGAGGCGATCCGCGCCTCGGGCGCACGCTGGATGCAATGGATCAACTACGGTGTGCAGCCGCAGGTCATGCCAAGGCTCGTCGGACTGTCGATGTACCGCATCGACATCAATTTCCGCGAAAGCGCGATCCTCGGTCTGGTCGGGGCCGGGGGGATCGGTGCCACGCTGAACACCGCCTTTGACCGCTATGAATACGACACCGCCGCCGCGATCCTGATCCTGATCATCGGGATCGTCATGGCGCTGGAGTATCTGTCGGGCGTGATCCGGGCGAGGGTGCAGTAATGCCGGTTCTGGAAAAAGACGGCACGCAGGTCTGGCGCAGGCGCACCCCGCGCGAGTCGATGTTGCGGCTTGGCGGCTGGATGATCGGGCTGCTGATCTTTGCGGTCTGCTGGCAGCGGATTTCCGAGGCGACAACATGGTTCTTTGTCCAGGATGCGCCGCGGATCGCCGGTGACATCTGGACACGGGCAACGCCGCCGCGCTGGGAATACATCACCCAGCTGGGCCGCCCGATCTGGGACACGCTGAACATCGCCACGCTGGGCACACTGATCTCGTTGTGCCTTGCCGTGCCTGTGGCCTTCCTTGCCGCGCGCAATACGACGCCGTCGAAGCTCTTTATCCGCCCGATCGCGCTGTTGATCATCGTCTCGACCCGGTCGATCAACTCGCTGATCTGGGCGCTCCTGCTGATCGCGATCATCGGGCCGGGGGTCTTTGCCGGGGTGATCGCCATTGCCATCCGCTCTATCGGGTTCTGCGCCAAGCTGCTGTATGAGGCCATCGAAGAGATCGAGCAAACGCAGGTCGAGGCGATCACCGCCACCGGCGCCAGCCGCTGGCAGGTCATGGCCTACGGGATCGTGCCGCAGATCCTGCCCGCCTTCGCCGGGATTGCGGTGTTCCGCTGGGACATCAATATCCGGGAATCGACGGTCCTGGGACTCGTCGGGGCAGGCGGCATCGGATTGCAGTTGTCCTCTTCTCTGAACGTGTTGGCCTGGCCGCAGGTGAGCCTGATCCTGTTGGTCATTCTGGTGGCCGTCGTCCTGAGCGAATGGGTGTCTGCCAAGGTACGGGGGGCGATCATTTGACCGCGCTGACCGCAGAGGCCGCTTTTCAGGCATACGAGGCCGTGCGCCATCGGCTGCCGCCTGCGGTCAGCCTGCGGTCCACCGCTCGGCAATGCGCGACCCTCGACGACCTTGCCGATGCATTTGACGTCTTTCTGCTGGATGCGTTCGGGGTCCTGAACATCGGTGAGACCGCGATTCCCGGCACACCGCAACGCATCGCCGGTTTGCAGGCGGCGGGCAAGCGGGTGCTGGTTGTCTCAAACGCTGCGGGCTTCCCGCATGCGGCACTGATGGAGAAATACACCCGGCTGGGATATGATTTTGTCCCGGAGGATGTGATCACCAGCCGTGCGACTCTGTTGGCGGGGTTGAATGGCCGACGGGGGATGCACTGGGGGCTGATGGCCACCCGCGCCACCGGATTGCGCGATCTTGAGGGGCTTGATCTCACCTACCTTGAAGAAGACCCTGCCCCCTATGACGCCGCCGACGGCTTTCTGATGATCGGCAGCGCCGTCTGGACGGAAGAGCGGCAAACGCTGCTGGAAGCGGCCTTGCGGAACCGGCCTCGCCCCGTGCTGGTGGGCAACCCCGACATCGTCGCGCCGCGCGAAACCGGGTTCTCGGCGGAACCGGGGCATTTCGCGCACCGCCTCGCGGATCGCACGGGCATCTCGCCAGAGTTCTTTGGCAAGCCGTTCGGCAATATTTTCAACCTTGCCTTTGCGCGCATTGGCCAAGTGGACCGTGATCGTGTTTTGATGGTTGGCGACAGCCTGCATACGGATATCCTTGGCGCTCAGGGGGCGGGCATTGCTTCGGCCCTGATCACAGACTTCGGGTTCCTCGCGGGGCAGGATGCCGGGCGGGCGGTCGAGATGACCGGAATCGTCCCGGACTACATGGTCAGTCGCCCATGAGAGGGATGATGTGACAAGACTTTTACAAAGCGCGGACATAACGCGCAGCACCACGGCGGAATCCAACCGCTGACTCTGCAAACCAAGGGAGAACCTCATGAGACATACAATCAGCATACTGGCCGCATCAGCGGTCCTTGGCTCGGCCCAGGCCGCGATGGCCCAGACCGAGATCCAGTTCTGGCATGCCTTCACCGGGCGGCTGGGGGAATTGGTGGCCGAACAGGTCGAGACCTTCAACGCCTCGCAATCCAATTACGAGGTGGTCGCCACGCACAAGGGCAACTACTCGGAAACCCTGAATGCCGGGATCGCCGCCTTCCGCGCCGGAGAACAGCCCGACATCCTGATGGTCTTCGAGGTCGGCACCGCGACGATGATGGCCGCCAGCGGCGCGATCAAACCGGTCTACCAGGTGATGGACGACGCGGGCGCCGAATTCGATCAGTCGAAATACATCGGCTCGGTCAAGGGGTACTATACCTCTGCCGACGGCGACATGCTGTCCCTGCCGTTCAACTCGTCGACCCCGGTTCTGTGGGTCAACCGCGACAAGCTGCAAGAGGCCGGCATCGACCCCGATACCGACCTGTCGACCTGGGAACAGGTGGGCGAGGTGCTGGATCAACTGAAAGACGCGGGGGTCGATTGCCCGATGACCACCGCTTGGCAAAGCTGGATCCATCTGGAGAATCTCTCGGCCTATCATGACGTGCCGTTCGCCACGAAAGCCAATGGCTTTGGCGGCACCGATACCGAGCTTGCCTTCAACAGCGAGGCACAGGTCGCGCATATTTCCGCGATGGGTCAATGGGCGCAGGACGGCAAGTTCATCTACGCCGGTCGCCGCAACGAAGGCGGTGCCAATTTCCGCGCCGGTGAATGCGCGCTCTTCACCGAATCCTCTGCCGGTTACGCGGGCATCAAGTCCGAAGCGGAGTTCGAATTCGAAGTGCGCCCGCTGCCCTATTGGTCCGCCGTCGTGGATGAGCCGCAGAATACCATCATCGGTGGCGCGTCGCTTTGGGTCATGGCTGGCCAGACTGACATGGAATACAGCGGTGTCGCGGCATTCCTGAACTTCCTCTCCAGCCCGGAAATCCAGGCCAAGTGGCACCAGGACACCGGCTATCTGCCGATCACCTCGGAAGCGGGCGAGCTGACCCGCGAGCAGGGCTTCTATGACGCGAACCCCGGCACCGACATCGCGGTGACCCAGATGACAGCCAAGGAACCGACCGAGAACTCCAAGGGCCTGCGCCTTGGCTCTTTCGACCAGATCCGCGGCATCATCGACGAAGAGCTTGAGGCCGTCTGGGCTGGCGACAAGTCGGCGCAGGAGGCACTCGACTCGGCGGTCACGCGTGGCAATGCGCTGCTGCGCCGGTTTGAGCAAGCGTCACGCTAAACCCTCCACACCGTCCCGGACCCCGATCCGGGGCCTTTGCCGCCAGTCGCGCGGTGGAGGTCCCGGGTCAGGCCCGGGACGGGCGTTCCAAGGACCCACCCGATGGAAAAGCGTGTCACCTTCAAGGGAATCTGGCTGCCGCTGCTGCTGGTTCTGCCGCAGATCGTCATCACGGCGGTCTTCTTTTTCTATCCGGCGGGGCAGGCGATCTGGCAATCCCTGTTCATCCCCGACCCTTTTGGCCTCTCGATGCAATGGGTGGGGCTGGGCAACTTCGAATACCTTCTGTCGGACACGTATTATCGCGCCACCTTTGTGACGACCGCGGTCTTTTCGATCCTTGTCACCGTCGTCTCGATGGGCGTGGCGCTGTACCTCGCGCTTCTTGCGGACCGGCTGATAAAGGGGTCGGGCACCTACCGGACCCTGCTGATCTGGCCTTATGCGGTTGCGCCCGCCGTTGCAGGCGTTCTTTGGCTGTTCATGTTCAACACCCGGGTCGGCGTGGTGACATGGTATCTGGGTCTGCTCGGCTATGACTGGAACCATGTGCTGAACGAGGAAGAGGCCATGGGTCTTGTCGTCGTCGCCAGCGCATGGGGCCGTATCAGCTATAACTTCCTGTTCTTCCTTGCCGGCCTTCAGGCGATCCCGCGCAGCGTGATCGAGGCGGCGGCCATCGACGGCGCGCATTTCTGGACGCGCTTCCGGACCATCGTCTTTCCGCTGCTGTCGCCAACGACCTTTTTCCTATTGGTGGTCAACATCATCTACGCCTTCTTCGAAACCTTCGGCGTGATCCACACCATCACCAGCGGCGGGCCACAGCAGGCCACCACGATCCTTGTCTACAAGGTCTTTTCCGACGGTTTTGTCGGTCAGGATCTTGGCAGCAGCGCCGCGCAGTCGGTGATCCTGCTGTTCATCGTCTCGATCCTGACCGTGGTGCAGTTCAAATACATCGAACGCAGGGTGCACTACTGATGGCACAGCGATCCGGCATGGTTGAAAAGCGCGGTGCGGGCCTCTGGCTGACCCATCTGGGCCTGATCGTGGGCGTAGCCTTCATCTTCTTTCCGATCTGGCTGGCCTTTGTGGCCTCGACCGTCACACAGCAAGACATCGTGCGCCCGCCGATGCCGCTGTTGCCCGGCGACCAGTTCTTTGTGAATTACGGCAAGGCGCTGACATCGGGCATCAATGCGCCCGTGGCGGTGATGCTGATGAATTCGATGATCATGGCCATCGGCATCGCGCTGGGCAAGATCTTGATCAGCCTGCTGTCGGCCTTTGCAATCGTCTACTTCCGCTTTCCGGGGCGCAAGGTGTTCTTCTGGCTGATCTTCCTGACCCTGATGCTGCCGGTCGAGGTGCGGATCGTGCCGACCTATGAGGTGATCGCCAACTTCGGGATGCTGAACAGCTATCAGGGCCTGATCCTGCCGCTGATCGCCTCGGCCACGGCGACCTTCCTGTTCCGGCAGTTCTTCATGACCGTGCCGGATGAACTGGCCGAGGCCGCGCGGGTCGACGGCGCCAGCCCGATGCGGTTCTTCTTCGACATCCTCTTGCCGATGAGCCGGACCAATATCGCCGCGCTCTTTGTCATTCTCTTCATCTATGGCTGGAACCAGTACCTCTGGCCGCTTCTGATCACCACCGATCCCGACATGAACACCATCGTCATGGGCATCAAGCAGATGTTCCCCAGCGGCGACGACTTTGCCGACTGGCCCGTGATCATGGCCACCTCGATTCTGGCGATGGTCCCGCCGGTGCTGGTGGTCGTGGGGATGCAGAAACTGTTCATCCGTGGGCTTGTGGAAAGCGAGAAATAAATGGCGACGCTGACACTCGACACCGTCAAGAAATCCTTTGGCAAGACCGACGTCATCCACGGCGTTTCAATCGACGTGGCGGATGGCGAATTCATCGTGATCGTCGGGCCGTCGGGCTGCGGCAAGTCCACGCTCTTGCGCATGGTGGCGGGGCTGGAGACGATCTCGGACGGCGAGGTGCGCATCGACGGAAAGCGCGTCAACGAGGTCGAACCGATGGCTCGCGACATCGCCATGGTTTTCCAGAACTACGCGCTCTATCCGCATATGTCGGTCTTTGACAACATGGCCTACGGGCTGAAGATCGCCAAACGACCCAAGGACGAGATCCGCGAGCGGGTCGAACAGGCGGCAAAGCTCTTGCAGCTGGAACCCTACCTGACCCGCAGACCCCGCGAGTTGTCCGGCGGACAACGTCAGCGCGTCGCCATGGGCCGCGCCATCGTGCGCAAACCGGCTGTGTTCCTGTTCGATGAGCCCTTGTCGAACCTTGATGCCAAGCTGCGTGTGCAGATGCGGTTGGAAATCAAGGCGTTGCAGCGCGAACTGGGTGTGACCGCGCTCTATGTCACGCATGATCAGGTCGAGGCGATGACAATGGCCGACCGGATGATCGTCATGAACGGCGGGGTGGCCGACCAGATCGGCGCGCCGCTGGAGGTCTATGCCAATCCGGCCACGGAATTCGTTGCCGGGTTTATCGGGTCACCGCCCACCAATTTCATGTCCGGCGCGCTGCTGGGCCGGTCTGACGATACCCGGATCGGCGTGCGGCCCGAACATATTAGAGTGTCCCAACAGGGAAAATTGACCGCACGCACACTCAACTGTGAGGCGTTGGGAGCCGAGACACTGGTCCACCTCAGGTCCGCAGACGGCACGCAGGTCACGGTACGGCAGGATGCGGCATCGCCATTCCCGCAGGAAGGCGCGGAGGTCACGCTGGATTGGGACGACAGCAAAGAGATGAACTTCGACGCCTCCGGCAAGCGGATCTGAGCGCGGTTCCTTGTGGGAAAACCTGTGGATGAATGTGACCGACATTCGCCGTGCGACCCGGTGCGACAGGCCGGATCGTCAGGTTGCGGATGCCAACAAGGACCGGCCTATTCAGCCACCATGACACGCACCCCCCAGTCCTGACAGCGGGCTGAGAGGTCTGGGGACAAGGGCTGATCGGTGTAAAAGGTGTCGATGCGCGCAAGCGAACCGATCCGCGCCGGGGCATTGCGGCTGAACTTGGAGTGGTCGGCGACCAGAAAGACCTTGCGGGACTGCGCCATGATGGTCTGGCTGACAGCCACTTCCTGAATGTCGTAGTCCAGCAGGTCACCCTCTGCATCAAGAGCAGAGCACCCGATGACGGCAAGATCGAACTTGAACTGGCTGATCGTGCCAGCAGCCAGATTGCCGATCAGCCCGCCATCGGAACGGCGCAGGTTCCCGCCTGTCACGATAATCTCGCATTCCGAATTGGCGACAAGGATATTGGCGACATTCATGTTGTTGGTGACAACCAGCAGGTTGCGATGGTGCAGGAGTTCCTGCGCGACCGCTTCGGTCGAAGTCCCGATATTGAGGAACAGCGAAATATCGTTGGGGATCCGCTGCGCACAGGCGCGCGCGATTGCAGTCTTGGCTTCCGAATTGAGAGAGCGCCGTTCCTCGTAGCCGATGTTCGAGATGTTCGACGGAAGCACGGCGCCGCCATGCACCCGTTCCAGGCGCCCCGCCTGGGCAAGATCGGACAGGTCGCGCCGGATGGTCTGCAAGGTTACGCCGAAATGATCGGCCAGCCCCTCTACGGTCACCTTTCCCTCGCGTCGGGCGATATCGAGGATCTCGGGGTGCCGGAAGGTTTGCGACATGTTCGTTTCCTTTCGGATTGTCACGCGATGATAGCGGGACGGCGGGATTTGCCAAGAGGCCTGCCAACATACCCATTCCGAATATGAGTTTCAGGGGCTTGGCGCTGGTCTGTGTGCAAGGTCGTCGATGAAAAAGATCGGAGAAAACAGGGGTTTGCTAAAAATCGAAAATAAACGAAAACAAATGTCTTGATGTTTGCGCTCGATTTGGCGACAAACAGTGCAAGTTTCGCGGATCAGGGGGAGAATCGCGTGGTGCATCCCGGCAACGGCACGACAACCGATCTGTTCATAATCGGTGGCGGCATCAACGGCTGCGGGATTGCGCGCGATGCAGCGGGGCGCGGTCTGTCAGTGTCTCTGGCCGAGATGAATGACCTTGCCTGGGCCACGTCCTCATCCTCGACCAAGCTGTTTCACGGTGGCCTGCGCTATCTCGAATATTTCGAGTTCCGGCTTGTCCGCGAGGCGCTGATCGAGCGCGAGACCCTGTTGCGCGCCATGCCGCACATCAGTTGGCCGATGCGGTTTGTGCTGCCCTATCACAAGGACATGCGGTTCGAGTCCGAAACGCCGACCTCGCGTCTGCTCAGCCTTGTCATGCCTTGGATGAAGGGCCGTCGCCCGGCCTGGCTGATCCGGCTGGGCCTGTTCATGTACGACCACCTCGGCGGCCGCAAGATCCTGCCCGGCACCACGACCCAGTCGCTGAAAGGCACCCCCGAGGGCGCCCCGCTGCAGGATCGGTTCGAAACCGCCTATGAATATTCCGACTGCTGGATCGAGGATTCCCGCCTTGTGGTGCTGAACGCCCGCGATGCCGAGGCGCGAGGCGCAAGGATCATGACCCGCACCAAGGTGCTGTCTGCCACGCGAGACGGCGATCTGTGGCGGATCGAAACGCAGGATGAGGACAGCGCAGAGGCGCGCACCCATTTCGCCCGGATGTTGGTCAACGCCGGTGGCCCCTGGGTCGGAGACATCATCCACCAGAAGATCCGCATCAACTCGCAAGAGGGGGTCCGACTGGTCCGCGGGTCCCACATCGTGACCCGCAGGATTTACGACCATGACAAATGCTATTTCTTTCAGGGCACCGACGGGCGGATCATATTCGCCATTCCATATGAGCGGGATTTCACCCTGATCGGCACAACGGATGCCGAACATGACGACCCCTCGCACATACCCGAATGCACGCCCGAAGAGCGGCGCTATCTGATCGATTTTGCCAACGAGTATTTCGCGCGGGATCTGGGTGACGACGACGTGGTCTGGACCTATTCCGGCGTGCGTCCGCTTTACGATGATGGCGCCTCCAGCGCCACGGCGGCGACCCGTGACTACACGCTGAAGGTGGATACGCAGGGCGGGGCGCCCCTGCTCAACATCTTTGGCGGCAAGATCACCACCTATCGCCGCCTCGCCGAAAGCGCGCTGGAAAAGATCGGACAGCACCTGCAAGTGGACAAGAGGCCGTGGACCGCGGGCGTGCCCCTCCCGGGTGGCGATTTCCCGGTGGATGGGGTCGATCAGCTTGTCGGCGATCTGAAGGCGCGGTTCAGCTTTTTGTCAGACGTTTGGGCCAACAGGCTCGTGCGGGCCTACGGAACAGAGGCGGCCGAGGTTCTCGGCTCCGCCAGCACGGCAGAGGATCTGGGCCGGGAATTCGGCGCGACCCTGACAGAGACCGAGGTCATCTGGCTGATGACCCGCGAATTCGCCCGCACCGCCGAAGATGTGGTCTGGCGGCGCAACAAGCTTGGCCTGCGGCTGAGTGCAGCAGAAATCAAGGATCTGGACGGCTGGATGGCAATCCGACGTCGGTCCGACACCGCTGCGGCGGAACATGGAGGAGACCCGCGATGACGCTGGAATTGAAAGGCGTATCGAAACTGGTCGAGGGGCAGACGCATATCCATCCCACTGATCTGACGCTGCAGAACGGCACGATGAACGTGCTGCTGGGGCCGACGTCGTCCGGCAAGACCTCTTTGATGCGGCTGATGGCAGGGCTCGACGTGCCCAATACCGGCCAGGTCTTCTGGGAAGGCACGGATGTAACCGGAATGCGTGTGCAGGACCGCAAGGTCGCCATGGTCTACCAGCAGTTCATCAACTACCCGTCGATGAGTGTCTACGACAACATCGCCTCGCCGATGAAGCTGATGGGCGCCGACGCAAAGGAAGTCGACCGGCGCGTGCGTGAAAGCGCCGAACTGATGAAGCTGACGCCGATGCTTGACCGCAAACCACTGGAACTGTCGGGCGGACAGCAACAGCGCTGCGCGCTGGCGCGGGCGCTGGTCAAGAACGCCGGGCTGGTGCTGCTGGACGAGCCACTGGCCAACCTCGACTACAAACTGCGTGAGGAATTGCGGGTCGAGATCCCGAAGATCTTTGAAGCCTCCGGCTCCATCTTCGTTTACGCGACCACGGAACCGGAAGAGGCGCTGCTGCTGGGCGGCAACACGGCCGCGCTTTGGGAAGGGCGCGTCACCCAGTTCGGCCTCACGCCCGAGGTGTATCGCCAGCCGGTTGATGCCACCACGGCGCGGGTGTTTTCCGACCCTCCAATGAACTTTCTGAAGGTCACCAAATCCGGCAATGCACTGCAGTTCGGCGAGGGACAAAGCACCAATGCGACGGGCAAGCTGGCGCAGCTTCCGGATGGGCGTTATACGGCAGGGTTCCGCCCCAACCATCTGGAAATCCGGGAGCATTCCGCCGACGCAATGCAATTTGTGACCCGGCTGTCGGTCACCGAACTGACCGGATCCGAGACCTTTGTGCACCTCGATCACTTTGACGAACGCTGGGTCGGCCTGATCCACGGTGTACACAATTTGCAACTGGGCGAGCGGCTGGATGTCTGGCTCGACCCGCGCCACGTCTACATCTTTGGCGAAGACGGCAAGCTGATCGCGCCTGCCGCCTATGCGCTGGCCGCCTGAGGAGGAGGGACCAATGGCAAAGATCACGCTCGACAATCTCGCACATTCTTACCTGCCAAAGCCGCAGAGCGAGGATGATTTCGCACTGAAAGAGCTGAACCACGACTGGGCGGATGGCGAAGCCTATGCGCTCTTGGGGTCATCCGGCTGCGGCAAGTCCACCTTGCTCAACATCATTTCCGGACTTCTGCACCCAAGCCAGGGCCGGATCCTGTTCAACGACCGCGACGTGACCTACGCGCCGACCGCCGAACGCAACATTGCACAGGTGTTCCAGTTCCCGGTGGTCTACGACACCATGACCGTGCGCGACAACCTGGCCTTTCCGCTGCGCAACCGGGGCAGGGATGAGAGCTATGTCGCGGAGCGGGTTCAGGAAATCGCCAAGATGATCGGCATGGAAGAGATGCTGAACAAAAAGGCACGCGGCCTGACCGCTGATGCCAAGCAGAAGATTTCCCTTGGCCGGGGCATGGTGCGCAAGGACGTCAACGCGCTGCTGTTCGACGAGCCGCTGACCGTCATCGACCCCCACATGAAGTGGGAGTTGCGCACCCAGCTGAAAAAGCTGCACCACGATTTCGGCCACACGATGATCTATGTGACGCACGACCAGACAGAGGCGCTGACCTTTGCCGACAAGGTTGTGGTCATGTACGACGGTCGGGTGGTCCAGATCGGCACGCCGGAACAGCTGTTCGTGACGCCCGAGCACACCTTCGTCGGGTACTTCATCGGCTCGCCGGGCATGAATGTGATCCCCGCCAAGGTCAGCGGCAACACCGCGCATATAGACGGTGCGGAACTGACCCTGAAACGCGGCTACGCGGCGCTGGATGGCAAGGTCGAGATCGGCGTGCGTCCGGAATTCGCCCGTCTCAGCCGGGATGAGGGCCTGCCGGTAAAGGTGCGCCGGGTCGAGGACGTGGGCCGCCACAAGCTCGTGCGGGCGGAATTCTTTGGGCATGAAATCAATATCATCGCTGACGAGGATGAGACCGTCAGCGCCGATATGAACCGCGTCACCTTTGATGCGGATCACGTCAATGTCTATGCCAATGACTGGCGTGTCGCGGGGGAGGCGGCCTGATGGACAAGACAGTCAATCAAAAAGCATGGTTCCTGGTATTGCCGGTGCTCTTGCTGGTGGCCTTCTCGGCAGTGATCCCGCTGATGACGGTGGTCAACTACTCGGTGCAGGACACGTTCGGACAGAACATCTTCTTCTGGGAAGGCCTGACCTGGTTCGAGGAAATGCTGGCGTCAGAGCGCATGTGGGACGCCTTGGGCCGTCAGCTGATGTTCTCGGCCATCATCCTCGCCATCGAGATACCGCTGGGGATCTTCGTCGCCCTGAACATGCCCAAAAGCGGATTCTGGTCCTCGTTCTGCCTTGTGCTGATGTCCTTGCCGCTGCTGATCCCATGGAACGTCGTGGGCACCATCTGGCAAATCTTCGGCCGCGTCGACATCGGCCTGCTGGGCCATACGCTCGACTGGCTGGGCATCAACTACAACTACACGCAGGATACGGTTGCGGCCTGGATCACCATTGTGGTGATGGATGTCTGGCACTGGACCTCGCTTGTGGCGCTGTTGGCTTATGCTGGTCTGAAATCCATCCCGGACGCCTATTATCAGGCGGCCAAGATAGATCAGGCCAGCCGCTGGAAGGTCTTCCGCTACATCGAGTTGCCCAAGATGACGGGTGTCCTGATGATCGCCATCCTGCTGCGCTTCATGGACAGCTTCATGATCTACACCGAGCCTTTCGTCGTCACCGGCGGTGGCCCCGGCAATGCCACGACGCTGCTATCCATCGACCTTGTGAAGATGGCGTTGGGACAGTTCGACCTCGGGCCTGCAGCTGCCTTCAGCCTGATGTATTTCCTCGTAATCCTTCTGGTCTCCTGGGTGTTCTACACCGTGATGACCACGCTCGACAAAAAGGGAATGTAAGATGACCGACGCGACAACCATTCCCGAAAACCTCACCGCAGGCGGCAGCAACACCCGCAAGCGGTTCAGGGTGAACACCAGCGCGGTGGTGATGACGCTCTACCTGCTGTTCCTGCTGCTGCCGATCTACTGGCTGCTGAACATGAGCCTCAAGACCAACACCGAGATCCTGAACAGCTTTACCCTGTTCCCGCGCGATCTGACCTTTGACAACTATGCGACCATCCTGAGCGATCCGGCGTGGTACATGGGATACGTGAACTCGCTGATCTACGTGGTGATGAACACGGTGATCAGCCTCGCGGTGGCTTTGCCGGCGGCCTATGCCTTTTCGCGCTATCACTTCATGGGCGACAAGCACTTGTTCTTCTGGTTGCTGACCAACCGGATGGCGCCGCCTGCGGTCTTCGCGCTGCCGTTCTTTCAGCTCTATTCCTCGGTCGGCCTGTTCGACACGCATATCGCGGTGGCTCTGGCGCATTGCCTGTTCAACGTGCCGCTGGCTGTCTGGATCCTTGAGGGCTTCATGCGCGGCGTGCCCAAGGAAATCGACGAGACGGCCTATATCGACGGCTATTCCTTTGGCCGGTTTTTCGTGAAGATCTTCATGCCCTTGATCGCCAGCGGAATCGGCGTTGCGGCGTTCTTCTGCTTCATGTTCTCATGGGTCGAACTGCTGCTGAGCCGCACCCTGACCACCGTCGACGCCAAGCCCATCGCCGCGATCATGACCCGGACCCAGGGCGCCAGCGGCATCGACTGGGGCGTGTTGGCTGCCGCCGGTATCCTGACCATCGTGCCGGGCGCGCTCGTGATCTACTTCGTTCGCAACTACATCGCCAAGGGCTTTGCCCTGGGGCGTGTGTAAGCCGGAAAAAGGGAGAACTATCAATGGACTGGATGGCATGGACCTGGCCGACCGCGATCTTCTTCGCCGTCATCGCCACGCTTCTGATCACCTTCACCTTTCTGGCGATCAAGTTCCCGGAAACGCCGCGCACCGGCATCCTGCGGATCGAAACCACGCGCGGGGATCGCCTGTTCATCACGCTTCTCGGCTCTGCCTTCATCAACCTGGCCTGGCTGGGCCTTGTCGGTGTGCAGCAGCCGTTCGCCCTTGTTGTTTGCCTGATCTATGCCGCCGCGGTTTTTCGCTGGGTGTAGATCAGACTACGTGTCCGGGAAGAGAGGAGCCCGGGCAACGATCTGAAAATCCTCGGATAAAAAATGGTACCAATGGGAGGATACCAATGAACCACAAGTTAAAATCCACAACAGCGGCACTGCTGATCCTTGCGGGTCCGGCCTTCGCCGACATGGACGCGGCGCGCGCGTTCCTTGACGCGGAGATCGGCGACCTGTCGTCGCTTCCGCGTGACGCGCAAGAGGCGGAGATGCAGTTCTTTGTCGATGCGGCCAAGCCCTTTGAGGGCATGGAAATCAAGGTGGTTTCGGAAACGATCACCACGCATGAATATGAATCGCAGGTGCTGGCACCGGCATTCACGGCAATCACCGGCATCACGGTCACACATGACCTGATCGGCGAAGGCGACGTGGTCGAAAAGCTGCAGACGCAGATGCAGTCCGGCCAGAACATCTACGACGGTTATATCAACGACTCCGACCTGATCGGCACACACTGGCGCTATCAGCAGGTGCGCAACCTGACCGACTGGATCGCCAACGAAGGCGCTGACGTGACCTCGCCGACGCTGGACCTCGACGATTTCATCGGCCTCAGCTTTACCACCGGGCCGGATGGAAAGGTCTACCAGCTGCCGACCCAGCAGTTCGCGAACCTCTACTGGTTCCGCTACGACTGGTTCAACGACGAGAAGAACAAGGCCGACTTCATGGAACAGTTCGGCTATGAGCTGGGCGTTCCGGTGAACTGGTCGGCCTATGAGGACATCGCCGAGTTCTTTACCGGGCGGGACCTCAGCCATATGGGCGTCGATGGCGACATCTTCGGCAATATGGACTACGGCAAGAAAGACCCCAGTCTTGGCTGGCGTTACACGGATGCTTGGATGTCCATGGCTGGCATGGGCGACGTCGGTGAGCCCAACGGCCTGCCGGTCGACGAATGGGGGATACGCGTCAACGATCAGAGCCAGCCTGTCGGTTCCTGCGTTGCGCGCGGTGGTGCCACCAACTCCCCGGCCGCGGTCTATGCCGTGACCAAGGCCATCGAATGGCTGGAGAAGTATACCCCGCCCGCAGCCGCAGGCATGACCTTCTCCGAGGCGGGTCCGATTCCGGCGCAGGGCAATATCGCCCAGCAGATGTTCTGGTACACCGCCTTTACCGCCGACACGGTCAAGCCCGGCCTGCCGGTCATGAACGAGGACGGCACGCCCAAGTGGCGCATGGCCCCCTCGCCGCACGGGGTCTACTGGAAAGAAGGTCAGAAGGTCGGCTATCAGGATGCCGGATCGTGGACGCTGATGAAATCCACGCCCGAGGATCGCGCCAAGGCGGCCTGGCTCTACGCCCAGTTCGTCACCTCCAAGACCGTGGATGTGAAGAAGTCCCATGTGGGCCTGACCTTCATCCGCGAATCCACCGTGCAGCACGACAGCTTTACCGAACGTGCGGACAAGTTGGGCGGCCTGGTCGAGTTCTACCGCTCGCCGGCCCGCGTGGCATGGTCGCCGACCGGCACCAACGTGCCTGACTACCCCAAGCTGGCACAGCTGTGGTGGCAGAACATCGGTGACGCCATGTCCGGCGCCAAGACCCCGCAAGAAGCGCTGGACGCGCTCTGCGCGGATCAGGAACGGGTGCTGGAGCGTCTGGAACGTGCCGGTATCCAGGGCGACATCGGTCCCAAGCTGAACGAAGAGCGGGACGCCGAGTACTGGTTTGACCAGCCCGGCGCGCCCTATGCCAAGCTGGCCGAAGAAGATGAAGAGCCCAAGACCGTCAGCTATGATGAGCTGATCCAGTCCTGGCAATAAGCCTTCCTCCCCGACCGGGGCCCTTCGGGGCCTCGGTCATTATCTTTTCCAAATGACATCCGCGTCGGCCCGGCGCATCCGGAAATCGCTTTGAGGAGAGGCGGTCATGACTCACATTTTGGCCATAGATCAGGGGACAACGTCGACGCGGGCAATTGTGTTCGACAGCGCCATGTCCGTCGTGGCCTCTGATCAAGAGGAATTCACCCAGCATTTCCCGAACAGCGGCTGGGTCGAACATGATCCCGCCGATCTCTGGGACACAACCGTCGCCACCTGCCGCGCGGCCATCGACAAGGCGGGTGGGGCGCAGATCGCCGCCATCGGCATCACCAATCAGCGCGAAACCACGCTGGTCTGGGACCGCAAGACCGGCAAGCCGGTTCACAATGCGATTGTCTGGCAGGACCGGCGCACCTCATCCATGTGCCATGCGCTGAAGGCAGAGGGCTTTGAACAGACGGTCACCGATCGGACGGGCCTGCTGCTCGATCCGTATTTTTCCGGCACCAAACTGGCCTGGCTGCTGGACAATGTAGAGGGCGCGCGGGCGCGCGCCGAGGCGGGTGACCTGATCTTTGGCACCGTCGACACCTGGCTGATGTGGAATCTGACCGGTGGCAAGGTGCATGTGACGGACGCCACCAATGCCGCGCGCACGATGCTGTATGACATCCGCAAGGGCCGCTGGTCGCAATCGATCTGCGAGCGGCTGAACATTCCCATGACCATGCTTCCCGAGGTCCGCGACTGCGCCGCCGACTTTGGCGAAACGCGCCCCGAACTGTTTGGTCGCGCGATCCCGATCCTTGGCATTGCAGGGGATCAGCAGGCCGCGACGGTCGGGCAGGCCTGTTTCACGCCGGGGATGTTGAAATCGACGTATGGAACGGGGTGCTTTGCCTTGATGAACACCGGCGACACGCCGGTGCGTTCCGAAAACCGCCTGCTGACCACCATTGCCTACCAACTGGACGGCAAGCCGACATACGCGCTCGAAGGGTCCATTTTCGTAGCAGGAGCGGTGGTTCAGTGGTTGCGGGACGGTTTGAAGATCATTCGCGACGCCAAGGAAACACAACTTTTGGCCGAAAGGGCAAACCCGGCGCAACAGGTTGTTTTGGTCCCCGCCTTTACCGGCCTCGGCGCGCCCTACTGGAACGCAGACTGTCGCGGCGCGGTGTTCGGTCTGACGCGCAATTCCGGCCCCGAAGACTTTGCCAGGGCGGCACTGGAAAGCGTGGGTTTCCAGACCCGCGATCTGCTTGAGGCGATGAAGGCCGATTGGCAGGGCGGCGGAGACGCTGCCACCCTGCGGGTCGATGGCGGCATGAGCGCCTCGGATTATGCCATGCAGTTCCTGTCGGACATCATCGGGGCCAGAGTCGATCGGCCCCGGGTCCTGGAAACCACGGCATTGGGGGCGGCCTGGCTCGCTGGTCAACGCGCCGGTCTTTATCCGCCACAAGCGGACTTCGCGGCGGAATGGGCGCTGGAACGCCGTTTTGAACCACAGATGCCGGAGGACTCGCGCGCCGAAAGATACGCCGCATGGCACCGCGCGGTGGAGGCGACGCTGCAGTTCTGAGGGGTCGGCACTACGGCCGGGCAGGCCGATACAGCCGCCGCATGACCACCGGTGTCAGGTACATCGGGAATTGATAGCATCCAAGAAACATCAGGAAGGCATCGGATTGCGTGGCGCTCGATGCCACCAGAAATAGCGCCACGTTACGGTTGCCCGCGACCAGCGCCATCGGAGCGGCGCTGTCGCCGGCCCCAAACCGGCGCAGGCCCAGGTAGGCGACAACCTGCAAGCCAAGGTTCGCGACGAACACCACAAGCATCCAGCCCGCAAGCCGCCAGGGCGCGGCCCAAAGCGCAGGCGCCACGGCGCTCATCAGCCCGACCACGATCACCACAAGGGCCAGCGAGGTCAGCCCGTCAAACGCCTGGATTTCAGCCTCTTTCATGTGCGGGCGCACCACGGCGCGCAGCGCAAAGGCCGCGCCGATCACGACACTGATTGAAAGGCCGAGGCGCAAAGCCGCGAAGACCGCCTCTGACAGGCTTCCAAGCGTCGGGGACAGCCAGAAGATGGGAATGATCGTCAGCGGCAACATCACCGTGCCAAGGATCAGCAGCCGAAAGGCCGGTTCCGGCGCATGGCCCAGCATGACCGACATATTGGGGCTGCCGGTGACCGAAGGCGCCGAAAGCATCAGCGTCAGCGCTATGGCGACCGGGCTTTGGGCAAGCCCGAACACCGCGAACAGCGCAATGCAGAGCAGGGGCAGTGCCAGTTGGTAGACCAGAACCATGCCCAGGGTCGCGCGCAGTTGGTTGAGCCCCTCAACGGCCTTGGGCAGGCCGACCCGAAAGGCGGTGAGAAAGAGCATCAACAGCACAAGCTCGCTCAACCAGGGGCGCAGCACCCGGGCGACCTCGGGCAGGGTCAGCCCTGCGACCAGCCCTGCGACAAGGACAAACCGCCCATGGCGCGCTACCAGCCCAAGGGACCAAAGCACCGGCGTCAGCCGCCGGGTCCCTGGCGGATATTGTCCGGCAGCCATGTCGCCAGTTCGGGAAAGATGACGAGGATGACCACCATCAACAGCATCAGACCCACCATCGGGATCGCCGTTTTCGCGATATAGCCAATCTCGTGGCGCGTCATGCCCTGCAACACGAACAGGTTGAACCCGATGGGCGGCGTGACCTGCGCGGTTTCGATTACCACCACAAGGAAAATACCGAACCAGATCACGTCGATGCCCGCCGTGCGGATCATCGGCTCGACAATGGCCATGGTCAGCACCACCGAAGACAGCCCGTCCATGAACATCCCCAAAATCAGGTAGAACACGGTCAGAACCGCAATCAGCGCCACGGGCGACAGGTTGTAGCTGTCGATCAGTTCCGCCAGCGCGCGGGGCAAACCGGTGAACCCCATGGACAGCGACAGAAAGGCCGCGCCCATCAGGATAAAGGCGATCATGGCCGAGGTTTTCGTGGCCCCCATGAGGCTGCTCTTGAAGGTTTCCCAACTCAGCGAACCTTGCATGGCGGACAGGGCAAGTGCGCCAACCACCCCGACCGCCGCCGCCTCTGTGGCCGTGGCATAGCCCAGGTACATCGAACCGATCACGACGAAGACCAGCCCGAAGAGCGGCAAGAGAAACCGGCTTTCGGCAAGTCTCTTGCCCAGCGGCATGGCGGGTTCCGGTTCCGGGCGCTGGTCCTTGTACACGAAATGCCAGAAGATGATGTAGAGCATGAAAAGGCCCGCCAGAACGAGACCGGGAAGCACACCCGCCATGAACAGCTTGGTGATGCTTTCGTTGATCGTCACCCCGTAGACGATCAGCGTAAGCGACGGCGGGATCATCAGGCCCAGCGTGGCCGCACCGGCGAGCGTGCCGATGATCATGTATTCGGGATAGCCGCGCGCCCGCAGTTCCGGGATCGACATTTTCCCGACCATGTTCAGCGTCGCGGCGGAAGAGCCGGAGACCGCCGCGAAGATCGTGCAGCCGGCGATATTGGTGTGCAGCAGGCCGCCGGGCAGAAACCGCATCCAGGGGGCCAGGCCGCGGAACATGTCCTGCGACAAGCGCGTTCGGTACAGGATCTCGCCCATCCAGATGAACAGCGGCAGGGCTGTCAGCGTCCAGCTGGAGGCTCCGGTCCAGATCGTGGTGATCATCGCGTCACCGGCGGGGCGCGAGGTGAACAGCTCCATCCCGACCCAGGCCACCCCCATGAGCGCAAGCCCGATCCAGACCGACCCGCCCAGAAGGGCAAAGAGCACGAACAGGAAGATCCCCGTGGCGTAGAGTTCGCTCATTCCAGGATCTCCCCATGGATTTGGCTTTCGCGGAGCGCGAGGAGACGGGTCAGATAGTCCCAGATCGCGATGGCAAGCAGGATCGTCCCGACCGACATCGGCAGTTGCGGCAGCCAGACCGGCGTATAGACCCATTCAGAGCCTGTCTCTCGCCACATCTCTGCCCATTTGGCGGGAGAATTCGCAAACATCGCAAAGAACGTCAGCAGCCACTCCGGCACGAAATCCTGCCCCTGTGTCCGGTCGTTCAGCATTTCGGACATGATGTTGGTCTTGATCGCGTAACGCGCGAAATAGGTGGCGGTGATGGCGGCAACGAACATCGCCGCCGCATCCATCCAGAACCTTGTGTGATCATTCAGGTTGAGCAGAACGGAGACCCGGATATGCGCCCCTTGAGTCAGCGCGTAGGCCAGCGCGAAAAAGGAGGTCGCGGCCATGGCATAGCCTGCATATTCGGTCGATCCCGGAAAGGTCAGGTTGGACCAACGCGCAATCATCTGGCTGATGATCAGTGCAAGGATCAGCACCATGAAGCATGCGGCCAGAACGCCTGCCGCCTTGTAGACCCGGTCCAGAATGCGCCAGACCGGCGCGAGCAGCGGTGCCGCCTTTGGCCCTTGCCACAGGCAGTACAGCGCCAGCAGGGTCGGGAAGACAAAAACCCATACCCACAACGGCAGGCCCAGAAACGGTTGCCAGTCTCTCATCAGAATTCCTCGGGATGATCAGTGAACGGCAGCCCGTGCCACGGCAGGGCCGCCGTCCTGTGGGGTCAGTTGGCTTTGTAGGCGTCAAGGATGGCCTGACCGTCTTCGCCAACTTCCGCCAGCCAGTCGTCGGTCATCTTGGCGCCGATGGCTTCCAGTTCGGCCAGGAAATCGGGGCCGGCATCCTCGACCGTCATGCCATTGGCTTCGAGCTGCTCAAAATACCAACTGGCCAGATCGGAGGATGTCTCGGCGCAGGCGGCGCCGGTTTCGTCAGCCGCTTTCTGGATCGCGGCCCTGGTTTCTTCGGACAGGCCTTCCCAGATGCCCTTGTTGACGATCACGTAGTTGCGCGGATGCCAGGCGTTCACCTTGTAGTAATGGCTCAGGTGTTCCCAAACTTTGCGGTCATATCCGGTCGACCCCGACGAAATAAAGGCCTCGGCCACGCCGGTCGCCAGTGCCTGGCTCAGTTCGGCGGCTTCGACCTGAACCGGGATCATCCCCAGTTCTTCGGCAAACGTCGCGGTTGCCGTGTTGTAAGAGCGGAACTTGACGCCCTGGGTGTCCTCGGAAGAAGAGACTTCCTTGTTGAAATAGAACCCCTGTCCCGGCCACGGGCAGGTGTAGAGCGTGACGAGGTTCTGGTCTGACAGTTGCGCGTTGACCTTGTCCTTGGCCGCTGCCCAAAGCTTTTCATTCGCCTCATAGGTCGTTGCAATAAAGGGAATATTGTCCCATCCCAGCAGCGGGACCTCGTTGGCATGGGCCGACATGAACCGCTCTCCGATCGGGGCCTGGCCGGTCTGAACCGCGCGCTTGATCTCGCCGCCCTTGAACAGCGACCCGCCCGGATGCACGGTGATGTCGATCTCTCCACCGGTGTAGTCCCGCACCTTGTCGGCAAAGACCACGCCCATCTCGGAGTGAAAGTTCGACGCGGCATAGGCCATGGGCATGTCCCAGTTTTCGGCCATTGCCGCAGTGCCCGCGATGGCGACGGCCACGGTGGCAGTCGCGGCGCTCAGTCTCTTGGTGATGTTGTTCATTGGTAGCTCCCTGAGTTGTTATCTGGTCGTCTTCACCGCCCCTTGGCAAAACGCATGGGATCGAAGGGGCGGACATCCGCGTTGGAATGATTTCCCGAAATCATATCGGCCACAAGGCGACCGGTCTTTGGCCCGCCTGTCAAGCCGATGTGATGATGACCAAAGGCAGAATACACGCCGGTCGAACCCAATTCCCCGATCAGCGGCAGGCTGTCCGTCGGCGCCGGGCGATACCCCAGCCATTCCTCCTCTGACGCAGAGGTCAGATCGGGGAACATCTCCTGCGCCTTGCGACGCAACAGGTTCAACGGGGCCTTCGAACGCTTTTCGCTCAATCCGCCGAACTCGACCACCCCGGCACAGCGCAGCCCGTGTTCCATCGGAGTAGCCACGAATTTTCCTGCGGTCAGCATCATCGGGTTGTTCGGTGTCTGGCTCGGTTCCTTGAACAGGATGTGATAGCCGCGCTCGGCCTCAAGCGGCACGTCCAGCCCGAGTTTGGCCATCAAGGGCTTTGACCAGACGCCAGAGGACACAACCGCCCGGTCACAAAGGATGCGGCCCTCACTGGTGTCCACAGCGGTGATGCGCCCGCCGTCCAGGTCGAAATCCTTGACCTCGGCCTGAATGAAACTGCCGCCAAGGCCCTGAAAGACCTGCACGAGGTCCTGAACATAGGCCCCCGGGTTCAGGATAAAGCCGTGGTTCTTGAGCACCGCCAGCAATTGTGTGCCGGGGCCAAGGATCGGTTCGGCCTCTTGTACTGCGCGGCCTTCGATCAGCTGCGGTTCAAATCCGGCTTCGCGCCGCAATTGCCAGGTGAAGCCGTCCGCGTCAAAGGCCTTGCGATCCGGGTAGGCGAAATTGTAGTCGCTCTCGCGCACCCATTTCGCGGCCTCGGTCCCTCTGGTCAGGGCCTGATGTTGCTCAAGGCTGTCGCCGATGACCGTCGTCAGGCCCTGGCTTATGCGCCGGGTGTCGGAGGCATTGGCGTGGGACATGTACTTGATCAGCCACGGCACCAGCCTGGGCACATATCTCCAGCGCAGGAACAGGGGGAAATTCGGGTCGAGCAGGTAACCGGGGCTCTTGGCAAGCAGGCCGGGGCCTGTCACCGGAACGATCGAGCAGCTGGCCAGGATGCCGCCGTTGCCAAAGGACGCGCCCATGCCGGGTGTTCCCCTGTCCAGCAACGTCACGTCCCATCCGGCCCGGCGCAGCCAGATCGCCGAGGCCGCTCCGACGATACCCGCACCGATGACGATGACGTGTTGTGACTTCATGATTGCCGTTGCCCCCTGCGGATGGGCAGAGACTGGCAGGCCAAGAGCATCATTTCAAATACGGATTTATGGCACATCCATAACCTAAGATGATATGGAGGGGCGTGAGATTGCGATTCAGACAGCTGCAGGCCTTTCATGCCATCGTCGAAGCCGGCACCGTGACGGGTGCCGCCGAAGCATTGGGTATTTCACAGCCGGGCATTTCGAACCTTCTGGCGGAGTTGGAGCGCCAGACCGGACTGAAACTGTTCCAGCGGCTGCACGGGCGGCTTGTGCCGACACCGGAGGCGGAACTTATGCACCGCGAGGTCGATACCGTGGTGCGCGGTCTGGATCATGTCACCCAGACGGTTGTCGACTTGCAGAACAAACAGGCTGGCCAGCTTCAGGTTGCGTCGCAACACTCCATGTCTTTTGGCTTCATGCCAAAGATCATAGCAGAGTTTGCAAAGTCCCGACCGGACATGAACATCTCGTTCCAGTCGCAGTACAGCTCAAAGATACAGGAATGGGTTCTGTCGGGATTGTTCGAGATCGGCGTCTGCGAAATGCCGATGCTGTACGACACGCTGACCTCTTATCCCTTGCATGTCGAAACCCGGATCGCGTTGCATAGGGACAATCCCTTGGCCCGCCATGAGGTCTTGACGCCAGAGCTATTGCGGGATGAGCCCTTTGTGGTCATGGGCCCCGATCACATAACGCATCGGCGGCTGCGGGATGTCTTTGACAAGGCGGGCGTGCCGCTCAGGGCGCGGGTGCACTCGCATCTGTTCAAGAACCTGTTGAGCTTTGTCAAAGAGGGCATGGGCGTCGCCCTGCTGGATCGGTTCGGGCTTGAGTTCGACTATGACGACCGATTTGTTTCCCGCAATTTCGTGCCGCAGATCAAGATGGACATGGCAGTCATAACATCGACAACAAGGCCGCTTTCGCAGGTGGGACAGGAATTTCTGGCCTACCTGATGCAGGAGCTTGAACCCTATTCAGCCACAAGCAGGCCAATCAGGACAGCCGGTGAGAGCGAGGCAAAATGAGCGGGGCCGCCGTCGGTATCCTGATGCTGGAAACCCGGTTCCCCCGGCTGTTGGGCGATATCGGCAACGCAGGTACATGGGCCTTTCCCGTGCACATGCGGACCGTGTATGGGGCGCGCGCCGAAAAGGTTGTTCTGGACAATCCCCGCGGGCTGTTTGATGCCTTTGTCGAGGAAGGCCGGGCGCTCATCGCCGAAGGATGCGCCGGGATTACCACGTCCTGCGGGTTCCTTTCACTGATGCAGGCCGAGCTCAAGGATGCCCTTGGCGTGCCCTTTGCCAGCTCCTCCCTGATGCAGCTCCCGATGATCGAGGCAGTGTTGCCCAAGGGCCAACAGGCCGGCGTTCTGACCATCTCTGGTGAAAGCCTGAGCGGCGCGCATCTGCGCGCGGCGGGGGCCCGTCCCGACACGGCGATGCAAGGGCTGAACAGACAAGGAGCGTTTGCGCGCGCGATTTTCGGCGATTGCGCGGAGATGGACCCCGAGGCCTGGAAACGGGAGATGATCGCTGCCGGTGAACAGCTTGTTGCGGCCTCCGGGAACATTGGCGCGATTGTGCTGGAGTGTACCAACATGGCCCCCTATGCCGCCGACGTCGCCGAGGCAACAGGGCGGCCCGTCTACTCGGTCGTCAGTTTTCTCAACTGGTTCCAGGCCGGATTGGTCCCACCGCGGTTTTGACGGCACGGCCAGCCCCGACAACGCGCCGTTGCTGGACCCTCTGAAAGTATCCCGAACCGCATTCCGTGTTTCCTGCGCACTCTGGGCTTGCCGAACGTGATCCGCTGTTGCAGGCATTGCCAGGCACCGCATCCCGTGTTCTGGTCAGCTTGGCCCGGACGCGGTGACAGCGCCTTGCAATAGCCGCTTGCACCGTTCACGGCGTCACGTCACTGATCTGGCGGCGGGTTGCGGGATAAAACGGTGACCGGGCAAGGGGGGAGAAGATGGCCGAAATCGGAATCGGAATCGTCGGCGGCGGCTACATGGGCAAGGCCCATTCCGTCGCCATGTCAGCCGTCGGTGCAATCTTTAATACACGCCTGCGTCCTCGGCTTGAGGCCATCGCCGCCTCTTCTCCGGAAAGTGCGAAACGATACCGGGCGGAGTTCGGCTTTGCGCGGGCGGCGGCCAACTGGCAGGACCTTGTGGAGGACCGCCGGGTCGAGGCCGTCGTCATTGCCTCGCCGCAGGAAACCCATCGGGAGATCGCCGAAGCCGCCCTCGCGCTGGGCAAACCGGTGTTGTGTGAAAAGCCGCTTGCGGACACGCTGGAAAGCACCCGCGCCATGGTCAGGGCAGCTGAGGGTGCGGGTGTTCCGAACATGGTCGGCTTCAACTACATCCGCACCCCGGCCAGTCAGTTTGCACGTCAATTGATCACCGACGGCGCCATCGGTGACGTGACATGGTTCCGGGGGATGCATGAAGAGGATTTCCTTGCCGATCCGAACACGCCGCACAACTGGCGGTGCACCGGTATGGCTTCGGGAAATACCGGTGACCTCGCCCCGCACCCGATCAATGCGGCATTGGGACTGCTTGGGCCGATCCAGAAAGTCATGGCAGAGCTTGAAACGGTGCATGGTGAACGCCCGGGCGGCAAAGTCACCAATGACGATCATTGCCAGATCATGTGCCGGTTCGCGAATGGTGTGATGGGTCACATCTATTCCAGCCGCATCGCGACCGGGCGCAAGATGGGCTATGCCTACGACATTCACGGCACCAAGGGATCAATTCGCTTCGACCAGGAAGATCAGAATGCCATCTGGCTCTACCGCGCCGAGGGGCCGGAGGCAGAGCGTGGCTTTCGCAAGATACTGACCGGGCCGGCGCATCCCGATTACCTGCCCTTCTGTCAGGGGCCGGGCCATGGGACCGGGTATCAGGACACGGTCATTATCGAAGCCAAGGATTTCCTGCATGCCATCGAGACGGGCGAAACCGTGTGGCCCAGCTTTCGTGACGGACTGGCCGTGGCCGAGGTGCTGGATGCCACGATCCGATCGGCCAAAACGGGGCAATGGACCGACGTGACACAGGTCTGAGGAGCAGCCCGACGTGACGATCCGGATTGGCCATGCGCCCCGGTTCCGGGCAGGTGATACTGTACCGGAAATCCCTCGAACCCAGCGGCTTCAATGAAGGACCTGACATGACGAAACTGAAATGGGGCATGATCGGCGGCGGCGAAGGCAGCCAGATCGGCCCGGCGCACCGGCTGGGGGCGCTGGCGGATGGGCGGTTTGAATTTGCGGCGGCGGCATTGGACCACCGCCCCGAGGAAGGGCGGGCGTACGCGCAGCGCCTCGGCGTCGCCGCGGACCGCGCCTATGGCGACTGGACGGAAATGCTGGCGGGCGAAAGGCACCGTGACGACCGCATCGATCTGGTCACCGTGGCAACGCCCAATTCGACCCACTTCGACATCACCAAGGCCTTCCTCGAGGCCGGCTTCAACGTGTTGTGCGAAAAGCCGATGACCATGACCGTGGAGGAAGGCGAAGAGATCGTGCAGGTGGCGGAAAGGAGCGGCAGGATCTGCGCCGTGAACTATTGCTACTCGGCCTACCCGATGGTGCGTCAGGCCCGCGCCATGGTGGCGGCGGGCGAAATCGGCAAGGTGCGTCTGGTGGTGACGAACTTCAGCCACGGCCATCACGGCGATGCCACCGACGCCGACAATCCGCGAGTCCGCTGGCGCTATGACCCGAAGATGGCTGGCGTCTCCGGCCAGTTCGCCGATTGCGGAATTCACGCGCTGCACATGGCCAGCTTCATCTGCAACGATGAGGTGGCAAAATTGTCCGCTGATTTCGCCTCGACCATTCCGAGCCGCGAGCTTGAGGACGATGCAATGGTCAATTTCCGTATGCAGGGCGGTACGGTCGGCAGATTGTGGAGTTCTTCGGTCGCCATTGGCCGCCAGCATGGCTTCGATATTCAGGTGTTTGGCGAAGCCGGAGGGTTGCGTTGGGCCTCCGAGCAGCCGAACCAGTTGATCTACACGCCGGTCGGTCGGCGCACCCAGATCATCGAGAAAGGCGAGAGCGGGCTGCATGAGGACGCCATGCGCCTGTCGCGTGTGGCGATCGCCCACCCCGAGGGGTTCCCGCTGGCAGTGGCCAATATCTACTGCGATCTGGCGGATGCGATCCAGGGCGAAAAACGTGACGGTCTGCCGGATGCGGCGGACGGCCTGCGGTCGATGGCGGCGGTGCACACGGCGGTGGCCTCGGCCAGGGAGGGTGGTGCTTGGCTGGATGCCCGTCCGCCGATGTTCCGGGGGTAGACCGGGACGTGGCCGTCCCGGTGCGCGCCGGGCTGCACGGTCGAGGTCATCATCAGACAGGGAGAAAGACACGCCCCGGACCTGATCCGGGGCCTGCCCACTGCATAGGCACGATGCTCTGCGCCCCTGCCTGGCCAGCCCTTCCGACCGCCTGCGTCATTGGCACCGCAGTGGTCAGCATGCACAGTCAACCCGATGCCACGTCGCCAGAGGAGCCTGTCATGAAAGTCGCTATCGTCGGGGCCGGAATGGTCGGCTCTGCCGCGGGTTTTGCCCTTGTCCTGCAGAACATCGTCTCGGACCTTGTCTTGATCGACCTCAACACCGCCCGCGCCCGGGCCGAGGCCGAGGACATCGCCCACGCCGTCCCCTTTGCCGGGTCCACCAACGTCCGCGCCGGCACCTATGCCGACATCAGGGACGCCGCCGTGGTGATCCTCGCCTGCGGTGTCTCTCAAAAGCCGGGCGAGACCCGCCCACAGCTGTTGTCCCGCAATGCCGAGGTCTTCCGCGCCGTTATCGGCGAGGTCATGGCCGTGACGCCTGAGGCGATCCTGCTGGTCGCCAGCAACCCGGTCGACGTTATCACCCAGATTTCCACCCGCCTTTCGGGCCTGTCGCCCGCCCGCGTGCTCGGCTCCGGCACCATCCTCGACACCGCCCGTTTTCGCTGGCTGATCGGGCAACACTTTGGAATCTCGCCCGGTTCCGTCCACAGCTATGTTCTGGGCGAACACGGCGATTCAGAGGTGCTGGCATGGTCCAGCGCCCGCGCCGGATCGGTGGAACTGACGGCCTTCGCGGCACAGGTTGGCGCGCCGCTGACGGCAAACATCCGCGCCCGCATCGACGAGGGCGTGCGCCGCGCCGCGTACACCATCATCGAGGGCAAGGGCGCGACATGGTACGGCATCGGCGCGGGGCTGGCCCGCATCGTCCGCGCCGTGGTGCGCGACGAGCAGGCGGTCCTGTCGGTCTCGATGGTCGAGGGGGACGTTCTGGGCGTGCCGCAGGTCGCCCTGTCCTTGCCCCGGCTGGTCGGCGCGCAGGGGGTTACGGCGACACTCTGGCCCGAGCTCGACAGCGGCGAGACCGATGCGCTCCGCCGGTCTGCCACGCTGCTCAAGGAGATGTCAGACAGCGTGACGCTGCCAGCACAGGGCTGATGGCGCCTCTCAGATGGCCCGCGCCACGACGAAATGATTGGGCAGCTTCTTGGGGTAGCCGCCGGTTTCGACCACTTCGAAGCCTGCCGCAGTGATTGCGGCCTCGACCTGCGCAGGGCGCAGCACCTGCACCGGTTTCGGCGCCTTCCCGATCAATTGCAATGCCCAGATCAGCGGCGGGAACCAAGGTTTGCCGCCAAGGCAGGGTGTCTTGGAAATGAACAGACCACCGGGCTCCATCAACCCGCGCACATGCGCCGCCACGGCCGCCGGGTCCGCGACCAGATGCAACAGGTTGAAGGCCATGACCGCATCGAACCGCTGCCCGGCACCCGCTTGTTCCGCGGTCGCAGGCTCAAATCGCACATGCGGTACATCAGCCGCCTTGTCATTGGCGATGCGCACCATCTCTGCGGAGAGGTCGGTGCCAAGAATAGTCCGCGCCGATCCGGCCAGTTTCAGCGCCGTTGTCCCGGTGCCGCAGCCGATCTCCAGCATCGCCATGTCGGGGCGCAGCCAATGCCGTACCCGCTCCAGCGTTGCCTCATAGGCATCCATGTTACCGATGGGTTGTTTGGAATACTTTTCCGCAATGCCGTCCCAGAATGCCGCCGCTGTCATGATCCACGCTCCATTGATCCGTTGCGCCGGATATAGATGTAGTTCACGTGTCTGAGGATTGCCGAAAAAAGCAAGCGACCCATGCGGATGCGCATGGGTCGCCGTTAATCAGGTCAGGGAATATCTATTCCGCCGCATCCCGCTTGGGCAGGACCCAATCGGCACGCGGAAAATGGCAGGTATACCCGCCCGGATAGCGTTGCAGGTAATTCTGATGCTCCGCCTCGGCCTCCCAGAAATCACCGACAGGCTCGACCTCGGTCACCACCTTGCCGGGCCAGAGACCGGAGGCATCCACATCGGCGATGGTGTCCAGCGCGCAGTGCCTCTGATCCTCGGATACGTAGTAGATGGCCGAACGATAGCTCATCCCGCGGTCATTGCCCTGCCGGTTGACGGTTGTCGGGTCGTGGATCTGGAAAAAGAACTCCAGCAACCGCCGGTAAGAGATCTTGTCCGGATCGAACAGGATCTCGATCCCTTCGGCATGGGTGCCATGGTTGCGATAGGTGGCATTCTTCACGTCGCCACCGGTATAGCCCACGCGTGTCTTCTGCACACCGGGCAGCTTGCGGATCAGATCTTCCATGCCCCAGAAGCACCCGCCCGCGAGTACGGCTCTTTCGGTCATTCGACGTCCTCCACCTGATCGATGTAGTCAGCATAACCTTCACCGGCCATGTCGTCACGGTGGATGAACCGCAGCGAGGCCGAGTTGATGCAATAGCGCAGGCCGCCCCGGTCCGCCGGTCCATCCGGGAACACGTGGCCAAGGTGGCTGTCCCCGTGGCGTGAGCGCACCTCGGTTCGGATCATGCCGAGCGTGCTGTCGCGCAATTCGACGATATTGTCCGGTTCGATCGGCTTAACAAAGCTTGGCCAGCCGCAGCCCGATTCGTATTTCGCGGCGCTGGCGAACAGCGGTTCCCCCGAAACCACGTCGACGTAGATGCCCGGCTCCTTGGTGTGCAAATATTCGCCGGTCCCCGGACGCTCTGTCCCGCTCTCCTGGGTGACATGGCGCTGCTCGGGCGTCAGGCTGTGGATAACCTCTGGTCTTCGTTCATATTTTGCCAATTTTTCCTCCTCGCGCATCAGCGCCTTCCGCATGTCCCAATAGATGGGGCCAGAGCGCCAATTTCAAAGCCATTTGTCATCAAACTCACGTTGACTTGCGCGCCCCTTGCGCGATCCGGGGCGTGCTGCCATTTAACGGGCGAGTAACGACGACTTTCTCCCAAGAAAACAGCTGTTGCTCCGGGCGCTGGGATGGCAGCTCAGCGCCCGCCTTACGCACCAAAGATCATTGCCTTCAGTCTCTGGACAGCCGAGTGACCGCCCAGCGTGCCGCATCCCGCACGGCGTCATCCGCGTCCTCGACGAGCGCCTGGGCAGCGGGCAACAGGGCGGCGTCTTGGGAATTCCCGATGGCATAACAGGTGTTGCGCACAAAGCGGTCCCGTCCGATCCGCTTGATTGGAGAGCCGGAAAACCGCGCCCGGAACGCCGCATCGTCCAGCGCCGCAAGCTCTGCCAGAGGGGGGGCAAGCAGGTCCGGACGGCCATGGTATCTGACCTCCTCCGCCCGGCGCGCAAACTTGTTCCAGGGGCACACCGCCAGACAATCGTCACAGCCATAGATCCGGTTGCCAAGCGCCGGGCGCAGCGCCTCCTCCACGGGACCCTTGTGCTCGATGGTCAGGTAGGAAATGCAGCGCCGCGCATCCAGCTGGTAGGGCGCGGGAAAAGCATTGGTGGGACAGATGTCCAGACAGGCGCGGCAGGAGCCGCAATGATCCTTTTCCGGCCCATCCACCGGCAACTCCAGCGTGGTAAAGATACAGCCCAGAAACAGCCAGGACCCCAACTCGCGACTGACCAGATTGGTGTGTTTGCCCTGCCAGCCCAATCCCGCCGCCTGCGCCAGCGGTTTTTCCGGCACCGGGGCAGTGTCGACAAAAACCTTCACCTCGGCGGGCGGCTCTGACCCGGCTTCCGAGATCAGCCAGCGCGCCAGCCGTTTCAGCCTCTTCTTGACCACATCGTGATAATCCCGGTTCTGTGCATAGACGCTGATCGCCGCCTTGTCGCGCTGATCCAGAATCTCCAACGGATCCTGCGCAGGGCCATAGTTCTCGGCCAGCATGATGACAGACCGCGCCTCGGACCAGAGGACATCCGGCGCGCCGCGCCAGTACACGCGATCCGCCAGCCAGCCCATCTGCCCGTGATAGCCACGCTCCAGAAAGGCCTTGAGCCGCTCCATGACCTCCGGCACATCGCCCGGACGGCAGATGCGCGCCGAGGCAAAGCCGACCCCCGCTGCTTCCCGTTTCAAGCGCTTAGTCAGATCCTGCACGACAAGGCCCCTGCTTCTTTGGTTTCGAAATACCTCAGGGGGTGTCCGCCGGGGGCGGACGGGGGACAGCGTCCCCCACGGGGTTGCGCAGCAAGCCCGCCCCCGCTCAGAAATCCAGATCCGCGTAATGGGCCGGCGGCGGGAAACCCGGCACCTGATCGGCGAGGATCGACCGGAAGGCAGGCCGCGACTTGATCTTGGCGTACCAGTCCTTGACCACGCTCGACCGGTTCCAGTCCACGTCCGAGATGTAATCGAGCGAGGACAGATGCGCGGCGGCGGCAAAATCAGCCAGCGTCATATTATCCCCGGCCAGCCAGCGGCGGTGGTCCAGCAGCCAGGCCATGTAGTCGAGGTGATACTTGACCGCCCGCGCTCCCGACTTCACGTTGCCACTATCGGGAAAACCTGCCTTCATGACCTTCTTGTTCACGCGCTCGTAAAGCAGTTTCGAAGTGACCTCGTTGTGGAACTTGTCATCGAACCAGCCGACAATGCGACGGACCTCGTAACGGGCGTCCGCGCCCCGCGGCATCAGGGCCGGTTCGGGGTACTTGTCCTCGATCCATTCGCAGATGGCGGCGCTTTCAGCCATGGTCTTGCCGTCGATGCGCAGTACGGGAACCTTGGCCGCCGGATTTCGGCGGATGAAATCCGGGTCCTTTTCCCAGTACCGCTCCTCGATCAGCTCACATTCGATCTTTTTCTCGGCGAGGCTGAGGCGGACCTTGCGGCAAAAGGGGGAGAGGGGGACGTGGTAAAGTTTGGCCATGACCTAACCGGTGCTGCAGAGGTGTCCCTCTACTTGCCGTGAAAGCGGGGCAGGTTCAACGGGGTTGACTCGGCTCATTGCGATCAAGGCAAGTGTTCGCGCGCCGAAACGTCGGGACGGGGACGGCGCTGTTCCCGGCCTGCGGCCGGAAAGGCGCCCCGCCCACCGTCCCGCAAGCGCCTGCGGCGCCGCCGGCTTCAAGGCTCACCAGTGAACAGACGCGGCTCTGTCCGACGCATCCGCCTCTCGCTGACTGATGCCTGAGGCAATGCCCGCGCCGCCGCAAGGGCAAGCCGCGCATCCGCGCGGGGCTGCGCCCCCTTGCAGCGCCGCGGACCTCGCCTCTTTCCGGCATCAGCGAGAGGCGGCTCCGGCGAACAGACCCTGTGCGGATGTCACTCCGGGGCGCGGCGGATGCGATAATGGGTGCCGGCGGCGAGTTCGCCTTCGATCACGGTTTCGCTGCCATCGGCCCAGGCGATGGCGAGGCGCGTGGCTGTCCCGGTCTCGCCGAGGCCGATATGGGCCATTGGAGCGTCAAAGGACATGAAGCCGCCGCCCAGCTGGATTTCGGTGCGGCGCGTCACGCCCTGCGTGTCGGTCACAGAGACAAGAGCGCCTATTCCGTCGCGGTTGCCGGCCAGATCCTCGAAAGAGACCATGAGCGCATTGCCGTCCTGAGCATTGTTGCGAAATACGGCCAGCGGTCCGTTCACCGGATAGGTGACAAGGTCAAGATCACCATCGCCGTCCATGTCGAACTGCGTTGCGGCGGCGGTCATCTGGTAATCTTCCAGCCCAAAGTCTCCCGAGGCCTCGACAAAGCCAGCGCCGGTGTTGCGGAAATAGAGGTTCGAGGGGCTGACCTCGTTCGGGACCCATGTGCCGTTGACGATGTACACGTCCTTCCAGCCGTCCTGGTCGAAATCGGCGATCTTGGTGTCCCAGCTCCAGCCGCCGACGGCGAGGCCCCAAGCCTCTGCGACATCCGCATAACCGCCATCCGCGGGGGACAGCAGCACGTTGGACCGTTTGATCTGGGGCAGGGCGGCGTCGGCCTCTGCCGCTGTGATCGGGCGCGAGGGGCGGAAGTGCACCTGGCAATAGGCACGGGCCTTGTACTGCGCCTGCGGGATCAACTCGCAGATGCCTGGATCCTTGCGCTGGATCGCGAGGTCCTTGATCAGCATCGCCTTGCATTCCGCCTGATCGCGACCCGTCAGATCCTGACAGCGCCCGGCATAGGTAGGGTCAAAGCTGTTGCCGGACTTGTACCAGCGCTTGATCGCCATGTTCTGTGCACAGGCGGCGCGCAGGTCATCGCGTTTGATTGCATCGCAGTAGCGCTCCAGGGGTTGCATCTTGAGGATATTGGACACACCCGAGGAGCGGCCCGCGATCTGCGCAAGGTAGAGTTGCGTTGTCCCGTCGTTCATCAGGTCGGCGGTTTTGACGGCCATTGTTGTCGTCGTCGTGTGCGGGATCGTCCCGTCCTGATGTGTGATCGCGCGAAATCCGCCCGCGCCGTCGCCCAAGTAGTAGTAATCCGGCACTTCGAAGTCATTGCCCACCAGCAGGTCCGCCTTGCCGTCGCGGTCGAGGTCGGAAAACAGGATCGACAGGGTCTCGCCGGGAATGCCGGGGAGGTCGCTGTGATTTTCTCCGGTCAGGCCGCCGTCGTTCCAGACAATGCGGTTGCGCGATTCCTCGCCCGGAATGCGCCGATACCAGCCAGAGGCCCAGTTCCCAAGCGCCACGTCCAGATCGCCGTCACGATCCGGGTCGCCGAAGGTCAGCGCCAGGCTCAGCATCGCGCCGTCGACATTGGCCACCGGTTGCGGTGGGGCAAAGCCCCCGGTCCGGCCGGTCAGGACGAAATTTCCGCGCTGATAAGTGGCGAGGAACAGGTCCTGGATGCCGTCATTGTCCAGATCCACGATCACCGCGTTGAAGACCGGAGCCCCTGCAAGGTCGCCAAGCTCGACCTCCTGCAACGCAAACTGCCCGGTCGCGTCGTTCAGGAAGAGCCGCAGCCCGACCTCGGTCGAGGCAACGACAAGGTCGATATCGCCGTCCCCGTCAATGTCGCCCGACGACAGGCTGCGCCCTTCCCAGAACGGCGGCCACATGTCCGCCATGCCGAATTCCACCGGCTGGTCCAGCCCGATCTCCCAGCCCTCCAGTCGGGTGAAAGGCGCATCCCCGGTGGGGGAGCGGGCGGCAAAGGGGCGCGGTTCGACGATGATCCGTGCCGCGTCGGGGCTGACCACGGTCCAAGGATCGCCCTCTGCCGCCTCTGCGGCCCAGAACAGGCGCAGTGTCTCGGCTTCGCCTGTCAGCATCCGCAGCGCGCGGTCGGTTTGCCAGCCGTGATAGTAATGCGCGCCCGCCCCGGCGAGGATGCCCAGCCCCGCCACGCTGGCCCCCAACAGCAGACCGGCGCGCAGGCCCACGGATTGCACCACGATGAAGAAGGAATAGATCGAGAAACTGCCCAATGTGAACAGCAGAACCATGACGTAGCCGTGGCTGAGACCCAGGGACAGCAGGGCACCGGTCACCACCACGTCAAATGCGATGGGCACCGGCAGGAACACCCCGACCAGCCCGATCAGCACCAGCACGATCAGGCTGAAGGACAGGCCGGTGATCAGGTCCTGCGGCAACAATGTCGCCACAACGGCGCCCAGGGCCCCCGCCAACAGCATCAGCGGCACGGTCATCTTCAGGATGTACCACAGGTTTTTCAGATAGCTGACCGCCACGTCCCAGACCGCGAAATGCACACCTGTGCGCGGGGTGGGCGGCAGCGGACAGTCTGCGGCCGGGATCTCGGTCTGCGGCAGGGTGCGGCAGATCAGCGGCACGATCACAAGGATGATAAGCAGGCTCAGCGCGATCTTGGTCACCGCCATGTAGAACGGCAGCAGGCTGAACAGCATGGTCAGGACCACCACGTTCAGCGTGGGTGAGGCGATCATGGCCGACAGGGTCGTCTCGGCCCGCAGCCCGCCGGAATACATGCCGCGCGCAATCGGCGCGGCGCAATTCACGCAGACGCCCAGCGGTGTGCCGATGGCCAGACCCAACGCCGAATTGGCGAAACCGCCCTTGAAGCTCTTGCGTCGGACATAGGGCGCGGCGGTCAGAAAGGCGGCGGCGAATAGCACGCCGAAGGTCATGCCCTTCTTGTTGGTGTTGATCCAGTTCAGCGTTGAATAGAACATCCGATCCCAAAGGGTCATGTCCTCGGTCAGCGGGAACTTTGCCTCGAACCCCAGCGGATCTTCCAACTGGATCGCCCCCGACATCATCGCCTTTTCATCCAGCGCGGGATAGCGCGACCCGGTCCAGAAAAGATAGGCAAGGATGACAACGATGGTCGCGGCAAGCGCAAAGCGGAGCCAGTCGGTTCTAAGGCTGCTGTCCACGATGGGATTCCTTCATATCATGCGCGCAGGCGCAGTATGCGCAAGCGCCGCCTGAGAATTCAAGCGCGGCGGAGGGCTTGGGGCGCTGGTTTTCGGGGTGCAATGGCTGCAAAGAAAACGCGCCAGCCCGGACGGGCGGCGCGTGTCCTGTAAACCGTCACACCGTGAAAGTGACCGGTCGCCGGTGCCGCACAGTGCGCGGCACCTTGGAAGGAGTTCAGTCCTGAGTCTGGAGGCGCTCTTCCAGTACCGCAATGCGGTCATTGAGTTGCGAGATGTAGATATGGGCGTGCTCAAGCTCGTTCAGCATGCCCAGCACCTTGGTAGTCAGGTCATACTGTCCGGTTTCGGCGGTCGGCCCGACGTTGGGCAGGTAGCCCAGATCGTACATCATCGCGGCACGATCGGCGATCGAGGGAAGCTGGTAGTCCGGTTCAAACACGGCATCACACGGGGTCGAACAGCTGCCCGAGGTCGTGATCGTGCCAAGCAGGGTCAGGTTGCCCGCATTTGTCAGCAGGAATTCTGATCCGCCGCCGTTGGCGTTGATGGTCAGGGCGTTCAGGCCAGAGGCTGTCGCGAAGTCCCAGGTGTCACTATGCGCTGTGTTGTCCATGCGGAACAGCAGGTTGCCGTTGTTCTGCAATGTCATCATTCGACGAAGTGCGTTTGTCGCGGACGCTTCGCTAACCAGCAGATTGGTACTGCCGGCCGTGCCCTGGATAATGCCGTCGCCATTGACTTCGAGGTTGCCGACAATGTCCAGTTTCTCGGACGGGCTGTTGGTGCCGATGCCGACATTCCCGGGACTGTCCAGATAAAGGGTGTTTTCAGGTGTATTGGGCTCGATCCGGAAGCTCAGCTTGCTGCCATTGGTGACGTCGCGAATGAAGAAGTTCGCCTCGTTCCCGGCCACGTCCCAGATCTGCGGGGAAAAGCCGTCGCTGCCGTCCTGTTCAAGACGCAGGGTGGGGGTGTTGCCCTCGACCACGTGCAGATCAACCACCGGGTTGGCGGTCTTGATGCCCACGTCCCCGTCTGCTTCGACGTACAGCGTGTTGACCGGAGCGCCGGCCTCGACCCGGAAGGGAATGCGCCCGGCGGTCGAATCCTCGAACGCGAGGTAGCTGGCACCGCCGTTTGTTGAGTCATTGGCGATGATGCGCCAGTCGTTGGTTGGAAAGCTGGAGCTGTTCGACGTATCCAGAAAATGGAGGCGCAGGTTGTTTTCTTTCAGGCGTATCGTGTCAGCGCCAAAGCTCTCACCGTTGACGCAATCCATGCCGACGCAAAGGCTGCCTCCGGAAATGATGACGTCGTCCAGGTGCTGGATGTCTGCCGAGGCGGGAACCGCTGCAATGGCGAGGCATGCGCCAAAGCCCGCTGCCGCCAGTCCCCGGGTTGAATTGGAACGTTTCTGCATTTCGGATTCCTTGCGCGCCTTCCTGTCAGGGTCTTGGGTCAATTGTCTTCTTCGACCATGTCATCGGGTGCCGTGATCACGCCACGGGACACGACGAACTGGCCAGTCATGTAAAAGGATTCAGCAGCGGTATCCGACGCCTTGTCGCCCCTGCCGTTGTTCTGCGGATTGATTATTTTCACCTGCTTGTCGGTCGCCGCCGACAGCTCGTAGCGGTAAACGCCATCGACGACCTTCGCGCGGTCCAGTTCATAGACCGGGGTGCCGGAGGCGGCAAAGACCGTCTCCATCTCACCTGTCGGGGCTACCACGCCCAGTGTCGCATTGCTCAGCCCGGTCCAGTTCACGAACCAGAAAGCGGTCGAGTTATGCTGTTCGACCGGGTCCGCAGCAAAGGCGGCGCCGCTGCCGATAGCCGTGGCGAAGACCGCGCCAAGAAAGGATGATTTGACCGTCGACAGCATATTATTGTCTCTTCAACTTTTAAGGGGTGGTACACTCTACCGCGCTCTGCGGCAATCATTCGCCTCATGTATAAGCCGCGTCAAGGTAATCGGTTGCATTTCAGTCATTCCGACGCTCCTTTTCCGTGCCACTCTGACCATTTCGACTCGGCGCGCGTCTGTGCGTCGTTCACTTGGTCGGCGGTCATGCGGTTGGTCCAGTGCGCCGTCAGCCCCGCCGCCGCGTCAAAGCCGCTGGATCCGGCCAGCACCAGCCACATCTGACCCAGCACGAAATCCTGCGGAACGCCCACGCCTCGGAAGTAAAGCAGGCCGAGGTTGGCCATCGACGGCCCGTGTCCGGCCTCGGAGGCGCGGCGCAGCAGGGCGGCGGCCATCACCATGCGACGCGGATCGCGCTCCGGCGCTGACATGATCAGCCATGCCAGTTGAAACTCGGCCACCGGGTCGCCCGCCTGTGCCGCCTGTTGCAGCGCCTTCAGCGCCTCGGCATCCGCGGCAGGCGGCGCAAGGCGCGGATCGTAAAGCGGCTTGCCGTCAGCGACATGCTTTGACGCGCCCTGACCGGATTCGCGGTAGTAGAACGCGGCCAGCTCGTCGCTTTGCTGCACGCCGAACCCGCTTTCATAGAGCACACCCAGATTGCCCAGGGCCTCTTTCAGCCCCTGCGCAGCCGCCGCCTTGAACAACTCCGCCGCCTGTGCGTAATCCTGTTTAACACCGTCGCCGCGCACGTAGAGCAGGCCCAGATTGTTCTGCGCACGGGCATGGCCCTGTTCGGAGGCGGCGCGATACAGGTCCTCGGCCGCCTTGAAATCCTGTTCCA
This sequence comes from Paracoccaceae bacterium, assembly GCA_034670345.1. GTDB lineage: Bacteria > Pseudomonadota > Alphaproteobacteria > Rhodobacterales > Rhodobacteraceae > Antarctobacter. The sequence goes on along the minus strand of JAXMNQ010000015.1, from coordinate 21,182 downwards.
CGCCGCGCCCGTCCTGCAGCAGAACCCCAAGGCTGACCGCCGCGTCCAGATGCCCGGCCCCCGCGGCCCGCCGATACAGCTCTGCCGCGCGGGTCAGATCGGCATCGGCTGCCGCCTCGCTTTCCAACACCAGCGCAAGATCATAGAGATACTCCGCCTCGCCGCCCTTTGCCGCGCGCTCCAGCAGGGCGATGGCGCGGGGAATGTCCCGCGCGACACCCAGCCCGGCATGGTGAAACCGGCCCAGCCGGTTGGCGGCGTCGCGGCTGCCTGCCTCTGCCGCCCTGCCGTACCACTCTGCCGCGCGGGCAAAGTTCTGCACCACGCCGTCACCCTCGGAGTAGCGCCGCGCAAGGTCCACCTGCGCCGCGAGGTCTCCCTGTTCCGCGCGGGTCGTCAGTTGCGCCAGCGGGCCGGTCTGCGCGGCCAGCGGAGCGGCGGCCATCAGCAGGGCCAGGGCGGCAACCGGCAGCCGCATCCTCAGTTGCCCCCAAGAACCGGGGTGCGCAGGGCATCGGCCTCGAACCAGTCGCGCGCCGCTTCCTGCGCCGCCGCCAGTTGTTCGGGCGTCATCAGGTTGCCCATTACCTCGCGCCGGTCCGCCGCCTCCGGATGGCCCAGCGTTGCCGCCACGTTGTACCACTTGTGCGCCGCGACGTAATCGGGAGACCCGTCGATATCGCCCCGCGCCAGCATCTCGGCCAGGGCAAACTGCGCCAGCCCGTCGCCGCCGTCCGCAGCCGCGCGCACCAGCGCCAAAGCCTCTTCGGCGCGGTCGGGCGCGGTGTCCAGCAGGAACCGCCCCAGCGCAGACTGCGCGCCACGGTCGCCGCCCTCGGCCTGCGTTTTCAGCCAGTCTTCGGCGCCCTCACGCCCGGCCCGCGCTGCCGACAGCACCCAGGGCACGGCCCGTTGCGGCGCAATCTGCCCGTCCAGCTTGCCCGTGATGGCCAGCCGCGCCAGTTCCTGTCGTGCAAGGCCGGCATCGGTGGTGTCCAGCGCCCGCGCATACAGCGCAAGCGCCGCCTCGAAATCCGCCTTAACGCCGGCGCCATTCTCGACCAACTGGCCCAACGCCACCATCGCGCGCCCCAGTCCCTGCTCGGAGGCCATGTTGTACCACCGCGCCGCCTGCGCATAATCCTGTGTCGTGCCCGTGCCGCTGGCATAGGCAAATCCGAGGTTCGTCATCGCGCCCGGATCCCCGGCCTCGGCGGCGCTGGTCAGCCAGCGAAACGCCTCCTGCGGGTCGGCGGCGACGCCATCGCCCTGCAGATACCGGGTGCCCAGCATCCGTTGCGCCAGTGGGTGGCCCTGTTCCGCTGCCCGCCGGAACCAGTCCAGCGCCTCGCTCCGGTCGGTGACGCCGCTGTCCGGATCGTCCAGCAGTATCGCCAACCGCAACTGCGCCTCTGCATCACCCTCGGTGGCGGCGGCCCGCATCCAGCGTTCGCCCTCGGCCACGTTGCGGCTTTCTTCGGGACCGGACAGGAACCCCTGCGCCAGCGCCTTTTGTGCATCGGTGTGTTTCTGCTCGGCCGCGGCCAGGAACCAGTTGAACGCCGCCTGCCCATCCTGTTCGACACCATCGCCCGCCCGGTACAACAGGCCCAGCAGATACTGCGCCGAGGCATCACCGCGGGTGGCGGCCTTGGTCAGCAGCTCTGCCGCCTTGGCGGCATCCCGCGCCGGTCCGTTCGGCACCTCGCTGAGGTAGATGCGCGCCAGAAGGGTGGCGGCCTCGGCGTGGTTCTGGGCCACGGCCTTTTCCAGCCAGTCCACGGCGCCCTGCGGGTCCAGCGGTCCGCCGCGTCCCTCGATCAGCACCCGGCCATACCGGTATTGCGCCAGCGCGGTGCCGGTTTCCTCGGCCAGCACCTTCAACCCGTTGCGCACGGTCACGAAATCATTGCGCGTCCAGGCGCGTTCGATCTCGGCCATCTCGGGCAGGGCGGGGGCCTCTGCGGTCGGTTTGGGGGCATCCTGCGCCAGTCCCATCGAGGGCAGGGCGAGGCAGCAAAGGGTCAGCGTCAAGGTCAGCTTGGTCATATCAGGTCCGGTTGGCGTGTCAGTTCCCGTTGGCGTGCAGGGTGCAGGGTGCGGCGCGGGGCGATCCTAACGATCCTGCCGCAATGTGCGAGCGCGATTTGCCCTAAATCAAGGTTTTCTCCAACAGCCACATCACGCCGCCTGCAACTGTCAGAGCGGTCCCGAAGGGCAGCGCAAGGTCGCGGCGCAGCCCCCGCCCGGCAAACACCGCCGCTCCCAGCGCCCCCACAGCGGCGATCAGCACCAGCAGGGGCAGATCGTGGGGGCCGGTCAAGGCCCCCAGCCCCGCCATCAGCTTGACGTCGCCAAGGCCCAGCCCCTCGCGCCCGCGCAGGGCGTGATAGGCGATCCGCAGGGCCAGAAAGGCGCCCGCGCCGATCAGCGCGCCACCCAAGGCGTGCAGAAAGACGCCATTGGCCAGCGCCGCGCCCAGACACAGCGCCACCAGCGCGGCGGTCAGCGCATCGGGCAGGCGGAACCACAACAGGTCACAGACCCCCAGTGCCAACAACACCCAGAGCACAGCGGCCGCGCACCACACCTGCCAGGCATCGCCGCCCTGCAACACGGCCAGCCCCGCCAGCCCGGTTGCCGCGATCTCGATCAGCCACAGCCAGCCGGGCAGCGCCGCACCACAAGCGCGGCACCGTCCGCGTTGCCAGACGTAGGACAACAGCGGCACCAACTGCAGCGGACCAAGACGCGTGCCGCAGCTTCGGCAGCGCGACGGGGCGGTCAGGACGTCTTCACCCCGAGGCAGCCGGTCCACAAGCACACCCAGAAATGATCCCATGGCCGGTGCAATCAGCAGGAGAAAGGTGATGGAAAGCAGTTGGATGTCGGTCCTCCCGAATAGGGGCGATGCCGCCGGCGGCGATTGTCTGCCCCGGGGTTCTTGGCTAAGGTCGCCTGCACACGTCAAGAGGCCATGCAGGATACAGATGACACAGGACCAGATGGCCACTCCGCGCCGCCCTTCCGATGCCGGGTTTTCCCTGCTCGAACTCATGGTCGTCGTGGTGATCCTGTCGATCCTCGCGCTTGTCATCGTGCCGCGTGTCATCGACCGCCCCGATCAGGCCCGTGCGGCGCGTGCGCAATCCGACATCGCGGCGATCCAGGCGGCAGTCAACCTCTACCGGCTGGACAATTTCGGATATCCCTCGACCGATCAGGGGCTGCAGGCGCTGGTCACCAAGCCCTCGACCGATCCGGTGCCGCAGAACTGGGCCACGGGCGGGTACATGGACCGGGTGCCGCAGGATCCCTGGGGCCGTCCTTATCAATACCTGCAACCGGGTGTGCATGGCGATTTCGACGTCTTCAGCTACGGCGCCGACGGCGTGCCCGGAGGGTCCGGGGCCGATAAGGACATCGGCTCGTGGACGCAGGGCTGACTTCCACACCCGATACTGGGTTTTCGCTGCTCGAGGTGATGGTTTCGGTCGCCGTTCTTGCCGTCCTGGCCGTTGGCGTCGGGCTCTCCACCGGCGGCGCCCTGTCCCCGGCAGAGCGCGACATGGACCGGTTTCGCCGGGCTTATGACCAGAATCTTGCGCTGGCGGTCATGGGCCGCGAACAGCGCGGGCTGACCATCACCGCAACGGGCCTGTTCCTGTCGCGGCGCACGCCCTCTGGCTGGACCGATCCCGCCCGCCTTTATGACTGGGGCAGCCGGGCCTCCGTCGCCTTCACCACGCCCCGGCCACCGGGCAGCCCGGATGTTGTCCTGTACCCCGACGCCCGCAGCACCGGCTTTTCGGTGGTGTTCAGCAGGGGAGAGATCACACGGCGCTGCATCACCGATGGCTTTGAAGTGCTGACATGCGACGCAGACTGAAACACGCCACGCGGGGCCTGACGCTTCTGGAACTGGTCATCGCCGTGGCGATCCTCGCGCTGGGAACCCTTGCCACCTTGAACGCCACAAATCAGGCGCGGCACAGCCTTGGCGGGGCGACCCCGCGCCTGCTGGCGCAAGTGGCCGCCGAAAACCATGCCGAGGCGCTGCGCCTGCCGGATGCGGGTCCGCCCCCCGCCAATGTCACCCTTGGTCCCTACGACTTTGCCATAGAAACGCGCCGCCGCACCACCGCCGCCGGTCTGATCCGCGCCGATATCACCGTGCGCAGCAGCGAAGGCCCCGGTGCGTTCCTAGTTGTGATCCTGCCGCCACAGGTGCCACGATGAGTACACGCGGCCTGTCGCTGATCGAACTGGTTGTCGCCATGGCGCTGTTTGCGCTGGTGGCCGTCATGGGAACACAAACCCTGACCGGCACAATCCGCACCCGCGATGCCCTGACCGAGCGCGACACCCGCGACCGCGACCTTGCGGTTGCGCTGGCGCTGATCCGCTCGGATCTCGACCGTCTTGCCCCCATGTTGTTTTATGCCCCCGATGGCCCGCCGCAGTCCGCGCTTTACCATCTGGCCGCAGAGGGTCGGGTGAACCTTTCTGTCTCTGTGCTGCCCAATGACCCCTCGGCCGAACCGTTCCAGCGCGCCGAGTGGCGGTTTGACCGCGCCACCGGCCACCTGCTGCGCCGCGCGTGGCCCGCGACGTCCCCGGCCCGCGCTGGTCAGGTCGGCGCCGAACGCCTTTTGCTGTCCGGGGTGCAGGCCCTGCGCCTGCGCAGTTTCTGGGAGGGTCTCGGCTGGGTCGAGGGGACAGGCATCGACTTGCGCCCGCCCAACGCAGCCCCGGATGCCTCGGACTCCGACGCCGCCTTTGCGCTGCTGGCCAACCAGTATTCCGACCAGTTGCCACTGGCCGTCGAGATCACCCTGACCGTGGACGGCCTCGGAGAGATCCGCGTCACGGAGGCCATGCAATGAGGGCGCAGCGTGGCTTTGTCCTTGTCAACGCATTGGTGCTGGTCGGCGCGCTGGCCGCCGCCGCCGCCGTCCTGCTGACGCGGGCCGAGCTGAGTACCGTGCGCCAATCCGCATGGCAGGCCGCCGCGCAGGCCGAGGCCTATCTGGATGCCTTCGACGCCTTGGCCGTGACGATCCTGCAGGCGGACCCCTTTGGCGGGGCCGATCATCCGGGCGAGACATGGGCGCAGCCTGTGCGCGCCGCGGACCTTGATCGAGGGGAGGTCAGCGGCACCATCCTGGACCTGCAGGGGCGTTTCAACATCAACTGGCTGGCCGTGCAGGACGACCTGCACGCGCAACAGGCGTTCCGGAACCTGCTCACCGCCAAAGGCCTGCCGGTCAGCCTTGGCCCTGCGATCACGGGCTTTCTTGCCCCCGGCGGCCCGGCCAATGCCGACAGCTACACCACCACCCGGCCAAGGGGCGGGCCGGTGCTGGACACCCGGCAGTTGCGCGCCATTCCCGGGCTGACCACGGATCAGTTCGCGCGCCTTTCACCGCTGATTGCCGCCTTGCCCAGCGACAGCACGTTGAACGTCAACACCGCCTCGCCCGAGCTTCTGGCTGCGTGGATGCCCGGACTGAACGCCGCACAGGCGCGGACGCTGACCGACCGGCGCCGCCGTGACCCCTTTTCCTCCGTCGATGCCTTCCTGATGGATCTGCCGCCCGCCATCGCGTCCGAGGTCAACGATGTGCGTCTTTCCATCGGCAGCCGCTGGTTCCTTGCCCGTGGCACTGCGGAACTGGACGGGCGGGTGCTGACGCGTCGCAGTGTTCTGGTCCGGCATCCGCTTCCCGTCGGAGTGCTGGTCGACTATCGTTTGCCGGATGACTGAGCACACCCCCTTGCCAGAGTCGCCGCCGCCACCCGCGCCGGAACTGCCCACCGCGCTCCTGACCGGGGGCAAGCGGCTGCGGCGGCGTCACGTGGCGCTGGTGCCGGGGGAAAGCGTGCCGATCCTGCCACTGGACCTGCCGCCGGGGGTTCGGGGTGTTGCCCGCGAAAAGGTCGCGCAACGCCAGTTGGCCGATCTGATGGGCGCGCAGGCCGATACCCTGCAGATGCGCCCCTTTGCCTTGCAGGGGCAAGAGGACCGCTGGGACAGGGTCATGGTGACCGAGGCCGGACAACTGGCCGTCTGGCGCGGTCAGGCCGCGCGCGGCTGTCAGGCGGTCCTGCCGGATTATCTTGCGCTGCCGGTCTCTGACACCGGCTGGACCATCGCGCATGAGGACGGGCGGGTGCGGGTCCGCTTTGGCCGTGCCGATGGCGCCTCGACCACAGAGGCCGCTTTGTGCCTGCAGGCCGCACGCCTTCTGGAAGGGGATCAGCGCCCCGATACCGTCCTGCGCTTTGGCCCGCCACTGCCGCAGTTCGAGGCGCAGATGGCCGAGGCCGGCATTCCCGTCACCATCGACCCGAAGGCGGCCAGGGGCCTGACCGCCTTTGGCCACGGCGAACTGGCGCTGGACCTGCGGGCAGATCCACAGGCCGCGCGCCGCCGCCTGCGGCGACAGGTCGGCGCCTGGCGCTGGCCGCTGCTGATCGGGGCGGTGGCTGCGGGACTCTGGGCCGCCGCGCTACTGACCGTGATCCGCGCCACGGAGCAGCAAACCGCCGCCGTCACCGCCCGCACGCTGGAGCAGGTGCGGCAAAGCTTTGTCCCTTCCGGCCCGATCCTCGACGCGCGGGTCCAGATCATGCGCGCCTTGTCCGACAGCCGCGCCAGCCTGAGCGCGGCCTCTGACACCGTTTCACCGCTGGACCTCTTTGCCATGGCGGCCCCGGTGATCGCCGCCGCAGAGGCCGACCCGCAAAGCGTGACCTGGGAGCCCGACGCTGGCCTGCGGCTGGTGCTGATCCTGCCGGATTTCGCCGCCGTCGACGCGCTGGTCGATGCCTTGGCCGCCGAGGCGCTGCGCGTCGCCGTCGAAGAGGCGCGACTGTCAGAAACCGCCGGAGGCCGCGTGCGCGCCGAAGTTTCGATCAGCGTGCCGGAGCAGGGCGGATGACGGGTTTCCTTGTCGAACAGTTGCTGCGGCTGACCGGGCGCGAAAGGGTGCTCTTGCTGCTCATGTCGCTGGTCCTGCTGGCGGGTCTTGCGGCGGGGTTTCTCTGGCCTCTGGCCGACCGCCGCGTACAGGCTGAAGCGGCGCTGGCCGAGGCACGCGCGCTGGAAACATGGGTTGCCGCCCGATCCGAAGAGGCCGCGCTTTTGCGCGCCGCCTCCGGTCCCGGCCCGGTCGCCCCCATCGGTCTGGCGGCGGTGCAGCGCAGCCTTGAACAGGCGGGCCTCAGCGAGAGGATCGAAACGCTGTCGGCCTTTCGCGGCGATGGGATAGAGATGCGACTGGAGGCGGTCAGCTTTGACCGGATGATCGCCTGGCTGACGCAGGTCCAGCCGGTCTGGGGCTATCGGTTCGCGGCTTTCCGCATCGAGAAGGGGCCGGAACCGGGCCTTGTGAACGCCCGTTTCGAACTGCTGCCCGCAGGGTAGCTCGCGCAAGGCGCGCGAACAGCATGTTGTCCTGAATGGAACGTATGCACCTCGCGGTCAGCGGGGGCGGCAGATCAGAGGGACTTCAGACGGGCCTCGATACTGGCCTTGCGCCCGGCCAATGCGCCCAGCGGATCAAGCTCCGGATGGCTTTCCAGAACCTCTCCCATTGCCGTCGCCGCGCGGGTCAGATGGGCCTTGCCCGCCGCCCCGTCGCCCTGCGCCAGCGCCGCTTTGCCCAGCTCATGCCGCGCCGTGGCGGCCACCGCCAGTGCTGCCGCGCCGCCCGCGCCCGGTTCCGACAGGGCCATGCCCTCGGCGATGCGCGCCGCGCCGGCATAATCCCCCGCCCGCAGCAGGCTGTGGGCATATTCCAGTTGAATGCGCGGCAGGAACGGCCCCGCGCTTTCCATCAGGCCCTTGTACTGACGGTTCGCCTTGCCGTACTCGCCGCCTTCAAGCGCCGTGCGCGCCACGGCATAATTCTTGCGGAATCCTGTCGCATTGCCCGATGCCGTGCTGCAAGCTGCCAGCGGCAATACCAAACTCAGCGCCAAAAGCGCCGCAATCACCCGTTTCGGTGCCATCTGCTCTGTCCTCATCATCGCCAAGGTTTGCCTTGATCGGACACCATGATACCATCTTGACCGGGGCAACGTCCATGAAAACCGCCAATCGCCCCGAACGGAGGCCCGATCCATGCGTTGGCTCGCCTGGCTGCTCACGCCCCTGACCCTCGCCGCGGCCGTCTGGTCGGGCGAGATGTTCTATCGCGTCTGGCAGGATCCACTGCCCGCCGCCCCCGCCGCCGCGCCTATGTCGGTCGATGCCCTTGCGCTTGATCTGCCCGAGCCGCAGCCGCCGATGCGCTGGCCTTCGCTCTTTGGCACCTTCACCCCGCCCGAACCGCAGCCACCGCAGCCGCCGACGCCGGTAGTCGAGGTCGCGCCACAGCCGCCCGCGCCCCCACTGGACAGCCTTGGCTTCGCGCTGAAAGGCCTGGTCAGCGATGGCGACAACCGTTGGGCCATCGTCGGCCATCCCACCGGTGACCGCCTGATGCGGGTGGGCGATACGCTGGCCGAGGGGGTCGTCGTCACCGGCATCGAAACCGAGGGGCTGCGCATCGACAATCGCGGCCACGAGGCCTTTCTCGCCTTCGACAAGTGACCCAAGGCGAGTCTTCCGCGCAACGCCTGCGCGCGCAGGCCCGCCTATCCAAATGCCGGGGGGAGACAATACCCTTGGATCACGTTACCTTGCCCACAAAAGTTCGCGCAAAAAGCGGACAATAATCGAGAGGGCACGCAAGTGCGGGCAGGACAATCGGAACACAGGGGCGCGGGCGCCGCAGCCCGGGCATGGTTCGTGGCGCTGTTCGTGGCGCTATCTTTGACCCTATCGGCATTTCCGGGCGCAGGCCGGGCGCAGGGCCAGTTGGACCTGCGCGACGCGGATCTGCGCAGCTTTGTCGAGATCGTCTCAGAGGCCACAGGCCGGAATTTCGTCTTGGATCCGGGCGTGCGCGGCACCGTTACCGTGCTGGCGCCGGACAATGTGACCCCGGCCGCGCTGTATGAAATCTTTCTCAACGTGCTGGAGGTCAATCGCCTGACCATCGTCAAGGGGATTGATGCGGATCGCATCGTTCCGCTGAATACGGCGCGTGAACTGTCGCCCGGCGGGGCCGGATCGGGGGCCTACGTGACCCGGGTGATCGAGGTTCGCCATGTGCCGGTGACCGAAATCCTTGAAGTCATCCGCCCGCTGCTGCCGTCCGAGGCGGTGGTGTCCACCGTCCCGAACGCGCGCATGATCATCCTCTCCGACCGTGCCGGAAACCTGCGCCGCATCCAGAACCTGATCACCGAGCTGGACCAGCCGCGGGCCGAACCGATCGAGATGATCCGGCTGCGCAACGCCGATGCAAGCGAGGTCCTGCAGATCATCCAGTCGATGGGGATCGTGCCGCAGGGGGCCTCGGTCAGCGTCGATGCGCGCTCGAACGCCTTGCTGGTGCTTGGCCCGCAGAGCCTGCGCGAACAGGTGCGCATCCTTTCCGGTCGCCTCGATGCGCAGCAGACCTCGCAGCAGAGCCATGTGGTGCAGATCAACTACGCCGATGCGGCGCAGTTGTCGGACGTGGTGCTGCGCAGTTTTCAGGGGGCGGATGCCAACTCGAACATTCGGATCGTTCCGGATCCGGGGACCAATTCGCTGCTGATCTCCGCGCCCTCGGACCAGATCCATGAAATTGTCGCAATGATCCGCCATCTCGACCGGCGCCCGACACAGGTCCTGGTCGAGGCGGTGATTTTCGAGATGTCGGTGGACGGGTTTTCCGACCTTTCGGTGCAGTTCGGGACGATCCTGAACGATGCCATCGTCGGCGGCGTGCAGTTCGCGCTGGAAGGCCGTCCCAGCCTGACCAGCCTTGTATCCACGGTGTTGAACGGCGATGTGCCGGACGTGGGGTCGGGCGGGGTGATCGGTGGACGTTACAATCAGAACGGCAACGGCATCGCCGGGCTGCTGACCGCCATCGCCCGGACCCGTAGCACGCGGCTGTTGTCGACGCCCTCGATCCTGACCCTGAACGGGCAGGAGGCCGAGATCGTGGTGGCGCAGAACGTGCCCTTCGTCACCGGCCAGTTCAGCCAGGTCGGGCAGGGCGCTGTCTCCGAGCCGTTCCAGACCATCGAGCGGCAAGACGTAGGCCTGACTCTGAACGTGCTGCCGCAGATCAATGCCGATGGCACCGTGCGTCTGGTGATCAAACAGGAAGTGTCCAACCTGACCAACGCGACCTCTTCGGCTGGGGGAGAGATCACCGCCAAGCGGGCGCTGTCGACCACCGTTCTGGTACGCGACGGCAATGTGATCATGTTGGGCGGATTGTTGGAGAACGGCTTTGGATCGGATTCTCAGGCGGTGCCGGGCATGTCCAAGCTGCCCTTGGTGGGCGGGTTGTTCAGGGGCAAGTCGGGGTCCAAGAACCAGCGCGTTCTGCTGGTGCTCCTGCGGCCGCGGATCGTGAATTCCGACAAGGAGGCGACCAAGCTGACGCGGGAACTGGCACGGGAGGCGAAGAAGGCGAGCCTTGCGATCCAGCCCGAGAACAGCACGCGGTTTCCGCAGACGCCGCTGGGGGCTCTGCCCTTTGACGGGGCGGACCTGAACCAGCCGTTTGATGCCACCTTCATCGACCGTGCGGCAGAGACCAAGATGTACCCGCCGCTGCCCAGCCGGCTGAAGTTTTCCGAGTAAGGCGAACGGGCGGTCTGCGCGTGGAGACTCGTGGGTCTGCCGCGCCGATTGTCCGTCTCGGTGTGAATGCCTCAGGCGGCGCTTGTCACCTGCCTGGACAGAAGACGCAGCTGCACCGAAGCCGAGACCATTCGTGCAGAGCTGATCCGAGGCAGGGGCATCTCGGCAATCGTGGTGTCCGCGCCATAGAGCGCGCGATACTCTGCGTGATTGTCAAAGCTGCTGCGCGCCACGTAATCGATACAGGTTTCCGCCGCCGCGCCATTGGCGAGGATGACGTCATGCGCTTCGGTTTCGACATGGTAGACGGTATAGCGGTCGGGCAACTGTGCCAGCGGAACCCAGTCGATGCTGCAACCGTTTGCCAAAGCCGAGGCATTCACCACAAAACCGTCCAGCACCATGCCGTGATCGGCTGTGACAGTCAGGTCGGATGACGGCAGGCCATCGGCCAGCGCGCCTTTGCGGATGCAGACCAGTCGCGCGCGCTCGCCACGGAACAACTTGACGATTGTCTGGCGCCCGATTCATTTGACAGCCATCTGACGCCCGTCAGCGGTGGTGATCTCGTCCCCGGCCCGCAGATCCTCGACCGCCCTGGCCGCGCCAGACGTCGCTATGAACGTGCCTTTGGCAAAGCAGGTCACAAAATCGCGGGTGTCCAGATCGTTCAGGTCGATGCTGGTGGGCAATGTCACGTTGGCCGGGTCCAGCCCTCCCGGCAGGATCAGGATGCGTTGGGTGGTCGGGATGGTAGAAAAATCCCCGACCATGGTTTTGACCGTGCCGCCGCCTGTGAATGGCAGGGTGATCGTTCCTGGATATGGCGTGACGACCGTATTGGAATTGATGTTGCCACCGACCTCAATGGTGTTGTCCGCCTCACTGTTATCGTATGTGAATGGCGGTGCCGAAGCTTGTTGCAGAAAGTCGTATGTTGTCCCGGAATCCAGTTCATATCTGAAGTATGTACCTGCATCATAAGTGGCCATGATATCCCTCGCTGCTAACATTATTCGCGAATGAAACGGCAAGGATCGATAGGATCTGCCGTGGCAAGCAGGACAAAAAGGTTGCAGCAATGTTAGCCTTTTTCTGGGTCTGGCGGGGCAATTCGGGGATCGCCCGGGAACCTGCAAACCGGCACGCGCCTTTGCAAGGTGCAACGACGCCGGTGAAAGGGCGTTGCAGGTTTGCCGGTCTTGAGGGCACAAAGGGGCGCAAATCCTGTGCAGGATGACCAGACGGATGCCCCAGACCCCAGAGGAACCCCTGTTGCTGACCACGCCGGACCCGCAGCCGCCGCTGCCCTATGCCTTTGCCCGTGACCATGGCGTCGCGCTGGATGCAGGCGCCGTGGTGGCCGGGCCGGAAGCGACCGTGACAGGCCTGCGCGAGGCGCAACGCCGTGTCGGGCTGAGCGCGCCGCTGCATGTGACCGATGGCGCGGGCTTTGAGGCTGTTATGGCGCGGCTTTATCACAAGGGCGATGAGGCCGAGGGGCATGGGCTGACCTTCGAGTTGCAGGAAGATACGGGCACCCGGCGCGGGCGTGACCTGTTGGAAGACGCGGTCGAAGCGCCGGTGATCCAACTGGTGAACCAGTTGTTGCGTCAGGCGGTGCTGGACGGCGCATCGGACCTGCATATCGAACCGCATGAGGGCGGTTTGCGCGCGCGGATGCGGATAGATGGCTTTCTCCAGACGGTGATGGACCGGCCGGATGTGCCGGTGAAACGTGTCGTCTCGCGGCTCAAGGTCATGGCGGGGCTGGATATTTCCGAAACCCGGTTGCCGCAGGACGGGCGGATTCCGCTGCGCCTTGGCGGGCGGATGATCGACACGCGGGTCAGCTCGCTGCCCGGCAACTACGGCGAGCGGATCGTCTTGCGGATTCTGGATCGGGCGGCGGGGCTGATGCCGCTGGACGAACTGGGACTGGACCGTCAACAGATCGACCGGCTGGAACGGCTGGCCGCAACACCCAACGGCATCATCCTGGCCACCGGGCCGACCGGGGCGGGCAAGACGACAACGCTCTATTCCCTGCTGAAACTGGCGGACCGCGAAGAGCGCAACATCGTCACGGTCGAGGATCCGATCGAATACGACCTGACCGGCATCTCGCAGACCCAGATCAATGCGGAAATCGGCATGACCTTCGCCGCGGGGCTGCGCGCCACGCTGCGGCAGGACCCTGACGTGATCCTTGTGGGGGAAATCCGCGATGGCGAGACCGCAAGCACGGCAGCACAGGCGGCGCTGACCGGGCATCTGGTGTTTTCCTCGCTGCACGCCAATTCCTCGGTCGGGGCGGTGGTCCGGCTGCGCGATCTGGGGCTGGAGAATTTCCTGATCTCGGCCACGCTGCGCGGGGTGATCGCGCAGCGGCTGTTGCGGCGGCTGTGTCCCGAGTGTCGCGCCCCGCGCGCGCCCGCGCCGACAGAGGTGCTGCATTTCGAAAAGGCGCGCCTGCCGATGCCGACTGCGCTGCATGATCCCGTTGGCTGCGAGGCCTGTCACCAGAGCGGCTATTCGGGCCGGGTCGGGATTTTCGAGATCCTTGAGGTGGATGAGGCCCTGCGCGAGGCGATCAGCATTGGCGCGGGTGAGGGCGCATTGTGGCAGAGCGCGCTGGAGCCGCATGAGCGGCTGATCGGGCAGGCGCTGAGCGCGGTGGCCGCCGGACGCACCAGTCTGGTGGAGGCGCTGCGCGTGGTCGGGGATGGCTCGTGAGGCCCTATGCCTATGTCGCCTACACCGCCGAGGGGCGGCGCAAGGCCGGCACCGTGGTGGCCGAGACCGAAGCGCATGCCTCGGAGGTGCTGAAGAAACAGGGCCTCTATGTCTCTGAACTGACGATGCGGACGCGGGCCCGGGGGCCACGGCTGCCCGGGTTGGGCCGGGCGCGGCTGACGCGCGACCTGCAAGCGGTGTTCACCCGGCAGATGGCCGTCTTGTTGAGCGCGGAAATGGCGGTGGATGCGGCGCTGGGCACGCTGCGCACAGCGGGCAGCACCCCCGCGCTGGATCTGGTTGTGGCGCGGGCGCAGGCGGCGCTGATGGAGGGCGACAGCCTTGCCGCGGCACTGGAGGCCAGCGGCGCCGGGTTCCCGCGCTATTACCTCGCCGCCGTGCAGGCGGGGGAGACCGCAGGGGAACTGTCGGCGGTGTTCGAGAGCCTTGCCGACCACCTTGAAACCGCGCGCAGCGACCGGGCGCAGCTGGGTTCGGCGCTGGTCTACCCGGCCTTTGTGGCCGTGGTCTCGGTGCTGGTGGCGGGGGTGCTGTTCGTGACCGTCGCGCCCGAGATCGTGGCGCTGTTCGAAACCTCGGGCCGCCCCTTGCCGGAGTTGACGCAGGCGATGATGGCGACCGCGCGCTGGATCGAGTCGCACCTCTGGCTGATCGGGGTGATGGTGCTGGCGCTGCTGGTGCTGGTTGTTCTCAGCGCACGCATGCCGGTGCTGCGCGACCGGCGTGACGGGATGCTGCTGCGGTTGCCGGTTGTCGGCCACCTGATCCGCACAGGGGCGGCCGTGCAATACCTGCGGACGCTGGCGCTGGTGCTGGATGCGCGGCACACGGTGCCGATCGCGGTGGACAGCGCCGCCTCCGTCCTGACCGTCAGCCGGTTCCGCGCCGAGGCCGAGGACGTGGCCGTGGCGATCCGCGAGGGCGAGACGCTGGCGAGCGCGCTGGGCGCGTTGAGCATCGTGCCGCCGGTGGCGCGGCAGTTGATCGGCGCGGGGGAGGTTTCCGCGCGGCTGGCGCGGATGACGGGCCGGGCGGCGGCGCTGGTGGAAAACGGGCTTTCAACCCAGCGTAAGCGTCTGGCGTCGCTGATGGAACCGGCGCTGATGATGTTGGTAGGGGGAATGGTTCTGGTGATCGTGCTGTCCGTCCTGCTGCCGATTTTCGACCTGCAGACGCTGGTTGCTCCCTGAGGTCACACTCCGGCGATTCGTCAGTGCGTCAGAGCAACAGTTTTGGCGACCTGAACTGTGGTCGCCAACCGACTGCCCATGGTCAATTTATTGCATTCCGGGGTCGGAGAAAATTAACCTTTCGCCCTGCAAGGTGTCGCCGGAATGCCGCACTGCATACCTGTTGTTGCGAAAACCGCCGCGCCGCTGCGCGGCAGACTATCCCGAGGTAAGCGACTTCGGTAGGCAATGTAGCTGAATAGATGCGATCCCCCAGAGCACGGTCGGCCTGGTCCGGACCCTGATGCAACCAACGGGAGATCGAAGGGGCGAGGGGACTACGGCATGTCGGCGATTCAGCGGGTTCTGGGCTATTGGCTGTTTTGGTTGGTCGCGGCGCTTGCCCCGGCGGCTGCACTGGCGCAGCCCACACTGACCACGCAATTCTCACCCAATATCATTGGCCCGGGCAGTATCTCGACGCTGACCTATTCCATCTCCAACGGCTCCGGGGTGCCGGTTTCCGGTCTTGCATTCACCTCCAACCTGCCGGCGGGCATGCTTCTTGAGGGGGTGGTACAGACCAGTGGTTCGTGCAACTTCGGAACGGTGAGCGCGCCAGATGGCGGATCGGCGGTCACCCTGTCCGGCGCTGAAATTGCCGGAGGAAGCATTTGTTCCATCATCGTGGACGTGACGACCAGCACACCCGGGGCAAACACGCTGCCGTCGGTGACGCTGTCCAGTTCGGCGGGTTCGTCGGACTCGTTGGCCGTTGATCTGACTGTCAATACAACCAGACCCGGCTTTTCCAAGGCGTTTTCGTCCGCGTCGATTTCCCTGGGAGAGCGGGCGACCCTGACCTACACCTTCGACAATACGCTGAACGCCAATCGGATCGGGAACCTGGACTTTTCCGAAACCCTGCCGGGCGGCCTTGTCATCGCATCGCCGGCAAATGCCTCTACCGATTGTATCAGCGCCAGCGTGCCCAATACGATCGTTACGTCCTCCCCCGGCGGCAGCCAGATCGTCCTGGACGCAAACGGCAGCAACCTTTTCGCGGGGTTCGAGGTTCTGGGTGCCGGAGCGACCTGCACGCTAAGCCTTGATGTAATCGGCGCCGGGGTCGGTGAACAGGTTGCGGTTTCCAGCGACTTGCTGGCTGATTTCGTTTCGGTCGGCAGATCCTCGGCAACAATCGAGGTTGCCTCCGCCACGCTCAACCTGTCCAAGACCTTTGTCGACAACCCTGTCAACGCGGGCGGAACGACAAGCCTTGTCTATACGCTGGAGAACTTCACACGTTCGGATGATGCGACATCCGTAGCCTTTACAGACGATTTTTCGACTCCCCTGCTGACCATCGGTTCGATTGTGTCGAATTCCTGTGGCGGCTCTGTTGCCGGTGTCGGCACCTCCAATCTGTCGCTGTCCGGGGCGACGGTCTCGGCGTCTTCGCAGTGTGAGATAGAGGTCGCCTTGACGGTCGACAGCGGTGTCGCCGCCGGTACGTATTCCTATACCTCCGGGACCGTCAACGGTACGATCGGAGGCGCTGGTGCAACCGGCAACACTGCGTCGGCGTCCCTGTTCGTCACGGATGCCGCCCGCCTTCTGTTCAGCAAGGAATTTGTGACCGGTGCAGTCAACGCCGGCGAAGATGTGGTGCTGCGCTATACCATCGAAAACCCGAATGCGGTCCCGACCGGGTTCGCCGCCACGGATGTCACCTTCGTTGACGAACTGACCGACCCGAGCGGGTCTGGCGGCGTAGCGGGCGATACCGGGTTTCTGCCGTTTCCGATTTCGGCGACCCTGCCGCCGGTGCCCAATCCCCCCTGTGGCGCGGGGTCATCGCTGAACCTGATTTTCCCGAACACGGACCGCCAGGCTCTGTCCCTGACCGGAGGGGAGATCGCGGCCGGGGCGACCTGTACGTTCGACGTGACGATCACCGTGCCCTCGGATCTGCCGGGCGGGGCTTACTCGGACACCTCCGGGGATCTGTCCGCCACACTGGCCGCCGCCACGCTGACAACGCCGGGTGCCGCAGCGGACCTGGTCGTGTCGGGCAATATCGACATGTCCTTTGTCAAAAACTTCGATGGCGCAATTGCCCCCGGTGGCACCGTTGATCTGACTTTTGAAATCAGCAACACAAGCACGATCGTGGACGTCACTGCCGTTGGCTTTTCCGACGACCTGGCGGTGATGACGGCCGGTCTGACGTTTGGTACGGCCTCTGTCGACACCTGTAATGGCACAGTCGGTCTTTCGGCCGGGGATACATTGCTGACCTATAGCGGCGGATCGCTTGCAGCGGGGACAACCTGCGAAATTACAATTCCCGTTTCGGCGGCAGTCTCGACAGCGTCGGGCACCTATACCAACACCACGTCGCAGTTGTCCGTCACCGGAGGTAGCCTGACTCTGCCGTTTGCGGCGGCCTCGGATGATCTGTCGGTCAGCGGGCTGGTGTTCTCCAAGGAGTTCCTGCCGGGTACGACTATTGCGGGCGATGCGGCGACGTTGCGCTACACGATCGAAAACGTCAGCCCGACCGATGACGCGACGATCACGTTCTTTAGCGACAATCTGAACGCCGCATTGTCCGGCCTGGCAGCCACTGGCCCGGCCACCGCCGACACCTGTGGCGGCACTGTCGCCGGTACGACCAGTCTGACTTATACCGGTGGCGGCGTCCTGTCCGGTCAGACCTGCACCATCGACGTGCCCTTGCTGGTGCCCGCTGCGGCGGCCGACGGCACCTACGGGTCAAACTCCAGCGACCTGTCCGCAAACCAGGGGGGCGCGGTTATCGTCGCGTCGGCCTTCAATAACCTGACCGTGCTCAGCAACCTGTTGACGCTGGACAAGAGCTTTGCCTCTGATTCCGTTGCTCCGGGTGATTCCGTGACGCTGGACCTGACGCTGACCAACGAAAACACCACCAACGCGGCGACGGCTGTCGCGTTCACAGACGATCTGGGCGCCATGTTGTCCGGGACAATCTTTGACAGCGTCCTGTCGAATACCTGTGGCGGCACAACCGCCGGAACGGGCACCGATACGATTGATATCTCAGGCGTTTCTCTTGCAGCCTCTGCCAGCTGCACGGTTCAGGTCAGCCTGACTATCCCGGGGGCTGCGCCCGCCGGAGCGGTCACCAACACCACCTCCAGTATCACCGCAACGATGGCCGGGCTGGCCGTTACGGGCGATCCGGCCACGGATACGCTGGAAATCAACACGGTCTCCACGACATTCTCCAAGTCCTTTGACGGCCCCACGGCCGCAGGCGGGACGGCGACGCTGACCTTTACCCTGACGAACCCGAATGCGTCCCCGGTCACCAGCCTGTCGTTCACGGACAACCTGAACACGATGCTGACGGGGGCCGTTGCGGCCAACCTGCCGTCGCAGCCCTGCGGCGCCGGATCCTCAATCAGCGGCACCGGTTTCCTGACATTCTCGGGGGGCGAGCTGGCTGGCGGCGGGGGGACCTGTTCTTTTGACGTGACCGTTCTGGTGCCTGCATCAGCGACTCCCGGTTCCTACCCCAATGTGACATCGACTGTGACCTCGTCGGGCCTGTTCTCGGCGGACCCGGCTTCGGCCACTCTGGCCGTCGAGCCGCCGCCCACATTTGCCAAGCAGTTCGCAAGCCCGGCGATCGGCGCCGGTGCAGCGACAACGCTGACCTTTACCATCGACAACTCCGCCTCGGCCATTGCGGCATCGGCGCTGGATTTCACGGATAACCTTCCGGCGGGACTGGTCGTTGCGTCTCCCGCAAATGCCTCGACCACCTGTACCGGAGGCACGCTGACCGCCGCAGCCAGCAGCGGCTTCGTCTCCTACACCGGCGGGACCGTCTCCGCAGGCGCCACCTGTACCCTCTCGGCCGATGTTTCTGCCGCCGCGGTCGGTGATTATGTCAACCTATCGGGTAGCCTGACCTCAAGCTCGGGCAGTTCGGGGACGGCCACGGATTCCCTGCGGGTGAACCCGCAGCCCGGTTTCACCAAGGCCTTTTCGCCCGCCACGATCGCGGCTGTGGATGTCTCCACACTCACCTTTACCATCGACAACAGCGGCTCCACCGTGGCGGCCACAAGCCTCGACTTCAGCGACACGTTGCCGGCCGGGATGGTCCTGGCCACGCCGTCCAACCCATCGACGACCTGCACCGGCGGCGCGCTGACGGCAGCTGCGGGCGCCGGTCAGATCAGCTATTCCGGCGGTACGGTCAATGCCGGATCAACCTGTACCATTCAGGCCGACGTGTCGGTCACCTCGGATGGCGACTTCGACAATAACTCGGACAGCCTGACTTCTTCGCTGGGTGATTCCGGCACTGCCAGCGCGACGCTGACCGCCGTGCCTGCGCCCGGCTTTTCCAAGACCTTCCTGAATGACACCATCGCCGTTGGCGCAACTACCATCCTGCAGTTTACGGTCGACAACACCGGGTCAACGCTGGCGGCCACGTCGGTGGCCTTCACCGATCCCCTGCCGGCGGGCCTGCAAGTCGCAACACCTGCGAACGTGATCGATACCTGTCGCGGGACCGTAACGGCGACCGGTGGCTCAGGTGTCATCAGCTTGACCGGTGGCACGCTTGACCCGAGCAACTTCTGTACCGTTCTTGTCGACGTCACGCCAACCACGGTGGGTGACCTGGTGAACACCTCTGACGCTCTTACCTCCTCTCTGGGCGCCTCCGGGACGGCCACTGACACGCTGACAGCTGTGCCCCAGCCCGGCTTTGCCAAGGCATTTTCCCCGACAACCGTTGCTTACAACTACTTTGTTGATCAGGGGAGCGAAGTTTCGACCTCAACCCTGACATTTACCGTCGACAACACCGGTTCGGTCCTTCCGGCCACCGGGCTGGATTTCACGGATAACCTGCCTGCCGGGCTTGTGGTCGAGTCTCCGGCAAATGTGGTCAACACCTGTATCGGCGGAACGGTGACGGCAACACCCGGGAGCGGCGTCATTTCCTATACCGGCGGTGCGGTTGCATCCTCTACAATCTGTTTGATCAGCGTCGACGTGACCCCGACGGCCGAAGGCCCTCTGAACAACACAACCGGCGATCTCTCCTCGACCCTGGGCAATTCCGGGACGGCGGCTGCAACCTTGTCGACCATTTCGCCCGAGGCGGATTTCCAGACCACCCCCGGTGGTACGGTGGTCAGCTCCGGCGCGACGATTGACGCGGGGGCCGCAGTGCCCGCCGGTGTGCCGCAGACCGCGACCGTGACAATTACCAACAACGGTACCGATACGCTGGTTCTGGGCGCAGTCTCGACCTTGAACGCCTCGCCCAATCTGGTCAGCCTGGCCGTCGTTGATGCGGTCGGCCCCCTTGCGCCCACCGAAAGCGCGAGTTTCGAAGTCCAGTTCACTGTCGGTTCCGGTGTCGGTGCGATACCGCCTGCAGGTGAGGCCTTCAGCTTCGACGTGCGGTATCTGGGCGGCAATGATCTCGACGAGAATGATTTTACCTTCACTGTCAGTGGCACCGTGGTCGATACCACCGTGCCATCCGGGTATTCTGCGACGCTGGATCAGACCCTGGTGAACAGCGGCAATCAGGCGGCAGTGAGCTTCACATTTGCCGATGCCGAGGTCGGGACGACCTACAATTATGAGATCACGTCGGACGGCGGCGGCGTTGCCGTGAACGGGACCGGCACTATTGCGACTGCCACGGACCAGATCAACGGGATTGACGTTTCGGGCCTGGGTGACGGCACGCTGACCCTGACCGTGGCGCTCACCGACACGGCGGGCAATGTGGGAGCGGACGCCACCGACACCACGACCAAGGACGCGACCGCGCCTGCGGGCTATTCCGTTGCCTTCGATCAGGACCCGGTGAATGACGGGAACCGGACAGCCACGAGCTTCACTTTTGCGGGTGCCGAGGTCGGCACAACTTACAACTATGAGATCACCTCATCTGCGGGCGGCGTTCCGGTCTCCGGCACCGGCACGATCGCCACGGCGACGGACCAGATCGCCGGGCTTGACGTTTCGGGTCTGGGCGACGGCACGCTGACGCTGACGGTGTCCCTGACCGACGCGGCGACGAACACCGGGGCGGACGCCACCGATACCACGACCAAGGACACCGCCGCGCCTGCGGGCTATTCGGTCAGCTTCGATCAGGATCCGGTGAATCTTGGAAATGTGGCGGCGGTCAGCTTTACCTTCGCCGGTGTCGAGGCTGGGGCAACCTTCACCTTCGAGATCGTTTCGACCGGGGGCGGCACGGCTGTCACCGGGTCAGGAACCGCGGGCACGGCGGCGCATCAGGTCACGGGGCTGGATGTCTCCGGGCTGGGCGACGGTACGCTGACGCTGACGGTTGCGGTTACCGATACATCGGGCAACACGGGCGTCGATGTCATGGCTGCCACGACCAAGGACGCCACGGCGCCGGCGCTGACGGTGGACGCGCCGATCGAGGATGACGATGTGATCAACGCGGCCGAAGCGCCCGCGGCGGTGATCTCGGGCACCTCGAGCGATCTGGCGGATGGCAC